>DUQR01000031.1 GCA_012837715.1 Bacillota bacterium | reverse complement strand
TTGACGAGAAATACTTCAACCCAACCCGTTTTTACCGTTAATAAGCGCATCAGCCGGAGCCGATGGTGTGCTCCGGCTGAGATATTTTCTTGCCAATGGCGGGAAGCTTCTTAATCTTAAAAAGGAGGTAAACTATGAAAAAATACGAGCTGGCGCTGACACTCAGCTTTTTTCTCCTGCTCTTCCCGGCCGCTTCCGTGGTTTTCGCGCAGGAGACAACAGATTTTCTGGGACTTAAATCGGAGGAAGGGAGTCTGTATGGTTACATCCTGTACAATTTAAACTTCACCAAAGAGGATTTTGGCAACGTCTTTTATTTTCGCTTGAAAGGCGATTGGAACCCCGGTCCAAACCTCTCCTTCCATATGGAACTAAATAATGATTACCGCACAGGTAATCAGCACCCCGCTTATTTGACAACTCTCTTCCCAGGAGCAACAGGTGAAAGCCTTACGAACGCTTCTGATCAATTAAACCTTCAAATTGACCACCTTTGGGGGATGGTTAACCTGGGAAGGATGGACGTCCAATTCGGAAAAATTCCGATTGGGTGGGGGACGGGTTATGCCTTTAATCCCACGGCAAAAACCCATCCCGGTTCCTTTTTGGATGATTTTTCTGAAGAGACGCCGGGCACCCTTGGGCTTCTATCTAGTTACGCTCTTAACGATCACACCGCCTTCCAGGTTTATCTAGCCTTTGAAGATAAGATGCGTACCTGGCGACCCGAGGCGGGGGAGTGGGACCGGATTCCTTATGGCATCAAAGTACAGAAAATCTGGGGGGCCTTTGATTTTTCCGCCAGCTGGATTAGAGAAGTATTGTATCGGCCGGAAACGCAAAATTATCATCAAGAATATTACCTTGGCACCGATTTTGCTGGCGCGGTGGGGAATATCGCCGTTTACGGCGAAGCGGCGCTTAATGTACCCCGAAATGTAGAGGGGAGGTTTGATTTTTCCGGGCGCCGGACCAAAGATTTGCTGGAGTACTGTGTGGGTGGGGACTATCTTTTCGCCGGCGCCGATCTGACGCTCCGGATGGAGTACTACCATCAAGGGCGGGGTGTGACGAAGAAAACCGATTACAATTTAATCAAAGGGTTATCCACCGGCCAGCTGCTTCAGGCGGAAGATTATCTGCTTGTCGCTTTGGAAAAATACTTTCTCGATTACTACACATTTATGTTCGGGAGTCTCATCAATGCCAATGACGGCAGCTTTATCTTACAGCCCGAACTAAGCTACAATGCCGCCGATAATCTCGAAATCGTCCTGGCTTCAGTGGTGCCTTGCGGCGAAAAAGGCAGCGAATTTAACGGAACTTGGGAGGTAGGCGGAGCAAAAATTGAATTAATCAGACCGTCCCTTTCTATCCAGGCCAAACTTAGCTTCTAAATCTCAGAAAGGCGCAATCCCTATTTCCGCAAAAAGACTCCAGGGCCTTCGCTCCGGGGGGGATGATGTGAAGATCATCTCCTCTTTTTTTGTGGGATGCCGGAGGAGGATCTGGTGGGACCAGAGGGCGATTTGCTGTCCCGGCTTGTTCAGGGAGGACCCGTATTTTTGGTCTCCGTAAAGGGGGTGCCCAATGGTGGAAAACTGTACCCGGATCTGGTGGGAACGGCCGGTCAGCAGATGGATCCGGACTAAACTAAGCCCCTCTTTTTCCGACAGGACCTCGTAGTCTAAGATGGCCTTTTTCCCGCCGGGCTCCGCCGGGGAGACCACATACACCAGATTGGTTGCCCTGTCTTTGGCCAAATAATGCTCAAGATGGCCTTTTATTTCTAATCGGTCATGCACGACCGCCAGGTAGGTCTTTTTAAAACCGCCGGTCCGCAGCTGTTCTGCCAAGCGGGAGGCGGCCTTGGAAGTCCGGGCGAAAACCATGACGCCGCCTACCGGCCGGTCTAAACGATGGACCAACCCAAGATAAACCCGGCCCGGTTTACCATATCTCACTTTGATCTCCTGCTTTAGGAGGGAGAGGAGATCGGGATCGCCCGATGAATCCCCCTGGGTTAATAGATTCACCGGTTTCTCGACAACGAGAAGATGATTATCTTCATAAAGAATGGGAATCCTTGGCCGACCCATGGCTTGACCTTCCGCCTCTCTGTTGCTCCGCAAAATAAAAAAGTCCCCCCTTCCGCTTCTTGTTTAAAACTTTCCCCAAAAGCGGCAGCGCATAAGCGTCCCTCTGCGCCCGGTAGAAAAAAAGGTCAATAATACTCAGTAAAACATAGAATAAGCTGTGCGCCGGTGAAGCATTCCTATCGACCCGGCTTATTGGGTGCTGTTAACAAGTATAACATATAAAAATAAACCGGGGATAAACAGATCTCATTGAAACTATTTGCGTTGTCAACAAGAAAGGGGATTCTATGACAATATATAGTGTTTGTCTTGAGTCAGGCTATCAAAATGTTGTATGGGAATTGTTAAAACTAAGGACAACGCAAATAGCCCCATTGACAAGATGAAAATCCTAATTTACAATAACAATTAAGCAAGTGTTTAATCGTATTGCGAGGTGAGCAAGGATGGTAGAAAAAAATCCGGACCTTTGTGACGCTTTTTCCCCGTCGGAACTGGATTTTGCGGCCATGCGCGCCAAAACAGCCGAGGTTGACGGGTTGGCAGAGGTTTTTAAGGTGCTGGGGGATGAGACGCGCACGAAAATTCTCTATCTCTTGGCCCACCAACCGCTTTGTGTCTGTGATTTGGCAACCATTCTCGAGATGACCCTGCCGGCCATCTCCCACCATCTTCGGTTGTTAAAAGCGATGCGGTTGGTTAAATACGTCCGGGAAGGAAAGATGGTTTATTATTCTTTGGATGATGATCACATTATGAATTTAATCAGGGAGGCCCAAGAGCATTTGGCAGAAGAAGCTTAGAGTAAGATCTGAAGAAAGAAGGTGGAAAGATGCGCTGTACGTTAGCGGGTTTGGACTGTGCCAATTGCGCAGCTAAAATCGAAAGCGAACTAAAAAAACTCCCCGGCTTGGAAAGGGTAAAGATTAACTTTGCGACGAAAAATATTGATCTCCCCGCCGATCAACGGGAGGTCGCCCAAGAGGTCATCTCCCGCCTTGAACCAGGGGTGAAGTTAATTAGTGAAGAGGAAGCGGAGGAAGAGGGGGAAAAAGCAGACCACAGGCTGTTATGGTTGTCAGGACTCTTATTTATCATCGGTTCTGTCTTTAACGAACAATTACACCGGACGCCCTATTCCTGGCTGGAGTATGTGGTTCTGTTGACTTCCTATTTCTTGGTGGGGTGGCCGGTTATTACCCGGGCCTTGCGCAATTTGGTCCGCGGTGAATTGTTTGACGAGAATTTTTTGATGACCCTGGCGACGATCGGCGCCATCGCCATTCACCAGCTTCCGGAGGCGGCCGGGGTGATGCTCTTTTACGCCGTGGGTGAGTATTTCCAGGGAAAAGCCGTTAACCGGTCCCGCCGTTCAATCAAAGCATTGCTTGATATCCAACCGGATTATGCCAACCTGATCGAGAATGGCCGGACGCGAAAGGTACGGCCTGAGGAAGTTGCGGTCGGGCAAACCATTATCGTCAAACCGGGGGAGAGGGTTCCGCTGGACGGAGAAGTTTTAGCCGGCGAATCCTTCGTTGATCCTTCCGCCCTGACCGGGGAGTCGGTCCCCCGGAAAGTGGAAGCCGGGGAAAGAATTTTGGCCGGGATGGTCAACGGCGCAGGCTTGCTTACGGTACAAGTAACCAAGGCTTACGATGAATCATCGGTGGCCCGAATTCTTGACTTGGTGGAGAAAGCCAGTGAACGGAAAGCCCCGACCGAACAGTTTATTACGGTTTTTGCCCGCTATTATACGCCTTTGGTGGTGGGCGCCGCTTTCCTCTTGGCCGTATTGCCGCCTTTGGTCTTGCCGGGAGCAGCCTTTAAGGATTGGATGTACCGGGCTTTGGTGTTACTGGTCATTTCCTGTCCTTGTGCGTTAGTAGTGTCGATTCCCCTGGGTTACTTTGGCGGGATCGGGGGGGCATCACGCAAGGGTATCTTAATTAAAGGCGCCAATTTCCTGGATGCTTTAGCCGACACCCATACCGTGGTCTTTGATAAGACCGGTACCTTGACAAAAGGTGTTTTCCGTGTGACCGCAGTGGCGCCACGGAACGGCTTTACCCGAGAAGAACTTTTAACGGCAGCTGCCGGGGCAGAGATTTACTCGAATCATCCGATTGCCCATTCCCTCCGGGAAGCTTACGGCCGGGAGATCCCTTCCGAACTGGTTCAGGAATACCAGGAAATACCGGCCCATGGGATTAGCGCCGTCGTGGCGGGAAAACAGGTTCTGGCCGGGAATGACCGCTTGATGCACCGGGAAAAAATCGACCATGAGGATTGTGATGTGCCGGGAACCATTGTTTACGTGGCGATTGATCGGAAATACGCCGGTTACATTGGGATCTCCGACGAGATCAAAGCCGACGCCAAAGCAGCAGTAGAACGCTTAAAAGCGATCGGCGTGCAAAGGGTACTCATGCTGACCGGGGATGATGCCAGTGTTGCCGCCCGGGTCGCCGACCAACTGGCGATGGATGGTTATTACGCCGAGTTGCTGCCCGAAGACAAAGTAGCCCGGGTGGAAGAGCTTATGGCGGAACTCAGAGACCACCGGCGGCAAAAATTGGTTTTCGTTGGGGACGGGGTGAATGATGCCCCGGTTATTACCCGGGCCGATTTAGGAGTGGCGATGGCTGGTTTGGGCAGTGACGCGGCGATTGAAGCGGCTGATGTGGTCCTGATGGAAGGCGCTCCCTCCAAGTTAGCTCCGGCTATTGAACTAGCCCGGCGCACGAAAAGGATTATCCGGCAGAATATTGGTTTGGCCTTGGGGGTTAAAGCCTTCTTCCTCCTGTTGGGTACCGTTGGGGTGGCAACGATCTGGGAAGCCGTCTTTGCCGATGTGGGGGTAACGGTGTTGGCCGTCTTTAACGCTTCACGGACGCTCTATTTGGGCAGTGGCTTGCGCCGGCTTCCGCTAGCGCAACGCAGTGATACGGATTTTTAGGTTGCGCCGGATTCAAATTTCAATTACAATAGAACAATAACCCAATAGCAGCTTCTATGCTGCTATTTTATCATTCAACGTATATTTAGCCCTGTTTGGTGCCAGAGGAGGAGACGACGTGAGCATAGGGATAGGGACTAGGACTGAGACGAGGTTTTTTGTTAATCGCGATTTTTATCATAAGATGTTGAAGCTGGCGATTCCGGTGATGATCCAGAATTTTATCTCCTCTTTTTTAAATATGATCGATACGGTTATGGTGGGAAAATTGGGAGAGACGGCGATTGCGGCGGTTGGCATCGCCAATCAGTATTTTTTCTTTTTTATGATGTTTATGATTGGCTTGAGCGCGGGCTGTGCGGTGTTTATTGCCCAGTTTTGGGGGACGAAGGATGTCAAGAACATTCGGCGCATTCTTGGGATGGGCTTAACTTCGGTTCTGCTCGTGGCTACCATCTTTGTGGTGGTGGGTTTGCTTGCTCCCCGCCGGATCATCATGTTTTTTACGCATGAATCCGAAATTATTGCGGCTGGAGCCCAGTATTTACAGATAATCCTGATCAGTTATCTCTTTACTGCGGTTTCTTTTATCTACAACTTTGCTTATCGCTCAATCGGCAATTCGTTCCAACCGATGCTCATTAGTCTGGTTGCTCTTTTTTGTAATGCCTTCTTCAACTACGTGTTGATCTTTGGAAAATTGGGAGCGCCGGCGATGGGGGTGGCCGGGGCGGCGGTGGCGACGGTGATTGCCCGGGTGGTGGAGACGTTGGTCTTAGTGGTTTCGGTTTATCGTCGCCCAGGGGCGTTAACCGCTTCCTTTGGTGAATTAACCGCTTTTGATTTTGGGTTCGTTAAAAGAGCCTACCGTACTATTATTCCGGTGCTTTTGAATGATATCTGTTGGGGGACGGCGAGCCTAATCTATGCGGCGGTTTATGGCCGGATGGGTACCCAAGCGGTGGCTTCGATCCAGATTGTCAATACCATCACCAACCTGTTCATGGTTTTTGTTTTTGGTCTGTCCAGTGCAGCGGCGGTGATGATTGGAAATACTATTGGAGCCGGCGATGTAGAGTTAACCCGGGAATATGCCAAGCGGTTTTCCCGTTTGGCGATGATTACCGGGTTGGTTTTAGGGTTGTTGTTGGCAGTTGCTGCTCCCTATCTGCTCAGTATCTTCAATGTCTCCCGTGCGGTGCGGAGCTATACCCTGTTTATTATCTACACTGTGGCGCTAGTCTTCTTTATCCGGGTTTATAATATTATCATAATTGTTGGCGTTTTACGAGGCGGTGGGGACGCGCGGAGCGCTTTTTTCCTCGAAGGTTTTACCATGTGGTTTATTGGTGTTCCCTTAACTGTCGTCGGGGCTTTTGTCTTTAAGTTACCGGTTTATCTGGTTTACGGTTTAAGCGTTTTTGAAGAGATCACCAAAGCCCTCCTTTGCCGATGGCGTTACCGTTCCGGACAGTGGCTGCGAAACGTCACGCATAGCTTGGGGTAAACCGGATGATGTTGAATGCTTGAAGCGGACAACGGGATTTATGCCGACAAAAAGAGACTGTCTTCGGGACAGTCTCTTTCTGTTCTTTTCGAAGTAGCTATTAACTAAACAGGCTGCGGGCTACTTCATTCGCTTCGTAAAAAGCGTTCATCGCGGTCCGGGGTTCCTTGGCATCGCCGATCACATAGACCGGAGCCACTCCTTTTAATTCCGGTTCCAAGAGGTTAACGCTCTTCACCCCAACGGCAATTACCACATGGTCGGCGGGGATTAAGGTTTCATTCGCATCGTCCAGGACTACACCCTGCGCAGTAATCTTCTTTGCTTTGGCCTGGACCCGGACTTCGACTTTAAACGCTTCGAGGCGTTCCATCAGGAACTGTTTGCGGGCCGGTCCGATCGTGCGGGCGATATCCTCCATGACTTCAATGACGGTAACCTTTTTCCCCATTTCCCCAAGGAATTCGGCGGTCTCCAAGCCGGTGGCCCCGCCACCGATCACGACGACCTTATCGCCAACAGAAGAGGGGTCTTCTAAAACCTGGGGAGCAAGGAGCACATGAGGTTGCTCGATCCCTTCGATCGGCGGTTTTGTTGGGGTAGAACCGGTGGCCAGGATAATCGCATCCGGCTTTTCTGCTTGGATTAGATCTTTGGTGGCCGGGGTATTAAGGCGCACATCCACGCCGCTCAGTTCCAACTGGTTAATTAGCCATTTTACATCACCGGCGATCTCGCATTTTTTCGGGGGCTTACCCGCCAGTCGCCATTGGCCGCCTAGTTCGCCCTTGACCTCGAATAAAACTACCTCGCAACCGCGATCGCGGGCGATCCGGGCTGCTTCCATCCCGGCCGGCCCGCCCCCGACCACCACTACTTTTCCTTTTTTGGTGACCGGTTCAAAGGTGAATTCGGCCTCCCGACCGCAAGCCGGATTTAAGATGCAGGAAGCATGTTTTCCTTCCAGGAGGAGCCGGTCGACGCACCCCTGGTTACAGGCGATGCAATAGCGCATCTTTTCACCCTGCCCATTCTGGACCTTGTTGGGCCAGTCGGGATCGGTGAGAAGACTACGGCCGACACCGATGAAATCGGCTTTGCCTTGCGTGAGGATTTCTTCGGCGAGAGCAGGATCGTTAATCCGGCCGACAGCGATAACCGGCACGGAGACGACCTTTTTCACTTCTTCAGCCGCCCAAACATTGAAGCCCCGGTCCAAATCCATCGGTGGCACAGTGTAGCGTAAGCTCTCATAAAGCCCAACGGATACGTGGATGGCGTCGACGCCGTGTTGAACGAGGAGGGGGACGATCTTTTTGGTGTCTTCAATCGTTAAACCGCCCTTGACTTTCTCTTCACCACTCAGCCGGTAAATAATGGGATAGTCAGGACCGACCATGGCGCGGACTTTATCGATTACCGCCAAGGGGAACTTGGCCCGATTTTCCAAGCTACCGCCATATTCGTCCGTCCGTTGGTTAGAATAGGGGGACATGAATTGCGCGAGGAGATAACCATGGGCGCCATGAATTTCCACACAATCAAAGCCGGCCTCTTTGGCCCGACGGGCCGCTTCGCCAAAACTATCGATGATCTCCTGGATTAATTCTTGGTCCATAATAGTCGGTTCCTCTTGACATAAAGGACAGGGGATGGCCGAAGGGGCGATAATCGGGAGGCCGGTTACGTTCGAATTGGTCTGGCGGCCAGCGTGCCACAGTTGAACACAGGATTTGGCGCCACCCTCGCGGATCACATCCGCCAACCGTTTAAGGCCGGGAATAAAACGGTCATCCCAGATGGCCGGGGAGGAACCGCCGGTTGTGGGGTGGACCGCGACGATCTCGACGGTGATCATGCCGGCACCACCAGCAGCCCGTACCCGGTGATAATGGTAGAGCTGATCGGTGACGGTACCGTCCTTGTTCGCCATACCCGTACCCATCGCCGGCATGATGAGCCGGTTTTTTATCTCCAAAGAGCCGATTTTGGCCGGACTGAATAGGGTGGGAAAACTACTCATCGCTTTTTCTCCTTTCCTCAAGAACAAGTTTGAGTTTATTCTTCCCTGGATCCGCCAAATAAAACAAGCAGTACCGATTAAGATCCGGACTAAACAGAATGGAGTCATCCGGCTGGTTAAAAACCCGGCAGTTACCAATTGGGGATGGTTTGAAGATTGAAGAAGCGAAGAAAGAAGATTATAATAATTCAGTACGGCGTAAGGCGTTGAACATTGCCTCTTCGATTAAATCATAATAATCCACCTCATTAATATCGAACCATACCCCGCGTTTACTGGCTTTAACTCTACTTTCTTCACGGGATGAACCATTGCTCTGGCCGAAGTACATGATCCCGTCGGTGTTCAGATTCTGGAACGTATAGGCCAGGGTCAAGGAGCAAGTGGTGGTCACTTTGAAGCGAAAAGTCTTTGACCACATGTCCATGCTGGGCTTGGGTTCGTTTACGACTACATTTAAGAGATCAATGATGAGAAGATAATTTAAGCCTAGTTCCTTGCGGCAAAAGTCTTCCAGTCGGCCTTCCCATTCCGGCGCACGCTTCAAGAGAAGGCGGGGATTGATCACTTGAAGGTCGTACCGGCGATCTATATAATTAATAAGTGCCGTTTCCAATTGAGACTGATAATAAGAGGCCTCGGAGTATTCATCAGTTTCAATGACCAAGCCGATGCGTTCACCGGCGAATTGGGCAAGGATCCCTTCTTCCTCATCACATCCGGCGCCAAAAACCATGATTAAAATGGAGATTAGAAATAACCAGCAAAAACGTTTAGACATGACAAAACCCCCTATTTATTCCTGGTCTTATTATAACGGAAGGGCTCTTATTTTTAAATGAAATGTTTTCTTTTTTAGCGCGTTATATCAATTAGGATCCAATCTTAAGGAGGAGTAAAGATTGAATATTGCGTTTTACCTTACTCCCAAAGAAGAGGTAGTATGGATTGCAGAGGATTCTACCCTGCGGCAAGCTTTGGAAAAGATGGAGTATCACCGTTATACGGCGATGCCGTTGGTGAACAAAGAAGGAAAATACGCCGGTACTATTACCGAAGGGGATTTACTATGGAGTTTTAAAAGAAGTCCGGATTTGCGCTTTAAAGATTTGCATAAGTTACGGATTAAGGATCTCCCCCGACACCAAGATAACGAGCCGGTCTCTATTAACTCGCAGATCGAAGATTTAATCCCGTTGGCGGTTTCCCAGAATTTTATCCCGGTGGTCGACGACCAACAGAATTTCATCGGCATTGTCAAGAGGAGCACGATCATCGATTATCTATATAATACCCTTATTGCTTATAAATGCGGCTAAGGGCGTTTTGTGTGGTGAAGGAATTTGGATCAAAACAGTTCAGCTCCGAAGTATTTTCGATTGAAGGAGTATTTAAAGGAGCAGATGAAACGGGGCGCAATTACCCCTGGAAATCAACTCCCTTCCGAGAATATGCTGGCGGATCAGTTTAAAATCAGCCGGCATACGGTACGGAAAGCTTTGAGTGATCTGGAGATTGAAGGTTTAATCTATCGGGAGCAGGGGAGGGGGACTTTTTGCGCCTATCCGGCGACGGCCAAAGGCCAAACGGTGGCGGTCGTCACTACTTATATCTCTGAATACATTTTTCCGGCCGTAATTAGAGGGATCGAAGAGGTGTTGAGCGCCGCCGGTTGTTTGCTTCTGTTGGCGTCAACCGGGAATGCAAAAAGCAAAGAAGCCACCTGTTTAGAGAATCTATTACAACAAAAGATTGCCGGTCTCATTATTGAACCGACACAAAGCGCCCGGGAGAACGGCAATCTTAAGTATTATCGGGAATTGGAAACCCGGGGCATACCCTATCTGATGCTCCACGCCTATTATCCCGAATTGGACCCGGCTTATATTATCATGGACGACGAAAAGGGCGGCTATCTCGCGACCCAACACCTACTTCAGCTGGGGCACAGGCGGATCGCCGGACTATTTAAAGCTGATGATCGACAAGGACTAAAACGTCGGGCCGGGTATATAAAAGCGCTGGAAGAATATGGGATCGAACCAATTCCGGAGTTAATTGGCGCCTATGAAACGATCGATCTTTATTCCTATCCCTACCAATTTACCCGCCATCTACTGAAACAGACCCCGGCGCCGACCGGGATGGTCTGTTACAACGACCAAGTGGCTTTATTTGTATTGGAAGCATTGAGGGAGGAAGGGGTTAAAGTTCCGGAAGAATTTTCACTCATCAGTTTCGATGATTCTAGTTTGGCAGTGGCTTCGGAGGTAAAATTGAGCGGGATTATGCATCCGAAAGTAACCATGGGCCGACAAGCGGCCCGTCTCATTCTGGATATGTTAGAAAATAAAGCGCATAAGCCACGCCTCGTTTACCAACCCGAGTTGATCCTCCGGGCTTCCTGCGTAGCAGAGAAAAAGCAGGAAAAATAACATTTGAAAAGAAGGAATTAGGTAGAAAAAACGGTATTAATATAGTAAGCTGTCTGCACAACTTTGTAAAAATTGGCAACAAGGTTTTGCTGATTACACATACACTTCGATCAAGGAAAATTGTGCGTTGTGTTCGATGTAATCTTTATTTATCACTACTTGTACGGACAAGTTTACACTTTTTCGCGGGAGGAGGGATCTGGGGTAAGGGTGTGACTGTAAAAAGCGGATTACTAGCATCAAAATTATTAGGACGGGAGGTAATAAAGGATGACAACTTTAGGAATGATTGTTGGCAATCGTAATTTTTTCCCATCGGAGCTTGCGGAGGAAGGTCGGAGCAGAGTCCTTAAGGTCTTAGCTGAGTTAGGAATTGAAGTGGTATGTCTTACCCCGGATGATACTCCGTACGGGACCGTTGAAACCTATGAAGAAGCAAAGAAATGCGCGGCCTTGTTTAAAGCCAATGCGGAGAAGATCGACGGTATTCTGGTCACTTTACCGAATTTCGGTGATGAGCGGGGGGTAGCGGATTCGATTCGCCTCTCCGGACTAAAGGTTCCGGTTCTGGTGCATGCCTTCCCCGATCAGACCACCGAAATGTCGATCGAAAAAAGACGGGACAGTTTTTGCGGGAAGATGTCGGCTTGTAATAACTTAAGGCAGTATAACATCCCTTACAGCCTGACTCAGTTACATACCGTTGCTCCTGAGGAGGAAAGCTTCAAAGAAGATATCCAAAAATTTGTCGGCGTTTGCCGTGTCGTCAATGGTCTACGCAAGGCCCGTTTCGGACAGATTGGGATTCGTCCGGTGAACTTTACCACGGTACGTTATAGCGAGAAAATTTTGGAACACAACGGAATTGCGGTTGAGCCTTTTGATCTCTCCGAGATTCTTGGCCAAATTGGCCGCCTGAAGGACGATGAACCAGCGGTTAAAGAGCAAATTGAGGCGATTAAAGGTTATGCTTCCACCAACGGGATTAGTGCGGAAGCCCTAATCAAGATGGGCAAATTCGCCGTTGTTCTTAATCGCTTAATTGAAGAACACGAATGGGACGGGACGGCCATTCAATGTTGGACGGCTTTGGAAGAATATTTCGGGGTTGTGCCTTGTGCGGTTATGAGCATGCTCTCCAACCGTAAGAACCCCAGTGCTTGTGAAGCGGATATTACCGGGCTGATTGGGATGTATGCCCTAACGCTTGCTTCAGAACGCCCCAGCGCTTTATTGGATTGGAATAACAATTTCGGCGGGGATCCCAACAAATGTGTGCTTTTCCATTGTAGTAATCTACCCCAGGATATCTTCGGCAATGAGGGGAAAATGGATTACCAAGCCATTATTGCGGGAACCGTCGGTAAAGAGAACACCTATGGGACGATTACTGGGCGGATGAAGCCGACCAAGGCTACTTACTGCCGGGTATCGACGGATGATCTGAACGGACGGATCCGGGCCTACGCCGGTGAAGGCGAAATCACCGATGAAGTACTGGATACCTTTGGTGGCTATGGTGTAATGAAAGTTCCCCACATGCAAGACCTTTTGCATTACATCTGTGAGCAGGGCTTTGAGCACCATGTGGCGATTTGCCCCGGCGCCGTCGGCGAGATTATCAACGAAGCCTTCACCAAGTATCTTAACTGGCAGATCTATTATCACCGTTAAATTTAAGGGGGGATATCAATGGGAACAGAAAAATTGGTGATCGGTATTGACTACGGAACCGATTCGGTCCGGGCGGTGGTGGTAAATACCGAGAACGGAAAAGAAGAAGCTAGCGCTGTTAGTTATTACCCACGCTGGGCCCAAGGTTTATATTGCGAGCCGACGGCCAATCAGTTTCGCCAACACCCGTTGGACTATATCGAAGGACTGGAGTCGGCGGTGAAAGGCGCTTTAGGTAAGCTTCCGTCCGGAGCTGGGGAACGGGTGGTGGGTATTGGCATTGATACCACTGGTTCCACTCCGTGTGCGGTGGACCAGGAAGGGCAACCTTTGGCGCTGCGGGATGAGTTCAAAGATAATCCCAATGCCATGTTTATTCTCTGGAAGGATCATACCGCCGTCCAAGAGACGGAAGAGATTAACCATCTGGCCCGCACTTGGGGTGGTCCGGATTATACCAAGTACGAAGGGGGCATTTATTCGTCCGAATGGTTCTGGGCGAAAATCACCCATGTTTACCGGCAAGACCCGGAGGTTAAAGCGGCGGCCTATTCTTGGGTCGAATTATGCGACTGGCTTCCGGCTTTGCTCTGCGGGGTGAAAGCGGCGTCGGATATAAAACGGAGCAGATGTGCGGCCGGTCATAAAGCGATGTGGCATCAAGAGTGGGGCGGGTTACCGGACGAGGAGTTTTTGCTCCGTCTTGATCCCTCATTAAAGGGCTTACGGGAACGGCTCTACACAGAAACCTATACTCTTGACCAAAAAGCGGGAGAGCTTAGTCAAGAGTGGGCAGAGCGTTTGGGACTGAAACCGGGGATTGCCGTTGCGGTCGGTGGGTTTGATGCGCATATGGGCGCCGTGGGCGGTGGCGTCACCGAAGCCACTTTGGTCAAGATTATGGGGACTTCAACCTGTGACATCATGGTTGCTTCATATGAAGAGATTGGGAGTAAACTGATCAAAGGCATCTGCGGTCAGGTTGATGGTTCCGTAATTCCCGGCATGATCGGCTTAGAGGCTGGCCAATCGGCTTATGGAGATGTTTATGCCTGGTTCCGGGAGATCCTCGCTTGGCCCCTGAAAAAGCTCCTGCAAGAAAGCGCGCTTTTGACGGAGGAGCTTAAAGAACAACTTTTCACCGAGCTAAGAAGTAAAATATTCCCGGCTTTAACCGAAGAAGCTCAGCAATTGCCGGTAGAACCCAATGGTGTGCTCGCCTTAGACTGGTTGAACGGGCGGCGGACCCCCGATGCGGATCAAAATTTACGCGGGGCCATTGCCGGTTTAACCTTAGGGACGACACCGGGCCGGATATTCCGGGCTTTGGTTGAAGCCACCGCTTTTGGGGCAAAGGCGATTGTTGATCGTTTTATCGCGGAAGGCGTCCACATCGAGCAGATTATTGCCATGGGTGGGATTGCCAAGAAGAATCCCTTTGTCATGCAAGTGACGGCCGATGTTTTGAATATGCCGATTAAAGTTGTCCACTCCGAACAGGCCTGTGCTTTGGGAGCAGCAATGTTTGGCGCGGTGGCGGCCGGAGTTTACGCCTCCGTCCATGAAGCCCAGGGGAAAATGGGGAGTGGGTTTAGTGCAACCTTCCAGCCCAACCCCGAACAGGCTAAGGTTTACGAGGAGCTTTACCAAAACTATCTTAAGCTGGGTAAGTTTGTCGAAGATAATCTGCGGGCGCTTTAGGTCAAGTCAAGGAGGAAGATCTTATGCTCACCGAGTTAAAAGAGGAAGTACTGGCGGCTAACCTTGAGCTAAAAAAAGAGAATCTGATCATCTATACTTGGGGCAATGTCAGCGGGATCGACCGGGACCGTGGATTAGTAGTAATCAAACCCAGTGGCGTGCCCTATGAAGAGTTAAGGGCCGAACAGATGGTAGTGGTGGATCTGAGCGGGAAGGTGGTGGAGGGGAACCTTAAACCGTCTTCCGATACCCCGACCCACTTGTGCCTTTATCAGCATTTCCCGAAAATCGGCGGCGTGGTCCACACCCATTCGCCCTGGGCCACCGCGTGGGCCCAAGCCCAAAAGGGGATTCCATGCTTGGGCACAACCCATGCCGATTATTTTTACGGAGAAGTCCCCTGCACCCGGCGGTTAACGGCGGTGGAAATTAAGGGTGACTATGAGTTAAACACGGGCCAAGTGATTGTCGAGCGGTTCACCGATCTCAACTACCGGGATTTTCCCGGAGTTCTGGTGGCCAACCATGGTCCCTTTACCTGGGGGGCGGATCCGGCTACTGCGGTCCACAATAGTGTGGTCTTGGAAGAGATCGCGAAGATTGCTTTCCATACTAAGGCACTGGATGGGGCAGCCCCGGCAATCAGTCAAGAGCTTTTAGACAAACATTTTCTGCGCAAGCATGGCGCCGGAGCCTATTACGGGCAATAGACGCTTAAGGAAGGTCTGATTCATGTTGAAAGAAGCAGGAGAGCGTTGGTTCTCCTGCTTCTTCTGTTATGAGCTTGCGGTCTTTTTCTTGCGGATCACATGCCAAGACAACTTTTCTAATACCAAAACCACTTTGCCTCCTACGATTTGGCTCTCTCCGCCGGGTCCTTTGATTTGAGAAGTTAAACACTAAATATTGTCTTGAAATATTTTTAATCGTGATAACACAAAAAGTTTTATCCGTTGACCAGGAAAGCAAAGAAAGGGAGGGTACCCATGGATAAAACGGTGGACAGGAAGATCAGCCGGGAAGCTAAATGGGAATCGCCATTGTGTTCCTCCGCAAAAGCCGTGGTTAACGCCGCCGCCGGGGTTGCGGTGCTCAAGACACAGACCCCTTGGAGCAGAGGAGGAAAACCCAATAAGTTAGTGATGAAGAGCGAACAAAGGGGAATCATCACCAGTCGGGCAAAGGTCCCATAATAGAGGGAAAAACCGGAAAACAGCTCTTTGAACCGGATTTCCGACAATATTGAACCAACCACCAGCATGGAAAGGGGAGTATTCATCGCGCCAACCATCGCCAAAGCGGAGTGGACGGGCGCAGGGAGCTTTATGGAAAGGAGAAAAAAGACCATCCCCAGTCCGACCGCGATAATATTGGGATTGGTCACCACTTTCTTTAGGGAAGATCGGTCTTGCTGGCCGGTGAAGATACGCACCCCAATGGTCCAGATGAAGAGATGAAAAGCAAAGACATAAAAAGAACCGTAAAAAACACCGGTCTTCCCGTACAGGCTCTCCAGGAGAGGAAAACCCATAAAACCACAGTTAGAAAAGATCGTAACAAAACGAAGCACTTTTCTGGTAGGTTCCGGATAAGGTCGATAAAGCACGAAACCGATCAGGAAGGCAAAAAGGTGAAGAAAAAGGCTGAAGGCAAATACTTGCCCGGCGGCAGCCAGCATCGGACGGGAGTAATCCATTTGAAAGGAGGTCAGGATGGTTAACGGACAAGTCACGTTTAGTAAGAACCCGGATAAAATTGGCGTTGAGGATGAAGATAAAAACCCGATTTTCCGGACGGCGAAACCGATGATCATTACAACAAAGAGAACAAAGACTTGAGTGGTGACGATACTATTATTCATTTTTTAACTCCTTTTTCAGTTCAGCGGTGGCTTTTGATCAAAGGAAACTCATCTGTTTAGTCTATTCTAACATGCCCGGTCCAAAAGAAGCAACGTTCGGTAAAAACACCACCTCTCTCTTGACAGGCGGGGTGGCATAATTTACAATATGAATGTACATTCATATGAAAGTGGATTCACATTCATAAAGTTTACACCGATCTTGGTTTGGTTTTGGCTCTTCCTGTTGTGCCCTCGGGAGACTACTCTCACCCCGGCAACGGACGACGGGCTTTACAATAAAGGGTGACCTGGGGAATTGAGGGGTGTATGGCGCTTTCGGCCATTATTTCGGGGTGGCGAACGATAATCATCACTTTATATCCCCTGGCGGATCAGGCCTGTTTTAGTCAAGTAATTTAAGACGCGCATTTGATCATGTAGGCAAAGCCACTATTCAAGCCGTAATGACCCTGGATCGAAGCATCCAGCATCTCTTTCCTTGAGACCATTGATAAGTCTAACGTATACCCGGCATTAAGGGCTAGTTCACGCAGGAATTCCCTTTGCGTTCTTCCGTTTCCTTCGCGGAAAGGATGTAATTCATTGATGTCTGCTAGCAAATTAGCGGCTTGGCTTTTTTCCAATGTTCAATCTCTTCCTTGAACTGATCAATGTAATCAGCTTCGGTTATCTCGCCCCGGATTATCTTTTCAAAAACAGCAAGATCCTCCTGGGTAAAGACAAATCCTTCAAGTTGGGCGCTATTAATCGCTGATTCGTACTGTTGACGCATGGTTGAAAGAAAGTTGGGCTCAGTCCCCATTGAACCAACCTCCTTACTTGTTCTTTCCAACGTAGGCGCTGACGGTGGCTACCGCCTTCTCACCGTTCGCCGCTCACTTTTTATTTCTCAATTTGCGGCTCATAACCTCCCTGTCGCGCGACCCGTTTTCAAATTTCCCCTTCGCCAAGGATACTCTGCCGCTTCCTTGGTCTTTCGTAACCAAGCTTGTTTGCCACCCCCCCTTGGCATGGGCTTCTTGCTTTCGGGGTTGTCGATAATTGACAACCGGCGCCGCGGCGTTTATAATAGGGTTGGCAAAGCCAAATACTTTGGAAAGGGCAAGGTATCAGCAGCTAATGTTCATTCGCTAATTCACTCCGTATCTTAAATTGGACGTCAGCATTTTGCGTTGATAACTTACTTGAGGACGCCACAATAGACCGGGTTTTTCTTTTCAAGCGGCGATCCATCTCTTGTGGCGGGGTAACGCAAAGAGCCGACTTGGGCAAAAGTCATCTCGGTATGACTTAGTTCCTTGTGTCTTTGATCAACTGCGAGTGGATAGTGACTTATTGCTGCCGGTAGCCCTGGAACAGTAGAAACAAACCATGTTTCCTACTGGTTTGGAAATGGGATTTTTAGATTTTTCGATTTAATCTAGCGCAGTTTATTTGGTTAACACTATCCTCTCCAGATAACTAGGAGGGGTTTTTTATTTTACTACTGGAAGGTCACAAGCTGAAAAAGTATTTTGGCGAACGGTTGATTATCGATCTGGAGCATTTAACGGTTTATTCCGAAGACCGGATTGGCATTGTGGGGGCGAATGGAGCCGGGAAAACCACCCTGGTTAATATTTTAAGCCACCGGTTGGAGCCGGATGAAGGATGGGTCAAACTCTATGGTAAACACGCTTACATTTCCCAGTTGGAACCGGCGGAGCAAAAAAGGATCAGCCCGGAAATGGCCTCCAAATTTGGGGTGCCCACAATCTGGGACGAAAAGATGAGCGGCGGGGAGAAAACCCGGTTTAAACTGGCCCAAAGCTTTGAAAGTGACAGCGTAATGATCTTTGCCGATGAGCCTACCAGCAACATTGATCTTGAAGGCATCGAACTTATTGAAAGACGGTTGGCGGAATACCAGGGGGCATTGGTCCTGATCGCCCATGACCGCGACTTGCTCGATAAACTGTGCAATAAGATCCTAGAGATCGAGCACGGGAAAATCAAGCTCTATATGGGTAACTATAGTGCGTATAGCGCCGCAAAGGCCAAAGCAAGAGCAAGAGCCCAATTTGAATATGAACAGTATATCAACGAGAAGAAACGGCTGGAACGGGTTGCCATCGATCTAAAGCAAAAGGTAAAATCGATTAAGCGCCCGCCGAAAAGAATGGGCAATTCGGAAGCCCGCCTCCACAAGATGGGAGGACAAAAGGCCAAAACTACGCTGGAGCGGGCGGTAAAGAATGTGGAAGCCCGGATCCGGCATCTTGAAGTTAAAGAAAAACCGAAGAAACAAGCGGCGATTAAACTGGATCTGGGCGTCACCAGGGAACTGCATAGTAAAGTTATTCTCGAAGGCCGTCATTTAAACAAAAGCTTTGGGCCAAAGGTCATCCTGGAAGAAGCGGACTTGATCATTACCAATGGGGCAAAAGTAGCCCTGATTGGACCGAACGGTTGCGGGAAAAGCACTCTACTAAAGATGATCATGAATCAAGAGGCCGGGATCAGAGTTGCGCCCGGGGCGAAAATTGGCTACTTCAGCCAGGACTTGAGTATTTTGGACGAAAACTTAACCATCCTTGAGAATGTGATGGCCGAAAGTATTTACCAAGAAACTTACGCCCGGAACTTGCTTGCCCGGTTGTTGTTCAAAGGAGAAGATGTTTATAAGAAGGTAAGGCTTCTCAGTGGGGGCGAACGGGTCAAGGTTTCTTTTGCCAAAATCCTGCTTAAAGAGATTAACCTGCTAATCTTGGATGAACCCACGAACTATTTGGACCTCAACGCACTGGATGTTATCGAGGAAGAACTGGGGAATTATGACGGCGCCTTATTATTTGTCTCCCATGACCGCCGGTTGATCAGCGCTGTCGCCACCCAGATTATGACGATTGAAAAGCATAAAATCAAAATCTTCAACGGTAATTATCGGGAATACCTAAACAAAAAAGACCAAGCGCCGAATGATGAACGAGAAGAAGTTAAAAAACAGATTTTTGTCTTGGAAAATCGTTTATCCGAGCTTATTGGGCGCATATCCATGCCTTCGAAGAAAGATGACCCCGAAGCTTTGGACGAAGAATACCATGCGGTCTTGGGAGAATTGAAAAGACTGAGAGGCCGGTTGGGAACCTCGTAAAGGACGAATAACCTATTCCGCTACACCGGCTAAGGGTTTTAGGCTAAAATACTCCAGCGCCTGGTTGATTGTATCCAGATCATATATTTTTTTCTCCAGACAGAACTGAATCACCAAATCAAAGGTATCACTCTCCGAAAGGGAGTAACCGGCCACTGTTAGAAGCCGGCCGGTTTCTTTTTTGTTGAGTTCAAGGGCGATGGCCAGCGCAATCACGGTATTCTTCCCCGGATGGTAATTGGGATTGGATCTTATTTTCGAGAAATGGCGGCGGTCAAGACCGGCTTTCTTATAAACCTCGGCATCCGACACCCCTTTTTGGTCGATGAAGCTGAAGAGGGTTTGCTGGAAGGATTGCTTCCGCCTTCTTTTAATGAAAGTTTCCAGTTCAAGATGGGACGCCTCTTTTAAAACATATTTGGGTGGCGCCGAAAGGGTACACTCCAGTTGTATCTGGTGTTTTTCGATGTAAGCCTGTAATTCCAATAATAACTTTCCGGAAAGCATTGCTGACCTCCTAAGTGTCGCCTGCGAAGCGACCAAATAATGGTTGAATTCAATTATCATTATAGCATGAATAAAAAGAATAAAAAGAAAGGATGAGCCCGATGAAGAAGGATTTGACCGAGATCATCTTTTTGCTGGATCGGAGCGGTTCCATGGGCGGACTGGAAAGTGACACCATTGGCGGTTTTAACGCATTTCTCGAAAAACAGTGTCAATTGGACGGAGAAACCATTGTTACGGTAGTGTTGTTTGATGATCAGTATGAGATTCTGTGGAACGGGGTTAAGGCGGAAACAGTAAAGCTAACAGAAAAGGAGTATTTTGTCCGGGGAATGACCGCGCTGCTGGATGCGGTGGGGAAGACCATTTTGGACGTGGGTTATAGGATATCACGAACCAAAGAGGAAGAAAGGCCGGGTAAGGTAATCTTTGTGATCACCACTGATGGTAAGGAAAATTCCAGCCGGGAATTTACCTATAAAAAGGTGAAAGAATTGATCAAACACCAGCAAGAGAAGTACGGCTGGGAATTTATCTTCTTAGGGGCTAACATTGATGCGGCAAAAGAAGCTGATAGCATCGGCATAAATAGAGAAAACGCCCATAACTATGTGGCTTCCGAAGCCGGAATTCAGGAGATGTACTGTATCGTACATAATTCGGTTTCCAAGCTGAGAGGTGGGCAAAGGGGGAACCATTAAAGCCTATGGTGTTGTATCGCGGAAAAAGGATTTCAATCTAAGGATATATAATTTAACTTAGGCGCTCAAAATATATTGTATTGGAAAGTTTCCAACAAGTGGCAGGAAAAGGCCGGGGCGGGCCTGACCGTTTTTGCCAACCCCCGTTTGCGTCATAGTGCCGACATCGGGATTATGGTGCATAAAGATTATCAAAACATGGGTGTGGGCTCCGCTCTGATGGAAAGATTGCTCGATCTGGCCGATAACTGGCTTATGCTTGTGCGAGTTGAGCTTACTGTATTTGCGGATAATGAAAGGGCGATCCATCTCTATGAAAAGTTTGGCTTTGAAAAGGTTTATATTATAATTAGTATTGAGGAAGATTGTTTTGGGAACAAAAATCACAACTTTAATTGAGGATTCTTTGGGCGGGCCTTTGGCGCTCCGGAACGAACATGGCCTCTCCTTCTTGGTTGAGATTGAGACCCCGCGCACGCAGATCTTGTTTGACACGGGGCAAAGCGGTAATTTTATATATAATGCCGGTTTGCTCAATGTCGACTTGGCGCAGACGGACAAAATTATCATCAGTCACGGCCATTATGACCATAGTGGTGGGTTGAAAGCTTTTGTGCAAACCTTTGGTTCCGGTTTCGAATTATTGGTGGGGACCGGGTTCTTCACTCCCAAGTATGGGAAAAATGATGGCGCCTGGGAGGATCTCGGCAATAATTTTGACCGGGAATATTTGGTCCAAAAGGGAATCCAGACGACCATAATTAAAGAAGACAAGAAAGAAATCAGCCCTGGGGTTTATGCGCTTACTAATTTCCCCCGCACCTGTAAATTTGAAAAAACGAACACAAGGTTCTATACTTATAATGGTCAAAATTATGAACTGGATCGCTTTACCGATGAAGTGGTGATTGTTTTGGAAGTGAAAGCCGGTTTAGTGGTGCTCCTTGGTTGTTCCCATCCGGGATTGGTCAACATCATTGAGGCGGTGCGCTCTCGCTTTAGCAAACCCATTCATTGTATTATTGGCGGGACCCATCTGGTGGAAGCCGATGATCGGCGCTTAGCCCGTACTTGCCAGTATCTCCAAGGCTTAAACCTTTCATTACTTGGTATTTCCCATTGCACAGGTGAAAAGGCAACGGAATACTTAAAAAAGACGGAAGAACGTTTCTTTCTAAATTCCACGGGAACCAGTCTTGTTTTTGAAAGTTGATTAAGCACCATATGATCATTACGGGTAAGAACAGGAAAAACGAGATGCAAAGAGAATGATCATTTGTCCAAGAATATTGCTTTTCCTGTCTCTATGCGCCCGAGCCCTGGAATCAGCGGACGCTTGATGCATATTAAATCTGATCTGTGACGAGGATTTACCATGAACATTTTAGTTATTGATGCCCAAGGCGGCGGCATTGGCAAGCAGCTTGTGGCGGCGATCAAACAACATATTGCAAGTGCGGTGGTCACAGCGGTTGGCGCCAACAGTACCGCCACTGCGGCCATGCTGAAAGCCGGGGCCGACTATGGGGCCACCGGTGAGAATGCGGTGGTGGTCGGGTGCCGTAAAGCCGATGTTATTGTGGGACCGATTGGGATTGTCATTCCCGATGCCCTTTTCGGCGAGATTACGCCGCGGATGGCAAAGGCCGTGGGGCAAAGCGCGGCGAAAAGAATCTTGATCCCCATTAGCCACTGCGACAACATTGTGGTCGGCGTGGCCGATGTATCGGTTTCCGCCATGATCCAAGGTGTAGTCAAAGAGATCCAATCCCTCGCCGGCGAGCAGGTCTAAAGGGCCGGCCGCACCTTGCTTTTTGTCCTATCATGCCGTATAATGTAAGACGATGGATTCCATGAAGGAATCTCGCTTTCCGAAGAAAGCGCTTGCTGTCGATCCACCGGTTAATATCTTTACGACTTGATTACCGCGAAGGTGATTTGACTTCCTGTCGGAAGTATCGCCTTTGCGGTTTTTGTTTGGCCCAAGGAGGAGAAGACGGTGCTGATTGCGGGTAATAATATTTCCTTCTCTTATGACTTTGACGGTTCTTCCCTTGCCCTCCAAAATGTTGACATTCGTATCGAACAGGGCGAGTTTGTCGCGATTCTTGGCTGTAACGGCTCCGGTAAATCAACACTGGTCAAACACTTCAATGCCCTGCTTCAACTGCAACAAGGGGAGCTTAGGGTGGCGCAGATTGATGCCAGAAATGAGAAGGATATTTGGTATTTACGCCGCCTCTGCGGAATGGTTTTTCAAAATCCCGATCAGCAGTTTGTCTCCTCCGTGGTGGAGGAGGAGATCGCCTTCGGCCTGGAAAACTATGAGACGCCCCGTGACGAGATCCCCAATCGGATCCAGGCGGCCTTGGCCCTTGTGGAGATGAGCGGCTATGCGAAAAGGGCGCCGAATACGCTTTCCGGCGGAGAAAAACAGCGCATTGCTTTGGCCGGCGTGTTGGCGCTGGAACCTGAGATCATCATTTTCGACGAGGTCACCGCCATGCTGGACCCCAATGGCCGGCAAGAAGTGGTCGAGATCATGCATAAGCTGCACGGCGCCGGAAAAACAATCATCGCCATCACCCATTATGTGGAGGAAGCGGTTGCCGCCGACAAAGTCATCTTGATGCATAAGGGCCGGGTTTTGGCTTGTGGCGGTCCGCGAGCGATTCTGTCCGACCTTGACCTGATGCGTGAGGCGGAACTGATTCCGCCTCTGCCGGTGCGCCTCTATCACGACCTGCGGCAAGCGGGTGTCCATTTAAGACATTGTCCACTAACCGATGAGGAGCTTGTCGAAGAGATATGGCAATTAAGATCGAAAATCTAAGCTATTCTTATCTGCAGCCCTTTGGGGAAAAGGTCGAGGCTCTCAAAAATGTATCTTGCTCCATCGCCGACGGCGACTTTGTCGGGATCATGGGACATACCGGCTGTGGCAAAACCACCTTGCTTCAACTGTTGGCCGGACTGCGGGCTCCGACCAGCGGGCAGATCTATGTAAATGGCGAGGAGATCAACGCCAAAGGCTATGACAAGAGCAGCTTAAGGCAAACGGTGGGCGTGGTCTTTCAAAATCCTGAGTATCAGCTTTTTGCCACGACGGTGGAAAAGGATGTGGCCTTTGGTTTGAAACATAGCGGTTTGAGCCGTCAGGAGGTGACAGCCCGCGTCCAGTGGGCCCTTGAAACCATGGGCTTTGACTTTGCAAAAATCCGCAGTCAATCTCCACTGGCCCTTTCCGGCGGCGAAAAACGGCGGGTGGCGATTGCCGGTGTGCTCGCGCGAAAACCGGAGATCCTGCTCTTTGATGAGCCCATCGCCGGGCTTGATCCGTACGGCCGGGAGAACTTCTTACGGTTTGTTGGGGAAATAAATCAAGCCGGGACCACCGTGCTCATGGTTTCCCATAACATGGAGGCCTTGGCGGAGTATACCAAGCATCTGCTGGTGCTGGAGCAAGGCAGGCTTATTGACTCCGGACCGACCAGGGAGGTTTTCGTCCGCCTAAAGCAAAGGAAGAACGGAGCCTTTGGCCAAACAAAAGCGCAAAAAATCGCCACCCTGCTGGCCGAGGTCAAATTGCCGCTTTCTTCCGGGGTCGTCACCTATGCGGATCTGCTTTCCGCCTTAAAGCAAGAGCTGACCGGGGGTGGTAGGGGATGAGGAGCCTGCCGACCGGTCAATATATTCCGGGCCATTCCTTTCTCCACCGGCTTGATGCCAGAGCAAAGATTCTCTGCCTCTTCATCCTCATGGCCGCGGTGATTGGCGCCGCGTCGCTTTGGGGCTACGCCCTGGTGCTGGTGGCGATTGCCCTGCTTGTTTTGCTTTCCAGGTTGCCGCTGCGCTCCGCCGTTGCCCCGGTTCGCGGAGTGTACTGGTTCTTGCTGGTAATTTTCCTGATGAATACGCTGTTCTTTGGTGGGGAAGACGTTCTGGCCTCCTGGGGGATCTTTCAGATCGCGCCCGCGGGGATTAAGCAAGGCTTCCGCGTGGTGGGCAATGTGGTCCTGATTCTCATCCTTGGTAACCTGCTGACCATGACCACTCTGCCGACACAGGTCACCACGGCGCTGGCGAGTCTGATCAAACCTTTAAAGTTCATCGGCGTCCCCACCGAGGATGTGGCGCTCATCATCAGTATCGCCCTTCATTTTATCCCTACTTTCATGGAGGAAACCGAGTTAATCAAAATGGCCCAGATCGCCCGGGGGGCCCGGTTTGAAAGCAGGAAACTATCGGAACGGGCGGCCAGCTTTATCCCGCTGGTCGTGCCGGTTTTTATCTCCGCTTTCCGGCGGGCGGATGCGTTGGCTCTGGCGATGGAGGCACGCGGTTATCGTAATGCCAAAAACCGGACCAAGCGGGAAAAAGCCCCCCTTGTGGCCGGTGATTATTGTGCCTTAATGGTATGCGCTTTAATCTGCCTGGTCCAAATTTTTTTGCGTCCGTAATTTGGCCCGGCGCCTTGTTATAATTACTAATTGTTGAGGAGTGAGATCCAATGTCCAAACTGTCTTCTGTGAAACGTTCGATCATTACCGCCGCCTGCATCGGTCTCTGTGTTGTGCTGCCGATGGCGTTCCACGCCATTCCGAATGCCGGCACCCTTTTCAGCCCGATGCACATTCCTGTGCTGTTGGCTGGACTAATCTGCGGCTGGTCTTTTGGACTCCTTTGCGGACTGGCCGGTCCCTTGCTCTCCGCCCTGATTACGGGAATGCCGCCGCTGGCCTATTTACCGTCGATGCTGGTTGAGCTTGCCGCTTACGGACTGGTCTGCGGACTTATGTTTGAGCTGGTCCGTACGGAAAAACTCTATGCCGACCTCTACATCAGTTTGGTGGTGGCGCTCCTGGCCGGACGGATCGTCGCCGGGATCGCCAAGGCTTTGCTTTTCTCCGCCGGAAGCTACTCTTTGGCCGCCTGGACCACAAGCTACTTTGTGCTGACTTGGCCCGCAATCGTTATCCAATTGGCCCTCGTGCCGGCTATTGTTGCCGCTTTGATGAAAGCAAAGCTGATCCCGGAACGGTATCCGGCGGCGGCATGAATGGCGCCGCATTTACAAGTTACCTGAAACACCAGGCTGCGCTGCACCCCAGTATGACACCGCAGGATGCGGTGAAGTTATGCTTTCAAGCGGCTTTTGGGGCTGAACATCTTTTAACGGATCAGGCGAAAGCACAGGCCGTTCTGTTAACCGAGTTTGAGCAGACACCGCCACGAAAGATCACGGTCTTCGAACCAATCTCCGCTGAATACAGCCGATGCAACCTGGCTGCTTGGAAGGACTTACAGTTGCCACCGGAATGGTTATGCCAAATATTTATTCATTCGGCGTCCGCAAAAAGAGAAAAGGCGGAGGTCCTTTTTCGGGAGTATCTCGAGATCGTTGCCGCTTGTGCAGATCAAGCTCTACTCCCTTTTACCGGCGCATCCTGGCGCAGGTATCAGGAGAGTTATCTTGCGGGCGGGGTGCGTCCCGTTCACCACAGCAAACCATACCGCTTGAGGGAACGACCGGCCTACCGCGTTGTCAAAAGGAAGTATGAGCAGTTGCTGCCGGTTTTGCAAAAGCTGGCCGCCATTCCGGCGCCAGCGGAGCCGAAAATCATTGCCATCGATGGACGGGCCGCGGCCGGGAAGACCACCCTTGCCACCCTTTTATCTCAGGTGTTAAAGGCGGAAGTAATCCGGATGGATGACTTCTTCCTCCCGGCGGCGCTGCGCACGGCAGAAAGACTGGCGCAAAGCGGTGGAAATATCCATTACGAACGTTTTAGCGCGGAGGTGCTTCCATATCTAAAAAAGCACGGAAGCTTTTCCTATCGCCGTTTCGATTGTGGGCTCATGGACTATGCCGAGGCTTGCTTGATAAAAAGCAGTTCTTGGCGGATTGTCGAGGGCTCCTACAGTTGTCATCCGGCTTTTGGCGACTATATGGATTGCCGGGTTTTTTGCGATATCTCCGCCGACCAACAGATGAGGAGAATTATAAAGAGAAACGGTCCGGAACTGGCGGAGCTCTTCCTCACACAATGGATCCCCATGGAAGAGCAATACTTCAAAGCTGAACGCATCAGAGAGCGGGCGGATATAGTAATTAAATAATCGCTCCCGCCGGCGACTGCCAGCGCCAACACAAACGAAGGAATGGAAGTTGAAAGCCAGGCGAGTCGCCAAGCACAAGTCTTTAAGTTCTTGACCAACGTGGACTGACACATCGTAATTCGGTCTTCACTATAATGTAAGGTAATGCGAATCAGGAGGTGAGACCGAGGATGGATCAGGCCTATTTTATTACTGAGTCGTTAAGATTAAACCGGTTCTGGCTCCAGATTATGTCGGAACATGCCCTGTTCATCAGAGAAGGACTGCCTTGCGGGGAGACCCAGTTGATCAATGAGGCAAGACAATTTGAGCAGCTTTTTGCCGCTTTAAAAGCCCGAGCCGACCAGACGCCCAACAACCGGGAAGCGGTTTTAGCTTTGAATCGAGACGTGATTCCTGCTTTAGACCGGTTTATCGCTTTCAAAACCAACGTGTTAAACCGGACAATTACCTGCCGAATCGGCGGTTTTAACTATCCTTTGCTCATGGACCATATCCGGCGGGAGGCGATCCGTTTTCGCGCTAGATTATTGGAATTAAATAACGGGATCAGTTCTCCCCTGGCCGAAATGGCGCTGGAAGAAGAGATCTTCTGGCTCAGGATTATGGGCGATCACGCCAGATTCATTGCTCACCTGTTGGACCCTTCGGAAAGGCCCTTAGTCAAGCAGGCACAGCAATTCGGAAAGAGTTTTGAAACCCTGCGTCTGCAAGGAGAAGATCTCCAATCCATGCTGGTTCCCAGAGATTATGAAAATCATCTTTTACCGGCGGACATCATGGGGTGTCCGTTGCCCCCGGGCTTTGGCAACCTGCAGCACCCATTCGTAATTCCCAGGTTGCAACGGTTTAATGGTGAAGTAATCGGGGCGACCATGGAGATCAGAGACTTTAAAGCGACGGCATTAGCCTTAATCGAGCGTTGTCAGGTGTTAAGTTTGATCTCCCCCTTATTGGCCAGCCATGTTCTGAGAGAAGCGCAAATGGCCTTGGAAGACCTGGCAATGATTGAGCGCCAACTAAATAAAGATCGGGCGGAGTAAACCCGCCCGATTTTTTTCTCAAGCTTTTGTGTTGTACCGGCTATAAATGGGCTTTACCATGGATTCTTCCCGCTAAGCCAACCGTTTTTCACCCAGTGTTCCCGGTCGGCCGGATTCCAATCGTTAGATTTTTGCATTAAGCCCATTAATTTAAAGATTGCTTTTGTTTTCATTCCCGGCTTTACTTTCCCTTGCCTTTTTAAAATCTTCGCTGCCAAACGGGTGACTTCTTTTTCGATCCGGGCTTTCTTTTTAGCCGGGACCATCTCCCAATTTGTAGCCCTGATATTTTTCGCATAGCTAAAACTTTTGGGGATTCCCCAGTAAAAAAAGTGCCGCCGCAGTTCTTTCGTGACTTTTTTCGCTCCGGCGCCGGCTGCGGTCGAGACCGCCAGCCCGATTTTCCTAAACATTTGCGGATGAGGCCGGTGCGGCATCCAACGGTAGCCCATATGGTCAAGGAAGGTTTTGAGTTGGCCGGTCATCCCCAAAACATAGCACGGAGAGTCCAGGATCACCAGATCCGCTTCCTCAATTGCCCTGACCACCGGCTGCACAATCTCCGCATGGGGGCACTTAAGTTCCCCTTTCATGAAACAATTGCAACAACCCACACAAGAAGGGGGTGTGTCGCGGGGCATGAAAAATTCAACGATTTCCCTGTTTTCACCGGCCAGTTTGTTCAAGAACAGCTTGGTGATATTGTAGGTGCTACCTTTATGTTGTTGTCCATGTATAACAGCAATCTTCAACGCGCGTCATCTCCTTAAAAAACCATCTTCATCCATTACTAATTCTGCTTTTGCCATAAATAACCTGCAAGCAACAGAATAATAACCCTTAAGAAGGCGCTCCTTGACTGGTGAAATTATGGCGCTGGATAGCTAAGTCGATCCTCGTGATATCCCTAAAACTATAGCAAAGCAGGAGAATTTCGGAAAACAGTAGAATATTACTGAAAATAGGCGCATTTTTAATATTAAGCCCTGGAGAAGCATTTTGCATTGTATCTAACTAAATTAAGCGTTCAATAATTGTCTTGGCATTGATAAAGCAAAGATCAACGTAATAAGTCCGAGAGGAGATGTAACCGATGATTACGGGTGCGATCAAGAATAAGATCGATAAAATCTGGACTGACATCTGGGCGGGGGGCATCACCCAACCGCTGACGGTGATCGAGCAATTGACCTACTTAATGTTTATCCGTGCCTTGGATGAGAAAGAGATCGAAAACGAGAGTCTTGAGGCGCTGGGAGTGGAAACGCCAAAGAAGATCTTTCCGCAGACGCCGGAGGGACAAGCCATGCGCTGGTCCAAGTTTAAGGATAAGGATGCAAGGGAGATTTTTGTTCTGATCAGGGATGAAGTCTTTCCTTTCATTAAAACATTAAACGGTGATGGAGAGTCCGCCTTTTCCCGGTACATGGAGGATGCGCTCTTTTTACTGCCTACCCCGCAGGTATTGGAGAAAGTAATTACTGGGCTGGAAGAACTCTATGAACATGACATTAAGGATAAAGATACACTGGGAGATCTTTACGAGTATATGCTCAGTAAATTAAATACAGCCGGTCAGAACGGCCAGTTCCGGACGCCAAAGCACATCCGGGACATGATGGTGCGGCTGGTCAACCCGACACCCGATGATCTGATCTGTGACCCAGCCTGCGGTACTGCTGGTTTTCTAGTTTCTACTGCCGAGTATATCAGAGAAAAATACGGAAGCGATATGACGGCAGAGCAGTGGGAGCGGTTCACTGGGGAGATGTTTACCGGGTTTGATACCGACCGGACGATGCTGCGCTTGTCCGCCATGAATCTGATGCTCCATTCCGTGACCAATCCGCAGATTAGTTACTTAGACAGCGTATCTAAAGATAACAACATTGAGAGCAAGTTTAGCATAATCTTGGCGAATCCACCTTTCACCGGAACGATCGATGCCGAGAGTATCCATGATAATTTGAAAAAAGTCTGCAACACCAAAAAGACCGAATTGCTCTTTGTTGCCCTTTTCCTCCGGATGTTAAGAAAGGGCGGCCAAGCTGCTTGTATTGTGCCGGACGGAGTTTTATTTGGTACCACCAAAGCACACAAAGCTCTGCGGCAGGAACTGGTGGACAACCAACACCTCCGGGCCGTTATCTCCATGCCCAGCGGGGTATCAAGCCCTACGCCGGGGTCTCGACCGCTGTTTTGGTCTTCACCAAGACGGATGCCGGGGGCACCGATCAAGTCTGGTTTTATGATATGCAGTCCGACGGTTATTCCTTGGATGATAAACGGACCGCTTTAGGCGACGAAGGGGATATTCCCGATATTATTAACCGGTTCCATAACCTCGAAGGAGAAGCAGCGCGGAAGCGCACTGAACAAAGTTTCCTGGTGGACAAAGAGGAGATCAAAGCGAACGATTATGACCTCTCGATCAACCGTTACAAAGAGATTGAATACGAGAAAGTAGAGTACGACAAACCGGAAGTCATCATGGCCCGCCTGGACCAACTGGCCCTGGATATTAGCAACAAGATGGAAGAGCTGAGGGGGTTGTTGGGGAATGGGTAAGTGGGATAAAGTAAAGTTAGAAGAAGTGTGTGAGTTAATAACTGATGGAACCCATCAAACACCTCAATATACAGATAAAGGTTATATATTTTTATCTTCCAAAAATGTGACATCCGGAAAAATTGATTGGGATAATGTAAAATATATTCCAGAAGGATTACATAATGAGCTATATAAACGCTTAAAGCCTAAAAAGGGAGATATACTATTAGCAAAAAACGGAACCACAGGTGTTGCGGCTTTAGTTGATAGAGATGAAATATTTGATATTTATGTGAGTTTAGCATTGTTAAGACCCAAGAAAGGAATATTTGCACCGTATTTATTAGCTGTAATAAATAGTCCATATGTGAAAAGACAATTTGATAGATCACTAAAAGGCATTGGTGTACCCAATTTGCACCTCAAAGAAATTAAAAAAACTGTTATACCAATTCCTCCATTCAATATTCAAAAACACATTGCTAACACCTTAGATAAAACTCAAGAAATAATCGACGGATATAAAAAACAGCATGCAGAACTTGATAATTTGATTAAGGCAGTTTTTTATGAGATGTTTCAGGAGTATTATCATGATAAGAAAATGCAAAAATTGCTTCGCGAGATATGTACTTTTATTGATTATAGGGGGAAAACACCGGAAAAATCAAATAGCGGAATTCCCCTTATTACTGCGAAAAATATTAAGAATAACACTTTTTCGGTAGAACCACGTGAATTTATTCCTAAGGAAAACTACGATAAAGTAATGACGAGGGGAATTCCTAAAGCAAATGATGTAATTTTTACTACAGAAGCACCTTTGGGGAACGTTTGTAGAATACCTAAAGTCTTTTCAAGGTTTGCAGTTGGACAAAGAATAATAGTAATGCAACCCAAGAAGGATTTAGTTACTTCTGAATATCTTGAGCATGCATTAGCAAGCGAGCAATTCCAAAAAGAAATGTTAAAAAGATCGTCAGGAAGCACGGTGAGGGGCATAAGGAGTAAAGAATTATTACAACTGGCTATTTGCATACCACCTATACATCTGCAATTGGAATTTACTAAGATTGTCACCAAGATCGAAGAACAAAAAACCCTTGTTAAACAAGCTATTACCGAAAGTGAGCAACTTTTCAACAGTCTGATGAGCGAGTATTTTGAATAGAGCTGAGAAGGTATTCCGTGAACTGATGTATACAAAACTAATGGGTGTACGATCCATTAAGATTCCGAGGGGGAGAATTATACCTTTGCAGGCTCTAGTGATATAATATTATTAAGTTTAAAAAAGAGAAGAGTTTAAGTGAGTTTAGCCAAAGATGAAGCCAGGCACATAATTGATAACTTGCCGGAGGGTGCTACCTGGGATGACATAATGTACCAACTATATGCGAAAGAGAAAACAGACAAATCTTTAGCTGAAATTGAGCAAGGAAAGGTCTTATCTCACGAAGAGGTCAGAAGAAAGATAAGTTGTTCCGGAAATCAATGACTTGAACATAAGAGAACTGAACTTAATGAACTACAGGATTATATATAAAATCGATAGGATTTTATTTATATTCTTGAAATTATACATGGTTCTAGAAACATCAGTAATATAAATTTAAATCCTTGAAGAAGCAATCGAAATCAAGGGTTTTCTTTTTTTAAGCGGGGATCTTTCAATACCCAGTAAGAAACACTGTATTAGTGGTGTGGTTTTACGGAAGACAGGTGATCCCATGGCCGGTAATTTTGAGTTTCTAAAGAGTATACCCGATTACCGTCTTTTTGCCACGGCTTGTATCGAGGCGGAGAAGGTGTTGCCTGTTTCGCCGGCCATGTCGGCGGTGGGAAGCAGGAAAGCCTTTGAGTTGGCGGTGAAATGGGTCTATTCGGCCGATCACACGATGCGGCTGCCGTACCGGGATAACCTGCAGGCCTTGGTCCACGAGGAATGTTTCCGCTATGCGGTTGATCCGGTAACCTGGCCAAAACTGCAGTATATCATCAAAGTGGGAAACATGGCGGTGCATACGGGGAAAGTGATCTCCCGGAATGACGCCGTTCTTTCTTTGTCTATTCTCTTCGAGTTTGTGCAGTGGATCGATTATTGTTACGGCGCCGATTATCAGGAGCGGAAGTTTGATGAAAGGCTGATTCCGGAAACCGCCGGCGATCTGGAGGTCGCGCGGAAGCTTGAAACGCGGTTAGCTGCAGAGTATGAGCGCTTCAAAGCCCATGCGGAACAACTTATTGACGAAAAGGACCGCCAGATCGCCCGGCTCCTGGCTGAACTCCGGGAGAATAGTGCGGAGCTGACCGCCCAGAAGGAAGCGCATAAGGCGGAAAGGGCCTTCACGCCGGAGGATCTGTCGGAGTTTGCGACCAGGAAGAAATATATTGATGTGGACCTGAAACTCCTGGGCTGGCGCTTCTCCCAGAGCGACCGGCGGGACTGTGTCGAGGAAGAAATGCCGGTGGTGGGGATGCCACGGGAGCATGGTTCCGGCGAGGGATTTGTCGATTATGTGCTTTGGGGGAAAGACGGGTTGCCGCTGGCGTTAATCGAAGCCAAACGGACCTTTAAGGATGCGCGGCAGGGGACCTACCAAGCCCAGTTGTACGCCGATTGCCTTGAGCAGATGACTGGTCGCCGACCGATTATCTTTAACACCAATGGTTACGACTATTTTATCTGGGACGACCAGACCGGGCCCCAACGCCGGGTCAGTAGCGTATTTTCCCGGGATGACCTGCAAAGGCTGGTTAACCAGCGGACCTCCCGAAAGAAGCTGAGTACGGTGCCGATCGACGACCGGATCACCGATCGCTATTATCAGAAACAGGCGGTGCGGGCGGTCTGCGCCCATTTTGAAAAGGGGCACCGGCGGGCGCTTTTGGTGATGGCGACGGGTATCGGGAAAACCAGGACGGCGGCGAGTTTGACCGATGTCCTTTCGCGGGGCGGTTATGTGACGAATACCTTGTTCTTGGCCGACCGGACAGCCCTGGTCCACCAGGCGCGGGATGCTTTTAAGAAATTGTTGCCCGAGATGTCCCTTTGTAATCTTTTGTCCAATAAAGACGACCGCAACGCCCGGGTGGTCTTTTCGACCTACCCGACCATGTTGAATACCATTAATAACGAGCGGAACGAGGATGGTGGCCGCGTCTTTACACCGGCCCATTTTGACTTGATCATTGTGGACGAGAGTCACCGGAGCATCTTCCGTAAGTATAAGGCGATCTTCGAATATTTCGATGCTTATCTGGTGGGGCTGACCGCCACGCCCCGGACGGATGTGCACCGGAGTACCTATGAATTCTTTGAAGTGGAGAAGGATGTGCCGACCTATGCCTATGATTATGAGACGGCGGTCTATCAAGACCAGGTTCTGGTCCCGTACCGCAATATCGAGGTGAAGACCAAATTCCTGACCCACGGGATTACCTATGATGAACTTTCACCGGAAGATCAAGAAAGATACGAAGAGGATTTTACGGATGAGGACGGGACGATGCCAGAGGAGATCCCACCACCGGAGATTAATCGATTCATCTTTAACCAGGATACAGTAGACCATGTCATTAATGACTTGATGACCAACGGTCTGCGGGACGCCAGCGGGAACCGGCTGGGAAAGACGATCATCTTCGCGCAGAACAAGAACCATGCCCAGTATATTGTCGACCGCTTCAATACCCTTTACCCGGAGTACGAGGGGACATTCTGCCGCCGGGTGGTCTGTGACGACGATTATGTGCAGAATTTAATCCTCCAGTTTAAAGATCCGGAAAAAGAACCGTATATCGCCGTCTCCGTTGATATGCTGGATACGGGTATTGATGTCCCGGAGATCGTAAACCTGGTCTTCTTTAAACGGGTCCGTTCGAAGATTAAGTTCTGGCAGATGATCGGGCGGGGGACCAGGATAAGGCCGGATTTGTTCGGGCCGGGCAGAGATAAAGAGTGTTTTTATATCTTTGATTACCTGGGTAATTTTGAGTTTTTCCGCGAAAACAAGCATGGGATTGAAGCAGCGGCGAGTGTTTCGACTACAGCCAGGGTCTTTGCCAAGCGCATTCAACTCATTTTCCATTTGCAAGATGCGGCCTTTACGGCCGAAGAATACCAGGCCTGGCGCGACCGGCTGGTGGCTGAAGTGACAGGGCAGATCGCCGGGTTGTCCTCGGAGCGCATCGACGTGCAAATGAAGCGGAAGTATGTAGATAAATATAACCGGGAAGGGGCTTTTACCAGCCTGTCCGAGCAGGACAAGAGCGAGCTCATAACCAATCTGGCCGACCTGGTCACGACGGCAGAAAAGGACGACCGGGCGCTGGAGTTTGATAACTTAATGTACGGGCTAATGCTGGCGCAACTGGAAGGGGAAACGGGTAGTTTGAAAGGCCTGACGCGTAATGTTATCCACCGGGCTTCTTATCTTCTGAAGCAGACGAGTATCCCGCAGGTGAAAGCGAAGGTTTCCGTGCTGAAGGCGGTAACCGCGGACGAATTCTGGGCGGAGCCGGATCTTTTACGGTGGGAAGCGATCCGGTTGGAACTGCGGGAGCTGATGAAGTTTATCGAAGGGAGAGACCCGGTGCTGGTCTACACTGATTTACAGGATGAAGAAATCGAACGGACGGTTGCCAAGGATTTCCGGTTGGACTACTCTCTCGAAGAGTACAAGCGGAAAGTTAATAAGTTTATTGAAGAGAATAAAGAAAACATTGCGATTCACAAGTTGCGAAACAATATTCCCTTGACGGAGACCGACTATAAGATGTTAGAGCGGATATTCACCGGCGAATTGGGGACAAAAGAGGATTACGCGCGGAGTTTCAAGGACACCCCCTTTGGGCTCCTGGTACGGCGAATTGCTAAACTGGAGCGGACAGCTGCGAATGAAGCTTTTTCCGCCTTCATCAACGAACAGAATTTGAATGCCGACCAAATTGCCTTTGTCGATAAAGTCATCGATTACGTTGTCCAAAACGGTTATGTGGAGAGTGTGGCCGAGCTGACCAAACCGCCCTTTGACAAACCGCAGAGTTTTGTCCGTCTATTCGACCATAAACGGCAGAAGGAGTTTGTACGGATCATTAATGAACTGAAGGAGAATGCAACGAAGATTATTAGCTAATAGTTGTAGCCAGGGTTAGCAGAAAAAGACTGTTTCCGGTTCAAGCATAAACAGTCTCTTTCTATAATATAGGGGGGTTAAAGCTTATCCTGCCTCCTCAACAAGGGGATATAATTCTAGATCTTCAAGGTCAACCCGGTTCAATAATGCCCGAAAAGTGTCGTGGGAATCCTCGATAAAGGCGTCCGGGTTTGCCCTGATCGAACTGGAGCTCAACCATTTTTTGGAGTAGTCATTAAAAACTTTGACCAAGTCGCCCATCTCAGTACTGAATCGGTTTGCGGTGGTTTGGATCTGTCGGTTCTTACTCTTTATTAAGCGAGGATAAAGAAACCGGTCTTCCATCGCCAGATGCATCATCAGTTTGCCTAAAAGGGCGGAGAGTTGGTACCGGACTTGTGTCGGCTCTATAAGAAGTAGATCCCGATCCAGTAAAGGGGTGATCGTGCTTATCAGTTCTCTGATTTCCCGATGTTGACGTTTAAAATTGGTTAATCGGCTCATAATCTCCCTCCTTATCTATAAAATTTCTTGACAAAGCTCTTTTGGGGAAAATATGTAAAATATAGTCAATCAAAGCGGAGATGAATCCCATCTCCGCTTTGCCGTTCACTCAACCCAGGATGGTCTTCAGGTCTTCTTCCGGAGTGCTAATTGGTTAAACCAAGCTTTTTGACTTGCAAACGAAAAAGAGGATTCAAGACAAAAGATCGTATTTATTTTAGAAATAGTGCTCTTCGCGCGTTTGATCTGTATTTGCGGGCCAGGGTCGAATGGTGTGCTCCACGATCTTAAAATTTTCGCCATCCGTATTCGTTGCGAAGCGGAGATTGAAGGAAATACCATTCGGCCCCGGTGCCGGTTTGTGCTTCTTGTGCTGCTAAGTCAATTGTAATGTAATGAAGGCCAATGCGCGGTAACCAAGGTTACAAAAAAAGTGGTGGCGGGTATGTTTACCAAATGGAAAGATCTTGTGTTTCCATACTTTACAAGATATAGAGGATACTAGTAACATTTACCGAATATTAAATTAGGAATACCATAAAACCTTAAGCAAGCGGATTTTGGGAATTTGGACGGGGGGTAGGTTATCTTGGGTAACAAGAAACCGATCGTTTACGGAATTTTGTTTATCTTTATTGTCTGCTGTTCGTTTTGGATCCTCAATGCCGGTGGTAACGTGCGCTTATTGGGAATGGAACCGGCGGGAGAGGTGGAACCCCACACCAACTTGACCTTCACCTTTTCCGAGGATATGGTCAAGGAAGAAGAGGTGGGGGTGACCCTCTCCACCGAATTCGTCAAATTTACCCCGGCGATTCCAGGTAAGTACCGCTGGGTTACTAAACGGGAACTCCGTTTTTTACCGGAAGTTCCTTTATTGCCGTCCACCACATACCAGGCGGAGGTGAACAGTGGACTCGTTTCGGTGCAGGGAAAACCGGTCTCCGGAAAAAGAACCGTGGAATTTTCCACCGCCCGTTTCCGGGTAGAAAAGATCACGACTACTTTTATCACCTCTGAGGACCGGGAAGGCGTAATTTTGGAAGCGAGGCTTCATTTCAATTATCCGGTTTCCCCCATTGAGCTTGAGAAGGCGCTTAAACTCCAGCTGGCGGGAACCAACGCTGAACTGGCCTACACCGTGCGAGAGACCGGAAACAGCCGGGAATTGACCGTGGTCAGTGCTGCGGTTCCCTTTAAGGAGAAGGAACAGAAAATAACGATTACGCTGCCCAAGGACTTTCTCTGTGTCGGCGGGCAAAAGGGACTGGCCGCTGCCTACCGCGCCGAGACCACGGTGGGCGCCAAAAAACCGCTGCAGATCCTGAATGCGGCTTTACAAGGCGCTGGCGGCAAATACTGGATCACTGTGCAGTGTTCAGAGCCGGTGGATGCCGAAACGGCGGCCGGTTTCATTGAGCTTAAACCGGGGGTTAATTATACCGTTGAGACCGATAAAGATCTGCTCTTCATTAAGAGTGACCAGTTTAAAGGGGGGGAGAATTATCATCTCCGTCTAAATGCCGGATTACCGGCGGTTAATGGTTTACCGCTGGCCAAGGACTTTGCGGCCATGATCACCCTGGGGGATCTGGATCCGGGACTCAGCTTTACCTCCCGTGGACGGTATCTGAACAGTCAAGGCGCCCTCAATTTGGGGTTGGAAACGGTTAATATCGAACGGGTGCAGCTGGAGATCCATCAGATTTACGCCAACAACCTGATTCCCTTTCTCAATCACTTGGATTCCACCCAGTCCGAGTACGCTTATAGCTGGCAGTTGCCCTACCTAGGCAAGCTGGTGAAGGAAGAAGAGCTGGAGATTGCCGGGGCCAAAAACGAGGTGGTGACCACTGCGATCAACCTTGGTCAGTACATGGACGCCGAGTTTAAGGGTGTTTTCCAAGTCGCGGTCTATGATTATGAACGCCGCTGGCGTAATGATTATAAGTATGTGATCATTACCGACCTGGGGATCGTCGGAAAAATGGGAAAAAACGATCTGCTGGTCTGGGTCAATTCGCTGGAAACCTTGGCGCCCAAAGCAAAGGTGAAGGTCAGTCTGATCAGTAAAAATAATCAGATTATGGCCACAGCCGAGACCGATGCGCAAGGGATTGCCCGCTTTACCGGTTATCAGCTGCCGGGCGATCCGGCCGAGCCCCTAATTATCCTGGCGGAAGCGGGGAATGACTTTTCCTTTGTCCATCTAAAGAGTAGTCAGATCACGACCACCGATTTTGATGTGCGCGGCCGTGATTATTTGGAAGAAGGGTATGAGGCTTTTGCCTACTTAGACCGGGACATTTTCCGCCCCGGGGACGAAGGTAACTTGGTAGCGGTGGTGCGCGGACCGGGGGCGGTTCTACCGCCGGAGTTCCCGGTCAAGTTGGAAGTTCGGCAGCCCGACGGCCAGATCTTTCGTGAGCTGGTTGGGAACACGGCGGACCGGGGGGCTTGTGCCTTCAAACTGGAAATCCCCGATTACGCCCAGACCGGGAATTACCAGGCCCATATTATCGTGGGTGAGAACGTGATTGGCAGCACCTCCTTCCAGGTGGAAGAGTTTATGCCGGACCGGATCAAAGTCACTGTCACGCCCGACCGGGATACTTATCAACCGGGGGAAGAATGCCAGATTAAAGTTGAAGGGGTTAACTTGTTCGGCCCGCCGGCAGCGGGGCGGAGAACCGAGGTCAAGCTGCGTTTGGAAGCCGCCGACTTTAAGCCTCCCGCCTATGCTTCGTACCGTTTTGGCGACCCGGACCGTAGTTTTGTGGCGAAAACAGAGGAGCTGGGTGAGGACAAACTTGATACCGAGGGCCAAGCGACTTTCACCTACCGCTTTCCACAGGGTTTAACCCCACCGGCCAGACTGAACGCGATCATTCAAGCGACGGTGATTGAAGATGGCGGCCGGGCGGTCAGTAACTACCAAGCGGTGACTTTTCACCCCTATGCCAATTATATTGGGGTGAAAGCGCTGACCGGTAACTATTGTGAACTAGGAAAACCATTTTCGCTGAAATATGTGGTCCTTGATCCCGCGGGGAACCCCTCGCCGGCTGCGCAATTAACGGCTGAAGTATACCATCTGACCTGGAATTCGATCTACCGGAAGGACACCGACGGGCGCTATCGTTATGTATCGGAAATAGAACGACGGAAAGTTTATAACGAAGAACTAACTCCTCAGCAGGGCGAAGCGGAATTCACGTACACGCCGCGGGATTATGGGCGTTACCAAATTGTCCTGCGCGATCCAAAGACAGAGGCCCAGGCTTCTCATTCCTTCTACGCCAGCGGCTGGGGGTACTCGCCCTGGGCCATGGAGGATCCGGATAAGATCGAATTAGATCTGGAACAGGACCGGTACCAAGTGGGTGAGGAAGCGCGCTTACAGATTAAAGCGCCTTTTGCCGGGAAGGCTTTAGTCACGGTCGAACGGGAAAGGGTTTATGATTATTGGGTTGTCGACTTGGCAGCCAATACCGGTGTGGTTTCGATCCCGGTGAAAGAAGAGTATAAACCCAATGCTTATCTGTCGGTCCATCTCTTGCGTTCCGTTAATGGCCTCGAGGATCAAGCTCCGGCCCGCGCCTTTGGGACGATTCCATTAATGGTGGACAATAACAATGCCCGCTTGGGAGTTGACCTTACGGTGCCCGCTGAACTCCGCCCCAACCGGGAGGTGGAGATTAAAGTACAGGTTAAAAATTCCGGGCCCGGGACCTATCTGACCTTGGCCGCGGTGGATGAAGGCATCTGTCAACTCACTGATTATGCGGCGCCCGATCCTTTTGCCTTCTTCTATGGTAAACGGCGCTTGAGTTTGACTAGCCATGATTTGTATGGTTTACTCCTCCCGGAAGTCGAGGGAATGAAGACCCAGAGCACCCCTGGTGGAGACCGGGATTTCTTAGACGGGGTGCGGAAGCAAAACTTAAATCCGGTTTCCCTCCGCCGGGTGAAGCCGGTGTCCTTATGGTCTGGGCTGGTTTCTCCCGATGCCAGCGGTGAAGCAATGGTCAAATTCACGCTCCCGCAGTTCAACGGGACCCTGCGGTTGATGGCGGTTGCCTTTGACGGGCAGCGTTTCGGCTCGGCCGAAATGAAGACCATTGTCCGGGATCCGCTGGTAATGACTCCGACCTTCCCCCGGTTTGTGGCGCCGCTGGATCGCTTCACCGTGCCGGTGGCGGTCTTTAACGGAACCGGCCAGGCCGGTGAGTTTAAACTCCGTTTAAGCTCCGAAGGCCCGGTGACTTTAGAGAGTAAGCCCTTGGTCACGCTTGAGCTTGGGCCTGAGGAGGAACAGGTTGCTTACTTCCAGTTGAAAGCCAGCCAAGGCATGGGGAAACTCCGTTTCCGGTTGGAGGTGGAAGGCAATGGGGAGCTGTGCGCGCTCGAAGAAGAGCTGGCACTGCGGCCGCCGGTGCCGGTGACCCATCAGATCAGTTCCGGGACAATTACCCATACTGAACCGCTGACTTTTAACATAAAGGACCGGTGGCTGCCGGGGACGGCCACCTATACCCTGGCGCTTTCACCTTTCCCCACGGTGGAACTGGCTGGCAGTTTGGAATACCTCTTAACCTACCCCCATGGTTGTCTGGAACAGACGGTTTCGAAGCTATTTCCCCTGCTCTACTTCGATCAGTTGCTGAGTGCGGTGGAAGGGGGAACCTTCACGGGGACGGCTGATTATTATGTGACGGAAGGGATCGAGAAAATCGAGGCGATGCAACTCCGGGACGGCTCCTTTGCTTACTGGCCCGGGGGGAACAGAGGTAACGAATGGAGCTCGATTTATGCCGCCCACTTTCTGGTGGAAGCGCGCAAGGCAGGGTACGTGGTGGCCGACCGGGTTTATAACCGGATGATCTCATATCTAAAAGCAACTGTCCGGGGCAAGGAAACCGCCCTTCATCGCCTGCAAGCGAAGATTTATGCCCTTTATGTACTAAGTTTAAACGGTAGTCCCGACCTGTCGACGATGGCCTACTGGCGGCGGTACGCCTCGGAACTCAGTAACGACGTTCGGGCTCTCTTGGCCGGCGCTTACTTCTACACCGGTGACCGGGTGACTGCCCGGGAAATTCTCCCCACTTCTTTTGCGGTCCAGATCTTCCCGCGGGAAAGCGGGGGGTACTTCAACTCCACGGTGCGCGCGGATGCGATTATCCTCAGTGTGCTGGCGGAGGTCGATCCCCATAATCCTGCCGTTTACCAGTTGGTGAACCGGCTCAACAAGGCGGCGCTGGGCGGACGGTGGGGAACCACCCAGGAGAATGCTTTTGCCCTGATGGCTTTAGGGAAGCTTTATCAAGAAAAGAGTGACGGGACATACTGGGGCGAAGTGTACCTGGGTAAAGAGAAGATTGCCGAGTTTGACTCGGCACAGGATTTGGTTTTAAATGATCCGCGCCTGGCGGAAGGGAAAATAACGGTGAAACTGGAAGGGGACGGGGAGTGTTACTATTACCTGAAAAGTAGCGGCCTTTCCACCCGTACTGATCTGTCGGAGGAGAGTAACGGCATCCAGGTCACCAGGGAGTTCTTTGACCGCCACGGCAATCCGGTAGCGCTAAACCAGATCCGCCAAGGGGATTTGCTGATTGCCCGGATTACGATCCAGCCGGAGCAAGCTGGCCTTGAGCATGTGGGGATCATTGATCTGCTCCCGGCGGGTTTGGAGATGGAAAACCCCCGGATCGAGAGTAGGGAAAGCATCTCCTGGCTGACCCAGGAAGCGATGCGCCCCGATTATATGGATGTCCGGGATGACCGTTTGATCCTCTTCTTTAGTTTTCCGAAGGTCCGGACCTATCAATTCTATTACGCCCTGCGGGCGGTGACTTGCGGGGAGTTTATCCTGCCTTCAATCAAAGCGGAATGTATGTATGCCCCCGAGATCGCCAGTTTCAGCTCGAGCGGCGCCATCCGGGTGGTGCGCGATTAAGGTTGAAAGCAGCCGTTGGGGTTTTCAAGCTTTACAGCAAGATTAGGATTAGCCGCTTGTCGGCGGTGGTATGATCATTTAGATTTGCTATGGTTTGTAAAGGATTCTAGTAAGACTTTTGGAACATTAACAGGTGAGTACGATGAAATTAGCTAGACGAATACAGGAAAGCTGCGTCAAGGGCGCCGGTTTTGTTGGTGACCGGCTCAAGGCCTTGCTACGCAAACTATACACCCGATGGGCGCGGATGAACCCCCGACTGCAAAAGGGGTTGGGGGTTTTCCTCCTTCTTCTGATCCTTTTTGAGCTGGCTATTTATTTGATTCCATTACCTTGGGTGGCGCTGGAACGGCCCTCTTCGGCTTTGGTCTTTGACCGGGAGGGGAGGGTGCTCCGGGCGTTTACCTCGGCCGATGGGATGTGGCGGATCCGGACCGATCTCGGGCAGGTCTCGCCACTGCTCCAGAAATACCTGGTCTTCTATGAAGACCGTTGGTTTTATTACCACCCGGGGGTTAATCCGATGGCCTTAGTCCGGGCGCTGGGACAGAACCTGCGCTCCGGGCGGATTATCTCCGGCGGGTCCACCTTGACGATGCAAATTGCCCGGATGATGGAGCCGAAAGCGCGAACCTGGCGGAACAAGTTGATCGAGCTCTTTCGTGCCCTCCAACTGGAACACCGGTTCACCAAAGAAGAACTCTTGACCATCTATTTTAACATTGCTCCCTATGGCGGTAATATTGAAGGGGTGGCCGCCGCGGCTTGGCTCTATTTCGGGAAGGAACCGACCCAGTTAAGCCCCGGGGAAGCGGCACTACTCACCGTACTGCCCAACTCGCCGACCCAGTTCCGCCCGGATCTGGCCCCCGAGCGGGCGCGTGAAGCCCGGGATAAGGTGTTAAAACGCCTTTTTGACCACGGGTTGCTCACGGAAGCCGAATACCGGGAAGCGTTGGCGGAGGAGATTCCGACCGCCCGTCGGGAGTGGCCCTTTCGGGCGCCCCACTTCAGTCAAGAGCTGGTCTCACGTTATCCCGGGGAAGCCCGTATCTATACCACCATTGATGCTGATTTACAAGTCTTTCTCGAAGATTTGCTCACGCTGGAGGTGGCGAAGTTAAAAGCGGAAGGAATCACCAATGGGGCGGTGGTGGTGATTGATAACCACACCCACCAACTGGTGGCGGCGGTTGGGTCCGCGGCGTTTTTTAATGAACAAGACCAGGGACAGGTCAATGGTTATCTGGCCCCCCGTTCGCCGGGCTCAACCTTGAAACCTTTCGTTTATGCGCTTGCTTTAGAAAAAGGATTGATCACCCCCGCCCATTACGTGGAAGATGTTCCGGTGCTGTATTCCGGCTATACCCCGCAGAATTACGACTCTACCTATTCCGGCCTGGTCTCTGCCCAGGAAGCGCTGCAAAGATCGCTCAATGTGCCGGCGGTGAATCTGCTGGCGGCTTTGGAGGGTGAGACCCTCTACGAACTGTTAAAAAAAGCCGGGTTCACGACGCTGACCCCGGTAAACCACTACGGCTTGCCGATGGTGCTCGGCGGGTGTGAGGTTAACCTCCTTGAGTTAAGCAATCTTTATGCCGCGCTGGCCAGTGGCGGAAAGATCTACCCGGTACAAACCAGGCTTGAACAAGGAAATTCACCTCCGCTTCCGTTGTTTTCACCGGGAGCAGCCTATATTATTACCGAGATCCTGACCGAGGTACGCCGACCCGACCTTCCCACCTGTTGGGAGTTTACCACCTTACCGAAGGTGGCTTGGAAGACCGGGACTTCTTATGGCCATAAAGACGCCTGGAGCATTGGTTATAATCCCCGCTATACCGTGGGGGTGTGGGTCGGAAACTTTTCCGGGGAGGGACGGGCCGGACTGAACGGGGCTGAGAAGGCCGCCCCGCTCCTCTTTACTATCTTTAACCATTTAAACAGTAACACCACCGTTTCCTGGTTTTCGCCACCGGCGACCGTCAAAAAGAGAGCAGTATGCGCGTTGAGCGGCCAAACACCCGGTCCGTTCTGTACCCCGTTACGCACCGATTATTATTTAACCGATTGTTCGCCCGAAGTAGAGTGTACGCTCCATCAGACCTATCTGCTGGATCCGGCGACCGGTTACCGCCTCCCGCCCCATTACTACTCGGCGGCCCGGGACACAGTAGAGCAGGTTTATTTGCAGTACCCGCCCCGGGTCGCGGCCTGGCTTGAGGCGAATGGACAACCGGTGGAAAAGCTCCCGCCTTTGCTGCCCGAGTGGCAAAAGATCCTACCGGGCGGCGCCCCGGTGGTCCGTTCGCCCTCGCCGGATTATGTCTATCAAATCCGCCGCGGAATTCCCCTGGAGTATCAGAAAATCTGCCTTGAAGCGGCGGCCGGCAATGATGTGCAGCGCCTCTACTGGTTTATCGACGGGGAGCTTTACGGCCACACCAAACCGGGAGAACGCCTCTTTTATCTACCGAAACCCGGTCGTCACCGGGTAATCTGCCAGGACGACCGGGGGAGAAGCACCGAGGTTAAGCTGGAGATTAGCGATTAGCGCCTCATTGCCTCAGCTGGCTTTTAAATCTTCCTCCGGGGCGCTGATGGGTTTATTCCCGAATTTACCGAAGAGAAGTTGGCAAGTCCAAGATTGCTTTCAAGTCTTCTTCCGGGGTGCTGATGGGTTTAATCCCGAATTTATCGACCAGTACTTGCAGGACATTAGGCGAGACGAAAGCGGGTAAGGTTGGCCCGAGATAAATGTTTTTGATCCCAAGGGCCAGCAATGTGAGGAGGATACAGACTGCCTTCTGCTCATACCAGGAGAGGACCAGGGTCAGGGGCAGTGCGTTGACGTCGCAATCGAAGGCTTTAGCCAGCGCCACTGCTACTTGGATGGCGGAGTAAGCATCATTGCACTGTCCCATATCGAGAATACGGGGTAAGCCGCCGATTTCACCCAAATCCAAGTCATTGAAGCGGTATTTCCCGCAAGCAAGGGTTAGAATCACCGTGTCTTTGGGTGTTTGTTTCACAAATTCAGTGTAATAGTTCCGGCCGGGACGGGCCCCGTCGCAACCGCCTACCAGGAAGAAGTGGTTAATCCCACCGGTTTTAACGGCGTCGATTATTTGGTCGGCCACGCCCAGCACGGTGTTGTGGCCAAACCCGGTCGTCAGGGTAGTTCCACCGTTGATTCCGGTCATTTTATGGTCTTCCGACCAACCGCCGAGTTCTAAGGCTTTATTGATCACCGGGGTAAAATCTTTCTGCCCATTTTCTCCTTCCGGGATATGGACCAAGCCGGGATACCCAACTACAGCCGTGGTAAAGACCCGGTCGGCGTAGGAATCCTTCGGCGGCATCAAGCAGTTGGTGGTAAAGAGAACCGCTCCGGGGATCCCATCCAGTTCTTTTTTCTGGTTTTGCCAGGCCGTGCCGAAATTCCCCTTTAAATGCGGGTGCTTCTTCAGTTCGGGGTAAGCATGGGCTGGTAACATTTCCCCATGGGTGTAAATATTGATTCCTTTCCCTTCGGTCTGTTCCAATAGTTGTTTTAAGTCATGGAAATCATGGCCGGAGACCACGATGAAAGGCCCCTTTTCGATGATGGTGGTGACCTTGGTCGGGACCGGGCGTCCATAGGCGGAGGTATTGGCTTCATCGAGGAGAGCCATGCATTTTAAGTTGATTTCGCCAAACTCCATCAACAGGGCCAAGCTTTCGTCAACGGAGTGCTCCTCGCCAATGGCCCGCATTCCTTTGTAGAACCAGGCGGTAACTTCTTCATCCCGTTTCCCGAGGACAGCGGCGTGCCAAGCGTAGGCGGCCATTCCCCGTAGGCCGAGCAAAAGAAGGGAACGTAAGGAAACCAGGTCAGGGTCGCCGTTCCAGAGCGCGCCGGGGGCGAAGTCTTCGGCGCCACCCAGGGTTTCTTTTGCGCTGCGGACCGCAGCGATAAGCTCTTCGATGCGTGCGGCATCGAAATTAACGTTGGTGATGGTGGCAAAAAGGCCCTGCATCATTAGATCATCGGCCCGGCGGTCGGTTTTTTTCCCTGCTGCCGCCCGAGCTAACCCCACCAGGGCCCCGGTCAATTCATCTTGGAGATTGGCCACATCTGGCTGTTTACCGCAGACACCCACTTTGGTGCAGCCTTTTCCCCCTGCGGTTTGTTCACATTGGAAACAGAACATGTTACTCATTGATTAACCCTCCTTAATATTGCGTTCAGACTGTTTTGGCTTTCGGCTGTTTAGCCGGGAAAGCTTAAGTGGTTCTGTAGTCTTAACATCAGTTGGGACTTTTACCGGGTTGAGCTATTTATTGTTCAACAATCGAACCATCGGTGCCAATGGTCACTACCTGCCAGGGGACGAGTTTGCCGCTCTTCATTAGGGCAGTTTTTACGGCGTGGACCAGACCGCTACAGCAAGGTACTTCCATGCGGAGGACAGTAATACTTTTAATTTGATTGGCAGCCAAAATAGCGGCGATTTTTTCGCTGTAATCAGTCGCATCTAGTTTGGGACAACCGATTAAGGTTACTTTATTTCGCATGTAATCTTGATGGAAGTTGGCATAGGCATAAGCCGCGCAGTCGGCGGCGATCAGCAGGTTCGCTTCATGGAAATAGGGCGCGTTTACGGGTACCAACTGCAGCTGACAGGGCCACTGTCTAAGCTGGGAAGCCAGCGCGGCCTGGGGCGGGTGATTGGTCTCCTGAACAGTCGGGGTTTGGGGCCGGATTGTGCGGGCGGCTGTCCCCGGACATCCACACGCCAGTGCCGGTGGGTTGTTGGCTTCCGCTTTGGCCTGCGCTATCCGGGCCATGTTTTCTTGAACGGCGGCTTCGTCAAAGGGGTCCGCTTCCCTTTCTTCAATGGTGATCGCCCCGGTCGGGCATTCCGGAAGACAATCCCCCAGACCGTCACAGTAGGATTCCGAGATTAATTTGGCCTTCCCGTCGACCAGTTGCAGGGCGCCTTCGTGACAGGCCGTGATACAGAGCCCACAACCATTACACTTTTTTTCATCAATTGAAATAATTTTCCTCATGGTTTTCATTTTAATCCCCCTTCTTGGCTCGAATTTATTTCCAGTAAAATACTGGGCAGTAGCAAGCAGTATTTATTGCTTTACGCACTTCTTGCGCTGTTGAGTTTATTGTAATAAAATGAGGGCAAATGCGCGGTAACCATGGTTACCAAAAAGGTGGGTGCAGGAATGTTTGTCAAATGGAAAGAGCAATTAACCCATTGTCCCTTGTTTACCGGGATTGAGCCCGACGAACTTCGGATCATGTTGGCCTGCCTCCAACCGGTGGTCCGGCGTTATCGGAAGAATGAATATGTGACGAGAGCCGGGGAAAAATTCTTAGGCGTTGGAGTGGTTTTAGTCGGACAGGCGATTGTGACCAAGGAGAATGTGGCCGGGAACCGGGTGATCATCTCCTCGATACACGCCGGGGATCTTTTTGCTGAGATGGCGGCCTTTTCCGGGTTAAAAGTATGGCCGGCGACGGTCATTGCCCAGCAGGAGACGGAGGTCTTTTTCCTACCGCCCGAAAAAATTGTAGGGAACTGTGCACGGCAGTGTCCGAGCCACCGTCGGTTGATCACGAATATGCTGCGGATTGTTTCGGAAAAAGCCATGTCCTTAAATCGAAAGGTGGAGCAACTATCCATAAAGAGTCTACGGGGGAAAATCGCCACTTTTTTGCTGGAGCAAGCAAAGCAAGCAGGTGCGACGACTTTCATGTTACCCTTTAACCGCAATGAGATGGCGGATTTTTTGAATGTGGCCCGGCCCTCACTCTCCCGGGAGATGGGCAAGATGAAAGCGGAAGGACTCATTGATTTTCACGGTGCCTCGGTGAAGATTAGCGATGTGCAAGCTTTAAAGCGGATGGTCGAATAAGACGTTAAAAACCTCTTGACCTTGACGTAACGTAAAGGTGTATAGTGAGTTTATCAGGAGGTGAGGAAGTTGGGCTATACGGTGCGGGAATTAGCACGGTTAGCTGGAATCAGCCCGCGTACGATTCGCTATTACGATGAGATCGATCTTTTAAAGCCCGCGCAGGTCAGCGCCGCCGGCTACCGCCTATATGGACAGGCGGAAGTAGATCGGCTGCAACAGATCCTTTTCTACCGTGAACTTGGCGTAGAATTAAAGCAGATTAAACAGCTCATCTCCGCACCGTCCTTTGACGAGCTGGCGACCTTAAAAGAGCACCGGACCAAGCTGCTGGCGAAAAGACGACAGGTCGATCTTTTAATCGCCAATGTGGAAAAGACGATTGCTTCAAAGGAGGGAAAAATAACGATGACAGATGAAGAGAAGTTTGAAGCCTTCAAACAAAAAATGATCGTACAGAATGAGGAGAAGTACGGAGCGGAAATCCGGGCGCAATACGGTGATGAAACCATCGATCAGGCCAACGCAATGCTCAAAAACATGACGGCCGAGCAATATGAAGAGTGGCAACAGTTGGGGGAGGCGGTTCTGGAAACCTTGAAAGCCGCGATGGCGACCGGGGACCCGGCCAGTGCCTTGGCTCAGAAGACGGCCGATTTACATCGGCGGTGGTTGAACTTTACTTGGAAGCACTATGATCAAAAAGCCCATGCCGGACTGGCCCGGATGTATGTGGATGATCCCCGCTTTACGGCTTACTATGACGCTCAGGTTCGGACGGGAGCGGCAGAGTTTTTAAGGGATGCCATCCTAATTTACACCGGGACGATGAAATGATTAAGTTAAACACTGCATTATGCAATATTTACCAAAGCTGAAAAAGCGATTGGGTTTAAACCAATCGCTTTTTTTTAGCTCACCGGTCAAGGGAAACCCCGTCTTTAACTGGGAAAATTAAAATAGGGTTAAAAAAAACAAAAAATGCTTAAACGAAAAAAGGATATTAAATAGGAATGGCGAAGAATAAAAAACAAAGGATTATTGGTTGGGAAATCAAAGCTCATTCGAGGAATGGAGATTCGGAAAATGATTTTCAAAATGTGGTATAAGCAAAAGGAACAGTTTACCGGCAATGGTTTGGCCCAAACACGTTGAAAAAAAGCATTATTTTATTTAGTTAACTTCACAAACGTTTGTGAAGGGTCAATCCCAATAATTACCAGGGCTAGAAATTGACAATGTGATGCTAAGGAGGTGGTCACAGGGAGGGTAGGGATTTTCATTCGGAAGATGGTCGTATCATCCGCGACCAAGAGACAGGTAGATTTTGGATAACGAAGAAGGGGGTATTTTAGTGTTTAAAAACAAAAAGCTTTTTGTTGCGATGCTCTTGGTGTTGGCTCTCTGTGTCGGACTGTTATCAACCGCTGCTGCCAGTAAGGTAAAACTTACTGTGTGGGGACGGGATTTACCCGATGATGACCCGTCTCATGCCTACATAAAGGCGTTGCTCGAAGGTTTCCAGGCCAAAAATCCCGATATTGAACTGGAGTATATTGCGCTTGGTGATCCGGGATTGATGGATAAGACCAAAGTCGTTATGGCTTCCGGACGGGATCTCCCGGATATCTTCCAAAGCTGGGGCGGTTCCGTGATGGGTGGATACGCCGATGCCGGTCGTTTACTGGACTTGACGAAAGAATTAAAAGATGTTCCGGGGAGCGTTGCCGCCCAGTCGGCAATGACCTGGAAGGGTAAGATTTACGGGGTTGCTCCGTTCTTCGCGATTGCTGGTATTTTCTATAACGAAAGAATTTTTGAAGAAAACGGTCTAACTCCGCCGAAGACCATCGCTGAGATGGAGAAGATTGCCGATACACTGTTGGCAAAAGGAATTCAACCTTTCGCTTGCGGCGTGCGGGATAAATGGCCTGCCTTGGCTATGTATATGTATCTAGTTGACCGTTATGGTGGGGTTGAGGCGTTTAATAACGCTCAGGCCCGGGCCGGTCGTTTTGATACTGAACCCTTTGTCAAAGCTGCCCAATTATATCAAGATTGGGTGAAGAAAGGGTACTTCGGTCGCACTCCGTTAGGAGAAGCCTATGGTGATGCCCAACAATCCATGTACGTTGGAAAAGCGGCGATGCACGTAACCGGTTCCTGGATGTGCGCCCAGTATTCCGACCCCACATTGACAGATCAACCAATCGCTTTTGCCGCCTTCCCCGAATTACCGGGCGGAAAAGGGAAAGCCTCCGATATCATGGGACAAACCGACATCGGTTTTGCCGCGACCATCGCTGCGAAGGATAAGAAAGATGCGGTCGTTCGGTTTATGAAGTACGCCATGAGTGTTGAAGCTTGTTCCGCAGAACCCGGCCGGATCTGTTCTGTGCCTGGTGTTCCGGCGCCTTCCCGCTTAACCGAAATGGCTGCTGCCGTCTTCGGTCAGGCGAAGGAGATCCAGTTCTGGTGGGATCAGGATTTACCGCCGATGGTAACCACACCTTTGAACGATACAATCCAAAGCTTCTTCATCGTGGATACCGATGTCAAGAAGGCATTGACTGCGTTTGAGGAATTGGTCGAAGAGAACTTAGGGCCAGCAAAATAAGCTAGTAACAAGCCTAATTCAAGGATGACTGATTGAGCCGGCGGGGGCGTCGAAACATCCGCCCCTGCCTTTTTCCTTTTGGGGGCCTGCAGTTTCTGGAAAGATTTAAGAATATGGGTGGTCTCCCAAACCCAGAAATTAAGCATCTTAAGTATTTGGGGTTACTTTCCATAGTAAGGTGGCCTTACGAAGTTACCAAAGGGTAGTTTTCTCTAATTCCTAGCCAATCATTATTTTGTCTTTAGTGCCGGCTGCCTTGTGGATCAGATGTGTTAAAAATGAAGCCGGGTGGATTGATCTAACCAACATGCAAAGGCCTTCGGTGTTGTCAAATAATTATGCAATTCCTAAAATGCTGATGAAAAATGGAGGTGGCTGGGCATGATCAATAATCTTTCCCCTATGAAAATGGGCGCTCAACAAGAAAAGAAAAAAAAGCGGGACGTGAGCAGCATCATTTTCCAGGTGCTCTTTCTTCTCCCGGCAGCGGCTTTCCTCTTAGTCTTTATGTTTTATCCGATTGAGGAAACTTTCCGCCTTTCCTTAATGCGGTATACCGGTTTAGGGCAACCTGCATATATCGGTTTGCAAAACTACAGCCGTTTACTGGCTGATCAAAAGTTTATAACTGCTTTGTTCAATGTATTACGTTTGGCCTTTTGGAGTGTGGTAATCCAAATTCCCCTGGCTTTCTTTATCGCCTTTTCGCTAATTACCTACCGCAACCGGATTACTGGCCCCTTACGGGTAGTTTATTATCTGGCTAGCGTTATGCCGTCGGCGATTACGGCAATGCTTGGACGGTTGATTTTTGCTCCTCGTTACGGTGTGGTGGCCACTTTATCTGAGACCCTAAATTGGCAGTGGCTGGCGAATATTGACTTTTTAGGCGATGTCAAGCTGGCCTTTTGGTCGATTTTTGCCGTGGCGACATGGGCTTATACCGGATTTAACATTGTTTACTTAATGGCTAATATCGAACAGATACCGGTAGAAATTAAGGAAGCCTCCATGTTGGACGGCGCCAACCGTTGGCAGTATGCCCGCCATATTGCTTTACCCATGGTTTCTTACCCGATACTGATTATTGCGGTGACGAGTATCGTCGGCAGTTTGAAATTTTTCGATCTTCCCTACTTGTTGACCAACGGGGGACCAGGATACGCCACGACCACCCTTGTTATCCACCTGTATCAACAAGGATTTGTCAATTGGCAGTATGGCCGGGCCGCGGCGATTGGTGTGGTCATCTTCCTGCTCTCGCTCTTCTTTGCCGTGACGCTCTTTACCATGCAAAAAAGGAAGGGTGAATTCGTGTGAAAGCGCAATCTACAGTTGTTCGGCATAGTATTGGTCGGCCCGGGTTTGGGGCCAAACTTCCTTCCATAATAATCACCTTTATCCTGATCATCTTGGCTTGCGCGGTTGTTTTCCCGTTGCTGATCCCCTGGTTTTCTGTCTTTAAAACCCAATTGGAATTTGCTTATAATCCCTGGACTTTACCGAAACAAATTCACTGGGATAATTTTAAGGAAGCCTGGGTGGCCATTGATATCGGGAGGGGTCTCCTTAATACGCTCTATGTTTGTCTGGGCGCGGTCGCTTGTACGGTGCCTTCAGCTGCCATGGCGGGTTATATTTTCGCCCGTTACCGGAATCGGGTTACGGAGGTCGTTTTCTATCTGGTAATGGCCGGTTATTTTGTGCCGGTGCAGATGTGTCTGATTCCCCTGTATCAGTTGGTTGGGAGTCTTGGGATCAGTGACACCCTGCCTAGCTTGTTTTTACCGATGACCGCTTTTGGAATCCCCTTTTGGACCATCATTTATCGTTCCTTTTTCACGAGTCTCCCTGGAGAATTGGCGGAGGCGGCCCGGATTGATGGTGCTGGCCATTTTGCTACTTTCTTCCGGGTAATGCTCCCCTTAGCGCGACCGGCTACGGTATTAGCGATTTTAATGGTTTTCATGGGCTCTTGGAACGATTATTTGCTCGGTCTAATTTTGCTGAATAATCAGAAGCTCTTCACCATGCAATTGCGGGTCGCCCAATTCCTTAATGCCTATGGAGTTGATCGGATGCCAAGATATTCTGCGGCACTGATCATCGCTTCGGCTCCGACCCTTATCTTGTACATTATTGGCCATCGTTGGATTATTCAGGGAACTTTGGCTGGTGCTTTGAAAGCCTAACTTATAAAAAGACGGATCCTGTTTAGTGGAGGATTCGAACGCGGATAAAACGGAGAAAAGGTCGTCACTTGTTTAGGTGACGGCCTTTTTAAGATCTCTCCGGAAAAGCGGTCAGGAAGAGAAAAGGAATGGGAGGGAGAAAAGCGAAGTAATAATCGGTTATGGTGGTCTGGAGTTATGATCTTTCGTTTGGGAGATGATAGCGGGGAGACAAGTCGAGATCGGCGATCCTGGGGTGAACGAGGGAGGCGCCAGGGCAGATTAGAACATGGAGTGATTAAGGTGTCATATCAATACATCCTTTTTGATTTAGACGGAACACTAACCGATCCGGGCGTCGGGATTATCAATTCAGTGCGTTATGCATTACACCAATACGGGCTCGATGGCGACCCCGAATTTCTGCGCCGGTTTATTGGTCCGCCGCTCATTGATTCTTTTATGGAGTATTACGGGTTTACCGAGGAACAAGCCAGAGAAGCAGTGGAGTACTACCGGGAATATTACCGGACCAGTGGGATCATTGAAAACCAGGTTTACCCTGGTATTCCCCAGTTACTAAAGACCTTGGATGAACGAGGGAAGAAGCTGGTCTTGGCCACTTCGAAACCGACCGCCTTCGCGCGGCAAGTTCTCGCCCATTTCCAGATTGACCGCTACTTTGCCGACAAATTGGTGATCGGTAGTTACCTGGACGGACGACGGACCAATAAGGCTGAAGTAATCGCCGCCGCCCTTGCTTTGCTCCCGCCGGAAAAAGAAAAGACGGTGATGGTGGGGGACCGGAAGTTTGATATTGAAGGGGCCCGGGCCAACGGGATCGCCGCGATTGCGGTCACTTTTGGTTACGGTGAGCGGGCCGAGCTTGAAGCAGCGGGTCCGACCTACTTTGCGCACACGGTCCCAGAGCTGCTGGCCATGTTGACATAAAAAGGCAACACCTGATTGGAGATAAAGTAGTCGCTGCTATTCCTTGGCAGCGGCTGTTTTTCGTAAAAGAAAACGGAGCACCAAACCTAGCACTAAGCCATAGGCGGTGGAAGCAAGGAGATTGATCAGAAAGAAGGAACTATGAACCGGAGTTCAAATTGTAATTACCCAGGAAGGTTCTGGTCCGTTCATTGGCTGGTGTGCCAAAGAGCGTTTCAGGACTCCCTTCTTCCACAATTTGGCCTTTATCCATAAAGAGGACCCGGTCGGCCACTTCACGGGCAAAAGCCATCTCGTGGGTGACCACCATCATCGTCATCTGCTCTGCGGCTAAATTCCGGATTACTTTGAGCACTTCACCGGTTAACTCCGGATCAAGAGCGGAGGTGGGTTCGTCAAAGAAAAGGATATCGGGTTTCATCGCTAAAGCCCGGGCGATTGCCACGCGCTGACATTGACCGCCGGAAAGTTGATAGGGGTAAGCATCGGCTTTATCGGTCAGTCCAATTTTCGCCAACAACTGGCGGGCGATGGTTTCCGCTTCGGCGGGCGCCATTTGCGCCACCCGGATCGGTGCTTCCGTAATGTTCCGGAGCACGGAGAAGTGGGGAAAAAGGTTGAAATTCTGGAAGACCATTCCCAGGCGTAAGCGAATCTTTCTTAACTCGGCGTCAGGAGCATAGGTAACCCGGCCCGAGGGCGAAGTGGTCACCATGGGCTCGCCCGCGACGAAGATGGAGCCGTGGTCGATCTTTTCCAGGAGAGTAAGGCAACGCAGGAGGGTGCTTTTTCCCGAACCGGAAGGTCCGATGAGGGCAACGACCTCTCCTTCGTTAATCTGAAAGGAGACCCCGGTTACCACGTCTTCGGCGCCGACAAAACTTTTATATAAGTTTTCCACCTTAAGAATTTCCATTGTGCTCAGCTCCTCTTTTTCCGGAATTGAATAATTCTGTCTTGGCGAGTTTTGGTAGCCTATTCAATTCCTTTACCTATAATAACTCAGTTTCTTCTCGGCCGCATCAAAAAGTTTGGTCACGATCCAGTTCATAAAGAGATAAAAAAGACCGGCAATAAAGAGCGGGGAAGTAGAAAAGAGGCGGTTGGCTTCATTTCTGGCGACCCGGAAAAGCTCGGAGATGCCAAGCACCGTGATCAAAGCACTGTCTTTGACGAGGGTGATTACTTCATTGCTGACGGGGGGCAAAATCCGTTTAATCACCTGGGGGAGGATGATCCGGAAGAAAGTCTGGCTTTTCGTAAAACCGAGAACAGCGGCGGCTTCGTACTGCCCTTGTGGAATTGATTCAATCCCACCGCGGTAAATCTCGGCGAAATAGGCGGCATAATTAAGGGAAAAAGCGAGTACGGCTGCGGAGAAACGGGGTAGGGTGAATCTCAACCCTTCCGGTAAAATAGCGGAGGGAGCAAAGTAAAAAAAGATCAGTTGTAAAATTAAAGGGGTTCCGCGCATGATCAGAATAAAGAGTTTAACTGGTGCACTCAACCATTTCTGTGGCGCCATGCGGGCCAGGGCAATCAATAAACCCAAAGGGAGCGAAAAAAGAAGGGTCAAGAAGAAGATCCGCAGGGTGGTTAAGGCTCCGGTGCCCAGCAAAATCACTTGCTTCAGAAGCGGTGCAAAGTATTCAAAGATAAACATAATATAACCCCTTTTATTAGTTTGCTGTTTTTTTGGTCATTATGAATGTATTCGCAGCATGCATCCGGAATCCTCTTAAAAGATGGTTTCGGTTCGGCAAAAAGTTCGGGGGTCGCCACCGGAAGGCGCTTGAAAATGTTTTCTGAGGGGAAATTCGGCGAAGATTAGGGAAAAGGGTTATGAAGTTCTGTCAATCAGAACCCATAACCCTTTTGTTAGTAATGATAGGGTGCTTGTCACGTTTTGTGATATTTTATCGGTTAATCACGGTGATGTCTTCGCCAAACCATGCTTTGGAGATGGCGGCCAACGTGCCGTCTTCAGCCATGGCGATAAGGGTATTCTGGAATTTTTCCATTAAGGCCTGATCGTTTTTGCGAAAACCGATCCCATATTCTTCACTGGCTAAAGCCTCATCTAACACCATAAAATTCTTGTTCCTTTGTTGAATGTAATAACGCGCCACGATCTCATCCATCAGGACCGCATCCAAACCACCTAATTCCAAATCCATCAGGGCGGTCATGTTTTCGTCAAATTCGATGACATTCGCTAAGGAGGCTTCAAAGTCGGGAACGTTATTTAAGGCATCTTTCGCGCTGGAGCCAGCCTGCAGACCCAAGGTTTTTCCGGCCAAAGCGGAAAGGGAAGCGAGACCCGAATCGGCGCGGACAACGATGACCTGCCGATTATCCATGTATGGTTTGGTAAAGAGCACATTTTTCTTGCGTTCGGGAGTAATGGTTAAACCGTTCCAAATACAATCAATATTTTTTGTGTTCAGTTCTTGTTCTTTGGCATCCCAGTTGATCGGTTGCAGTTTTAATTCAATTCCCAGGCGCTGACAAACAGCTTTTGCCACATCAATGTCAAAACCGACAATTTGACCCTTGTCATCCCGGAATCCCATCGGTGGAAAACTGTCATCAAGGCCTAATACAAAATAGCCTCTCTTCGCAATTTCTTCCCAGGAGGTATCCTTTTTCGGGGCAGCGTTCCCGGAGACGATTAAAAGAAACACCAACAGCAAGGCCAGCATGAAACCAATGCCTTTTTTCATAAATAATCACCTCTAAAGTATTTATATGCAATTATACGCGAAAACCCGATTTTAGTAAAGGGAATTTGTGTTACAAAAGGCGGGTGTAATAATGGTTTTTTATTATAGGGTAATCTTACATTATTATAGAAGGAAGGTCAAGGAAGAATTAGCGGAAATTAGAACGGGAAGAAGGGAAAACCTTTTTTAAAGCGAAATTATGTGATGAATAAAATTAATCTTAACACGGAAGTTTTTTCGGAAGGAAGATCAGGCCACTAACCCTGGAAGAAAGGAGATCTGATTTGGGCGATTTTAACCTGTTCCTCAAGGATCGCGTAATAAAATGGGATTAAGGGATGACTCGAAAGAGTCGCCTTTTTTTGTCGAATTTTATTAGTTTTTAAAGGAGACAAAAAAGGAGGGGAGACGGTTGCGTCAACCCGGATTACTGTTATATGATTCGTCCCTGTTTGGGGAAGAACAGGAAGTATATGACTTTCTTTTCACGCTCCTAAAAGCCTCGGCTGGATATATCTTGGTTGGTACTGACACGGAAGGAAAAATTAGGCTTTGGAACCAAGGGGCTCGTCTACGCTATGGTTATAAACCAGAAGAGGTTGTTGGCAAACAAGATGTTTCTTTGTTATTTGTCCCGGAAGAAGTAAAAAAAGGGAAGCGAAAAGAGATTAAGGCCGCGATTTCAAGGGATGGTAAATGGGAGGGCCTTTTCAATCAGCGGCGCCGCAATGGTGAAGTCTTTATTACGCAAAGCACTATACTGCCGTGGCTCAATTCTTCCGGGCAGATCCGGGGTTATCTCTTTTTAGCCAAGGATCTTTCCGCCGAGATTCGGTTAACCGAAGAATTGAAGGCCAAAGAGTTTTATAACCGTTCTTTACTGGAAGCTAATATTGATGCTTTAGTGACGACCAATCCTTTAGGGGTAATAACCGACCTGAATAAACAAATGTCCGCGCTTACCGGGTATGCCCGGACGGAACTGATTAGTTGCCCTTTTAAGCAGTGCTTTGTCCATCCGGAAGAGGCAGACAAGGCCGTCCAGACCACCTTGCGGGAAGGAATGTTGAGAAATTGTGAGTTGACGGTGTTGACGAAGGATGGACAAAAGATTCCGGTTTCTTGTAATATCTCGATTTCCTTTGATGTCGATGGGAAAGTGGCGGGAGTTTTAGCTTCCGTCCGGAACATCACCAACCAAAAAAACCTGGAACAGCAATTGCGGGATCAGCAGTACTATACCCGTTCTTTGGTAGAATCCAATATTGACGCTTTAATTACCACCGACCCCGTGGGGTATATCACCGATGTTAATCAGCAAATGGAGAAGCTGACCGGTCTTCTCCGGGATGAACTGATCGGCACGCATTTTAAGAATTACTTTACTGATGCGGCCCGGGCGGAAGAGGGGATCCGACTGGTGCTCCAAAAGGGTAAAGTCATCGATTACGAACTGACGGCCTGTGCTAAAGACGGGACCAAAAAAGTGGTTTCTTATAATGCCACTACCTTTGCGGACCGGAACGGAAAATTACAGGGAGTCTTTGCTGCCGCCCGGGATGTAACCGAACGTAAAATTTTTGAGCAAGCGCTGCAGGAGAAAAATGCGGAACTGGAAAAGGCCAACCGGACTAAAGACCGCTTTCTAGCGAATATCAGTCACGAGCTGCGCACACCATTGAATGCGATTATTGGTTTTACCAGCACGTTGCTGATGAAGTTGCCGGGGCCATTAACCGCGGATCAGGAAACACAACTGCAAAGCATTTTACTCAGTGCCCAACACCTACTGGCGCTGATTGATGACCTTCTTGATCTGGTTAGGATCCAATCGGGGAAGGTCCAATTTAACCCCGAAACCATCTCTTGCCGTACCCTAATTAAGGAGGTGCTTTCCACCCTCTTGCCCCTGGCCGAGAGAAAACAGTTAAAACTGGAATGTAGTTTACCTGAAGAAGAAGTCCTGATTTTTACTGACCGCCGGGCGTTAAGTCAAATCCTACTTAACTTAGTTGGGAACGGCATTAAATTTACCGAGGAGGGTAGGGTGTGGGTGGAATTAGTCCAGGAACGCAGCGGGGAAATTTTTTGGATTCGAATTAATGTGAAAGATACCGGAATTGGGATCAAACGGGAGGATCAGGAGAAAATTTTTGAAAGCTTTACCCAGTTGAACGAGGGGGGCTACTCTCGGGATGGGGTTGGTTTAGGATTATCGCTGAGTAAAGAACTAACCCGGCTCCTGGGCGGGCAACTTTTCATCGAAAGTGAGTATGGAAAGGGTAGTGCTTTTACACTGGTGCTTCCGGAAAGTTTACCGGATGAACAAGCGAGCCAAGGGGCGGAAGCCTGTTTAAGACCAGCTGAAGTCCAAGGCTAACCGGGCTTTTTACATAGTCCAGTGGCAACGAAACGGACAAAGGGTAACCGAGGGGGGAGAATTGTGGCTAAAATCCTAATTATTGAAGATCATGCGCTCAGCCGTCAGATGCTCGATACCTTACTGGGGTATATGGGACATACTGTTTTAAAGGCCGCCAACGGGGAACAAGCCTTAAATTATGCCAAGAAAGTGGTTCCGGATCTGATCATCTCCGATATTCTGATGCCGGGCATGGATGGTTTGGAGTTAGTCCGCCGGTTACGGCAGGAAGCTACCCTCCGTTCTACGCCGGTTATCTTTTATACGGCAACCTACCGGTGGCCGGAAGTTATTCAACTGCATGAGCTTGATGAATCTTATCGCGTGCTCCCGAAACCTTCTGAACCTTCCCTTCTTCTGGAGGCCATCAATGAGGTGCTAAGTTGCGGGGAAACTCAGACTCCCTTGCTACCGGCTTCTGCGGAAAAGGATCCCCCGCCGCCGGCGGATAAGTTGTGCAGTCAAGCAACGGGATTACGCCTTGCCGTCTTAATGGATCTCAGTGTCAATCTGGTTTCGCAGCGTGATCCGGATGCTTTATTAAGAAACTTTTGCCGGGGAACCAGAGAATTTCTAAACTGCCGTTCCGTACTGCTGGTGATGGAGGAAGATGAGACCCGGCACTACTGGACTGATCCGGAATTACAGAACAGCGAGGCGGTGAAAGAAATATTTCCACCGGTAGATGTTTGCCGCCAGGTAATGGAAGAAGGAATCCTTTTCCGCTGGCCTGCAACATCTACTGCCCTTCCCGGCCAACCCGAACCGATGCTTGGCGCGGAATCTTCTTTGTTGGTTGTTCCGGTGGCCTCACCTGGAGAAATCTACGGCTGGCTAGCACTACGCGATCGGGTTAATGCTCCTTTTTTCACAGAAGAAGAAGGAGAAATGATCATGGCCCTCAGTAAACAAGTGGCCTTAGTCTATGAAAATCTCCTGCTGGTACGGAAATTACGAAAGAACGAAGAACGTTTTCGCTTGGTTTTATCAACGACCGGGGTCTGTAGTTGGACGTGGAATTTGGCGTCCGGCCGGGTCACCTATTTGGTTGAAAAAAAGCGGGGCGAGTCGGCCTCTTTAGATCAGGACCAATGTTTGGCGGCTATTCATCCCGAGGACCGCCCCCGGGTTACAGAGTTGTTCGCGCAAGCCATCGCCAGCGGCCGGAATTTTGAAACCGAATACCGGATGTTCTGGGGAGGAAAAGAATACTGGTTTCTCACGAAAGGACTGGCCATGCGGGAAGGCGAACATACTACCGAACTGATCGGGATCAATGTGGATATCACGGAACGCAAACGGATCGAGGAAGAGAATATCGCTTCGGAACGGGAGTTATTGAAGATCACCCTGAACTCATTGAATGAAGGTGTCATCACTACCGACCGGAGCGGTCGGGTAGTGCTGATTAACCCCACGGCGCGGGAGTTGATTGGATGTACGGAAGAAAGAACCAGTAAGCAACTTTTGAGCAACCTGCTGACAGTTTACAATGGGAAAACCGGGGAAAAGTACTCAAGCTTTACCCCCGGGTCAGCCTATACCGATCCGGTACTGGTCACCGGTGATCAGCGAAAAATCCCGATCACCTTAGAACATTCTCCGGTGAAACTGCCGAACGGGAAGGAGATCGGGATGGTCACCGTTTTTCAGGATATTTCAGAAAAACGCCGAGCCGAAAGGGAGCTTTTGAAGGCGGCGAAATTAGAATCATTGGGTGTTTTAGCGGCGGGGATCGCTCATGACTTTAATAATGTTTTAGCGGCGATCATTTCCAACTTGCAATTAGCAAGTATTCAGTATGAAAAGCAAATCAATATATTACCTACTTTAGCCGAGACCGTAGAGATTTCTCATCAGGCCAGTAACTTAACGAAGCAGTTGTTGACTTTCGCCAAAGGTGGGGCGCCGGTGCGCAAAAACGCGGTCCTGTCCGGTTTAATCCGGGAGACGACCGATTTCGTTCTGCGTGGCTCCAACATAAAGGCGGAGTATCAGATGCCAGCCGATCTTTGGCCGGTCTCGATCGATGTGGGCCAGATTAGCCAGGTATTCCATAATTTGGTTCTCAATGCCCAGCAGGCGATGCATCAGGGTGGGGTTATTAGGATCAGTGGGGAAAATGTGGAGGTGAAGACCAAAGAAAGACTGAAGCCGGGGAAGTACGTGAAAGTGACGGTGGCCGATCAGGGAACGGGGATTGAACAGGCGATTATGGATAAGATTTTTGACCCCTTTTTCACCACTAAGGCGAATGGGAACGGGTTAGGGTTGGCCACGGCTATTTCCATTATTCATCAGCATGACGGAGTGATTGAAGTGGAATCGGAGAAGAATGTCGGTTCCACTTTTTATCTATATTTACCGGCCAACACCATGAAATTGGCCGAAGTGGTTAGAGAAAAGGAACCGGTGGTCCTTGAAGGGGGGTTGCGTATTCTCTTGATGGATGATGAGGAATTGATCTCGCGACCGGTGGCTGAACTGTTGAGCAACTTCGGCCATGAGATTGTAACCACGCGTAACGGCGCGGAAACTATTGCTGCTTATCAGGAAGCAGAGAAGAATAACAACCCCTTTGATGTGGTTATCCTTGACTTAACGATCCCCGGTGGGATCGGGGGACTGGAAGTCCTCACCGAACTACGCCGTTTTAATCCGCAGATTAGAGCGGTGGTGTCCAGCGGATATGCTTCGGATCCAATCATCGCCAACTACCAAAAACACGGATTCTCCGGGGTCGTCAGTAAACCTTACCATATTAAAGAGCTTCTAGCGGTTTTAGCGCAGGTAGCCGCGAAGTAGTCGCTCACGCTGGGTAGTGCAGCTTGAGGGGATGAACAACGGGAGCTATTTCAACGTAGTCGCCAAAAACGCCCATCTAAACCTTGCAACTTATCCTAATATTAACTAAAATAGTAATGAGAAGATCTTATTTCAGTTCGGTGAGCTGAAATAAAACAAAGGAGGCACCAAAATTGGTGAAGAAAGTCTTGGTAGTTTTGGTCATCTTAGTGGTGGCCGCTCTGATTCTGTTCAATGTTGGCGAAAAAACGGGTGTGCTCAAAAAGGGTCGGTTGAAGATCGGGATGGTTACCGATGCCGGAACTATTGATGACAAATCTTTTAACCAGGGGACCTGGGAAGGGGTTAAACAGGCCGGAGAAGATTTAGGCCTCGAAATTAAGTATTTGAAACCGGCCGGGACCACCGAAGCGGACTACATGAAGGAGATTGGCAATCTTTATGATGCTGGATTTAAATTTATTGTCTGCCCCGGGTTTAAGTTTGAAACAGCCATCTTCCAAGCTCAAGACAAGTATCCGGATGCTAAATTTGTGATTATCGACGGAAACCCCCATGCTGGTGATTATGTGCCGGTGGTTAAAGAAAACACCGTTTCGATTTTCTTTGCGGAACATGAGTCCGGTTTTGTGGCTGGTGTGGCTACGGCTTTACAATTGAAGGAAGGCGAACTTGGTTACATCGGCGGGATGGAGATCCCGGCGGTGCAGAAGTTTAACTGGGGATTCCAACAAGGCGTAAAGTATGCGAATGAAAATTTAGGCACCAAAATGGTGATTCGACCGGAAAATGTAATTTACCAAGGCTCTTTTGATAATGTGGCGGCTGGGCAACAGCTGGCGGCTCAGATGTATGACCGCGGGGTAAAAGCGATCTTTGCCGCGGCCGGTGGCGTCGGAATCGGCGCGATCAACGAGGCCAAATCCCGGATGAAAGCCGGGGAAGAAGTGTGGGTTATTGGCGTGGATGTCGACCAGTATGCGGAGGGAATTTACGATGGGGAGAAGTCGATCATCTTGACTTCCGCCATGAAACAGATTAAAAAGGCCACCTACGATATGATTAAATTTGAAACCGAAGGGAAATTCCCCGGTGGTCAAATACTCACCTTTGACGCTACCAACGACGGAGTTGGTATCCCGGAAAACAACCCGAATCTAAGCGCCGCCGTCGAAAGCAAGGTGGCCGAGGTTTATGCTAAACTAAAGAGCGGCGAAATTGTCGTCGCTGATGTCCAGGGCGATCTGATTAGATAAGAGCCGGATGGTTTATTCCGGTTACCAGTGGGAAGAGGATGGCAGAAGCCATCCTCTTCTTTTCTTTTTTTAAAAATATATTATAATGGGAGAAGAGGAAAAAATATAAAGGAGCGATGTAATGGAATATGTCGTCGAGATGTTAAAGATCAGGAAAGAATTTCCCGGCGTTGTCGCTAATGATGACATTACATTGCAGTTGAAACCGGGCGAAATCCATGCTTTGCTTGGGGAAAATGGCGCGGGAAAATCTACTTTAATGAGTATCCTCTTCGGTCTGTATCAACCGGATGCGGGAATGATAAAAGTCCGCGGTCAAGAAGTGAAGATTAATGACCCAAATGTCGCAAATGAGCTCGGAATCGGGATGGTTCATCAACATTTTAAACTAGTTCATAATTTTACCGTTACGGAAAATATCATGCTGGGCATGGAAATGACCAAAGGGTTAGTCATTAACCATACGGCGGCGGCGGAAAAGATCAGGGAACTTTCGAAGCGGTATGGCTTGAACGTGGATCCCGATGCCAAAATCGAGGATATTTCTGTCGGTATGCAACAAAGGGTTGAGATCATGAAGATGCTCTACCGCGATGCGGAAGTGCTGATCTTTGATGAACCTACTTCCGTGTTGACTCCCCAGGAGATCAATGATCTGATTGGGATCATGCGAAACCTTGCTAAGGAAGGAAAATCTATCATTTTAATTACCCATAAACTAAAGGAAATTAAAGCCATTGCCGACCGGTGCACCGTCATTCGCCGGGGGCGGGTGGTCGGCACGGTTGAGGTGGCATCGACCAGTGAAGAAGAGATGGCCCGGATGATGGTGGGGCGGGAGATCCGGTTTGCGGTGGAGAAAACCCAGCGGGAAGCGGGCGCGGTGGTGCTCCAGGTGGAGAACCTGTCCGCCCTTAACAACCGGAAAGTAATGGGTTTGAAGAACTTCTCGTTACAGGTGCGAGCCGGGGAGATTTTGGGGCTGGCCGGTGTCGAAGGGAACGGCCAAGCCGAACTGGTGGAAGTCATTACCGGTCTGCGCAAGGCCGAAGACGGCCGGGTGATGCTGAAAGGAACAGACATCACTAACCTTTCGGTTCGGGAACGGATCCGGATGGGGATGTCCCATATTCCCTCCGATCGGCATAAACATGGTCTAATCTTAGATTACACGTTGGAAGAGAATATGATCCTAAAAATCTATGATGAGCCTCCCTATGCCGAAAAAGGTTTATTAAACCGAGAGACCATCCGGAAACATACGGAACGGGTGATGCAGGAGTTTGACGTTCGTTCCGGCCAAGGTTCGCTTGCTTTAGCCCGTTCGCTCTCTGGTGGCAACCAGCAAAAAGCCATTGTCGGGCGGGAGATCGATATTGATCCGGATTTGCTCATTGCCGTCCAACCCACCCGCGGCTTGGACGTGGGCGCGATCGAATATATTCATAAACGCATTGTGGAGCAACGGGATAAAGGGAAGGCGGTTCTTCTCGTCTCCTTGGAGTTGGATGAGATCCTGACCCTCTCCGATCGGATTGCCGTCATCTACAATGGCGAACTGATCGGGATCGTGGAGGCGCAAGCCACTAATGAACAGGAGATCGGTCTAATGATGGCCGGCGTGCAAAGGGGGGAGACCGCGTGAAGAAAGAGATGAGGAAGGAATATACCATTGCTTTGGTTGCCGTTGGCCTTGGTTTGCTGGCGGGCGCTCTTCTGATGCTGGTGACCGGGAATAATCCGATCCTCGGTTTTATCTATCTGATTAGTGGCGGTTTAATGAATATTGAACGGATTGGGAACACGCTAGCGACGGCCACTCCTTTGATTTTTACCGGGTTATCGGTGGCTTTTGCCTTTAAGACCGGGCTTTTTAACATCGGTGGCGCCGGACAGATGCTAATCGGCGGGTTGTGTGCGACGGTGATCGGTTTAACCCTTAATTGGCCGAAACCGCTGCTCTTGACGGTGATCATCATCGCCTCGGCGCTGGGAGGAGCGCTCTGGGGATTGGTCCCCGGATGGCTGAAGGCCAAATTCAATGTCCATGAAGTGGTCTGTACCATCATGATGAACTGGATTGCCTACTGGTCGGTTTATTATATTATCCCCGCCTATTTTAAAGGGGCCTACCTGGAGACCGAATCCCGGCGGATTCCCGAAGCCGCCTCCTTAAAGGTAGGGTGGTTAACCGACCTTTTTCGGGGTTCCTACATTAATCTAGGCTTTTTCCTCGCAATTATCGCGGTGGTTGTCATTGCTTATATTCTGGAGCGGACGACGCTCGGTTATGAATTAAAGGCGGTTGGCCTTAACCGTTATGCGGCGGAGTATGCGGGGATTCAGTCCAACCGGAATATTATTCTCTCCATGATGATTGCCGGGGCTTGCGCCGGTTTGGGAGGCGCCGCTTTCTATGTGGGCTATGCTTCCAACATGCAGATCGGTGTATTACCCAGTCAGGGTTTTGACGGGGTGGCGGTCTCGCTCCTCGGCGCTAATTCCCCTTGGGGTGTATTTATGGCGGCCATCTTTTTTGGTGTGCTCCATTCCGGAAAGGGCTTTATGAATGCCATGACCCAAGTGCCACCGGAGATTGCCGATTCGATCATCGCGACGATTATCTACTTCTCGGCGACCAGTGTGCTGATTGAAAAATACTGGGGTCGCCTGCAGAAACGCCTGGCCGAGAAGGAAAAGACCGGACCTCCCTTGGTGGCGGAAGAGGAAATTAAGGAAAAAGTGGGGGGTGCGAGCTAAATGTGGTGGAATCTGATTGAACAGATCTTTCCATATGCGATCGCTTATACAGTTCCCTTATTGATCACTGCTTTAGGTGGATTGTATAGTGAAAGAAGCGGGGTAGTCAATATCGGGTTGGAGGGATTAATGGTCGTCGGCTTCTTCACCAGTGCATTTGTCATCTCCCAACTGGAAAGTATCCTTCCCGGGACTGCCATCTGGCTCGGTCTTTTGTTGGCCATGATCGCCGGCGCATTATTCTCACTGCTCCATGCCTTTGCTTGTGTGACGCTTAATGCGAACCAAGTGATCAGTGGGACGGCGATTAACATGATCGCCGGGGCGCTGACGGTTTATTTAGCCCGCCATATGACGGGAAGCGGCAATATCCTTATTGTCCACGGTCTTGTCCGGCGGAACATTCCGGTTTTGGCGAAAATCCCCATTCTGGGACGGTTGTTTTTTACCCAGACTTACGCGACCACCTGGGTGGTTCTGGCAATCCTCCTGGTTTCTTGGTTTTTGTTGTATAAAACCCCCTTTGGGTTGCGTCTCCGGGCCTGTGGCGAACATCCGCAAGCGGCTGATGCCGCCGGGATTAATGTTTACCGCATGCGTTATCTTGCGGTCCTGATCTCGGGGGCTTGTGCCGGTTTGGGCGGGGCTGTGATTCTGGTCACTTATGCGGGCGAGTTCAATGGGAGCGTGGCTGGACTGGGCTTTTTAGCCCTGGCGGCTTTGATCTTTGGCCAATGGAAACCCTTGGGGATTCTCGGGGCGACCTTCTTTTTTGGTTTGGCCAGCACTATTGCCAATGTATCCCAGGCGATTCCCGCTTTAGCAAAGATCCCGGGAATTCTCCTGAAAAATTTCCCCTATATCGTTACCTTGCTGGTTTTAGTTTTCTTCTCTAAAACCACCCAGGCTCCCCGGGCGGCCGGTGAGCCCTACGATAAAGGGAAACGTTAAGGAAGCTTTTGCGTTGCAACCATTAAACAAGGATTTCACGACAATCTACAGTGTTTGCCTTCTTAAAATTAAAGGACAACGCAAAAAGCCCGAAAGAGTTCATACATAGGACGAGAGGAGTAGATCATGGGCACGATCCAAAGGGTTTATCTGATCGGGTTGGGGGCGGTGGGCAGCGCATACGCGGCACAAATGAACGCCCACGAACCCGGCTTAGTTAAGGTGATTGTGGATGAAGAACGCCGGGTCTCCTACCAAAGTGAAGGGGTAAAAGTGAACGGAGTGACCCACCGGTTTGCTTTAGTGACGCCGGAAGAGGCAAAGGAAAAGGCGGATTTAATCCTGATCGCCGTTAAAGGGTATCACTTGGCGCAAGCGGCAAATGAGATTAGACCTTTTGTTGGCGAAAAGACGATTATCCTTTCCTTATTAAACGGGATCAGCAGTGAAGAAGAACTGGGCCGGTTCTATGGCCCGGAGAAACTTCTGCACGCTTTTGTGATGGCCACCGACGCTACCCGGGAGGGAAGGTCGACTCGCTATTCCACCCTTGGGCGGATTGTCTTTGGCGACCGTGAAAGAGGAATTCTTTCTCCGAAAGTCCAGGCGGTCAAGGAACTTTTTGACCGGACTGGTGTCCCCTACGAGCTGCCTGCAGATATCCTGCGGGAACAATGGGGGAAATTTATGTTGAATGTGGGGGTCAACCAGGTTTCGGCGGTCTTAAGGGCCCCCTACGGGGTCTTCCAACAGGTCAAAGAAGCCCGGGATTTAATGGTCCTCGCCTGTCGGGAAGTGGTACAAATCGCCGAAAAAGTAGGGATCAACCTCACCGCGGATGATATCCCCGCTATTTTACGGAACCTCGACGGCTTGGCCCCGGAGGGAAAGACCTCCATGTTACAGGATGTGGAAGCCGGCCGGAAAACCGAAGTGGATATCTTCGCCAGTACGGTGGTGGCTTTAGGGGAAAAATACGGAGTGGCGACGCCGGTCAATGCTTGTCTGCAGTTGATGCTAACAACGCTGGAAAAGGCTTATAGCTGCGAGAGTAAATAGGTTATTCGCTTATATTTCGGCAATGATCCATAATGCCAATAGAGTACTGGTTGGTGCGAATGATGAATAAAGGGAGATTATAGATGATTATCATCCCCAACACATTTTACAGCCGGTTGGTACCGGCTGTTTTTCATCGTCGGTTACACCGTTTTGGTGCGGAAGTGGAGACGGAGGAGGGACGGGAGGTAGTGCATATCCCCAATTCCGGCCGCCTCTCTGAACTGTTGTTCCCGGGGAATCGGGTAGGCCTGAATTACGAGGGTCATTCCGGTCGTAAAACCAGGTATACTTTGGTGCAAGCCCAGACCGAAGCTGGTTGGGCGTTTATCGACGCCCGCTTGCCCAACTGGATCCTGGCACGGCATTGGCCGCAGCTCCCGCCCTTAAACCTTTATCACCAGGCTTATCCGGAAAAAACCTGGGGGAATAGCCGGTTTGATCTGGCTTTACAAAAAAAGGGAACTTTGAAGACCGGAGAAAAATTGGCCACCGCTTGGCTGGAGGCTAAATGTGTCACTTTGGTGCGGGAAAGAAGGGGTTTATTTCCCGATGCCCCCACCGAACGGGGCCGAAAGCATCTTCTGGAACTGGTCCGTGTGAAAGAGGAGGGTGGACAAGCCTTTGTCTTCTTTTTTCTGCAACATCCGGGAGGAGACCGTGTGCAGGCCAATGCAGAAACCGATCCTCAGTTTGCTGCGGCGATGGCGACAGCGGCGAAAAGTGGGATCTCTTTTTATGCGTACCGCGTAGAGCCTAGCGCAGAGCAGGTGAGACTGAGCGAGGTACCGGTTTTAACTGGGGATTAATGTTGCGACCGGTAATCTTTCCGCCTGAACCGTTTCATGGTCGTTGAAAGGAGGTTGCCGATGAAGGAGAACACCAAAATCGAAGAAACTCAGTTGTTTGCTCCGGTCCGTGATTTTTTCACTGGGTTGGGCTATGAAGTCCATGGTGAGGTAGGAACTTGTGATTTAACTGCGACGAAAGAAGACGAGCTCATTATCGTTGAGTTAAAAAGAAACCTGAATCTGGATTTATTGCTACAAGGAGCCAAACGTCAACGTTTAACGTCCCAAGTCTATATTGCCATTTTAAAACCAAAATACAGTATATATTCGAAGAAATGGAAAGACCGGTGTTATCTTGTTCGCCGGTTGGAATTGGGGTTAATCACTGTTGCTTTGCTTCCGGGCCAGCCGCGCGTGGAGGTGGTTTTCCATCCTGGTCCTTTTGACCAAGCACGAAGCAAGCGAGGCTCACGGAGGAAGAAAAGCCGGCTCCAACAGGAAATTGCCGGTCGGCACGGGAACTATAATACCGGGGGTAGTGTCGGTCAAAAAATTATGACTGCTTATAAAGAAAATGCGCTCCATATTGCTTGTTGTCTCCAAAAGTACGGACCGCTGTCGCCCAAAGCCTTGCAGCAATTGGGGACTGGTCCCAAGACCGCCTCGATTTTACAGAAGAATTTTTATGGCTGGTTCCACCGGGTGGCGCGGGGGAGCTACCAGCTAACCAGTGAAGGACGGGACCAACTAAGCAAGTATCCGGAATTGGTGGCTTACTATGCAAGTTTGATTCAGGCTAAATTTGACCAAGGGGCGGAAGCGGAGAAAAAGGCAGAAACGCTGGAAGATGCTCTTCCCGACGGGCGAAAACCCTAACGGGAACGGCGGTGGGCGATATGATTGGTTCCCCAGACCCCAACGAGAATTAGAACCCCGCCGACTAAATGGTACCAATAAAAGGGTTCACCCCGGAAAAGGATTCCGGCCGCCACCGAGACAATCGTCGAAAGATTGACAAAGACGGCGCTACGGGAAGCGCCCAATTTTGAAATATAATAATTCATGCCGAAAAAGGCCACGACCGAAGAGAGGATGCCTAGATACAGAACGGCTGACCAAACCGGTTTGATTTTTAGTAAGGCGAGGACCCCAAGGGGATCCGGTTGCTGGAGGGTCTCCAGGAGGGCGGAGCCGCCAAAAAAAAGGGCGCCGACCCACATCATCACATAGGTCAGTTCGACCGGACGGAACTCCCGTGATAACCAACGGGATAAGATATTGAACAGGGCGGCGGCAAGGACTGCGCTTAACAGCGCAAGCAGGCCGAGGGTATGCCCGGACGTGGTAAGCCGCTCACCTCCGAGGACGATAAAACCGACCCCTGCCACGGAGGCAAGGATCGAGACGATCTGGAGAGGATGGGGTATCTCTTTGAGCGTAAAAACAGCCAGGATGGTAACGAAGACCGGGATCAAAGCGATCATCAAGCCCGCTTCGGAAGAGGTGGTCAGGTTAACCCCGGTGGTTTCAAAGGTAAAATATAAGACCGGTTCGAAGAGGGATAAGAGGAGAATTTTTCTTATGGGCCGGTGGCGGAGGTTAATTTTAATGATGCCAAGCACGCGGAGGACGGTCATCGTCAGGGCGGCGGTCAGAAAGCGAAAGGCCAATAATTGCTGGGGTGTTACATAGTCCAAAGCCTCCTTGGTGAACATGAAGGAAAAACCAAAGATGAAAGAGGTCATGATGGCGGCAAGGTATGGATGGGCCATGAGTTGATCCACTTCCGATCGGATTGTGATTAAAATTTTTGTGTTGGCTTAACGGAAAAGAAGGCCAAGACAAAATAGTACATTAAGCTCGATCAAAGCAAAGGATAAAAATAGCCGGATTAAGCTTTATTTTATCATAAAGGCGCGAAGATGGAAGAAGGAAACAGGCGTTTTCTGTTTGTTAACAGTTCCGAAGGGCGTTTAGCAGGAAAACCAAAGGGTAATGGGCAATTAAAGATCATAAGATAAAAAAGCGTTACGGTGGCTGCTGGGGAGGAAATAATAACAAATGGCCTTTACAAACCGGTTACAACAGAAGTTGGCGTCCCGGACCCATCCGATGTGGCGGGAGATTCTTTTGATCACAATTCCGGCTTTTATTGAATTAGTAATGTCAACGCTTTTTGGGATGGTTGATATGGTTATGGTTGGGCGGCTGGGTCCGGCGGCAATTACCGCCGTCGGGCTGACGAACCAACCATTTATGTTATTATTGGCCATCTTTGCTGCGGTCAACATCGGAACAACGACGTTGGTGGCCTGGAAAATCGGGGCGGGCAAAGTGGAAGAAGCCCGGGGAGTAACCCGGCAGACACTGGTCATTGGGCTGGTTTTGGGGACTTTGATGAGTGGTTTCGGCGTGTTGGTTGCGCCGTTCGTTGTCCGGTTTATGGGGTCGGGACCAGATATCTTTGCCGACGCCACTGCCTATTTTCAGATCGTCGCGGCCGGGTTGGTGTTTCAAGCTATCAATATGGGGATTACGGCAGCCCTTCGTGGCGCCGGTGAGACTAAAATTCCGATGATTTATAACGTTGGTAGTAACCTGTTTAATGTGTTCGGTAATTATGTTCTGATCTACGGTAAACTGGGTTTTCCCCAATGGGGAGTGGCCGGCGCCGCGGTTTCTACTTCTTTTTCCCGCTTACTCGGCTGTCTGGCCGGGCTTTATGTGCTCTATTTTTCCCGGCATTCTCTGCTTCGGCTCCAGGTTAAAGCAGACTATCGGCTGCACCGGCCAACGGTGAGCCGGATCTTCCAAATTGGTCTACCGGCGGCGCTTGAACAGTTTGTCCTGCACAGCGGGTTGATGCTGTTTGCGAAGACCGTTTCCGGTCTCGGGACGATGAGCTTTGCCTCCCATCAGATCGGTCTGAACATCAGTGGTCTTTCGTTTGCTCCGAGTATGGCCTTTTCCGTCGCCTCGACGACACTGGTAGGACAAAGTCTGGGGGCAGAAAAGGTGGATCAAGCGGAAAGGTATGCCCATGTTGTGCACAAAATAGCGCTGCTGGTGGGGATTTTCAACGGTTTGCTCTTTATCTTCTTTTCTCACCCCATCACCCGCCTCTATACCACTGATGCTACAGTGGCGCAGGCGGCCGGAACCATCCTGAAGATCTTAGCCTTGTCCCTCCCGGGACAATCAACCCAGCTCTCGTTGGCCGGGGCTTTACGGGGAGCCGGGGATACCATGTATCCCCTCTATGCTTCCGCTACCGGGATCTGGATTTTTCGGGTCGTGGTCGCCTATGTTTTCGTCCACATCTTCCATTGGGGTCTCATCGGCGCCTGGGCGGCTTTTGTCATGGACCAATATACCCGTTCGGCCATTGTTTATTTGCGTTTTCGTTCGGGGAAATGGAAATATGTTAAAGCCCGGATCCGTTGAGGCGCGGGCAGGTCAAGCCGCTGGATAAAGGAAGTCAACAAACACCCGGTAATTTACCGGGTGTTTGTTTCATAATCTAGAGTTGACTTTCTTTTTCCGGTTAGCCGCCACCTAAGCTATCGCGAGGGCAACCTCATTCGGATAAAACTGGCAACCGGAGAAGGTTCAAGGAGGCGAAAATGGACGACTTGACCTTGCTGTTCGTGGTGACTTTAATCCTAGCGGCTGAATTTGTTAACGGTTGGACCGATGCGCCAAATGCCATTGCAACCGTAGTGGCGACGAAAGCGGTTAAACCAAGAACGGCAGTATGCCTTGCGGTTCTGGGGAACATCAGCGGCGCCTTTTATGGCCGGGCGGTGGCGCAAACCATCGGGACGGAGATTATCCGCCCGGAAGCGATTAACCTGGTTACCCTCGGGGCGGCGTTAGTCGGAATTATCATTTGGTCGACGGCTGCTTCCTTCTTTGGTATCCCGACCAGTGAAAGCCATGCTTTACTTGCCGGACTGGCCGGGGCTGGTTTAGCCACGGCCGGACCGGCGGCGTTATTACTCGCCGGGTGGAAGAAGATCCTCCTTGGCCTTGTGATCTCTGTGCTCTTCGGCGCTGGTGGTGGTTTTACCTTCGGTTGGGTTTTGAAGATGCTGGTCGGGGGGGCGCCGCGGAATAAAGCCAACCGGGTAATTAATGGTTTGCAGATCATAGCCGCCGGTGGGATGGCGTTTAGTCATGGCAGTAACGATGGACAGAAGTTTATCGGGATCTTTACGCTAAGTCTAGTTTTAGCCGGTTTGCTACCGGTTTTTCAGGTTCAGCCCTGGGTTATTCTCATATGTTCAGTGGTGATGGGCGCCGGGACTTCGGTGGGGGGATGGCGGATCATTGAGAAAGTCGGGACGAAAATGGTTAAACTGGAACCGGATCAAGGGTTAGCCGCGCAGACCGCCGCGGCGGTTTCAATTCTGTTTGCGTCCAGTTTGGGAGTGCCTTTAAGTACTACCCATACCATTAATTCGGCAATTATGGGCGCCGGAACGACCCGGGGGTTATCGGCGGTGAACTGGGGCATAGTAAAAGAACTGGCTCTCGCCTGGCTTTTTACTTTCCCCGTCTGTTGCCTGATTGGCTATTTGACCGCATGGATCTTAACCAGATGCGGCTAGAGAAAACAAGGGATCGGGCTTTTTCCGTTGTCCTCAGCCTGTTCAGCGAGGCGGTTTCTCGGCCGTGTGCACAGTAGCGATCCCCCAACTTAGTTCATAACATTTAACGGCGGTAAATCCGATCTTTTCAAAGGTGGCGCTGACTTCAGCGGGGTTGGGGTAAGCCTGGACCGAACGGTGTAAATAGCGGTAAGGCTCTTGTTCTCCGGTGATCAGGAGACCCACTAAAGGGGGGAAGATCGCTGAATATAAAGCATAAAGCTTATTTAAAAGGCGGTGACGGGGTTTTCCCAGTTCTAACGAGACGGCACGTCCTTCCGGTTTCAGGACCCGGTAAAGTTCATGGAGGGCCCGGCGCATATCTGCCACATTCCGTAGACCATAGCCGATCACAACCCGGTCGAAGGAATTATCGGGGAAAGGGAGATCCATGGCGTTGCCCACCAGGAGTTGAACTCGTTGCGGGTTATCAAGATCCCTTAAGTTTTTGGCGGCGATCTTCAGCATCGACGGGGAGAGATCAAGCCCGACCACAAAGCCCTGGGGTCCTACTTTTTGGGCTAAAGCGCGGGTAATTTGGCCGGTACCGCAACAGACATCTAATACCTTCGCACCAGGATGGAGGTGAGCTTTTTCCACCGCAAACCGTCGCCAATAATGATGGAGGCCAAAACTTACCAGGTTGTTGACGAGATCGTAATGGGGGGCGATGGTTTGGAAATAGGAATTGAGCCTTTTTTCCTTGTGGTTAGGTGGCAAGGATGATTCCCCTTTTGCGGTAAAAAATAAGGGCGCTGATCCTATTCTTCCTCCATCCGCCGTTTTTATCGGGGGCTTTCGCCTTCTTGACGAAGAGTCGCGCGGGGGGGGTTCCCACCCTGGGAGGGTCGGGGAAGACCGGAAAGTTCTCTCAGCCCGACACGGACCACACTACGGCGCAATATTATGTGGTAGTGCTGTAGAAAGGGAGGTGGCGGAGAATGGGTAGTGTTGATGCCGTTGGCGGCGGAGGGTTTGCGCCGTTCTTAATTTTCTTAATCCTGATCCTGTTGGTTTTAGGGATCAACAATGGCAAGAAATATTAGGCCTTATTGATTTAATCATTTAACTTTCGGCAAGGAAAGGACCCGGTTTACTTCCGGGTCCTTTACAGATCGAACTGAGTTTTTACACGACGAAAAGAAGGTGTACGGCTTATAAATAATTTTGATAACGAAAAAAAGTCTTGTTGGTTATTTTATCTAGGGAAAAGAACTAGAATTAAAAATCCAGGCGGGAGTGATTGTTGAAAAAGAAGAGGACCAATTACGGGCAAAAGAAAAATCCGGAGTATCCGGATTTCTTTTTTAGCTGGAGCTGGCGATCCGAATTGAACGGACAACCTGCGGTTTACGATACCGCTGCTCTGCCGATTGAGCTACGCCAGCATGAGAGTAAATGGAGCGGGCGACGGGATTCGAACCCGCGATCCTCGGCTTGGGAAGCCGATGCTCTACCACTGAGCCACGCCCGCTTAGCATTTTTTATTTTATGATAATTGAGGGAAAAAGTCAAGCACAACTTTTACCAAAGCTCTTTGCGTTGACTTACTTTACCAAGGCTTTTTCTGTTGGTTGAACCTTTGATGAGTTACACCCGCTTTCGCCTCTGGAATAAAGATCTAGTAAATAATCTTCAAAAAAAGAAGGGGGTTTTCTTTTCAACGCGAATATATTTATTTTGTTTGGGATCATCACCCTCCACCGTTCGGCAAAAGCCGATCCGTTCTCTGTGTTGGAGTGGTGGGATAGATAATAAAGGAGGTGTCGAGATGGCTTACAAAATTAACGATGAATGCATTAGTTGTGGGGCCTGTGCTCCTGAGTGTCCGGTAGAGGCGATCAGTGAGGGCGCAGATAAATACGAGATTGATGCCGAAAAATGTATTGATTGTGGCGCCTGCGCCGATGTTTGTCCGGTAGGAGCTCCCCAACCCGAATAATACCGGCCGATTCTTTGGAACTAACCCCGCCATTTGGCGGGTTTTTATTTTGCTAAAGCCGTGGTGGCACCACAAAGTCCGGTTCGTCGATGGCTTTTTCTTCCAAATATTCAGTGATCAAACGACGGACCACCTCTGAAATACTTGACCGTTCATAAAAGGTTAAATGACGAAGCTTTTCATAGGTGTCTTCTTCGATTCTTACATGCAAATTTTTTCTTTTAACGCTCATTGTTCCTCCCCATTTCCTTATCTCTATTATGCTCCTCTCCGCAAGAATTTATGGATCAGGGAGAATTGCTTAATTCTGATCGGCGGAAGATAAAAGTTCTTCAAGGCGGGACAAGAATAGATTGAGGCTTTCTCCGACCGGAATAAAGATTAATTCCATCTTAAACTCGGGATTATAGGCGGTGATCTCCGCCATTAAGACCCGGCGGTCAAAGGAATAGATTTTACTGGCCAATTGGATTGATTTTAAAACATTATGAATGGGGCAGGGCGGGGTCAACCACCATCGGGTCGGTAGTTCCTGGTGGAGAGAATGCCAGAAGGTATTGATGAGGATGTTGGTGATTTCACTTAAAAAGGATTCATCAACTTTTGAAAGGAAAAACTTCCGGATGGTCCGTTGTTTTTTCATTTCCATACTGATCAGTTCCATTGCCGTTTCACGGGAGAAACATAGATATAATTCACCTTTGAGGTCACCGGTGACACGGGAATGGAACCCCATCTCTGCGGTGGGGACATGTTCCAGGTTCTGGACTAACCAGGAAAAAGGAAGAAAGAAGAAACCGGTCAGTTCCATTTCAATCGGGTGCGGGAAGAGAGAGGAAAGTTTTTGGCTGAGGGAACGCACACCTGCTTGGTAAAGTTTCTCTAATTTGTTGACACCTCGTTCGTTAATGAGGAGTGGAGAATAAAAAAGACCCTTTCGGATTTCGACTGCCATATTTTATCACCCCGTTTATGCTCTCAGTCATAAAACTATTCGTGTTCGTGGAAGGAACTCCTTTCCATAAGATGGTAGGAATCTCCCGATTAGTTACGTAATTTCCTCTTTTTGGGGTGGAGGCGGAAATTGGTGATCGCGAGAAGAAAAAAAGGGGCAGCAACCCGGAAAAGCGGCGAACGACAACATATTATTCCCGGTTTACCTCTAAAGTTTCCGTTTTTTCCATGTTTAAAGCTTTTTGCGTTATACCCCTTTGCAGGAAATTCCATATATAAACTGGGTGCTTCTTCAATTCAATTCCCTTTGCGCACATTGGGCGAAAAAATTGGGCCCCGTCATCGACGGAGCCCGTGGTAGGTTGAGCTTTATTCCTGGTTTTCCCGGAGAAGCCGGCGTAAGACTTTACCGACGGCGTTCCGGGGTAAAGCATCGATAATCTGAATCTTGGGGACTTTAAACCGGGAGAGGTGGTCGAGACAATAATGCCTTAGTTCTTTTTCCGTGGTCTCAACGCCTTCCTTTAAAACAACAAAGGCTTTCGGGACTTCGCCCCGGAGCGGGTGGGGGATTCCGGTGACCGCCACTTCTTTGACGGCCGGATGGGTGTAGAGAAAATCCTCGAGCTCCCGGGGGTAAATTTTTTCGCCACCCATGATAATCATATCTTTCAACCGGTCAGCGATAAAGATATAACCGTCGTCATCCATATAGACCAAATCTCCGGTGCGTAACCAACCATCGACCAAAACCAACTCGGTTTCTTCCGGATTATTCCAATAGCCCTGCATCACTTGGGGGCCTTGCACCAGTAGTTCGCCGATCTCGCCGCTTGTGGTGATCTCTTCGCCGGTGGTCGGGTCGACAATCTTGATTTTCGTATCGGCAATCGGAATACCGATGCTGCCCGGTTTAACCGTTCCGTAAATCGGAGTAACGGTGACAATGGGTGAACACTCGGAGAGCCCGTAACCTTCCACCAGTTTGCCGCCAGTTACTTGTTCAAACCGTTCCTGGACGGCCGGCGGGAGCGGGGAAGAACCACTGACGCAGGCCCGAATCGAACTGAGGTCGTAACCCTGGCTGTCACGCATGGCAATGGCCGCGTACATGGCTGGCACGCCCATAAAGAGGTTGGGTTTATATTTGTTGATGGATTGCATAATTTCGTTAATATCGAACCGGGAATGGAGAATGATGGATGAACCGGTCAAGATCGGACCGTTGATTGTGGTCGTTAACCCGTAAATATGAAAGAAGGGGATTACACCCAAAAAGCGACCGTCTCCATCGGTGTACACATTTTTGAACCAGTCCCGGAACTGAATGGCATTGGCCAGTAAATTGGCATGGGAAAGAATGGCCCCTTTCGACCGGCCGGTTGTTCCTCCAGTATATTGCAAATTGGCAATGGCCTCAGGCCCAATGGGAACCTGCGGATCAGTGCCGGTTGCCGTCGCCAACAGTTTCTCCAAGGCGAGGAGGCCGCTGGCCGTCGGTTGATTGCATTCCGGATCCAACTGACCGGTTAATACCGTCGTAATGATCTGTAAATCACTGGTCTTTGCCTGTTCAATCGGGTCTAACGTGTCGGTGCTGGTAATTAAGATCTTCATCCCGGCGTCTTTGATGACAAACGCGAGGTCATTTCCAGTCAACATCGGGTTGATCGGAACCGCGATCCCTCCGGAACGCAGAATACCATAATAGGCGATGAGAAATTGGGGTGAATTGGGAAGATAAATACCCACCGGATCGCCAACGCTCAGACCTAGCTCAATGAGGGCATTGGCCATCTTGGATACGAGCTCGTTAAATTGTCGATAAGTCCATTCCTGCTCTAAGAAAATAAAAGCGGTATGATCCGGATATTTGTCGGCGGTTTGGTGAAGAACTTGTCCCAGGGTTAACTTGGGGTATTTTAAATGGGACGAGACTCCGTGTTCGTAATGGTTTACCCACTTGGGTACAGAACCGTTAGACATGATCAGTCTCCTTTCCGTCCCGAACGGGAAAGCCCTTTCGAAGAGAAAAGCCTTGTCCAACTCGGGTGCTTTGGATTTAAATATTTTTTTTGATGATAATGTCCATCTTCAGTAGTTTGGAGAGAAGGAATTCTCTCTAATATAACATAAAATTAGGACCAACTAATTATACCAAGTAATAAACAATTTCGCAATGGTGAAGATCAGCTTTTTCTCTTCTTTTTTGTGGACGAATACTCAGAAAATACATCTCGCCGCTGGCTGAATGACTTGCCTTTGCCTGTATTCCCCAGCTAGGAGTGGATGGTGTTCTCCTGTCTTGAATTCCTGGGTGAAATTCATTACGAAGCGGAGCTTGAACCGTTGCTTTGCAGAAAATAATCACCAAAATGATGTATATAATTACCCGGAATAGTAAATACTGATTACAAATACTGTTCCGGAGGGAGAGAAATGTTCCGTTCTTTACTACGGAAAATCCTCTTTTCACTTTGCTTTTTATTCCTCTTTACGATGCGTTACGTTGATCTGACTTTTAGTGTGCCCATTCATGACCATCATTTATTAACCGGATGGGAAGAAATGGGGGTTCCCTTGACCGAGATCCAGATTGAAGGTTGGAAGAAGCTAAATAACGAATTTATGGCGACTACCCAACTGATGAAAATTGGGAATGACCTTGAGAAACGGTTGAAACTGAAAAAGGTGGCGCCGCCCTTGACTGGAGAAGAGCTTGATTTCAGCTATCTAACCCTGGAAGGTAGTTTAGAAGAGCAGGCACAAGTGGTGATTACCTTGCAATCGATTCGTGATGAGATCGATCAGGCGGAGACTTTTTGTGGAGTCATTGTCTTGCCTGACCGCAAAGAAGTGCTGGCGGAGACGATGCTCCGGCTGAAGCGGGCTTTCGAGCCGGTAACGGGGGAGTTTCCACTGGCAGTCATGTTGGGTGGAGTTAAGCCCGGGAAACTGACGGAAGGAGAAGCTTATCATTTAATGAAAAGCGCGTTCAAGCGGTTACAGGTAACCGGGAGTAACGGCGGGGCTGATTCCTTCTACGGACGGTGGTCGGCCTGGAGCAATCTGCTTGAGGGGAAAGTCGTCCGGGAGGGCAGAAACATCAATCTGGAATTCGGTTACCGGTACGAGGAAACGGAGAACTTAACCCGGATCCTCCTGGCTTCACCGGCGTTACCCGGTTATTTCTAAAAGACGAATCCTGATAAAGCTTTTTGCTTTATAACCCTCCTAATGACAACATAAAAAGCTCTTAAGGAAGAAAAGAGGAGTTTACCTAAGCGGCGCCTAATTCTAATCTCTAGCGGACTATCTCCCGCTGGAGGTGGAATGATGAGAAAGGTTACGATTATAGTTATTGTTTTATCCGTCCTGTTGACCACTTCACCGTCGATGGCTGCTTCCTGGCAGTTTGGTTTGGATTGGGAAATAAAAGAGGGGATTGCTCCGGAGGCTTTGAAACTAAACTGGTGGTTTACGCCTAACTGGGGTTTACGTTCCGTTTATGCCTGGGAAGGGGAAGATCTGGGTTTAGCTGTCCTCTATATTCCACAATCAGGCACCCATTTTCACTCCTACGTTGGTTTGGGGGTACGGGACACCCTGGCGCTCAGCCAGTTGCCGCTCGACCAAAGAATCGAATTAACCGTCGGTTTGGAACTCCATTTGGATTGGCTGATTAAAGGTCTTTCGACGGCGGTGGAAGGCCGACTGGTCCCGACTAACCTAGTTGGAGAACAGAACCGGTTGGCGCCCTTTCTTGGCCTTGCTCTCCACTATGGATATACTCCGGTCTCTTCCCGGAGGCCAAGAAATACCGATCAGGACCTTTACTTACTGGCCAAACTGATCCGGGCGGAAGCAGAAGGCGAGCCCTTTGAGGGACAGGTAGCTGTTGGGGCGGTGGTGCTAAACCGGGTGAAAAGTCCCCAGTTTCCCAATACGATTTATGATGTGATTTACCAACCCGGCCAGTTTAGTTGTCTGCCAAAACTGGCCACCATAGAACCGAACGCCCAGTCTTTACAGGCAGCGCGGGAGGCCCTTGCCGGCCGGGATCCTTCCCGGGGCGCTTTATTTTATTACAACCCCAGACTTGCCTCCCGGGAAGGAGCCCGGTTTTTTAACACGGCTAAGCTAAAACCGACCGTGACTATTGGAAACCATCAATTCTATAAATAACGGTCCTATGGTTTTGGGCCGACCCTCCACCCCAGCCAGCCTCTGCCGGCTGGGGTGGATTATTGTTGTTTGGGCGGTTGCCCTGGGGGAAGTTCCCCGGACTGGCCGAAGGCTGCTTGGCGGGATGTTCCCAAGACGGCGCCGGCGGTTGGGTTTGGGTCTGTTCTGGGATTTGGGTGCTTCCTTGTTCCCGGTTCTGATCGGGAGTTTCTTCCGGAGACGCCTCCCAACCTTGGCCTGGATGCTCGTCCCCCTCTTGTCCCGCAGACCACTCCTGCTCTGGCCCAGGCTGGGGATGGAATTCTTGCCCCGGAATCGGTTCAGACTCCTGCTCCGGAGGGTCTTCGCCCTTTAGCTTTTTTGGCCAGGTTGTAAACCAACGCCAGATCTTATAGGAAGCGCTTTCCGGTACTTTGTTTTCGGCAAAAACCTCCAGGTAGGAGTCTTTATTAGCCCAAGCCGGGATGGCTTGGCCGGTTGCCGGATCCACATGCGCCCAGACGATCCCTTCCGGTTCGGTAAAGTTTGTTACTGGTAAACCGGCGGTTATCTCGTCCATGTAGTCACTCCAGACGGCAGCCGCGGTACCACCGCCGACTACTCCTTCTTTGTAGCGCATCGGGTCTTCCTGCCGGTCATTACCAATCCACACGGTGGTTAGATATTCGGGGGTGTACCCGACAAACCAGGCGTTCGTGTAATCGGTGGTCGTTCCGGTTTTACCGGCGACCGGCCGTCCATCGGGGAGCTGCGCCCGTCGCCCGGTGCCTTGGGCGACCACATCTTGTAAAAGCACAGTCATGATATAGGCGGTTTGCGGGCTAATTACCGACCGCCCTGCTTTTGGTTTGAAGGTTTTGAGGGTCTTGCCCTGATAATCGGCGATGCGGACGACGGCATATGGTTCAAGGTATTTACCTTGGTTGGCAAAGACAGTATAAGCTGCCGTAAGCTCTAACGGAGTGACTCCTTTTGTTAATCCGCCCAAAGCCAGTGGGGCAAAGCCTAAGTCGTTAACTTGTCCATTCCGGACCAGACTTTTAATCCCCATCTGTTCCAGCTGGCTCGCGACGGTGGAAACGCCGAGGGTTTGGACAAGTTGGACAGCAATGGTATTGACGGAATCCCTTAAAGCTTGACGGAGGGTAATCTTTCCTTGATACTCCCGGTTACTATTCTCCGGCGACCAGATCTGCCCATTCTCTAAATGGATCTCTAAAGGTTGATCGTAGAGGATGGTCGCAGCCGTAAAATTCTGCTCCAAAGCAGTGGCGTAGACAAAAGGTTTCAAAGCCGAACCGGGTTGGCGGTACGCCTTAACACTCCGGTTTAGGGGACTGGTAGGGTAGTTGCGCCCACCGACCATCGACAGGATGGCGCCGTTTTTTGGGTCAAGCGTTACGAGGGCTGCTTCCGGCTGAACTTCCGCCGAATAATGGGGAATGTTCTTGAGCGTAACTTCCGCCGCTTGTTGGCAGGCCAGATCCAAAGTGGTGTAAATCTGGTAACCACCCCAGAGTAATTCTTCTTCCGAATACTTTTCGGTTGTGGTCAGGTAATCACGGAGGTAATCCAGGAAATAGGCGCCGACGGAAGAGCGCTCCTGTTGAGGCTTAACCCCTAAATCTTGTTCAATTGCCGTTTTGTACTGTTTCTCCGTAATATACTCCTGTTCCCACATTTTACGGAGGACCAGGTTGCGTCGGCCTTTGGCCGCTTCCGGGTGTTTGTAGGGGGAATAGTTTTCCGGGCTTTGGATAATCCCGGCTAGTAAAGCGGCTTCTACCAAGTTAAGTTGAGCCGCGGCTTTGTTAAAATAGTAACGGGCGGCGGCTTCCACCCCCACGTTGCCATGGGCCAAGTTGATACTGTTCAGGTAAAGCTCGAGGATCTCATCTTTGGTATAGGTCCGCTCGATTAAGAGGGCATAAAACATATCTTGTAACTTCCGGGTGATGGTCCGGTCAAAAGTTAAGAGGGAGACCTTAGCTAGCTGCTGGGTGATGGTACTTCCCCCCTGGCGGAGCCCACCCGGGATGATGGTTTGGTAAACGGCCCGGGCAATGCCGATCGGATCCAAGCCAAAATGTCGGTAAAAACGGGCATCTTCCGTGGCGACCACTGCTTTTTTCAGATAGGGTGATATTTTATCCGAAGGGACCCAGATCTTGCGGTGGGAAAACAGGTTACCAATCAGTTGCCCGTTACGATCATATACTTTTGAAACATAACGCATACTCTCCACTTTGCTCCGCAGGTCCTTCGGCAAGGTGACGGTGGCAAAGAGAAAACCGGCCAAAACGAAAAGGAAGAAAAGGATATAATAATAAGTGGGAAAGCGCTTGTGCTTTTTGCGACCCATGTTATCATCTCCGTACTCGAATAAATTAGTTCTTGTTGATTCTTTTGTTTATATTTTGCGTCCAATTTAGGAAATATACGCCAAAATAATGTTCCTTTCTTTGCTGAGGGCCGCTTTTGCCCTTTCTTTTCTGAACGGTTTTTGCGTTCCCTCTGCCTTAATCTCCCAAAACAATATTATATTGATTAATTTCTTCAGATCAAACTCCAATCTATTATGCCGCAATCCATTTTAAGGGTTACAAAAGAAAAAGGTTGGTAGATGCTTGATTGATCATTACTTTATAACTATCACATTCCAATGGCTTTGACCAGTAGAATATGTTGTTAAGGGGGAATAATTATGGAAACTATACAAGATATTATTTTTTCTCAGTAGTCGCCCGCCGCAGCAAGCTGGGACACGTGTCTCCGGCTCCGACTGGGGAGACGCAAGCAAAGCCAATTATTCACCCGCGCGCGGAGTGACCTTTATTGAGCGGCGAGACGTATTTTCTCAGTAGAAAATGAAGACAGGAAGGAAAATCCGACACCAACTGAGAATATACACTTATGTTTAGTTGACACGATCCGGTTGGGTGGAGGAGGTCCATCGCGAGGTGATCTTTTGATCGAATTAGAAAAGCTCCAGGCGATTATTGAAGAGATAGCCCCGGCAGCTCTTGCGGACAAATACGACTCCCCGTTTTTCTGGCGGAATCCCGTTGCTCAACTACAGAAAATTGGGGTTTGTGTCGATCCCACCCCGCTAAATCTCCGGAAGGCACAAGAGGATGGCATCGACCTGCTGATTTCCCATCATCCCTGTGCGGAACAAGACGAAGAATTGGTTGCTAATGGGGAAATGGGTGTCTTGGTTCTCCATAGTGTCTGGAATAAAGCGCCGGAAGGAAACACCTCGACCTTGGCCCGGCTCTTAAACCTGAAGGATCCGGTCCAAGACGGTGAGTTGATCTATGGCCGCCTGGAAATGAGTTTACGGGATCTTCTCATCTCCTGCCAACGGTTTTTGCAGACACCGCTCTTGCCCTATGCCGGTGATTTAAATGCCCCGACAAGCCAAGTTTTGATCATCTCCGGAGCGGGGTTTGCCCCTTTTTATCAAGAACAGTGGGATAAATACATTGCCCTCGGGTGTGACACTTTTCTCTCGGCCGAACTGGGTCGCTTTGCCCTTTCCTATCTGACCCGACAGGATATTAAATTGATCGATTTAGGCCATAGCGCAATGGCCCGTCCGGGGATGGAGCATTTGACTTACACGCTCAAGACCCGGCTAAAAATTTTCCATTGTGAGGTCGGTTTTTATCCGGACTTGTATGCGGTAAACTATCAAATGGCCTCTTTCTATCCGGGGATCGAAAGTTAGGAGCGAAGGGGGAACAATGGAGGGTTGTTGGTGAAGAAAAACCTACGGGAAAAGGTAATTGTCGTAGGAAATGAAGAAGGCGGGAGTCTGGAAGAGCTCGAAGCCTTGGTCGATTCAGCCGGTGGTCAGGTGGTGGGGAAGGTGATCCCGCGAAAGAACAAACCTGATCCGGCTTTTTTCTTAAGTGAGGGTAAAGTGTGGGAGCTAAAGAGCGTGATCAGCGCCAAGCAAGCGGTGCTGGTGGTCTTCGATGATGAACTTACTCCGGTGCAAGCCAGGAACCTCGAGGAGGAACTGGAGATTAAAGTCCTGGACCGGACCGGGTTAATCTTGGATATCTTTGCGGTACGGGCCCAGACTAAAGAGGCTAAATTGCAGGTGGAAAAGGCCCAATTGGAATACCTCTTGCCCCGGTTGGCCGGGGAAGGGGTTAACCTCTCCCGTTTGGCCGGTGGGATCGGTACGCGCGGGCCGGGGGAGAGCAAACTAGAAGCGGATCGACGGCGGATCCGGGCCCGGATTACCGTTTTAAGCCGACGGCTTAAACAGGTTAAAGCCAACCGGCGGCTACAAAGGGCGCCCCGCCGTCGGCTGGCCTGGCCGGTGCTGGCCTTAGTCGGTTATACGAATGCGGGGAAATCCACGCTTTTTCGGCTCCTGACTGGGGCGGAGGTGGGGGTGGAAGATCGCCTCTTTTCAACTTTGGATCCGACCTATCGTCGTTTGACCTTCCCCAACCAACTGGAGACTTTGCTCATTGATACGGTGGGTTTGATCCGCAAACTCCCCCACCAGTTGGTTGATGCTTTCCGTGCCACTCTCGAAGAGCTGCAAGAGGCCGACCTCTTGTTGCATGTGGTGAATTTGGCCAGTCCCTATAAGGATGAAGAGTATCTGGCCGGGGTGGAACTCCTTCGGGAGCTGGGGCTGGAAAAGAAACCCTTTATTACGGTCTTGAACAAAAGGGATTTAGTCGAGAATGAATTTACCGTCCTCCGTGCCGAGCGCCAGTTTCCACAGGCGGTGGCGATTTCAGCCCGGTCCGGGCTGGGCCTTGATCAGTTGAAAGACAAAGTGGTGCTTGCCCTCTCCGCCTATCTCCACCGCGGGGCGTTTTTTATTCCCTTTACTGAGGGGAACTACTTAGCCTTGCTCCACGAAAAGGGAAAAGTCTATACGGAAGAGTACCGCGCAAGTGGGGTCTATCTTGAAGCCGAACTCCCTAAAGTTTGGTTTGAACGGTTGCGTCGATTTCAAGTATAAGTTGCTCTTGTTTGAACAATCCCGACCTTCCGGCATAATCTGATCTTTCCGGGCATAGGGTAGAGTGGGTTTTTTTCGGAAAACTTAGAAGATCAACCGGCAACGGAGGAACGGGATGCGACAGGCGATCGGTATTTTTTTTCTTTTCTTCTTTATCCTGCTGTGTTTATTACCCCTGTTTTTGGTAAAATGTCTTCCCAGCCAACCACCGATTATGGTCCGGCTCTATTTAAAAGAGGAGAAGAAAACCATCAGTTTAGGTTTGGAAGAATATATTAAAGGGGTCGTTGCCGGAGAAATGCTGGCTAATTTCCATCCGGAGGCCTTAAAAGCCCAGGCGGTGGCGGCCCGGACCGTAGCGGTCCGCCGCTTGAAACGTTACGGGGGCGCCGGTTACCCGGGCACGGACGCCGATCTAAGTAACGATGTACACGACTCCCAAGCCTGGTGTAACAGAAAACAACTAATTGCCAAATGGGGCCTCTGGGGATACTACCGGAACTGGCAGAAGATTACGGCCGCCGTGGAAGGGACGGCGGGGTTAGTATTGACTTATCACGGGCAACCCATTGATGCTTTGTACCATTCGACCAGCGGTCCCCGGACCGCGAATGCGGAGGAAGTCTGGGGGACACCGGTCCCTTATTTAAAGAGTGTGCCCTGTTCCTTTGGGCAACATTCTCCCCGCTACCGTCAAGAGCAGGCTTTTACCGTCGCGGCTTTTCTTTCGGCTCTAGGGATGGGTGAAAAACTACCCGCTACCGGTCTTCCCTTGCGAATTATCGACCGGACCGCCAGCGGAAGGGTGAATACGCTTCAGATTGGGGATCAAGTATACCAGGGAGTAGACCTCCGTTTCCGGTTGGGGTTGGCCTCCACCAATTTTACCGTTCGCCTTGAGGGCGGTAAGGTTATTTTTACGACAATCGGCTATGGACACGGGGTTGGGCTGTGCCAATATGGGGCGGATGGTTTGGCGAAAGCGGGCAAAACATTCCGGGAGATTCTCCACTATTACTATCAGGACGTGGAGATCAGGAAACTCCGGCCATAATTTTTGGCCGGTTTTTTTTGATCATTTTTCCTTTATCATCAGGATAAATCAGGATCAACTGGGAAAACTAGTATATCATAGCGCAGTATTACGATGCGCAACAGAGGTGACAAGGGAAAAATGAAACAAGGTAAATTCAACTTTAACCTTGGTTGGGAAAGATGGAAACAACGGGTGACCCAAGTTTTCCGCCGCAGAGGTCTGGGCGGGACCGGTTTTGATCCCCGGTGGCGGTTATTGGTGGCGATCTTCGGTTTTCTGCTTTTCTTGTCCATTGGTTGGTGGATTGGCCGACAGATTAGTTCGCCGGTAGCCTCTCCCCCTCTACAGGTGGAAGAAAGCGGACCGGCGGCGGAAACGGCGGATTTGAGTGCGGTGGTGCGTGAGTTACAGCAGGACTTATCCCTATTACGACAACGGATCGCGGAGACGAACCGGCCTTCGCAGGACGGGGAAGAAGAGGAGAAACCGGTTTCCCCGATTCAGTGGATTCCTCCGGTCGCCGGGAAGGTCGTCCGGAATAGTGGTTGGGAAAAGAAGGGGGATGAATGGCGGTATCATTCCGGGATTGATTTGGCTGTTCCCGCCGGCGCCAAAGTGTTGGCGGCCGCTGCCGGTAAGGTGGTGGCAATTAAGACCGAGGGGGCGTTGGGGACAGTGGTCACCATCGACCATGGTGGCGATTGGCGTTCATTATACGGCCACCTTACCGGGGTCCAAGTGACCGTCGGACAGGATATCACCCAAGGCGCGATTTTAGGCTATAGTTCCCCGCAGAGTTGCGGTCCGGAACCGGGGATCCATTTTAACCTTTATCAACAAGAAAACCCGATCAATCCGTTGGCGGTGATTAGTTTTCCGTCCGAATAAATCCAGGCCTGGTCGGTAGAGTAAGAGTCCAGGTAATAATGTTCCTCTTCCACCCATATAATTTATTGATAAATCACGGGAGAGGGTGGGGGAGTGAAAGACTATATTCAACAGCGCGTGCTCGACCTAAGTAGGTTTATTGTGAATGAAAAAGCTACTGTGCGTCAAGCCGCCGGACATTTCGGCGTCAGTAAAAGCACTGTCCATAAGGATGTAACCGAGAGATTACCTGGGATTAATAAAATATTGGCGAAGGAAGTCAAACGGGTTTTGGAGACCAATAAAGCAGAAAGACATATCCGTGGGGGGGAAGCAACCCGGCGTAAATACCAGACTAAGCTAGAAAAAGGGGAAAAAAAAGGAGGATATTCCAAAATAGTATAGAAAATATCAGTATTTCATAATTACTCCGGGAAGGGGCATCCGTAAGGGGGCACAAGTATGTTGAATCTCTCTTGTGATATTGGAATTGATCTTGGAACCGCAAATATCCTGGTTTATGTACGGAGTAAAGGCATTGTGGTCCGGGAGCCTTCGGTGGTGGCTTTAGATAAGGAGTCGGGGAAAATCCTGGCGGTGGGCGAAGAAGCGCGGCGGATGATCGGGCGTACCCCCGGGAATATCATTGCCGTCCGACCGATGAAGGATGGGGTCATTGCAGACTATGATGTCACCGAAACGATGCTGAAATACTTTATTGAAAAGGTAAGCCCCAAACCAAGATTGTTCCGGCCGCAGGTTGTCGTCTGCATCCCTTCCGGAGTGACCAGTGTGGAAAAACGGGCCGTCTTAGAAGCGGCGCTACAAGCCGGCGCCAAAAACACCTATTTGATTGAAGAACCGATGGCCGCGGCGATTGGCGCCGGAATCGACATTTACGAACCCAGTGGTAATATGGTGGTCGATGTCGGTGGCGGGACAACCGATATTGCCATTATTTCCCTGGGTGGGATTGTGGTCAGCCAATCCTTACGGATTGGGGGCGACAAATTTGATGAAGCCATTATTAAATATATCAAGAAAATGTATAATTTGATGATCGGTGAGCGCACCGCCGAGGAAGTCAAGATCCAAATTGGTTCCGCCTATCCAGAAGGAGAAGGGAGAAGTATGGAGATTCGCGGGCGGGATTTAGTTACCGGCTTACCGCGGACAATCACCTTTACTTCCGCCGATTCCTTCCAGGCCATGGCCGAGCCGATCAATAATGTGATTGATGGGATCAAATCCGTGTTGGAGCGTACCCCTCCGGAGCTGGCCTCCGATATAGTGGACAAGGGGTTGGTGCTCAGTGGCGGTGGCGCCTTGCTTAATGGTTTTGAAAAACTATTAAAGGAAGAGACCGGGATACCGATACATTTAGCAGAGGACCCTCTTTCCTGTGTTGTCTTGGGCACCGGCAAGCTCCTGGAGAATATCGAGAAAAGCAACTTGATTGTCGGAAGCCGTTCCGTTTAGGCGGACGAAAACACAGCGGTATCCATTGAAAACAGGGCAGAGGAACTCACTGCCTTTTTTCAATTTATGGACAAGGAGGTGATGCAATGCTGAGAGGACTTTATACGGCAGCAAGCGGGATGAATCATGAGTTGAAACGGCAAGATGCCATCGCCAACAATTTAGCCAATATTAATACGGCCGGTTTTAAAAAGGACGATCTGATCGGTGCCGCTTTTCAGGAAGAATTGTATTACGCTGTAAACCGGCGGCAGGTCCAACCGATTGGGACCGCGCCCCTTGGGGTGGAAACCGACCAAAGTTACACCTATTTTACCCCCGGGTCGATTATCACCACGGAAAACCCATTAGATCTGGCGATCATCGGTGAAGGCTATTTTGTCGTCGACAATGGTGTCAATCAGTATTTGACCAGGAACGGCCATTTTACCAGAAACGCCGAAGGCTATTTGGCAACCGACAATGGTGATTTGGTCATGGGCGTAAATGGCGCCATTCGGCTAGATGGACCGGTTACGATCAGCGCCGATGGGGAAGTCAGGGTAAACGACCAGGTGGTAGATAGTTTGTTGGTGGTGACCCCGAATGATGAAGCTTCTTTGGTCAAAGAGGGGCACAGCCGTTTGCTCTTTGCCGGGGGATGGACAAGATTAGACTATCCCGTGGTGCAGCAAGGCGCCTATGAAAATTCCAATGTGAATACGATTGAAGAGATGACCAAGATGATCGCGGTGGTCAGAGCCTATGAGAGTAACCAGAAAGTGATTGCCGTTGAGGATGAAGTAATGAATAAGATCGCCAATGAAATCGGTCGCGTGTAAAAAGAAGACGGGGGCCGGACCTGTATAGGAGGTCCCCTGGACAACCGTTGAACGACAGAGACGGTTGAAGAAAACAGGGAGGGAGAATATTGATTAGAGCTTTATGGACAGCCAGTTCGGGGATGAATGCCCAACAGACCAATATTGATATTATCTCTAATAACTTAGCCAACGTAAATACAGTAGGTTTCAAAAAATCCCGCGCCCAGTTTCAAGATTTGTTATACCAAACCATTCGGGCCGCTGGGAGCACCACCGCCCAGGGGAATATGAACCCCAACGGTTTACAGGTGGGCCACGGGGTGCGTATGATTTCTTCCAGCAGATCCTATGAACAAGGAGATGTGATTCAGACCGGTAACGCTTTGGATTTACTGATTGAAGGGGATGGCTTTTTCCAGCTCCTGCTCCCCGATGGCACCATCGGTTACACCCGGGATGGTAATTTCAAAGTGGATGGTGAAGGCCGGATCGTGAATAACGACGGTTATGTGCTCCAACCGGAGCTTTGGCTCCCGGAAAACGCCACCGAGATCTATATTAGCACCGACGGAACCGTGAGTGTGAAGATTGCCGGGGAAGAAAGCGCACAGGAGATCGGCCGGATTGAACTGGTCCGCTTTTTGAACCCGGAAGGATTGGTGAACATCGGCGGGAACATTGTCCGCCCTTCTTTTGCTTCCGGTGAAGTACAGTACGGCACCGCCGGTTTGGATGGTTTTGGCCGGATCACCCAAGGCTTTCTGGAGATGTCCAATGTGAAAATCGTGGAAGAAATGGTTAATATGATCGTGGCCCAGCGGGCTTATGAGGTGAACTCGAAAGCTATCCAAGCGGCCGATGAAATGCTGCAGACAGCGAATAATCTAAGACGGTAAAAATGAAACCCTGCTGGATCTTCTTGCTTAGCTTTCTTTTCCTGGCCGGATTTCTCCCGGTCACCGCCGCCGAAACGGAGATCGTCATTACCGTGCCATCTGCGGTTGAAGTGGCGGGGGACGAGATGATCCTGGGGGAGCTGGCGGAGATTACTGCCCCCCCGGAGCAGCGGGAGAAGATTGCCCGCATTAACTTGGGCCGGGCGCCCCGGTTTGGCGATACAGCTTGGCTTTACCGGACGAATGTGCTTTACGCCTTGGAGCGCACGGGCTTAGCAAGCGACTGTACCCTGGAGATGCCGACCAAAGTACGGGTGGGCAGAGCCGGCCAACTTTTAACCGCCGGGCAAATCTTGGCAGCGGTGGAAGCGTACCTTCGGGCAGAGGCCTCTCCTCACTGGACGGCCTGGCGGGTAGAGCCCAGCCGCCTCCAAGAGCGGCCGCTCCCCTGCGGCGAGCTTGAGTTAAAAATTGAAGGGGAGCAAAGCCCTTTAAAACCTGGCCGCAACACCTTCCGTATCCGGGTGGTCGTGGACGGTGCAGTCTTTATTACGCTGCCGGTCACCATTCAGTTGACGATTGAAGCCCCGGTTTACGTCACTACGCAAAAGCTGGAGCGGTATACCGAGCTTTCCGCCGATCGTCTCAGCCGGGAAGTGCGGGCGCTGGTGACGGGGAAAGAATGGTTGACTCCGTTGCCGGTGGAAGCATATTGGGTGATTCGGGATCTGCCCGCCGGTAAGGTGTTAACGAGTGAAGATCTACAGGAAAAACCCGTGATCTTTAAAGGAAGTAAAGTCCGGTTAGTACTCGAGTCCGGGCCGGTCCAGGTGGAACTGACCGCCCAAGCCGAAGAGCATGGCTGGTTGGGCGACCGGATTACCGTTACCAATCTGGGTAGTAACCAAAAGTTGACGGCAACGGTGACTGGACCCGGCATGGTGGAGGTGACTTTAGAATGAAAAAAATAATCCTCTTTTCTTTAGTGGGAATCCTCTTCC
>DUQR01000030.1 GCA_012837715.1 Bacillota bacterium | reverse complement strand
TTCTCCAAGCGCCAAAACCCGAAGTGAGTTTGGACGCTAGTTTGACCAATGCCCTCAGCTATTCTTATCTACCGCTCGAGAGCTTCCGCGATACGGCCAATTTCACCTCATATCTGCAATTACCGGACCATTTGTTCACATTTCAGCTGCAAGCCAGTGTTACTGATTTTTTACGACCAGTGATCTTCGCTGGGGGAGTCAGTACAGAACGGTAATAAATGAGCGATGAAGGATACGGTTATATAAGGGAATTTTCTAAATTTTATTATTGAATATTCGGGAAATGTTGACATATGGTTAATATCATGATAATCTTTGATTTAAGGAGTAATGAAAAAATAGGAAAAAGTCCATTTTTTATTAGCCCTTATGGGTTTGTGTTAAGGAGTAGAACAAGATTATGGCACCCAACATCCTTATCTTGGGATTATAGATCAAGGATGCCGTAAGAAACCCCCTGGTTCGAACCTTGAAAAGTGGCTGATAATTTCAACTTGTAAGCCCCTTTAGTAACTTGCGAATTGCCGCGGTCGCCCATAATAACTTCCTCAAACTTTAAGACCGTTCTCCACTGCTTGATCTTTTACCACCACGTCCTTCAGGCAAATTGTTGCTTATCCCACTAATCACCTCCTAATAATCTTCCATTGAAGCAGCTCCATCTTCAGCTTTTGTCAGCTATATACATTGTTTTTGTCTTTTCTCATCAGCCACCATCTATTCATCATCTTTTTGTGCGCGCCATCTTGAATTTTACAGCGTGACCAAAATGAAAAACAAACACAATGAGCTGATTCCACCTACCCAAAAGGATTGCGCAGTCCTAACCCTGAAAAACCCGTTTTCACCCATGAAAGATAAGTCTTCTTGTGATTAGAGCTTTGTGCGTTGTGTCCATGAAATATAAATTATATATTTTCACGGTTCAACGTAAAAGGCTTTACGAGAATGTTTTGTCAAGAAAAATAAGGTAGTCGCTCACCCTAGCTGTCGCCATACGAGGATCCAGCGACGAGCTGTATTTATTATCAATTAACCTCTGAAAAACGAACTGACAGATAAGCGTAACGGATAATAAATTTTACGTAAGGGAGGTGACGTATCATAACTTGAGTTAGGTATAACCCTAATCACCACTTTTTCTGGAACAGAAAATAGAGGTAGATAAGGATTATACTTGTTTTCATGGTTAATCGGCTTAAGAATTAGGAGGAAGGAGAGGTTGAAATGAAAAGAAGCATTTTGTTGGTAGGTTTAGTTCTGGTCATCATCGGTAGCGGACTGGGAATTTATGCCGCGCCTAAATATAATGAGGCGCCGGAATTGGCCGCGTTGGTTAAGGCCGGGAAGCTGCCTCCGGTCGAAGAGAGGCTTCCTAAAGAACCGCTGGTGGTGAAACCCATCGAGTCAATCGGAAAATACGGCGGTGTCTGGCGTCGTGGTTTTACCGGTGTTAATGACTTTCATGCTTTTGGCAGGCATGTTTATGATCCGATCCTGAGATGGCCCCAGGATCCTAAAGACCCCATTCAACCGGGTCTGGCCAAAGAATGGTTCTGGTCAAATGACGGGAAAGTCTTAACTTTGCGCTTACGCGAAGGGTTAAAGTGGTCTGACGGACATCCCTTCACCACGCAGGACATTACATTTTGGTGGTATGATATTGAACTCGATCCCAATATCACCGCGGCGCCCCATTCTGAGTGGATAGTTGACGGCAAACCCATGGAATTGGAAGTGGTTGATGATTATACGATTAAACTTAAATTCGCCAAACCGAACGGTCTGGCCGAAGCTGTAGGGCTGGCCTTCCATGGGAATCAATGGCCGTTAGGTTTCGAACGGTTTGGATTCTTCGCCCCCCGGCATTATCTGGAACAGTTCCATCCTAAGTACAACCCCAAGGCTGATTATGCTTTATTCGAAGAAAAAGCGCTTGATTACAACACGGAACGACCGGTCATGACGGCCTGGAAAATTACGGAATGGGGACCTGGAGCCACCCGTTTAGTGGCTAAGCGCAATCCTTATTACTGGAAAGTCGATCCGGCGGGAAATCAGTTACCGTATATCGATGAAATCGTTTTAACCCTCTTCGAAGACGTCGAGGCGTTGAACCTTCGCGCCATCGAGGGTGGTTTTGATTTCCAATTCCGGCGGATCAGCTTGTCCAACTACCCATCCTTAATTGCCAATCGGGACCGTTATGGTTACAGAGTTTTACGCTGGCCGGATGCGCTCTCGACCAAGTCCGGTTACTTTATCAACCAATCCATTGACGACAAAGGCTTGCGGGAAATCTTCCAGAACCCCAAATTCCGGCAAGCGTTGTCGCTGGCGATCAACAGGGAACAGATCAACGAAGTATCTTATTTAGGGACAGGGGTACCGCGGTCCTTCAGTGTGGTGCCAGACTCACCTTATTTCGAACCCGGCACAGATCAACTCTACGCCCAATATGATCCCGTCCTCGCCAATAAACTTCTGGACGAGATCGGCTTACGTAAAGGCCCCGACGGATTCCGGACCCGCCCGGACGGCAGTCGGCTGGCGATCACCGTGGAAGGCACCGATTGGGATAAAGCCACCCTCGATGAGGTTGAACTGGTCGTTGCGGCCTGGAATAGCATTGGCATCCGGACCACGATGAATATCATGTCCAGAGAGATCTACTGGACCCGGGCTTGTAGTAATGAGGTTGAAGTAGCCGTCTGGACCGTGGACCGGGGTATTAACCCGATGGTCGATCCCATTTATATTTTCCCCTTTGATGAACGTTCCTGGATGGCTCCGGCTTTTGGAACCTGGTATAAGAGCCAAGGCAAGCTTGGTCAGGAACCGACACCTTTCTTCAAAGAAATGATGGCCCTTTATGATGAATTTAGAGCGACCGTTGATCCAGATAAGCAGAATGAGATTGCGAAAAAACTGATTCGGATGAATGTGGAGAATGTCTTAGTAATTGGGACCGTCGGGATGACGCCCAGTGTGGTGGTGGTCGGGAATGATTTCCGCAATGTGCCGGACAATTTCACCACCGATTGGATCTATATGGCGCCAGGCACTCTAGAACCGTGTCATTTCTATTTCGACCGTTAAAATTGGGGATTTCATAAAAAAAACAGCGTTGTTTGGTGAACCCTTTTCCTCTGGGGAGACGGAAGAAACGGAGGTCGAATCTGCCGACCGGGTATATTCGACCTCCGGTCCTCCCCTTCCGGAAAGCGAAACAATCTTTCACGGAAAAAGATATAATTCCGAGTGGAGTGATGGCCTTTGCTAGCCTACATATTTAGACGGATTTTGGGAATGCTCCCAACCCTGATCATTATTTCCTTTGTTACTTTTATTGTCATTCAGCTTCCCCCAGGAGATTTTGTCACCAGCGTTCAGGCGGAGATTGCCGCCACGGGAGGAGGGATGGATGCTGCGACGGTTGAATCGTTACGCGTTCGCTACGGACTGGACCAGCCAAAGATCGTGCAGTATTGGCGATGGATCAGCGGGTTTCCCCGCGGTGATTTTGGTTTTTCACTGGAATGGAATGCTCCGGTTTGGGATGTTATCGCGGGGCGCATGGGCTGGACACTTTTGCTTTCCGGTTTAGCGCTCGTTTTCATGTGGGTAGTTTCCATTCCCATCGGAATTTATTCAGCCAGGCATCAATATTCTTTCGGTGATAATCTCTTCTCTTTTCTTGGTTTTTTAGGTTTGTCCATTCCCGACTTTATGCTTTCTTTGATCTGGCTTGTGGTGGGTACTTTGGTGTTGGGCATACCAGCTTACGGCCTATATACACCGGAGATGGTGGACGCTCCTTGGAGCATGGCGAAATTCCTTGATTTGTTGGCCCATTTGTGGGCGCCGGTGGTGATTATGGGGATTGTGGGAACGGCAGAGCTGATCCGAATCATGCGGGGAAGTATGTTAGAGGTTTTAAATCAACAGTACATAACAACCGCCCGTGCCAAGGGACTCCCGGAAAAGAAAGTGGTGCGGAAATACGCGGTCAGAATGGCGATTAACCCTCTGATCAGCGTCTTGGGGATGCAGATCCCAAAAATGATCTCCAGTTCGATTATTGTTGGGTTGGTGCTTTCCATCCCCACGATCGGCCCCATCTTTCTGCGTTCATTAACTACGCAAGACATGTATCTGGCTGGGGCGATCCTCATGTTTATGTCCTTGTTGTTGTTGGTCAGCAATCTTTTGGCCGATATTGCCCTGGCCTGGGTAGATCCAAGGATACGCTATGAATAGTGAGCGGGAGGAACAGGCAAATGAAACAGTATGAAAAAACAGCCGCCTATATAAAAGAAGCATACGACCGGCAAAACCTCCTTGACGAGTCAATTGCCCATCAGATGATCAAAGCGGAGAAGAACGTCGTCGCTACCTCACAATGGCGGTTGATGTGGCGAAAATACAAACGAAACCGGATCGCTGTCGCTGGTGGAATTATCGTTTTATTGTTTTATCTGACAGCACTCTTTGCCGATTTTATCGCGCCCTACGGTTTGGACGACAGAATGGTTCAGTATTCGTATTTACCACCCCAAAGAATACGTTTTTTTGCGGACGGCCGTTTCCAACCACATGTCCTTGCTCTGAAAACAGGGCGGGATCCCCTAACCTTACAGCGGACTTATGTCGCCGATCCGGAGAAACGGATCCCGATTCGTTTTTTTGTCAAAGGCACACCGTATAAACTGATGGGCATCTTTCCAGCCTCCCGCCACCTTTTTGGGGTTGAGGAAGGCATCGTCAGTTTGCTGGGCACCGACGGGCAGGGGAGAGATATGTTTTCCCGGGTCATTAAAGGTAGTCAAATTTCCCTCACCATTGGACTGGTAGGGGTGGCGCTCAGTCTTTTTATCGGGACTGTTTTGGGTGTTGTTTCCGGCTATTATGGTGGTTGGGTGGATAATCTGGTGCAAAGACTGATCGAAATCGTCCGCTCGTTTCCGCCAATACCATTATGGATGGCATTAACTGCCGCGTTACCCCGGCATTGGCCTCCGTTATGGATCTACTTTACAATCACCGTAATTTTATCGTTGATCGGCTGGACCTGGTTGGCGCGGCAATTACGCGGTAAGGTTCTGGCTTTGCGTGAAGAAGACTTTGTCATGGCGTCCCGGTTAGCTGGCACCGGTGATATGTGGATCATCTTTAAACATCTCATTCCCGCCACCTTTAGTCATATTATTGTGATCGCAACCCTCTCGATGCCTTCGATGATCCTGGCCGAATCCGCCCTTAGTTTTTTGGGGTTAGGGCTACGTCCTCCCTTAACCAGTTGGGGTGTCTTGCTCCAGCAAGCCCAAAACACCCAGGTCTTACTATTATATCCCTGGTTGATGATTCCCGGCTTTTTTGTGGCCATTTCCATTCTGGCCTTTAATTTCATGGGGGACGGTTTACGGGATGCAGCCGACCCTTATACAGTGTAGGAGATTATCATGAGAAACGAAGAGAAAAATAATTTATTGACAATCAACAATTTAAAGGTGCAATTTCACACCTTAGAAGGAATTCTTCATGCGGTGGAAGATGTTTCTTTGACCATGAAACCCGGCAGGACCATGGGTTTGGTCGGCGAGTCCGGCTGTGGGAAAAGTGTCACCGCCAGCTCGATCCTAAGATTATTACCTCCTAAAACCTGCCGCATCGCCGGGGGAGAAATTCTTTTCCGGCGGCGAGACTCCGATGAAGTGGTTGATCTGGCCAAAGTCGACCCCCAAGGTGAATTGATCCGTTCCATTCGGGGACGGGAGATCGCCATGATCTTCCAAGAACCGATGACAAGCCTTTCTCCGGTTTTTACTGTAGGCAACCAGATTATCGAAGCCATTATGCTGCATCGCCAGGTTAAACCGGAGGAAGCCCGTGAGCATGCCGTGGAAATGCTCAAAGCAGTGGCGCTCAGGGAGAATATAATCGATGAATACCCGTATCGTCTTTCCGGAGGGCAACGGCAAAGGGTGATGACGGCAATGGCTTTGTCCTGTAATCCTTCTTTGTTAATCGCCGACGAACCGACTACTGCCCTTGATGTGACCATTCAGGCCCAGATTATAGAACTCTTAAAATCCCTTCAGCAGCAGTTGAATATGGCTATTTTAATGATCACGCATGATTTGGGCGTCATTGCCGAAATCGCTGATGAGATTGGCATTATGTATCTCGGAAGAATTGTGGAGAGCGGATCGGTGGAGCAGGTTTTTGAAAATCCTTTACACCCATACACGATTGGCTTGCTTAAATCCATTCCCAAAATGGGAGGCCAAACCAAAAAGCGACTGGCGCCCATTCCGGGAAGTGTTCCCGATCCGTTGGCGGTTGTCCAAGGGTGCGCCTTCCATTTGCGCTGTCCCGTTTACAAACAGAACGGATGTAACGGTAAAGATCTTCCGAGCGTAGTGGAACCGGAGGCGGGACACTTTGTCCGTTGTCTTCTCTATGAATGATGATAATGATGATTAAGTGAAAGGGGAAAACCCGTATGACCGACGACAACAATATTATCTTACAAGTAAACAACCTAATAAAACATTTTCCGATCTATCGGGGGTTTCTACGGCGAATTGTTGGCAAAGTGTATGCGGTTAACAATGTCAGCTTTTCCGTGAAAAAAGGAGAAACCTTGGGTATTGTCGGCGAGTCCGGATGCGGAAAAACCACTCTGGCCCGGGTTATCCTGCGGGCCTATGAGCCAACGGGTGGAGAGGCGTTCTTTAACTGGAACGGAGTGATGACCAATATTTTTGACTTAAAAAAGCAAGAACTGAAAAGTCTGCGCCGGAATATCCAAATCATCTTTCAAGATCCTCTTTCTTCGCTCAACCCCAGAAAAACAGTGATGGAGATTATCAGTGAACCGTTGCGTATTCATAAAATTGCCCACGGGCAGGAACTAAAGCTAATGGTATGTGAACTATTGGAGTTAGTGGGTTTGAATGTTAAGCATATCGACCGTTACCCTAATGCCTTTTCCGGTGGGCAAAGGCAACGGATCGCCATTGCCCGGGCGTTAGCTTTGCGGCCGCAAATTGTAGTCTGCGACGAACCTGTCAGCGCGCTTGATGTTTCCGTGCAGGCGCAGATCATTAATCTTTTGCAAGATCTGCAGAACAAATTGGAACTGACCTATTTATTTATTTCCCACGACTTGTCAGTGGTTGAACACATCAGTAAACGGGTGGCTGTTATGTACCTGGGAAGCTTTGTTGAGCTGGCGCCATCGGTGGATCTTTACGCAAACCCAAGACACCCTTATACGGAAGCGCTGCTTTCAGCGACGCCAACGATTGATCCGGCCACCCGTCGGGAAAGAATAATTCTCCCCGGTGAAATTCCTAATCCTGCACAGCCGCCGGCGGGGTGTAAATTTCATACCCGTTGCGCCTATGCTGATCAAAAATGCGAAACTACTGTGCCCGACTGGGAAGAGATCTCACCGCAGCATTGGGTCTCCTGTCATCGGGCAAAGGAACTGCGCCTCAAAGGGATTGGCGGCGCGGAAGCTTCGGGCGATAAATAAGTCTGGATCAAGACAAATAAAGTCGGTTTGTAAAAAAGAGACTGGGGCACATTGTTTGATAGATGGGAAGATAAAATAAAGAACATATTCACAAGCAGTAAAAAGAGTTCTCTGCCGCGAATTATGTTTTGAGGAGAATGATTATGATACGGAAAAAGAATTCCCTTTCTTTTATGACAAAAATGTCGATTCGGAAAAGGCTGATCATCGTTTTTCTCTTGGTCTCTTTAGTACCGCTTTGCGTAATTGGGTCGATCTCTTATTTCAGCTCCCGTTCGGCTTTGAGCAGCAAAGCCGCCCAGTATTCAATGGACAGTCTCGTTAAAACCGGATATATCTTGGAAATGAAGTTAGCTGAATACGCCGATGTTTCTTTGCAGATGCAAATCGACCGTAGTTTAAACGAAACGATCAGCAATTATGTCAAGGCTGAAAATGATTATGACATGGTCTTGGCATCAATAGTCCTTAAGCGGGCCATAGAACGTTATTTGTATGCCGATGAAGGAATCGCCGGACTAATGTTCCTCGGGGAAACAGAAAAACATTTTGTGGCGCTGGGTTCGATCAAACTACAGCCCGATTTTCGCGAGACCGAATTCTATGCGCAGGTCCTCTCCGCCGGTGGTCGCGTGGTATGGGCCTCTTCCCCGTATGTAATGGAAGATTCAGACCAAGCTTATATTCTTGCCGGTCGACTGATTGAAGACTTGAATACCGGTCGTCCGCTGGGGGTGTTTCTGACTTTTGTCAGCGAGGAAAGTATCGATCGGTTAGTTAACTATAGCGTCTATCAAGAACCGGATATTCAAGAGAGCTATTTTATGTTGATCAGTAGAACCGGTCAGATCGCCGCGCTACCGAAAAAAGCCGGAAAAGAGCATGTTGGTAAAGACCTTTCCGACTTCCTCAACAACAGCGCCGCTCTTCAGGAAATAATCGGCGGCGGGGCTGAAAAGAACGCCTTATTTACGGGGTTATTTAAAGAAAATGTCTTGCTTACCGTAGGGCGAATGGGTTCCCAACAGCAGCTTGCCGCATCATCCTGGGAAGGGCAGACTACAGCCACAGCGGAGGAATTGGGGACCTACGATTGGTATCTGCTGGGCATTACGCCAACCTCCTATCTTTACCAGGAGGCGCGTTCGGTGGGTGTCACCACTCTGATCCTGGGTGTTATCTTTGGCGGTGGCGCTGTTCTCCTCTCGTTGTTGGTGGCCTTTAATATCTCTGATCCCTTGGCCCGGATGGTAAAGATTATGAAGAAAGTGGAAAACGGAGATATGACCGCGCGTGTTGAGATTACAAACCAGGATGAGCTGGGATTCGTCGGAAAAAGCTTCAATCGCATGCTTGAGAATACCAATCGCTTGTTGGCCAATACGATGAAAGCAGTGACTGCAGTTTTCGAGCATAGTTCCATCCTAGAGCAAGGCTCGGAACAGTCGGCGCAGACAGCGGAGAGTATCGCCAGAGCCTTTGAGGATATTAACAAAGGCACCATGGAGCAGACTATTGAAGCGGAAAAATCCTCCAAGTTAATGATCGAACTGGCGGAAAAAATTGATTTAATGGTTAACAAATCCGGTGAAGTGGGCAATATCACCAGCAGTGTCAAAACGATGAGTGTTAAATCAAAAGACGCAGTGAGTATGCTGATGGATAAAGCGAAGGAAACAGATCGGATTACCGCAGACATTATCAAAGATATAACGGAATTGCACAGCAGCGTTGAAGAAATACGCAATATTACTGATGTTATTGTCAATATCGCGGAGCAAACAAACCTTTTAGCTTTGAACGCATCCATTGAGGCTGCCAGAGCGGGTGAGGCGGGACGAGGTTTTGCGGTGGTCGCGGAAGAAGTCAACAAATTAGCCGCTCATTCGCAAGAAGCGGGCCGCGCGATTAACCATTTTTTGCAGACGATTGAAACCAAAACTACCACCTCGACCCAAACGGCTGAACGCGCCTATGAGGTTGTCAGAGAACAAAGGTCTGCGGTTTCACTGGCCCAAATGTCCTTTGATGAAATCATTACCGCTATGGATAACGCGGTCGACCAATTAACCGTGATGAACACAATCATTGACCAAATAAATGGTTTTAAAGAACAAACTGTTCAGTCCATTATCAGCATTAGTGCGATTTCTGAGGAAACAGCAGCTGCGACCGAACAGGTCTTTGCTTCCTGTGAAGAACAAACCTCCATGGCACAACAGGTAAAAGCGATGGCTGAAGAACTACAGGCGCTAGCTAGAACCTTGGTGGAGATCACCTCTTCCTTCAAGGCGACAACTTAGATAATCACGTTCGTCGCTCGTCACTAAAATTTCACCACTTCGTGGTGCGGGCGGTAGCCAGCGTGCGCGACTACCGGAGAAGATCTACCGGCGAAAATATGATAGACTATATATAGCAAAACACGGAATCTTCTGTGCTCACCTTACTCTAATCATTTCGAAAAAGACTAAAAAGGTAAAGAGTTGGACATGGAGGTATGGGGATGCTGTACCCTTTGCGTTTTCAGCCACTCTACCAAGAACGGATTTGGGGCGGGAGCGGCTTGCGGGATGAATTTGGGCGCCGGCTGCCTAGTGATAAAATTGGTGAAAGCTGGGAGATTACCTGCCGGGAGGAAGCCGAGAGCCGGGTGGCGGCCGGCCCTTTACAGGGGAGAGCTTTGGGGGAGCTAATTGCTATTTTTGGCGCGGAGTTGCTAGGGGAGAAAATAGCAAAGGGGAATAGTTTTCCGCTTTTACTAAAGATCTTGGATGCGCAGGATGTCCTCT
>DUQR01000029.1 GCA_012837715.1 Bacillota bacterium | reverse complement strand
TCGGGGTTGCGCCGATTGCGATCCAAGCCTATCAAGCTTTAAGGGTAAAAGTAGTTAGTATTGATGTTTTGGTTACAATTGCCGTTATGGGCGCCTTTTTGATTCGGAACTACGAAGAAGCGGCCATTGTCACCTTCCTCTTCCTTTTCGGCGCCTTTTTAGAGCAGCGCACTTTAAATAAAACGCGTTCCGCTATTAAGGAATTGACCGAGATGGCGCCGGAAAGCGCCCTCAAACAAAGGGAAGATGGAGAGTTTGAGGAGGTTGAAGTCGACGAAGTCGAGGTCGGCGATGTTTTACTGGTGAAGACAGGGGCGAAAGTCCCGGTTGATGGCCGTGTGCTTGCGGGGGAAGGCAGTATCAACGAAGCAAGTATTACCGGGGAATCCATTCCTGTGGCGAAAGAAAAAGGGTCAAAGGTTTATGCCGGTACCATCTTAGATAATGGAACCCTACAAATTGTTGCCGACCGGGTCGGGGAAGACACCACTTTTGGTAAGATCATTGAACTGGTCGAGGAAGCCCAAGACTCAAAATCCGCGGCCGAGCGTTTTATCGACCGCTTTTCCAAATACTACACCCCTGCTGTTCTTGTCCTTTCATTTATCGTCTGGCTAATCTCGCGCCAACTTGAACTGGCCATCACCATTCTTGTCCTTGGTTGCCCGGGGGCTTTAGTGATTGGGGTTCCCGTCTCGAACGTGGCCGGGATCGGAAATGGCGCCCGTCATGGCGTCCTTCTCAAAGGGAGTGAAGTAATCAGTGATTTTAGCAGGTTAGATACGATTGTCTTCGATAAAACAGGGACCCTAACGAAGGGAAAGCCAGCGGTTGCTGAAACCGAATATTATGGCGAACAGATTGATGAAGTTTTAGGTTATTTGGCCAGTGTGGAACGGGAATCGGATCATCCGCTCGCTAAAGCGGTTTTAGAAGAGATTGGCGAGACCAAATTCTCAACCGTGGAAGAGACCGAAGTGGTGAAAGGGGGAGGCATTGTCGCCCGGGTCAATGGACATCGGATCGCTGTCGGTAATGTTGCCTTAATGGAAAGGGAAAAGGTTGAAATAAATGAGAAAGCCCGAGCCGATGTGGCCCGCTTTGAAAAGAACGGGAATTCGTTGGTCTTAACGGCCGTTGATGGCGAGCTGAAAGTGTTGATGGGTGTTCGTGACCAGATCCGTCCCGGTGTGAAAGCGGATCTCCGTAAACTAAAGAAACTGGGGGTCAAGAACCTTATTATGCTCTCCGGTGACAACCAAGGCACTGTTGATCTGGTCAGTCGGGAACTGGGGCTCACCGAAGCCCATGGTAACATGTTACCGGAAGATAAATCCGCCTACATTCAGCGGCTAATTGAGGAAGAAGGTCAAATTGTCGCCTTTGTCGGCGACGGTGTCAATGACAGTCCTTCGCTGGCGCTGGCGAACATCGGTATCGCGATGGGCGGCGGGACCGACGTAGCGATTGAAACCTCCGACGTGGTCTTGATGAATTCGGATTTTAACCGTTTACCCCACGCCCTTGGGTTAACAAAAGCCATTGCGCGGAATATGAGACAAAACATTTTGATCGCGGTCGGTGTGGTCCTTGTCTTATTGGCCAGTCTCCTCTTTAGTGACTGGATGAATATGTCGATTGGTATGTTAGTGCACGAAGGTAGTATTCTGGCCGTAATCTTAAACGGAATGCGCCTTTTGCGGTACCGATTAAGATAGGATTCTAAACCTACAAGTGAAAGCAGATGGCGGTCTTTGAACATACTATCGTGTAGGATATAAGCTTTTTGTGTTGTAAATAATAAAAATGGTCCTGATCCAATGTATACTGTTTAACTTGAACCAGGTGGTCAATGTATTGTCTTGGGAAGATTAAGCAAGAGACAACGCAAAAGGCGAAGATAAAGAAAAGGAGTGATCTTAATGAAAAAGGCTACGCTTCAACTGGAAACCTTAGCTTGTCCCTCATGCCTGCAAAAGATTGAAAACGCGGTGAAATCTTTGGCAGGCGTCGATAAAGAAAGCGTCAATGTCCTCTTCAACGCCAGTAAAGTAAAGCTGAATTTTGATGAGGACAAAATAACCATCGATCAAATTGAAAAGGCCATTACCGCCCTGGGGTATGAGGTCATAAAAAAGCAAGTAAGATAGGGAAATCGGCCGCATTCATGCGGCTTTTTTTATTGAACCTCAGAACTTACCCTCTTTTTTCGCCAAGCGCCTTTGTGATAAAAAATATAGGTGATGAAGGCCCCTAGGGTCCAAGAGAGAAGAAGGGAGATAAAGGTGGACTCGGGTCTACCGGTAGGGTAGGCATCGCTTCTGGTGAAGTAAGCAATTCCATACGCGATGGGGACGCGGAGCGCAACTACAGTAATCAAAGAAATCCACATGGGCGTAATGGTATCTCCGGCCCCCCGCATCACCCCTGATAAAGATTGGGTGACCGCTACCGCTATATATCCAACGGCCAAGATCCGCATCATCCGCATACTTAGATCAACAAGTTCCGCCGTGTCAGTAAAGACCCTCATCAGGTGGTGACCGAAGAACAAGAGGAAAATGGTGATTACGGTCGATACTGCCACTGCCATTTTAGCGCCATCCTTCGTTCCCTGGTGAATCCGATCCAGTCGGTTAGCCCCGAAATTCTGCCCGGCAAAGGTGGTCATGGCGGCGCCAAAGGAAAAATTGGGCATCATCGCAAACCCATCCACACGCATAACAATCACATTACAGGCGATAACCATTTCGCCGAAGGTATTGGTCAGGGACTGGACAACAATCATCGCCAGGGAGAAGATGGCCTGGGTCAAACCGGAAGGTAAGCCTAGTCTAATTAGGTCCATTGAATGCTTTTTGGTTGGTTTCAGCGCCGACCAATTGAGATCAAAGCTATCTTTCATCTTTAGTAATTTTAATAGACAGAAGAAGGCTGATATTCCTTGGGCAATAACCGTTGCTAAGGCTACACCGGGAACGCCCATTCCGAACCGGGCGACAAAGACAATATCCAACCAAACATTGAGTGCCGTGGAAATCAGGAGAAAGACCAAAGCGGAAAAGGAATCACCTAGGCCGCGTAAGACCCCGGCTAAAATATTATAAAAGGCAAAGCCGGCGCTCCCCAGGAAAAAAATATTCAGGTAATCGGCGCACCAATCCAGAATGGAAGGCGGGGTGTTAAGAAGGATAAGCAGGGGTTTACTCGCCAAAGGGCCGATCACCATAATGACCACCGAGGCAAGGGCCGTTTGGGTAAGACAGTTGCCGATGGTGCGGGAAAGGTTTTCCCGATCCTTGGCCCCGAAATATTGGGAGACCATGATCCCGGCTCCTACCGAGATGCCGACAAAAAGAACCATTAATAAAAATAAGATCGGTGCGGCGCTGCCCACCGCGGCAAGGGCGTTGTCGCCGATATAGCGGCCGACAATAATGGAATCGGCGGTATTATAAAACTGTTGGGCCACATTCCCGATGAACATGGGGATGGTGAACTCAGCAATCCTTTTCCAAGGTGCTCCTTGGGTCATGTCTTTCGGAGCAAAAAGATCTTTAATCATGCCTATATCCTTCCTCCCTAAGCTAAGAAAAAACTGAAGCGCTAGTTGCCTTCTAATACATATAAAATCGATCTTAATACCCCTATGGGCTTCTGTCAAGAGCGGTTTAATGAGTAAGAAAACACCCTGCTTACAACTAAATTGCAAGCGGGGTGTTTAGTTAAACTGCGGCTCTCCCCTAGGGTTCTACCGCTCCGGTGTCTTTTTCTCAACTAAAAACTCGGGGAGATATTTGCCCGTTTTTTTCCTTTGCCGGACACATTCGGTGAGCAGATATTCGATCTGGCCGTTAATTGACCGGAAATCTTGCTCAGCCCAGGCCGCAAGCTCCTCATAAAGCTTTTGTGATAGACGAAGTGGAATTTGCTTTTTCGGATTAGTCAATTTTAGTAAAGACTGCCGCTATTGATGACAGGCTGGGCATCCTTATTACCACAGAGGATAACTAGTAAATTAGATACCATAGCGGCCTTCCGCTCCTCATCAAGTTTGACTACATCATTTTGATTGAGCTTCTCCAAAGCCATCTCGACTATACTTACAGCCCCGTCGACGATCATTTTTCTGGCGTCAATAACGGCGCTGGCTTGCTGCCGTTGGAGCATGACAGCGGCAATTTCCGGAGCGTAAGCCAGATAGGTGATGCGTGCTTCGAGAATTTCCAGACCTGCATTTTCCACTTTGTCTTGAATTTCTTTACGGATCCGCTCAGCCACGATCATACTGGAACCACGGAGGCTCCCTTCGTCCGGCTCGCCGTCACCGGTGGTGTCAATGCCCGGGGCCACATCGTACGGGTAGATGCGGACGATATTGCGGACGGCGCTATCGCATTGTAGCGAGAGATATTCTTTATAATTATCCACATTGAAAACAGCCTTGGCGGTGTCAACAACTCGCCACATGACGGCAATACCAATTTCCACAGGATTACCTAAAGCATCATTCACTTTTTGCTTACTATTATTTAAGGTCATGATTTTAAGGGAGATTTTTTTGTTTACCCCGTTAGTCTGCATAATATTACCCGCAGAAGAAATGGTCAGTTTCGGGCTGCTTTCTACATCTCCGCTTTGGCCCAAACGGGTTTTGGCCGCCGGATTGACCGCCACCGCGAAAGGATGTACGTAATAGAAGCCGGGATCTTTCAGGGTACCGATATATTTTCCGAACAGGGTGAGAACCAAGGCTTCTTGGGGCTTGATGATCTTAAGCCCCAAAAAGGGGATAAAACCAATGAGCACCCATAAAATTCCCACTGCTAAAAGTAACCCGCCGAATCCACTTGCTCCTCTGTCGATAAGAACTCCCCCGAGGATAATAAGGGCAATAGCGGCCAGGTAGAGGAGGATAAAAAGAATTAACCTAGGCATCCCGGCTTTCGCCTTTAAAACTTGTTCTTTCATAATTATCTCCTTTCCTTCCATATTGATACTAGTATGATATCATAATGATATGATCCATGCAAGTCGGTATCAATTTAAAAAATTGTTGCCATGCTTTTGCTAGCTTTTTGTTGTCGAAGGATACAACAATGCCACTGATGACTGGCAGAGCACAAACAAAATACCGCCAAAGACAACCTTGGATTCACAGGTTCATATTCTTGATCAGATTGAAGTCGCCGTTTTGGGCGGCGGCTAAAATGGGGGCGAGGTATTCATCGACCAGAGCGGCATTTAAAGGAACCGGCATATTCTTTAGTTTCATGTCAAGCTGGGGGTCCTTAGCGGCAGTAAGCGCCCGTTCGATATGTTCGTTGGTGAACCCGGGCAGTTCTCCCAAGGTGGTCGGGGAGTTAATGCTTTTGCTAAAGGCCACCATTCCTTCGGCGACGGCGATTCCCAGTTCCCGACCGCGTAACTGATTAAGATTCTGACTGATCAAACCAGCACGCTGGAAGATCCCGCCGACCAGACGAAGCTGTTTCTCAACCACCGGGGCGAAAAAGACGGTATAGTATGGGTTCATGATCCCACAAGCCCGACCGTGGCTGGTAAGATCGACCAGGGAGAAACTGGTCAAGTGGGCGCCGTTGGTCCCGCCAACCATGATCGCATAACCGCCAAGGTCGGTGGCTAGTCCCAGGGCTTCTCTGCCTTCATGGTCATGGGGATTCTCCACGACCCGGCCGGTATACTTAACAATCAACTCTATGGCAACCTCGGCAATCTCCTTGGCCAAATCATACTGGGCCGGTTTTACTCCGTAAAAGACTTCCAAACAATGGGCGAGCCCATCTAACGCACCGTCAACGGTCAGGTTGGGAGGCATGCTTTCGGTCACGGTGTAGTCGAAAACCGCTTTGGCCGGAATGATGGCTTCATCAACGATGAGTTTCTTTTGCCCAGCCACTGGGTCGGTGACATTTGAGTATTTGGTCAAATGCGCCCCGGAACTAGCAGCGGTTTGGACCGCGATCAAGGGGAGGAGCCTTTTGCCGGTTTTTTGCAAAGCGGCGCTCACCAAACCGGTACCGAAATAAGGATCGATCTCGGGATTGTATTCGCCTAAGGTTGCTAGGAGATTGGCGGCTTTGGCGGCGTCCAAGGTGCTTCCTCCGCCGATGGCGATGATACAATCCGGTTTACAGTGGAGAAGATAGCTTTCAATCCGGTATACATCCTCCCGTGGACAGTTGGGGCGGGCACCAGGCACAATCCGCGCACCGGCTAGCTTCACTCCGTGTTTTTTCAGGGAAGCCACGACCTGGTCGGCTACGGGCTTGCGGTAGGTGGTATTGCTAATGACCAAGGCATTATCGGCGTAAGCGGCGGCTAGCGTCCCAACTTGGTCCAAGACATTAAGGCCAAAAACGTAGTTTTCTCCTCGAAAATCATGCAAAAGCTTTGCTGCGCGTTCCTTCAAATCCATTACTATTCCTCCTTTTATTACATTATTTCGGAAAATAATAGCGTTTAAACTTTTTGGACCAGTACTCATCATCATTGATTCGTTTACCATGCCGGATGTTTTTTCCTTCCATATAAGACACAAAAATAACACTGTTTGCTTTAAGCGGAGCATTCTCATACTAAAATGGTAACAAAAAGCGGTCGAAAGTATAAAAGCACTGGGGATTGCGGCGATCAGGCCTAAAAGCACATAAGAATTACGCACTTTTCCTCTTGCTTCTGGGTATAAATACTTATTGGAGGATGAATATATTTGCTTTCTCAACTCTTTCTTTTAATGATGCTGATTGTGCTCAATGCCTTTTTTGCCGCGTCGGAAATCGCCTTAATCTCTTTGAATGAAAACAAGATCAAATATCTGGCCGACGAAGGGAATAAAAAAGCCAAACAGATCAGGAAGGTTTTAAGCGAGCCGAGCAAGTTTCTGGCCACGATTCAAATTGGGATCACCCTGGCGGGGTTTCTAGCCAGTGCCTTTGCTGCTGAAAGTTTCGCCGGTCCGTTAGTAAAGCTCATCAAAAGGGCGCAGCTTCCAATGGGGGAAAATGTCTTAAAAACGGCGGCCGTTATCATCATCACGATCATTCTTTCCTATTTCACCTTGGTTTTAGGGGAATTAGTCCCCAAACGACTGGCCATGAAGAAGGCTGAGCCAATCTCCTTTTTTGTAGTCTTACCTTTGTATTTTTTATCGATAGGCGCCTCCCCCTTTGTTAAACTGCTTACAGCCTCAACCAACTTTGTGGTGCGCCTTTTTGGGATTGACCCCCATGCCGATGAAAAACAGATCACCGAAGAAGAAATTCGCATGTTGGTGGATGTAGGGGAAGAAAGAGGGGCGATCGACGAAAGCGAAAAGGAGATGATTAACAATATCTTCGAGTTTGATAATAAAATCGTCTCCGAGATCATGACACACCGGACAGATATCGTTGGGATTCCCATCGCGGCTGGTTTAAAAGAGATCTTTGCCGTGATTAACAGGGAAAAATACACAAGGTACCCGGTGTATGAGGATGATATTGATAATATTGTCGGGATCTTGAATATTAAAGATCTAATTCAGCTTTTAGGGGAGAACAGGGAAGCTTTCAGTATGAAAAAGATCATGCGACAGCCCTATTTTGTTCCCGCCTCGAAAAAGACCGATCAGTTGCTTAGAGAGTTACAGAATCGAAAGACCCATATGGCGGTGGCGATTGATGAGTATGGGGGTACGGCCGGGATCGTCACGATCGAGGATTTAATCGAGGAGATTGTCGGTAATATCTTTGACGAATATGATGAGGTCGAAAAGGACTTTGAAAAGCTGGATGAGAACACTTTTCTGCTTAATGGGGCAGCAAGTTTGGAACGGGTATCTGACGTCCTCAAGGTGGATTTACCGGTCAATGATTACGACACCTTAAGCGGCTTTTTAATCGGTCAATTAGGGAGAATACCGCGGGAAGAGGAAAAGCCGGTAATCGAGTTTGAGGGGTTGGTTTTTAAAGTTGAAGAAATGGCCGAAAAAAGAATCGTCAAAGTTAAAGCTTGTAAAGGATAATCGTCAACAATTTTTTGCGATTTTATCGTATTGGAATTGTTGAAGTAAAGGACGATGCAAAAAGCCCAGAGCGTGGGGCAATAAGGTGAGAAAGAAAAGCAGTACGAATTAAAGGAGGTTTTTTCAGAACAACATCGAAAAATATTAACAAATCAGTGACAAAAGGATGGCGCCGATGGATATTAAAGAACGCTTTCAAATGCGGTCTTGGGGTCTAAAAAAAAAGCTTTTACTGGGCTTTATGTTTATTGCCTTTATCCCGGCGGTCACCATCAGTGTTTTCTACTATGTGGACTCAAAAAAGGCATTAGAAGCAAATGTCGGTGATACCTATGTCATCCTGCTCGCTCATATTTTAAACAATGTGGAACAGCAGATTGAAGAGGCTTATCAGTTTACCAACTGGTTGTATTTGGATCGGGATGTGCTCAGTCTGCTGCAACGGACCCCGGAAGAAGCCAAACGTTATGACCAGCAGAACATCAATGTCGTCCAGAAGATTGAAAACCAGTTCCGCTTCCTGCCCATCATGGAGCATGTTAATGCCTTCTTTCTCCTGGGGCATAATGGGATTGACATCCGGTATGGTCCGGATAGCTACCGGATTGATCCGGCCGTCTTCGCCAACGAACCCTGGTTCCAACAAGGGATCTCCCATTCCAGTGTACTCACCTGGGGAGCGATAACCCCAAACTACTCTTCCCGCACTTCCAACCCGTACATCATCCCCGTCTACCGGGGATTTATCGATATTCAGAACGGAAAAATCCTCGGTTCGATTGTGCTTCAGCTCAAACCCTCCTTTTTTCGCCAGTCCTATAGTGGCTTAGTCGCGGAAAAGGAAGCCTTTCTCTTTATCCATGACGCCTCCGGACGTCTCTTCTTCAGTGACCACTACGGCGCCCAGGAGTCGGCAGCCGATTGGTCCCAGCTCTTAGAGGGATTGATAGAAGAAGAACGGCCTTACTTTGAGGTGACTGCAGGGAACCAAAGCTACTTGGTGGTCCACCGGGCTGCGGAAAGAACGAAAACCCATGTCACCCTTATTACCCGTCTAGATGAACTGCAAAGACAGCGCCAGTTAATAGCGATCACCACCTTTTGGCTGGCCGGTGGGACCATCTTTTTGTGCTTGTGGTTTTCCTTATTCTTATCGGAAAACCTGTGGAAGCCTATTCGCTCACTGACCGAGACCGTAAACCGCATCGCCGGCGGGGATTTCGGCCGGGAAGTGGTCTTGAGAAACAACGACGAAATTGGGGTTTTAGGACGGGCGATTACCCGCATGTCCCAGCAGATTCAAAATCTTCTGGATGAACGCCTGCAAATCGAGGAAAACATTAGAAAGACGGAGGTCCGTCTCCTCCAAAGCCAGATTAACCCCCACTTTTTGCATAACACTTTAAACTCAATCAAATGGATGGCTACCTTGCAAGGGGCGGATGGGATCCGGGCGATGATCAGTTCCTTAGGCCGGTTACTCCGGGCGGTCATGGGAGATGTGAATGAGAAAATAACCATCCGGGAAGAATTAGCCCTCCTCGACGACTATATGTATATTCAGAAAATCCGTTACCGTGGTAAAATCGGCTTTCGACGGATCATCGAAGCGCCTGTTCTCCTCAATTGCTTAATTCCCAAGTTTACCCTACAGCCTCTTGTGGAGAATGCCGTTTTCCACGGGATTGAACCGAAGGATGGTTCCGGGGAAGTTGTTTTATCCATCACTGAACAACAGCAACAGCTGGTCATCTCGGTTTGGGATAATGGTGTCGGCATCAGCCGGCAAAAATTGGTCGGCCTATTAGCCAAAGAGGATGGGGACAGGGGCAAGGCCAACAATGGGATCGGCCTGCGAAACATCCACGATCGAATCCAGTTGATCTATGGAGTGGATTACGGCTTGGCCCTCGACAGTCGGGAGGGGGAATACACTAAAGTGGTGATTAGGCTGCCAATGGAGGTGAAGCCGGATGGTGAAAGTGATGATTGTTGATGATGAAGCCATTGTGCGCATCGGCTTAAAATCGATGATCGACTGGGAGAACCACGGATTTCAGTTGGTTGGCGAAGCAAATGATGGGCAGAAGGCCTTGGACTTGTTTCGGAAAAGCAAACCGGATCTAGTGATTACCGATTTGAAGATGCCGGTCATGGATGGCCTTGAGTTAATCCGCCGTCTAAACGAATTAAATGCTAAATGCCGGGTTGTTGTGCTTAGTAGTTATGATGATTATGCTTTGGTTAGGGAAGCCATGAAACTGGGGGCCGTCGATTATCTCCTCAAACTGGAGATGGAACCCGATCAGTTACTGGAAGTGCTGGCCAGTTTCAAAGAAGAGATTTTGCAGGAAAGAGCGGAACGAAGACAGCAAGCTCAGATCGATGAGGAAATCCAAACAAATATTTCCACCCTCCGCCGGGTTTTCTTAGAGGAGATTTTATGTAATGAGAAACTCTGCGGGGAAAAACTACAGCAAGGATTAGCCCGCCTGGGTATTTGTCTTGATCCGGATCAGGTCTATTGCCTTGTGTTCCGGATCGGAAACGCCTATCGTTTAGACAATATGGGCGCCGATCAGGCCAAATCGACCGTAAACGCCATTATGAGCATCTGTGAAGAAGTGACCGGCGATGACTATTGGGGTTATTGTTTTCAAATCAAGGAGGACGAATTTGTCTTATTATTGTCGCCGAAAAAACCGTCCGCCCGGATCGAAGGGGTTATTACCGCTTGTCAAAGATTACTGACGATCCTGGAACAATATTTAGGTTTAAAGGCAGTGATTGGAATCGGGGATGTAGCCATCAGTTATGATGGGATTCGCACTGCCTACCGGCAAGCCAACGAGGCGATTCAATATCGCTTTTTCAAGGAAAATGACCAAATTATCCTCTGGAAGCGGGTCGAGCATCTTCCACCCCCGCGGGAGACCTATTCGGTCCTTCAGTACCGGGACCGCATTGAACAAACTTTCCTCCAAGCCCAGGTCGAGGAGTTATGTTCTGTCTTTGATGCGATCATTAATGATTTTAAAGAGTTACATCTTAGTCAGGAAGCTTGTTCCCATGGCGCCTTGGAGTTACTCTCCATGCTCTGCGAAATCATCGACCGTAAGGGTTTATCCCCGGAGGAAGTTTTAACCTCAAGCTACCAAACATACCGGGAGTTGCTACATATGGTTAATTTAAGCCAGGTTCTGGGCTGGCTTTCCGAATTGAAGAAAGACTTGGCTCTCTTTATTCAAGGTGAAGAAGGAAATAACTATCCACGGGTCATTGGTGAAGCCAAACGTTATATCCGTGAACACCATGCCGAAGAAGTTACTCTGGCCGAGGTAGCGGCGGTGGTAGGGCTTACACCTTCCTATTTCAGCACAGTCTTTAAAGAACACACAGGAATGAGTTACTCCGAGTACTTGACCTGGGTCCGCTTGGAACGGGCTAAAGAACTCCTGAAAGAGACCCATTACCACGTCTATGAAATTGGCCAGATGGTTGGTTATACCAATCAGTATTATTTCAACCGGCTCTTTAAGAAGATAACGGGTTTAACCCCGCTTGATTACCGAAAACAAAAATAACCGCAACAAAACCAAAGAAAAGTCAATAATTTCCGGGGCCATTTTTTTGCTTCCTTTTTTTCGACACAAAACCGTTACAAAATATAAAGAAACGTATAATAAAACATTTACCATTCAACCGAAAAGCAATATTATTTAGCTATAAATAATATAAGGAGGGTGTGTTGTGAGGAGAAGACTGTTTACCTTTGGATTAGTGGGGTTGCTGTTGATCGCGCTAATTCCCGTCACCCAGGCGGCCAAAGCCGGGACCACATTGAAATTTGCTTGTTGGGATTATGAGTTAAACCAATACGATAAAATATTGATCCAAGAGTTTGAAAAACGTCATCCCGAAATCAAAGTAGAAGTATTTGATATGCCGGCTTCGGAATACCCGGATAAGATGCTCATTATGTTGGCCGGCGGCGAGGATATTGATGTCTTTTACGCCAAGGATCCGACGATGTACGGTGGTCTAGTTTTAAGAAAGCAAATCAGGCCCCTGAATGATCTGATCGCCCGTGACAAACTGGATCTGTCGGGCTATGGCGGCAATCTCGACAACGTGAAGATCGATGATCAAATCTATGGTCTGCCGTACCGTGGAGATTTTTGGATCTTATTTTACAACAAAGACCTATTTGACCGTTTTGGGGTTCCTTACCCGACCAATAACATGACCTGGAGCGAATTCCGGAAAACCGCAAAAGCACTGACTTCGGGGGAAGGCGCTTCCCGAACCTATGGCGCCTATATCCATACCTGGGCGAGCACCTATTTTGTGTTCGGTCTACAAAAGAACATCGGCGACCTGGTCGAAGGGCCTTATTCCATGCTCAAAGATGGGTTGGAACTGGCTTACCAAATCCAAACGGTTGACAAATCCGCTGCCGACTATGCCACCAACCGTTCGATGGGCGCCCATTACCGGGGTTTGTTTGAGCAGGGCAATATCGGCATGCTCTACATGGGAACTTGGTATATGCAAGCCTTGGTTCATGATGCCAAGGAAGGACTCCATAATGTAAATTGGGGAATTGTCCGTATTCCTCAGTGGGAAGGGGTTGAACATTCGACCATTGGTAACGTCACGCCGGTGGTGATTAACGCCAAAACTAAAAAAATGGAAGCCGCTTGGGAACTGGCCAAGTTTTTAGGCGGTAAGGACGGCGCCGCTATTCTGGCGGAGAATATGATTATGCCCGGTTATGTTGATGACTCGGTCTTTAAGAGCTTTGCCAGTGTGCCGGGATTCCCGAGTGATGGCGCCGAAGCGTTGGTCACCAATATTGTGCATATGGAATGGCCGGCCCATCCGCTCTCCGGTCTCCTCGGTAAGATGGTGGATGAAGAGATCCAACTGGCGATGACGGGTAATAAGAGTATTGACCAAGCCATTGCCGATATGGAAGAACGACGGCAAGAGATTATTGAGCTAAATCAATAGTATAAACAGAAGCAAGAACGTGGATGTAAAGTACCCTGTACGTGAGAAGCACAGGGTACTTTACTGTAAAAAAGGAGATGATCTTTTTGAAGAAGACCACCAGAAACCGGCTTACCGCCTATTGTTTTCTTTTACCTAATTTGCTCGGCTTTCTTGTCTTCACTTTGCTTCCGGTCTTCACGGCATTAGGTTTGAGTTTTATGCGTTGGGACAGCTATTCACCTATCAAATATGTGGGGTTGCGCAATTTTGCAACGATGTTTCGCGATAGTAGTTTTATCATTGCCTTTTGGAACACCCTTTATTTTACCGGTTTAACGGTGCCCCTGACCGTGATCTTTGCTCTACTATTAGCCTTAGCGCTCAATAAAGGTTTCCGTAGTATTAAAATAATCCGCGCGATTCACTTTTTTCCTCATGTCGCTTCGCTGATTGCGGTTGCTGTGGTCTGGCAATTTTTGTACCATCCGGATATGGGCCCGATCAATCATTTTTTACGCGCGATTGGGATCGCCACCCCCCCGCGGTGGACGGCATCGGCAACCTGGGCAATGCCGGCGGTGATTATCATGACGGTCTGGAAATCAGCCGGTTACTATATGACGATGTTTCTTGCCGGGTTACAAGCCATACCCGATCATTTATACGAAGTGGCCACGATCGATGGGGCCTCGCCATGGCAAAAATTTCGCTATGTTACTCTGCCACTGCTCACTCCAACCTTGTTTTTTGTCCTGACCATGAATCTGATTTACTCTTTTAAAGTGTTTGATCAGATTCATATTATGACCCAGGGAGGGCCGGGTCGGGCCACCTCGGTGCTGGTTTACTATATTTACGTGCAGGCTTTTGTCAACCAGAATTTCGGTTACGCCTCAGCCATGGCTACTACGTTTTTCTTGATTATTTTAGGTTTCACCATCCTCCAGTTCCGCTTACAGGAAAGATGGGTTACCTATTTAAATTGATACCAGTCGCGTATGTTTAGGATTATGCCCGGACTTTCAGATTAATGAAAGGATGAATCCGATGAAGAAAATGCGTCCTTACCTAATCATACCCTTAATCGCCTCCTCGCTCTTGATGTTGCTACCCTTTGTGTGGATGCTTTCCGCATCTTTGAAGACCAATGTTCAGGTCTTTCAATTTCCCATCCAGTGGATTCCAAAAGATCCGCAGTGGAAAAATTACCTTACAATATGGACAAAGATTAATTTCGGCCGCTACTATTTTAACACGATCAAACTAACCGTGATCATTACTCTCCTCCAGTTGCTCACCTGCAGTCTGGCGGCTTACGCCTTTGCCAAGCTGAAATTCCCGGAACGGAACGGCTTATTTGTGGCGTATATCGCAACCATGATTATCCCCTTTCAAGTGGTGATGATCCCGCAGTTTATTTTAATGCGCAACCTGGGTCTGGTCAACAAACACCTAGCCCTCATTTTACTGCAGGCCTTTAGCCCTTTTGGGGTCTTTCTCATGCGGCAATTCTATTTAAGCATCCCCGATGAGCTGATTGAAGCAGCCCGAATTGATGGTTTAAGTGAATTCGGGATCTACACCAAAATTATGTTGCCCCTTTCAAAACCGGCGTTGGCCAGCCTTACCATCTTCACTTTTGTTTTTGTTTGGAACGACTTTTTAGGACCGCTCATTTATTTGCATTCTGGAGACTTACGTACGATCCAACTGGGAATCCGTATGTTTATCTCCCAATACAGCGCGGAATATGCTTTAATTATGGCGGCTTCGGTCTGTTCTTTAATCCCGGTGCTTATCGTTTTTCTCGCTTGCCAGAAATATTTTGTGGAAGGGATCTCATTGACAGGCCTGAAGGGGTAGGAGATGAGGCGAAAGGAGTGATTACGATCAACGAAAAGATTGTTACCCACATTCATAGTGAATCTTATCTGCAGCAGTATGCGATGGCACGAATTGATCATCAATCATTGGTTTTCCGGACTAACCGTCCCGCCGAAAGCCTCAACGGTTACTGGTATTTTACGGTTGATCCATACGATACTGGGCTTAGAGCCAACTGGCCGCAAGAGAGGGATCAGGCTTATTGGCAAAAAGACACCCCTTGGGACTACGGTTGGGATGAAGGAGATTTGACGCCGGTGCCGTCCTGTTGGAATACGGTGCACCCGGAATACTACTACTACGAAGGAAGCGCCTGGTACGCCCGGCGTGTGTCTTATCGGCCCCAGCGCCCGGGAGAACGGGTTTTCCTCCGGATCGGCGCCGCCAACTACGACACGAAGATTTTTCTGAACGGCGTATATCTTGGGCGCCATCAAGGCGGTTCTACTCCTTTTTGCCTGGAACTCACCGCCCATCTTAAGGAAGATAATTTATTGCAAATTTGTGTCAATAACGAACGTTCCATCCAGCGCTTGCCGGGCCGGAATACCGATTGGTTCAATTACGGCGGGCTCTACCGGGATGTTGAACTCTTGCGTCTGCCACCGAATTTCATCCAGCAGGTTGCCATCTATCTTGTGCCCGACGGCAGCTTTTCCACCATTAAAGCAGAAGTCGAGGTTAACCAGGCTATGCAGGGCGTTGCGGAAGAAATCGTCACTTTAAGCATCCCCGAACTGAATATTTCAGTAAAAAGCCCGGTCATCGAGGGACGGGCGGAGTTTACCGTAGAGGGTCAACCGGAGCTATGGAGCCCGGAAAATCCCAAACTCTATCAATGCGTGATTACCTATCAAGAGGATACCATTCAGGACAGGGTCGGTTTCCGGCAAATTGAAACTAGGGGGACGGAGTTGCTCCTCAATGGTAAACCCCTCTTTCTCCGGGGAATTAGCGTGCATGAAGACGATTGGGAACTGGGGAAAGCCACCACTGAAGAGCGCATTCGTCAAATGTTTGCCGATGCGCTGGAATTAGGGTGTAACTATGTCCGGCTCGCTCATTATCCCCACAGTGAATTGGCAGCGCAGATCGCTGATGAACTGGGTATTTTGCTTTGGGAGGAGCTCCCGGTCTATTGGACGGTCGACTTCGCCAATCCGGAGACGTATCAAGATGCGGAAAATCAATTGTTAGAACTGATCAAGCGGGACTTTAACCGGGCAAGTGTGATCATTTGGTCCATTGGGAATGAAAACGCGGATACGGAGGACCGCTTCCAATTCATGAGCAATCTATTCCGGGCCGCCAAGAAGCAAGATCCGGCCAGACTGGTGGCGGCGGCTTGTATTGTGGAGCAGGATCGCTTGGCCCAGGTTTTAGATGTGATCGGGATAAACGAATATTATGGCTGGTATAATCCGGACTACGCAGGCCTTGTCAAGCTTCTTAAGGAATGGCGGCCTGGGAAACCGGTCGTGATCAGCGAGACGGGAGCCGGCGCCTTGGCCGGTTATCATGGTCCGGTCACCGAAATGTTCACCGAAGAATATATGGCCCGTGTCTATCAACAGCAGATTGAGATCACTAGGAACATCGATTATATTAGAGGTTTTTCCCCTTGGATCTTATATGATTTCCGCTCGCCAAGGCGACAAAACCGTTTTCAACAAGGTTACAACCGCAAAGGTCTGATCGCCGAAGACAAGCGCACTCGTAAACTGGCCTTTGGGGTTCTACAGGAGTATTACCGGCGCCGAGCAGCGGAGGGGCTGTCCCGGTCCCCGGCGGATTAGGGGATGATGTTAAGATGGCGGTGGAAAAGGTACGTGCCTATTGGGTACAAATACTGGAACGTTTAGCCCGACCGGTCTTGACGAACCTGGCCGGTGGGAAGTTAATGGCCCGGATGCCTTTGGCGGGCGATCCGTGTCGGCGAAAATATGCCAGCCTGGAAGTGACCGGTCGGCTGCTGAACGGGCTTGCTCCTTGGTTGGAGCTGGAACCGACCGGACTGGAAGCAAAGCTCAATAAGGAGTTCAGGGATCTGGCGCGCCAGGCGTTGACAATCGGGCTTGATCAGGCCTCCCCGGACCGGTTTAATTTTACCGGCCCAGATCAGCCTCTCGTCGATGCCGCTTTTTTAGCCCAAGCCCTTTTGCGGGCTCCCACCGAATTATGGGGGAAGTTGAATCCGCGGGTCCAAGCTGATTTGATTGCCGGCCTGCAAAAGACAAGGGCGATTCAACCCTACTTTTGTAATTGGTTATTGTTTAGCGCGATCATTGAAGCCGCCCTTTTTCGCATGGGCGTCGGCTACGATCCGATGCGCGTCGATTATGCCTTACGCCAACTTGAAGACTGGTACCTTGGGGACGGAACGTACAGTGATGGCCCGGAGTTTCATTGGGATTATTACAATAGTTTTGTCATCCAGCCCATGTTGCTGGATCTGGTTGCTACCTTCCGGGCTGAACGGGCCGATCTGGAGAGCCTGTTTCCCCTTGTCCGGCAACGGGCGGAAAGGCAGGCGGTTATTCTCGAACGACTGATTGCCCCCGATGGCTCTTTTCCGCCGATTGGGCGGTCGCTCACCTATCGGATGGGGGCCTTCCATCTCCTGGCGCAACTGGCTTGGCGGGATCAGCTGCCGGCGGAGTTAACCCCGGCGCAAGTGCGTTGCGGTTTAAGCGCCGTCATGAAAAGGACCATGGAAGCACCCGGCGCCTTTGACGAAAACGGCTGGCTGACGATTGGCCTCGCCGGGCGCCAGCCGGTTTTGGGTGAGTCCTATATCACAAACGCCAGCGTTTATCTTTGTTCTACCGCCTTATTGCCTCTCGGTCTACCCAGCAGCCATCCTTTTTGGTTGGCTCCGCCAGCGCCCTATACCAGCCTGCGGATCTGGAGCGGAGAAAAAGACGTTCTTCCCGATCAAGCGCTGGCCGGTCCCCGTTGGCCAATGGGGTGACGGGGATTATAACGTGTAGACCAAGCAAATTTAAAGCGCCGAATGGGTTATTGCCCGGCGTCGAGTGATGGAAAGGAGGAACGGGGGGTGCTCGTTTCGCTCTGGGAAGAAACCGGATTGCCGACGGTTCCGCGGCTGACAGCCCGGCCCGCTTGGCAAAGAGTTGCGTCCGCTTTTCGGCAAGCGTTGATCCCGGTCGCGGAAAAATACTCCGCTTTCCAGTGGCCTTCTTTACCGGCTACCCTATATATGGATTATGCCCGCACCGGAAACCGGGCGCCCTTTGAAGCCGCTTATTTTAAGCGGCGGCAAGTCCTGGCAACGCTGGTCCTGGCCGAGTGTTTGGAGCAGAAAGGCCGGTTTTTGGATGATATCCTCAACGGTATTTGGTGTATCAGTGAAGAAACCAGTTGGGTCTTGCCAGCCCATCATAACCAATTTTACGCGCAGGGCGGTTTGCACCGGTTGCCCCGGATTGAGGAACCGGTTATTGACTTGTTTGCCGCCGAAACTGGCGCTTTGCTGGCTTGGACTTGGCATCTTCTCGGTTCGGCGCTGGCGGAAATTACGCCGCAAGGAACCGAACGCATCCGGTGGGAGCTAGAGAAACGCATTCTTACCCCCTATTTGGAGCGGGACGATTTCTGGTGGATGGGTTTTCGTAATGATACCGGCCATACTTTAGGCAACTGGGTTCCCTGGATCACCGGAAACTGTCTCCGGGTGTTTTTATTAACCGAGGAAAACGCCACCCGCCGTCAGCGGGCGGTGGGTAAAGGCCTGCGTAGTTTAGACCGGTACCTTCAGCATTATTCCCCGGATGGCGGATGTGATGAGGGGCCAAGCTATTGGGGGCGCTCCGGGGGTTCTCTCTTTGAATGTTTAGAAATGTTATGGGAAGTGAGCCAAGGCGCCTTTGATCCTTTTTCCAAGCCATTGTTGGTAAAGATTGGCCAGTACATGCGCCATGTCCATATTGCCGGGGAATACTTTGTGAATTTCGCTGATGGCAGCGCCAAGGCTGAAGTGGACGGTTCCCTTTTATACGCTTATGGAAAGCGGATTCAAGATCCCAAGTTGATAACGTTGGGAGCCCAAATGTACCGGCAATACGGGCTGAATAAGTTAATGGCAGCCCCGACTTTTTCCCTTGGCCGTTTGATCCGCGCCGCTCTGCTCCATGCGGAGCTCATGGGGGAGGACGGACTTCAGGAAGACGCCAGCCTAGACCATTGGTTCGACCGTTTACAAGTAATGATCGCCCGGGAAAGGGGTGATCAAAACCAAGGATTCTATCTCAGCGCCAAAGGCGGTCATAACGGTGAGAATCATAACCACAACGATGTGGGTAGTTGCATTGTCTATTACAATGGCCATCCCCTCCTGATTGATGTGGGGGTTGAAACCTATACCGCCCGGACCTTCAGCCCCCGCCGGTATGAGCTTTGGACCATGCGTTCCATCTACCACAATCTGCCGATCATTAATGGTTACGAACAGTTACCGGGAAAAGAGCATCGGGCGCTGGAGGCGCGGTATTACCGTGACGGCAAGAGTTCTACGGTGAGTTTTGAATTAAGGGAAGCCTACCCGCCGGAAGCAGGAATTCGGGAATGGGAGCGCAGTTATCGTTTAAGCCGGGAACCGCAGCCGGCCGTAGGGATCCGGGACCGGTTCAGATTGGTCTATGCCCATTCGCTCCAGCTTGTTTTGATACTGCCGCAGGAACCCCGGATCGGGCCGGATTTCCTGTATTTACAGGCGGGGGCGGAGGCAGTCAAACTTTTGTATGATCAAGCCCAGTGGGCGCCTTCCTGGGAGTTAATTCCCATTGCGGATCCATTATTGGCGGCTTGCTGGGGGCGACGGATTTTCCGGTTATGCTTGACCCGGATTGAACCCGACCTGGAGGGGGAGGTCATTCTTACCCTTCGGCAATAGGTCTTTTGAGGCGCGGCTTCTTGTCCAAGTTTTTCCGAATTATATTGTCTTGAAGGAATAAAACAAAGGACAACGTAAAAAGCGCTATCGAGTTGGAAAGGGATTTATTTTACTATATGTGTTTGAAGGGAGGAATTTTTTGCGACTCTCCTTTAGTACCCTGGCTTGTGTCGGTTGGGATTTGGCGACGATTGTCCGGCTGGCCCGGGAATGGGGTTATGATGGGGTAGAGTTGCGGGTTGCCGATGATGAAGCGGTTCACCCCGCTCTTTCCCAAACCGAACGGAAAAATGTACGGCGTTTGTTCACCCGGAATAAGCTGGCAATTCCTTGTTTGGCGGCGTATACCCGTTTTGCTTTTTCCGAGCCGGAACGGCGCCAGGAAAATATTATCGCGCTCAAACAAGTAATCGACCTGGCCCATGATTTGGAAGCCCCTTATGTCCGCACCTTTGGCGCAAATGTGGACTGGCCTGTCGACCGGGAGAACTTAGCGCGGTGGATTGCCGACGGGTTAGTGGCGGTGGATGATTATGCCACGAAGCGCGGGGTGCGGGTGCTTCTGGAAAACCATGATCTGTTGAGTAGTGGTCATGCGGTAAGACAGGTTTTTGATCTTGCCGGGCCCATCTCGGCCGGGGTGTTATGGGATGTGAAGCATTCGTTGCGCGAAGGGGAAGCGGTCACCGCAACCCTTCAAAAGGTTGGTGCTTTAATCCATCATATCCACCTCAAGGATTGGCTGGTGGTGCCAGGATTGGGTCAGGATCGACTGGTGCTGTTGGGGGCCGGCGCATTGCCGTTGGAGACCATAGTCGAGTATTTGCAGGTGATAGGTTACCGTGGTTTTTTATCTCTCGAATGGGAGAAACGATGGCATCCCGGGATCGAAGATTCCTACATTGCGATCTACCAATACATCCAAAAAATAAAGCCCCTGCTTTAAAGGGGGGTCACACAAGAGGGAGAAACTGTCCGTAAGGGCAGTCTTTTTTTGTCTAAAAAAAGGGGTTGGGGCAGGGACCGTTCGCGGCCGGTGGTCATATATTGAACTAACGTTAGCTTAGGGCAAAACTCTTGTTGACAACGGATCTGTTTTGTGGCTGCTAACTATTAAGTTTAGCGAAGGGAGAGCATTTCATGGCTGTTGCCGAGTTTGAGTTAACACAACTTCCGATTGGCAGGATGGCGGAAGTAGTAAAAGTGGGGCTAACGGGATTAGCCCGTAACCGCCTCTTGGATTTGGGTTTGGTTCCATCCACGATTGTCGAGGCGATCCGGAAAAGCCCGTCCGGCGATCCGGTGGCTTATAAAATCCGGGGAGCAGTGATTGCCTTAAGGTCGGAGGAAAGCCGTCATATCACCGTGCGCTCAATAAATTAAGAAGCTTTTTGGTTAGTTTAAACCGGCAGAAGTGAACTTACTAAAGCTTTTTGCGTTGCAACCAATAAAAGGGATTGCAATACAATATATAGTGTTTCACTTAAATTAGGCTATCGATATATTGTATTGGGATTACCGAAGCAAGAAACAACGCAAAAAGCTCTACTTTTGCCGGTTCCGAAAAAAGGGGGTCAGTAGCTTGGGGCTAACAGCTCAATCCACAGGCATTTACGCCTTTCTGGAAGAACTCAGCCGCAGCCCGGTGAAGGCTGATGCCGTGGTTGCTTTGGCCGGAAATCCGAATACCGGAAAAAGCACAGTCTTCAACGGCTTAACGGGACTGAATCAACATACCGGGAATTGGCCCGGAAAAACCGTGGTTTTAGCGAAAGGCAATTACCGCCATAGAAATAAAAGCATAACCTTGGTGGATTTACCGGGGACTTATTCGCTTCTGGCCAATTCGGCCGATGAACAAGTAGCCCGCGACTTTATCTGCTTTGGTGATCCCGATGCGACCGTCGTGGTCGCCGATGCCACTTGTTTGGAACGGAATCTAAATTTGGTTTTGCAAGTCATTGAGATTACGCCGAAAACCATTCTCTGTGTAAATTTGGTTGATGAAGCAAAACGCAAGCGGATCGAGGTTGACTGCCCTAAGTTGGAAAGGAGCTTGGGAATACCGGTCGTGCCTGCTGCGGCCAGGGATAAGGTTGGCCTTACCGATTTGAAAGAGGCCATTCATAAAGTGGTCTTCGGAAAACAAAGGAATCGACCCAAGCGGATCGTCTACAACCAAGCGATTGAGGCCGTCATCGGGGAACTTCAGGGTGAAGTTAAGCGGCTGTTTCAAGGTAAATTTAACAGTAGGTGGGTGGCGCTCCGCCTGTTAGACGGAGATCCGACGCTTGTTAATGAGATGCGTAACTACTTACAAAGAAGGCAACCAAAGGCAGAACCCTTTCTTGAAAAGGGCGAGGGGGTAAAAGGCTTTGAACAACTTAGCAACCGATTTTGAGCGCCTTACGCAAAAAGCGGAAGCGGAGCGGAAGAAATTGGGGGCAGTACGTGATCAGGTCGTGCAGGCTCTTTACCGCGAAGCCCAGCAGATCGCGGAAAAAGTGGTGAAGAAAGAAGAGAACAAGAGGGACTTGGACCGCACGATCGATAATATTGTTACTTCAAAGCTTTTAGGTTATCCCCTGATGCTTGCTTTGCTTAGTTTTATCTTCTGGCTGACCATTAGCGGGGCTAATCTTCCCTCGGCGCTCCTGGCGGATCTGCTGTTCGGGTTCCAACACCGGTTAACCGCCTTTTTCCAGTGGGTTGGCGCTCCCGCTTGGCTGCACGGGGTATTGGTTTTAGGTATGTACCGCGGATTGGCCTGGGTGGTTTCGGTCATGTTGCCGCCGATGGCCATCTTCTTCCCGCTCTTTACTTTTCTCGAAGATTTAGGCTATCTTCCCCGGGTCGCCTTCAACCTTGATCGACTATTTAAGAAAGCGGGAGCCCATGGCAAACAGATTCTTACTATGTGTATGGGCTTTGGTTGTAATGCCGCCGGAATCATTGCCTGCCGGATTATTGAATCGCCCCGGGAACGGTTAATTGCGATTTTAACCAATAACTTTGTGCCGTGTAACGGACGGTTCCCGACGATGATCACCATGGCTGCGGTCTTTATGGGCGTCCTGGTCAGCGGTTATAACACTTTTGCCGCTTCGTTTTTGGTGGCGGGGGTGGTCGTCCTTGGCGTGTTAGTCACTTTAGCCGTCTCGTGGGTCTTATCCAAAACTTTGTTGAAGGGGGTTCCTTCCACTTTTACGCTGGAACTGCCGCCGTATCGCCTCCCCAAGCTCGGCCCGTTATTGATCCGTTCTGTGCTGGACCGGACCTTGTTTGTCTTAATGCGCGCCGTGGTGGTGGCGGCGCCGGCGGGCGCTGTAACCTGGCTCCTGGCCAATCTTCAGGTGGGGGATTTAAGTATCTTAGCGCACCTGGCCGGATGGTTACAGGGCTTTGGCCACGCCATTGGCCTCGATGGTTTCATTGTCTTAGCCTTTATCTTGGGTCTGCCCGCCAATGAAATTGTGATTCCGATTTTAATTATGAGTTATTTAGCGCAGGGCATGATGTTGGAGTTGGATAGTATTGATGCTTTGCGGGAACTGTTGGTGAATAACGGTTGGACATGGTTGACGACGCTCAATATGATCCTCCTTTCCCTGCTGCATTTTCCCTGTGCGACAACTTTATTAACCATCCGGAAAGAGACACAAAGCACCAAATGGACAGTGCTGGCCGCATTAATTCCCACCGGGATCGGGATCCTTGTTTGCTTTGGGGTTACCCAAATCGTGCGGACGTTGGGCTTAGTTTAGATGGTGGGTAGTCGTCCACGCTGGTTACCGCTAGAGCTATTTTCTATATAGAAGGTGGAGATAGTTCTGAAGGAAACATCTTTAGCATAAGCTAAAGTGGGAGTGGAACTTTTTGCGTAGTGAGTGTCGGGTGGCGGCGGGGAGGCTTGCCGCCACCTTGAGAACGGGAGATGCCGATGTATAAAGAGATGATTCTCACGGAAAGTATGGAAGACTATCTGGAAATGTTTTTCCGGATTGTCTCGGCCCAAGGCTATATCCGTCCGGTGGATCTCTCCAATGCGATCAAGGTTAAACCATCTTCGGTGACGCGGATGATCCAAAAGCTGGATGAAGCCGGTTTTATTAAATATGAGAAGTACCGGAATATTGCACTGACCGAGAAGGGAATGGTTTATGGCCGCTTTTTAGTCTGGCGGGACGAAAAACTGAAAGAGTTTTTTCGGCTCTCCAAGGAAAATAGCAGAGTCGAAGAACAGGTGGAAGGGATCGAGCATTACATTACCCCGGCGACCATGCGTTTTATTCGAAACCTGATTATCTATTTTCAAGCGGACCCTAACCGGCTACAGGAGTTGGAAAGTATCCAATGTCATACCGATTACCCGGATCAAGAAGATCTACAGTATTTACGGGCGTGGTTGTTCCGGCATGGAAAGTAGAAATACGGACCGGTTTTTGAGCCTAATAGATCCATTTTCTTTTGATGTTGTGAGTGCTAATCAGAAACAGAACCAGAGCATAACCAATGAGCACCAAAAGGCTAACCCAGAGCCGGATGGAGCCGGCGGAATTAATGGCGAATTTCAACAGATCCGCCCCGTAAGTTAAAGGTAAGACGTAAGACAGTGGTTGCAAGAAAACCGGCAGCTTTTCAAGGGGAATAAAGAGCCCGCACAAGAACATCATCGGAAAGCGGAAAAAGTTCGAAAAAGTCTGGGCTTCAAAAACCTCACTTACGGAAACGGCGATCAACAATCCAAGGAAAGTGGAGGTCACAGCAATTAAAACTACTCCCAAAAAAGTGGTTAGCCAATTGATCCCGGAGAGATCAATCATAAGTGAAGCGAAGAGGAGCGGAATGAACGCGTTGATGATGCCAAAGAAGATGGCGCCGGTTGTTTTGGCGAGCATTAATAAATTTAAGCTGATCGGGGCCAGCAATAGTCGTTCAAAGGATCTGCTCTTTCGTTCAAAGGTAATGGTGACGGCAAGCATTGATGTTGTCCCGAAAAGGATGGAGAGGGCCATGACTCCAGGTAATATTTGGCGGAGATCAACGGTACTGTCGGATTTGATAAAAAACATGAGGGTCCAGGAAATAGGGAAAATTATTCCCCAGCTGATGTTGGGCGGTTTTAGGTAGTAGTTTTTCATATCTTTGGTCAGGATGCTCCAAAACGCCATTAGCTTATTCATCTTCTTTTGCCTTCCTTTTCCTTTTTCAATTTGTCAATGCCAATTCCGGTAATTTTAACAAACACATCTTCCAGAGAAGGGCGGATGATTTTTGCTTCGCTAACCTTGATGCCCTCCTGTGCGAAAAATTTCATAAAAGGCATCAGTTCGATTGGTTCTTGAGAAGTGATTCGTATACTATGCCCGGTGCTGGCTTTGATCCGAATCTTGGGGAAAACCCGAACAAGCTTTTTTTCAAGGTCGAGGCCATTGGGCTCGGTCCTGAATTCAACGACGTTTTCTTGTTGCGCTTCCTCCATTAAGGCCTGGACTTCGCTTACCTTAATCACTTTTCCAGCGACGATGAAACCAAGCCGGTGGCACAAGCGCTCTGCTTCTTCAATATAATGGGTTGTTAAAAAAATGGTTGTTCCCTGCGCATTGAGCTCTTTAATCAGGCGCCGGATCTGTCTGGCGCTTTCCACATCAATGCCGGTTGTCGGCTCATCCAAGAAGAGGATTGCCGGATGATGAATGATCCCGGCGGCGATCGTCAGCTTGCGCTTCATCCCTTTGGAATAGGCTTTAAAAGGCCGCTTGCCGGTATCGGCCAATGAGAATTGTTCGAGCAGTTCTTTTGCTCTTTTTTCACGCACTTCTTTTTTCATACCATAAAGCGAGGCACAAAAGAGAAGATTATCAAGACCACTCATCTCATCATATAAATTACTCTCGTCCGGCACAATACCGATGATTTGCTGGACCTTTTTGATCTCTTTGCTCCCATCGTAACCGGCGATCCTAATTTCGCCGGCGGATGGTTTGGCGAGACCGGTCAGCATGTTTATGGTGGTTGTTTTTCCGGCGCCGTTCGGTCCCAGGAAGCCGAAGACCTCTCCTTTTTTCACACTAAAACTAATGCCGTTCACTGCTGTAAAGTCGCCAAATTTTTTCGTTAGCTTTTTTACTTCAATGATGTTCAAGCTCTGACCTCCCGTTCTTATTAATCCGGTGGCAACATGGATGTGCGCTCTTTTTCAGCTCGCTTAGTTTAAGCAGTCCCTTTGCCGCTTCTTTCAGGAATGCACGGTCCACGTAATAGTGGGTAAAATATCCTCTTTTTTCGCCTTTGACAAGTCCGGCCGTGCGGAGAATTTTTAAATGTTGCGAAACGGCTGATTCAGACAGCTCCAGGCGTTGGGCGAGGGCGCCGACACAATAATTATGTTGCAGGAGCAGTTTGACTATGTTGTATCTTTTTTCATCACCTAAGGCCCTCATAATTGCGAAAAGTTCGGGCAAAGCGATCACCCCATATATTTAAGTAATTACTTAAATATATCGTAATATACTTAATTAAAAACGTCAAATATTTTTAAACCTGGCCTGATAGAAGGAAAGTCTAGAGCTAAAATTGAATAATACTGTTTAAACCAAACCTATCCATTGAAACCAAATCCAGCCTAAGCTTATTGTGTTGGATTCAATTAATAGGATTCTCAAGACAATAACGGAAAACCCGTCTTAAACACAACTTAGGAATCTTATGGCCAAAGAATAAAGACTAAACGGAGGTACAGTTCATGTTGATCAATTCACTATTAGATTGGATCGGAAAGACCCCGTTGCTATCTTTGGAAGCGTCGACGAAGGCTAAGATCTTCGCGAAAGCGGAGTTCCTCAACCCTGGGGGCAGTATTAAAGACCGGGTCGCCAAGTTTATGCTTGACGAAGCCGAGCGGCGGGGCGTTTTGAAACCGGGGATGACGATTGTTGAACCAACCTCCGGCAATACCGGGATTGGGCTGACTTTGGCCGGTACGCAAAAGGGTTACCGGGTAGTGATCGTCATGCCGGAGAATATGAGCGACGAACGGAAGCGGATCATTGCTTCCTTAGGCGGGGAACTGATCCTTACACCGGCCGCGGAGAGTATCGATGGCTGTTTGCGCCGGGTAAAGGAGTTGCAGGCCGAAGATCCGGACATTTTTGTTCCGCAACAGTTTGAAAACCCGGATAACCCCAAGATTCATTATCTGACAACCGCACCGGAGCTCTGGGAAGCCCTTGACCACCGGGTGGATATCTTCGTCTCCGGGCTGGGCAGTGGGGGAACGCTGGCCGGAATCGGCCAATTCCTTAAAGAACAAAATCCGGGGATCAAAGTGGTGGCCGTCGAGCCAAAGAATGTCTCGGCCTTACTCGGGCATGAACCGGGCTTACATAAGATTCAGGGGATTGGTGACGGGTTCATTCCGGCGGTTCTTGATCCGGCGTTGGTCGATGAGGTGGTCGAGGTGACCGACGACGATGCGATCGAGACTGCCCGTTGGTTGGCGCGCCACGCCGGGGCGTTAGTTGGAACCTCGTCCGGAGCCAATGTCTGGGCCGCGTTGCAGATGGCGGAGCGGTACGGCCGGGAGAAGATAATCGCTACCATCTTGCCGGATCGGGCCGAACGTTATTTTAGCACGGCTTTGATTTGAGCCCTTCTGTGAGGTTACTGTTGAGGGTTGTTCCGAAGCTCCGATTTTCATGGAGGGCATAGTGCTCAGTTTTGCCATAAAACAACCGGACGGTTTTCCCTGAGCGGATATGGAGAAAATACTCAAGAGTTTGCATCAAAACAAGGAGGCTAATGAAATGAACGAAAACAAAACGGTTGCTAACTTAATGGAGGCCTTTGCCGGTGAAGCCCAAGCCAACAGAAAGTATCTGGCTTACGCTAAAAAAGCGGAGGAAGAAGGAAAAATGAATGCCGCCAAACTCTTTAGGGTGGCCGCGGAAGCTGAAACTATTCATGCCTTAAAAGAGTTTGAACTGGCCGGGAAAATAGGCTCAACAGAAGAGAATCTCAAAGATGCGGTTACCGGCGAGACCTACGAATACCAGGAGATGTATCCACCTTTTGCCCGGGAAGCGGAAGCAGCGGGAAATAAAGCTGCGCTCAAGATCTTCACCTTTGCGCTGAAAGCGGAGGAGGTTCATGCCAAACTTTATCAGGAGGCCTTGGAAAACCTTGACCAGACGGAGGAAGTCTTCTATTATCTCTGTCCGGTCTGTGGAAATATCGAAAAATCCCGGCCTGAAAAGTGCTTCATTTGTGGGGTACCCGGCGCAAAATTTATCGAGTATTAATCGAAAGCTCAACAAAGCTTTTGCCTAAGCTTTTTGCGTGGAAAGCCCTGCGCCAGAAAAAACCGATCAATCGGCACCCCGGTAGCCAACAGACGTAAGGCGCTCTACGGTTTAATTTGTAGAGCGCCTGGGTTATTATAATGGTTTCGCTTTTAAGAGGGATTCGATCTCCTTGGCCGGCATGGGTTTATAAAAATAGTAACCCTGGATTAATTTACAGCCCTCATCTTTCAGGTGCATAAACTGGTCTCTCGTCTCAACACCCTCCGCCAACGTTTCAAGGCCGAGGTTTTCCGCAATCTGAATGATACTTTTAATAATCGACTTGTCTTTTTCGGACCCGGAAGAGATGCCCTGCACAAAGCAGATATCGATTTTAAGCAAGTCAATGGGGAATGTTTTCAGCCGGGTAAGGGAGGAAAAACCCGTGCCGAAATCATCTATGGAGATGGAAACTCCAAGGTCCTTAATCTCTTTGAGCCGTTGTAAAATAAGGGCATCTTCATTAAAAGCAATGCTTTCGGTGATTTCAATCTGGATGTGCGCGGCATTCGTTCCAGTCTCGTTTATTATTTTTCCGATTTTATTGGCAATATCAACGTCTTTCAATTGCTCTGGCGAGAGATTGATCGACATACCGAGATTTTCATCAAATCTTTGCTGGAATGCTTTGAGCTGTTCACAAGCGGTTTTAAAAACCCATAATCCAATCGTCCTGATCAGTCCGGTTTGCTCCGCCATTGGAATAAAAACATCCGGGGTGACGAGCCCATATTTTTTATTATTCCAGCGTAAAAGTGCTTCAAAGCCAATTATTTTTTGCAAATCCGCTGTAATCTGGGGCTGATAATGGATTACTAATTCTCTATTATCAAGCGCTTTATATAATTGGTTTGATAATTCCATTTTTTTTGTCGTATCTTTTTTAATTGAGGAAGTACAAAAAACCCGTTGGTTTTTCCCTTTGTTTTTTGCTATATACATGGCAATATCAGCATTCTTAATCAAAGTCTCCGCGTCCAATCCATCTTCAGGATAAACCGCCACGCCAACGCTGGCGGTAATAAAATACTCTATATTTTGAAGGGAGATCGGAGTTTGGAAGACGTTCATGATCTGGTCGGTTATTTCATACAGTTCCTCCCGATTGTTTATATTGGAGACCATGATCAGGAATTCATCCCCGCCAAATCTGGCAATAGCATCCCCTTCTCTTAAGCGGGAAGAAAGCTGACTGGCTAGGATTCGCAGTATTTGATCGCCGAATGAATGTCCTATTGTGTCGTTTATTGCCTTAAACGAGTCTAAGTCAATAAAGATCACGCCGAATAATGAGTTGTCTTTTTGTGCGGTGTGGATTGCTTTATCCAAATGATCGATAAACCATTCCCGATTATGAAGTCCGGTCAAGGAATCATAATAAGCCATCCGGAACAGTTTTTTTTCCGATTTTTTCAGGTTATTTCTTTGGTTATTAATTTTCTCGATATAGGTGGCCATTTTCCATTTATTAGAGGCGATCAGCAAGATGATGAGGAGCACGCTTAAATAAGAGAACGTCCCTGGTAACGGTTGGATTGACTTTTGGTGAATCATGAGGCTGATCGAGGAGAATATACTTCCGACATTAAGCAGAAGGGCGGTAATAAATCCCGGCCGATCTTCCGTGAGTACTAGATAAATGGCGATGACCATCTTAAACTGAGTAATCATCCCTTGAAAGGTGGCGCTGTTCAAACCGCCTATAGTGACCATGCTGGTGTTTGTTGTAGAAGTAGTCTGCATGAGGCTGAAAATCACATAGACCGCAACACTGATGGTAATCCGTATATAGCTGGTGGTTCTCTTTTTCCCAGGTCGAGAAATGATAAAACCATACTTTTCGATGGCATGGTAGATTGCGACGATTGGTATCAACAAAATAATCGGCGCCATTTGCGGTATTTTAGCGAAGTAGTTGCCCAGCAGCACATCGGTTATGGAGGCCAGAATAAAAGCGCTGGCAAAAGAGAAAAAAATGATGCGCGACTGGATCTTGATGATATGTTTGGTTGATTTTTTCCCCCATTGCAGGATAAGGATCAAACCAGTAATGACATATCCGCTATAGTAGATGTTGAAGATCCAGTCCCATATGTTATGATCAGCTAAAAGGCTCACGTTAACCCAACCGAATTCAGTGCGCTGCAGATTATAGGGGCTGGGGTTTAGACTGGACGGGAGGGCAAAGGCCAGGATCGAGAGGATCGCCGGGAGATACAAAAGGAAGGAGAACCACCTTTTTTGGAGGAGCGTTTTGTGGCCGGTGATTAGTAAGATAAAGTGAAGGGTTACGGCATATACCGATCCCCAGCCCACAGTCGAAACACGCCGCCAGATTTCACAGGTTGCGGCATTGGGCGCAATGTTGGCCAGGGCCAGCCCCGCCGACCAAAAATTAACCATAATGGTCAGAGCAAAAAAACAGCGGTTCATAGGTTCCTTACGGTTATACCGGAGTACTAGTATCCCGCTGACCATTGAAACGATGCACACGGAAAAGAACATGATTGAAAAAAGCATTGGATATGCCATATCTGTTACTCCTTTTGTTATGTATAGAGGACCAAAAGATATCCAAAATTTTAAGGAAACCATGTATGTTGTGATAGTTGTCCTTATACTTCCCCAGGTTATTAACTATGTCTGCAGAGCATTTCGCAATCCGGAATCCCGCTTTTTATCGAATAATCAGTGCCGACTGATTTGCTCTATTGGTTGCAGTTTTATTCTTAGTTTTTTTCCCCCAACACCTTTCCGCTAGAAACTTAATTTAGGCGGATGGATTTTTTGTCCTAATATTATTATAACTTATTTTTAAAATTTCGTGTACAAATTACCGAAAGGATGAAGCCGGATTGCGGGCTAATTTTATAGATCTTTACTGGGGTGAAAATAATGAGGTTACCGGCAAATTTAATTGTCAGGCGGAAGGGAGCTTCGGAAGACTATCCTTGTCAAGTTTGTTGGCTGGATGAAAGCTACTTATCGCAAGTAGAAGAATTACAAGCTTATATCCTTGAAACTTTACCGCACAAAGAGTTGTATTTCCCCTTATCGTCCACTGAATTGGTTAATATCTTGACCAGGCAAGATGGCTTGGCGCTGGGCGCCTTTGTTGCGGAGCGATTGATCGGTTTTGGGGCTGTTTACTATCCGCAGGATAATGAAGATAACTTGGGAAGGGATGTCGGCCTTTTCGCTTCGGAATTCAAACATGTGGCCCATTTGGAAGCTTGCTTTGTTCATCCCGCTTACCGCGGGAACAGAATCCAAACGAAGCTGGGTGAGCTCCTTCTGCAACAGGTGTTGTCGGAAAAAGAATATCGTCATCTCTTCTCTACGGTCATGCCGGCAAACAGCCCCAGCATTGTCGATAAGTTTGTGCAAAAGATGAAGATTGTCGCCTTAAAACAGAAATACAATAACAGCTGGCGTTACATTTTCTACCGCGATTTATGGGTGGAAGAAGATTTTAAAGAGAGGGCGGCTGTTCCGGTCCCAAGTAGCGATCTTCAACAACAGCTCACCCTGTTGAACCGGGGATATCAGGGAATCGGCTATCGAAAAACTGGGACCGGACTCGAAATTTTGTATGACAAAAAAGCCAACGGAAAAAACAAAATTTTGAATGCCACCTTATTAATATAATATGACACTAAGTTGTCAGGTTAAACCGGCTATAATTACTTTCGTAGGGTTGAAGTTGATACCCTGGAGAAAGCCAAAGCCGTGCCCGATATTTTCAACAATTGGGCAGTCTTCTACAAAGGTAAGTTTCAGACCACGCAGTTGTTGAATGAAGGGCAGCTGAAAAAACTGGTTTGCGGGTAATTGGAGATGCATTATAAGGAGTATAAGTCGATTTTATCGCCAAAGAACAATATGAATATCTACCGGGGCTGCACTCACGGCTGTATTTACTGTGACAGCCGGAGTAAATGCTACCAGATGAACCACGACTTCGAGGAGATTGAGGTCAAAAAGGACGCCCCCAGAATCCTCGAAGCCCAATTGCGCCGCCGCCGGAAGCCCGGTATGGTTGGGACGGGGGCGATGAGCGACCCTTATCTGCATTTGGAGGAAGAACTGGGGCTTACCCGGCAATGTCTGGAGTTGATCGACAGGTATGGGTTTGGCCTGGCGATTCAGACCAAATCCCCGCGGATCCTGCGGGATTTGGATCTGCTCAAGCGCATTCAAGCCCGGACCAAATGTGTGGTGCAAATGACCTTGACCACTTATGACGAAGATTTGTGCCGGGTAGTCGAACCGAAGGTGGCGACCACCTTTGAACGTTTTAAAGTGCTTGAAATGATGCGTGACGAAGGAATTCCGACGGTGGTGTGGCTTTCGCCCATCCTCCCGTTCATTAACGATACGGAGGATAATCTTTACGGACTACTGGATTATTGTATCCGGGCTAAGGTCCGGGCGATCCTCTGTTTTGGCTTTGGGGTGACGTTGAGGGAGGGAAACCGGGAATACTTTTATCAACAGCTCGATGCCTCCTTTCCCGGGCTGAAAGCGAGGTATATTAAGCATTACGGAAACGCTTATGTCTGTACAAGTCCGAACAATGGACGGCTGATGGAGATCCTCCGCTCCGTGTGTGAAAAACACCGGATCCTCTGGGGAACGGATCAAGTGTTCCACTATTTACAGCAGTTCGAACAAAAGTCCGCGCAGCTGTCTTTATGGTAAAAGCCGCTCTTCGGATCGAAAAAGCGTTGAACTTATGGCTGACTACTTATATTCAAACCGGGCAACGCATCGAAGAACAACAATTTGGTCTAAAACCCCTCTGAGGATAGTAGATCTGAGAGGTTCCATTGATAAACCATGATTACTTATTGTTGCTAAGGAAGGCGAGAAGATGAAAAAAAGATTGGGTCTTATCTTTAGCATTGTCGTGGCGGTGCTGGTCCTCTTATTTATTGGCCTATCAGCTTTCATCGGCTTACAGGTCTTTGCCGGTTCCACCCAGTTGGTAACCAACGAGAAAACAAGGGCGGTGCCCGCCGGCTTTTGGGAAAAGTACGGTCTTGATTATGAAAGCTTTCGCCGGCAATATCAAGTGGAGGAGATCGAAATACCGTCATCTTTTGGCGGGCACAAGATCCCCGCCGATTATATCTATGCCGTTGAATCCGGGAACAGTAAGAATCACCCCACAGTGATTATGATTCACGGCTTGGGAGGCAACCGGTATACCAATTACCCGATCACCCAATATTTTTTGGGAAAAGGGTACAATGTCATTACTTATGACCAGCGGAGTTCCAACCAAAATACCGCCAGGTATACCACTTTTGGCTATTGGGAGAAATACGATCTAATTGATTGGGTAAATTACATTGAAGAACAGGCCCCGGGACAGAAAATAGGAGTATGGGGGACTTCCTACGGCGGGGCCACCGCAGGTCTGGCCGTAGGCTATGGGGATATGGATAAACGGATTGATTTTTTAATTCTGGACTCTCCGGTGAGCAGTATGGCCTGGATGATCGAGGAGGAAATGAAAGGGATGAATATCGGCATACCGGTGGGCTATATGAGTTGGTGCGGCAATATTGTCAACAAGCTGAAATTGGGCTTTGCTTATCGGGATGCCGAAGTGGCCGCCGTCATGCAAGATGTGAAGACCCCCGTGCTGGTGATCAATAGTAAGGCCGACGCTCTGACTCCTTATTTTATGGGAAAAGACATCTACAACGCAGTTTCGGAAAACAAGGGAGAAATTTGGACGGTAGATGATAGCAAACACTTTGAGATATGGGTAGATTACAATCAGGAATACCGTAAGAGAATGGATGACTTTTTAACAAAGTATGAATGAAACAGGAGTGTAGCTTCATTTCAGCGACGATGCCTTTGGGATGAAGACTGAGGAATCTTAATTATCGTTACAGGGGGTAGAACAATTGATTAGTCTTAAAAAGTTACTGTTTTTAGCTTTGCTTCTGTTGTTAGTGGTGGTGGCCGGATGCAGGCCCGAACAAAAGAGGGTGGTTATCGATGAGATCCCCTTTCCCGGAGAAGTTAACTCGATCCTGGTAGATGCCAGTAATGTAGGGGTCGAAGTGTTCCCGGTTAATGACAAGACCGGAGTGGTTAAGTTATATGCTGAAAAATCCTCAAGCACCCTCGATATTTTCTCTGTTGAGGTCGAGGAGGCAACTTTGATGGTTGAGGCGAAGAAGGGGTCTTCTTTCTTAAATCCAAACAATTTCATCGTTCGGATCCTCTTGCCGGTCAAGGAATATACCTCGTTAAAGGTAAAGGAGGATAATGGTTCTGTTCAGCTCAACAATTTAAAGGTGGAAAAAGTGGAAATTAACAACGATAATGGCGCGATTACTATGAAATCAATTACCGCCGCCGATGTCTCCGCGGAAACAAAGAACGGGGAGCTCCTTTTTGTTGATGTCTCCGGAATCATAAGAGGCAGAACAGGGAACGGTCAGATTCGGCTGTCCGCGGAAAGGCTCGATCGGTGGCCAATTAACTTATCAACCGGCAATGGGAATATTCTGGTCTGTACCGCTCGAATGCCGGCTAATGCAACCATTGACGCCCAATCCAGTCTAGGCGAGATTAATATTTTTGGTTCTCGTAGCTCCCGCACAGGGAAATGGACGGATGGAGATGGCGAAAATCTAATTTCGCTCTGGACAGGAAACGGTTCTATTAAGGTGGAAAGACGTTAGAAACGTCTTTACGTCTGAGGGAAGGCCTTTGCTCGGGACGAGCAAAGGTTTCTTTATGTTGGGCAATTTGCTGAGAATCAGTTTTTTGTTAAGATGCGGCCCGGGGCTGTGCAGTGGTTGAGCACGGGAGTGATGGATGGTTATCGGTAAAAGAAGGATAAGTCGCGGAAGGGGAAGAAGATTTACAGGAAACTTCCATGCGGGGAATAGGAGGGGCGGAGATGGGAACTAAAATGGAACTTAGAGACAAAATTGCTCTGTGCGAGGGGAAAAATTTTTGGGAAACTAAAGCCTTCCCCGAATACGGGATCCCGTCCATGTTTATGTGTGACGGGCCCCACGGCTTGCGCAAGCTGGAGATCCACAACGACCATACGGTTGTCAACGCTTCCCGCCCGGCCACTTGTTTTCCGGCGGCGGTCTCAACCGCCTGTAGCTGGGATGAAGAGTTGGTTGGCCAAATTGGCGCCGCCATTGCCGAGGAAGCGGCGGATCAGGGGGTAGGAGTCTTTCTTGGACCCGGGGTCAACATCAAACGCAACCCCTTGTGTGGCCGGAATTTTGAGTATTTCTCCGAAGACCCCTATTTGGCAGGGAAATTGGCGGCCAGTTTTATTAAGAACGCCCAAGAAAAAGGGATTGGCACATGTTTAAAGCATTTTGCCTGTAATAATCAGGAGTATAAACGATTCAGTTCCGATTCCATCCTTGATGAGCGCACACTGCGGGAGATATACCTGACCCCTTTTGAAATCGCGGTCCGCGAGGGGAAACCCAAAACCGTAATGTGTGCCTACAACAAAGTTAACGGCACCTATTGTAGCGACCATGCGGAGCTCTTAACCGGTATTCTACGGGAAGAATGGGGCTTTGACGGTCTGGTGATGACCGACTGGGGCGCCATGCATGACCGGATTGCCGGTTTTCGGGCCGGTTGCGACCTGAACATGCCCGGTGGCAGCAACTACATGGTCCAGGAGGTGCTGGCGGCGGTGGCCCGGGGTGAACTGGCTGAAGAGGAGATTGACCGGAGTGTGGAACGGGTTAAGAAGATGGTGCACGAAGCGGTGGAAGCCCTGAAAAGCAAGGCGTCTTGTGACTATGAGGCCCACCATGAGCTGGCGCGGACGGCAGCCGAGCAAAGCGCGGTCTTGCTCAAAAACGAGGATCAGATTCTGCCCCTTAAGGAAGGACAGAAAATTGCCATTGTGGGCCAGATGGCGAAAAACATGCGTTATCAGGGCGCGGGATCCAGTCACATTAACCCGACCAAACTGATCCATCCCGCTGCGCTCCTTGAGACAGGTGTGGGAGTGGAAGAGGCCGACGTGGCAGTGGTCTTTACCGGTTTGCCACCGGAGATTGAAGGTGAAGGTTTTGACCGGAGTAATATGGAAATGCCGGCAGAGGAGGTCAAGCTCATTGAAGAAACGGCGGCCAAGAACCCCAATACAGTGGTCGTTCTCTTCTGTGGCGCTCCGGTGGAAACACCGTGGGCCGACCAAGTGAAGGCGATTTTATATATGGGTCTGCCCGGACAAGCCGGGGGCGCGGCGGTTAAAAATTTATTGTACGGTGCAGCAAACCCCAGTGGCAAGTTAGCCGAGAGCTGGCCTGTGCAATATGCTGATTGTCCGTCGGCGACCTACTATCCGCAGCGGGACGGCCAGTACCGCGAGGGAATCTATGTCGGTTACCGCTATTATGATAAGGCAGATGTTAACGTCCGTTGGAAGTTTGGGTTTGGGCTGAGTTACACTGAATTTGCCTACTCCGACCCAATCCTGGACGGGGAAACGGCCTACGTTACAGTGACAAACACCGGCTGCCGCGGCGGCGCCGAGGTTGTCCAACTTTACATCGCTCCCCCGCAAGACGGGATCCATCGTCCGGTCCGGGAGCTAAAGCGCTTCACCAAACTTTATCTCCAACCGGGAGAGAGTAGAAAAGTCCGCTTTGACCTTGACGCCCGTTGTTTTGCCGTTTGGGACGATGGTTGGCAGGTTCCCGGCGGCCGGTATACGGTTCTGGTCGGTGGTGGTCCGGACCAGTTGTTGGTGGCCGGAGTCATTGATAAAACTGGCGAAACCGGAAAAATCCCGGTATGGCAGCGGGGTTCCTGGTATGAAAAACCAAGCGGTTCCCCAACACAGGAGCAGTGGGAGACCATGCTGGGCCGGAAATACCAGCCCTACCTTTTGCAAAAAGGGAAATTTACGATAAATGATACGGTTTTAGAGATGAAGGAACACTCCTTTGTGATGAAGGCCTTGTACTGGGGTGTGAAAAGGATGGTTGCCAGAAAGGCAGAGCCCGGCACGGCCGAGTACCGGATGATCTTGCAGTCAAGCACCGGTAGTCCTTTACGCACCATGCAGATTTTTAGCGGTTTGAAAGCTAATTTGTTCCAAGGGTTGCTGGCGATGGCCAACGGAAAGTTTTTTTACGGATTAAGACTCCTGTTGAAGAAAGGTAGTTCGAGGTAGTCGCCCACGCCTCTGGCCAGAGAGGCCTTGGCGGATGGGCGGCGAGGTGATAAATAATCAAAGCCGGGCCAGTCGATAAGCGTCGAAGGCATTATCTAATTGGGCGACGGGCCCCAGCGGCGCGTGAATTGGTTGTTCCTGCCGACTACCGATCGTATAGATCAGTAATTTAATCAAAGTCGGGTGGACAACGAGAGGTATTTTCTAAGTAGTCGCCAGGAGTCAAAAAAAAAGGAGGTATGGAAAATGATTATTACCCTAACCAAGGTGCAGGGTCTGCCGGAGCAGAAACTGACTAATCAGGTTCCTGTCTACACCAAAGAAGATTATGAACGGAGATTTCATGATTTAACCGCTTTGATGCAGACGCGGGGCTTTGACCATCTGGTAATTTACGGTGACCGGGAACATTTTTCCAACATTCTTTTTCTAACCGGATTTGAACCCCGTTTTGAAGAGGCTTTGCTGATCTTCTCTAAAGATAAATGGCCCCCGTTATTAGTGGTGGGTAATGAAGGCCTGAGTTTTTCCGATCTAATTCCTTTTGCGGTTGATAAAGAAGTATATCCCGATTTTAGTTTAATCGGTCAACCCCGTAGACAGGAAAAAAGTTTAAAAGAGATTTTTGCCGCCAATGGCATTAAGAATCATTGTAAGGTGGGGGTAGTGGGCTGGAAGTACTATCCAAAAGCCCCGGTTCCTGCAGAGATGATTGACGTCCCTTACTATATTGTGAAAGCCCTGATTGAAGCGGTCGGGCTGGAAAAGATTGAAAATGCCGCAGATTTAATGCTCCACCCTGAATACGGCTTACGTTCGAAGGCGGACGTTAAGGAAATGGTGTTACATGAAATCGCCGGCACCAAGACCTCCCAACAAGTGCTGAATCTGTTGCGGAACCTACGTCCCGGCATGACCGAAATGGAAGCTTCCCAGTACCTGCAGATTGATGGAGAGCCTTTAGTGGCTCATCCCAATGTGAATTTCGGCCTTGAAAACACTTTATTGGGATTGGCCAGTCCCACTTATACCAAGACTTTGGAAAAAGGGGATTTCGTAAATATCGGTTTAGGCTATCGGAGAGGGATGGTCGCCCGGACTGGAATATTTGTTAAAGATCAAACTGAGATTCCTCCCGCCATGGCAGGGGTGGTTGAGAATTTCTATATCCCGTACTTCAAGGCCTTGGTAAACTGGTATGAAACGATCGGGATCGGAGTGCCCGGAGGGGAAATCTTTAATACCGTCCGTGCTACACTCGGAGATTTTCAAAAGTATGGCGTCGGCCTCAACCCCGGACACCTAATTCATATTGAAGAATGGACCACCAGCATTTTTTATGAAAATTCTCCGTTCAAAGTTGCTTCGGGAATGATCATTCAAGCTGATATGATTGCCTTTCCAGGTGCTCCTTACGGAGGAGTGCATGTAGAGGATGGATTGCTGATTGCCGATCAGACTTTACGGGATGAAATAAAAAGGCTTTTCCCCGATTCCTGGCAGCGGATGATGGAAAGAAAAAGGTTCATCCGGGAGGAACTAGGGATTGCCTTAAAAGAAGAGGTTCTGCCTACTTCCAATATCCAATTGGCTTTGTTTCCTTTCATGGGAGACACCAGTATAGTTTTGCGTAAGAATTAATTACCCGGTGTCACCATCTTTATGAAGTATGTTCTCCGCTTGATTTGAATCCCTTCTTTAACGAATGGGGTAAATGGGATGATCTCTTCCCCGGCTCCCAGGATGCACTCTCGTTTTTTCAGCGCTCGATCTACCAGTTGGAGCTAGGGTTGACGAATCCCTAGTAATGTGATAATTATATAACAAAATGATATAAATATATCACAAAGGAGGCGAGTTTTTTTGCCTTCTTCGCCTTTTTCAGTTATTTCTGGATCGGCAAAATTGCCGCGGAAATGATCGATGAGCGCTATCTTGAAAATTCAAGAAAGGCGAAGGCCTTTAGCTTTAACCTTGCGGTGGTCGAATTGTTTATTTTATGCTTAATAACCCCGCTAACCGTGATCAGTAGGGAAATTATACCGTGGTGAGCGCTTTATGCTATGCTTCAGTGCTCATCGCTTACGCCATCGCCTTTTATTTTTATGAAAAGGGGTAATTCTTGATGCCGGAATTCAAGTGCTATTTAAGAAAATACCGTCAACTTGCCGAATTAACCCAGGAAGAACTGGCGAAGAAAGTAAAGGTCCGTCGCGAGACAATTGTTCGTTTGGAAGCGGGCAAATACAATCCATCGCTCAAATTGGCGATGGATATCGCCAAGGCGGTCAAGGCGCCGATTGAGGAGATATTTGATTTTGATTAAGCCGATTATTAACGTGGAGCAAACAGGCGCCGCTACTGCAGCGCCTGTTTCTTCACTAGTGCTGTTGATTTTGATTAGCTGGTCTTTCTTCTTCAGCGGTTTCTCGACGCTACCATCCAGAGGGAGGCTGTCGATTAGCGTACAGGCCCGGTTAGCAGTGACGGGGCGCTAACCGTTTGCTAATTCCCACTGAGAAAGCCTTCGGGGTCGATGACTGCGTAGAAGGACTGTTTGGCGCCGAAAGCCCGATTGAACAGTAACGGGCTGCCCTTAGCGCGCCAACTTTGGGAGTCGGCTTTACCCCAGAAGGTAACGCGATCGATATGACTGGCGTACTTCTTATAGATCTTAAATAACTCCGCATACAGCCGGGCTTGGTTCCGTTCTTCTTCTGCGGTCAAAGGGTCCGAATGCTGGTTTGTCCAGGAGCCATAGGGAATGTCCAGTTCAGTAATGCCGACTTTTACCCCGGCTTCAATAAAGCGCTTAATGGCGGCTTCGACGTCCTGCACTCTTAAGCTGGCGGTCCAGTAATGAGCTTGCATGCCAAGGGCTTCGATGAGTAAGCGATCGGGTTCGGTGTTGCGTTCATCCGTTTTCCATTTTGCATTAAGCTCTTCGGCCATCATGGCCATGGCTTCCCGTTTCCAAGAGTCAGTCTCGTTATAGTCGTTATAGAACAGGGTCGCCCCCGGATCGGTCAGACGGGCAAAGACAAAGGCGTCGTAGATATAGTCCGCGCCGCTTTCACCCTTACTCTTGTCCGCGCCATTTTCGTAGGCGAGATACCAGGGCACATCTTGGCGCAGGGCCTCTTTCCAATCGGTGGGGATTCCGGCGCGGTCGGTAAAAGCTTCGTTGACTACGTCCCAGGAGATCACTTTGCCCCTGAAATGTCCGGCCACATTGGTGATGTACTCCTCCATGTTGGATTTAGCTTCAGCCCGGGTAAGGGGCTTACCGTCCAAGCCCGTATTCAGCCAGCGGGCCGACTGGGAGTGCCAGACCAAGACATGACCATGAACCTTAAGGTCGTTAGCTTCCGCCCAGTCGATGATCCAATCCGCATTTTCAAAGAGGTAGATCCCCTTGGCGGGACTAAAATACTGGGGCTTCATGTCGTTTTCAGCCGTTACTAAGTTGTAGTGGTGCTTATACATGGCGGTTGTCTCGAGATCCATCTGATAAGGACTGATAATGTTTCCGATCATGAAGTAGTCTTTGTATGTATCTTTGAGCGAGGGAAGGCTCAGATCCCATTGGGGGAAGACGATTTCCTGTGGGGGGGTAGGTTTTGGTTCCAGCGGTAAGCCGGTTACCAGTAGCTTTACTTCATCCAGATAGAAATGGAGATTGGGAATTTGGTCGTCATTGTGGAAGACAATCGCGACCACGGATTGATGGTCGGCCGGGACGGCAAAATCCATCGTTACATCCACCCATTGGTCAGCCACCAAATTAACCTTGGCGCTACCCACACTACCGTAGGTATCCATCCCGAAGCTATCCTTAGTTTCCACACGGATACCCACCGTCGTATTCTTAGGACTCAAGATCTTGGCGGTCAAGCGGTACTTACCGCTAGGCAACATCGGTGTCGCTAAGGAGTCGTTACGCAGGGCTACACCGCTCCAGTTGTTGTCCGCGACTGGCTCAACGCTGAGGCTTTTATCTCCGGCCGCCGCATAAACGTCGCTGAGGGCAATAGTGGCGGTGCCGTTCTGTTGGAGCGAGTTGGTGGATTCAAAACCTTCATAGTAGAGAATATCGCCAACTTCTGCCGTGTTGGTCTGCGAAGTTAGAACACACGAGCTAAAAATAAGAACAACGATGATCAGCAGGGGCTGGAACAGACCATGCTTCTGTAGACAAAGAGTTTTCATAGTATGCAAATCCCTCCATTCTTCCTCTTGTTTATAACCAGAAAATTATACCATATCAGGCTAATTTTATCAAAGCGGGAGCTTAGCCGGTGAAAAATATTGTATTCGTGTATACAGTATAATAAGTTGAAAGGGGCAGGAACGAGGGGTGTTGATGACGAAATTAAAACGGTATGTGTTTTCCAGCGGGAAAAGCCCAACTTGGCTTGGTTTCGTTCATTACAGGAATTAAATTGTTACTTTTCTTGTAACAACTGAATAATACAAAGGGGGACAATTTTAATGAAAAAAAGACTATGGTTCATCATGTCAATGCTGTTGATCATTACACTGATCTTATCGGGCTGTGGTGGAAAGAAAAAAACCACTTTAAAAATGGCCACCGGTGGGACAACAGGCACGTACTATGCTTACAGTGGGACGATCTCGCAAGTGCTCAGCAAGAAAATTGACAATCTAAGCTTTGATGTACAGTCCACCGGCGCTTCGAAAGCTAACATCTACCTAATCTCCGACAAGGAAGCGGATATTGCGCTCGTTCAGAATGATGTTATGTATTACGCCTATAATGGCACCGATCTCTTTGCCGGGGAGAAAGTGTCGGGTTTTTCGGCGATGGCCGGCCTCTATGCTGAAGTCTGTCAAATAGTCGCTAAGAGCGGTATCAACTCCATTGAAGAATTAAGAGGTAAACGGGTCTCCGTGGGTGATATCGGTTCCGGTGTCGAGTTTAATGCCCGCCAGATCTTGGAAGCCTATGGGATCACCTTTGATGATATTGTTGTGAACAACCTCAGCTTTGGTGATAGCGCAACGGCCTTTAAGGATGATAAAATTGACGCTTTCTTCTGTGTCGCCGGCGCGCCGACCACTGCCGTTGTTGAACTGGCCACTTCCAACCCGATCAATCTCTTAAAAGTTGATGATGAACATGCCGCTAAATTGATGGAGAAGTATCCCTTCTATACCAAATTTGATATTCCGGGCGGCACCTACAAGGGTGTAGACGCCAGTGTCCAGACGGTAGCCGTGGTTGCCACCTATATTGTAGCCCAGGATCTTAGTGAGGATTTGGTTTATGATATGACGAAAGCCCTCTTCGAAAACGCCGGGGAGATTGCGATTGGCCATCCGAAAGGGGCTGAACTGGATCCGGCTTATTCCGTTGCCAGTATCTCCATTCCGATGCATCCGGGAGCGAAGAAATACTATAAGGAGCTTGGCCTTCTATAAGTAATGCCACCTAAAAGGTTATTAACGGGGGCCGCGATCGTGGTCACAATCACGGCCTCTGTTTTTTTACTCTTCATTAATTCCACGCCGTGTTTAATTTTGAAAAACGGTGACACCGGTCAAGTGATCAGTGCTTTCCCCGTGGAGGATGGGGAGGAGTTTGCGGTCACCTTTATCCATTCGGTGAATCAAAGCCCGGTGACCGATGTTTACCAGATCCGAAAGGGCGCCATCTATGTGACGCGCACGATTTATTATGCTTTTGGCGCCGGTGTCCAAACCCAGTTGGAGGAAGGCCAGCGTCTCGAGTATGGTGAAGATGGCGCGATGATTATCTCCGGTTTTAACCGACGTCTGGATTCACTTTCGTATATTGTGGGCACTGTTTCCGACCATATCCTACAGGTTGGCGGGGAGAAGATCAGTCTGCGCGGGCTTTGTGGCCGTAATACGACCGTCCAATTTACGAGCGGGCGGAGATTATCTTCTTTTTTGTTGCATCGGCCTTAAGGACCGGGATTTTTGGATTAGACTAAAGTTCCGGTTTTGATTGTAATAGAGTTTTTCTAATTAAGAAAAGGAGGATGATTGATGTCTGAACTAAAGAATACACCCCTATCCTTGCATGACCAGGCAGACTCAGTTGATGTGGATGCCTTGATGGCTGAATATGATCGCGAATCAAATACCAGGCATTTTCGCGGTGTCCCCCGTGTTATAGTCCGTTATCTCTTGGCGGCGTTTACTCTGTATGTCTTCTATATGAATTTGATTAGTGTGTGGCCGGAGCAAATCCGGAGGGCATCCTTTGTCGGGCTGATTGTTTTTATGGCATTTACGCTTTACCCGGCGAAAAAGAGAACAGCCAAACGGGTGAATTTTATCCCCTGGTATGACGTTGTCCTGGGGCTGATCGGCGCAGCCTGCTATTTCTATTATGTGGCCAATTTTGCCGACCTGGCGGTGAAGGCGACCCGGATTACCCAGTGGGATACGCTGATTGGGTTAGTGGGAGTGTTTATTACGGCCGAAGTCTGCCGCCGAGTGGTTGGTCTGCCCATCTTGGTCGTGGCCGGTTCTTTTGTATGTTATGCCTTTTATGCCGGTTATTCGCTAAAGCGGATTATTTACACCCTGTTTTATACCCTTGATGGTGTAATCGGGACCCCGATTGGTGTTTGCTCGACCTTTATCGTTTTGTTTATCATTTTAGGTTCGTTTCTGGAAAAAACCAATATCGGTACCTTTTTTATTGATATCGCCAACTCGATTGCCGGATGGGCCACCGGCGGACCGGCCAAAGTCGCTGTGATCTCCAGTGCCCTGGAAGGAATGTACTCCGGCAGTTCGGTCGCCAACACCGTTGGTTCCGGCAGTGTGACCATTCCGGTGATGAAAAAGACCGGGTATGACAAAGATTTTGCCGCTGCGGTCGAGGCAGCAGCTTCCACCGGGGGACAGATTATGCCGCCGATTATGGGCGCCGCTGCCTTCCTGATGGCGGAGATGACCGGGGTGCCCTATTCCATGATTGCGGTGGCGGCGATTTTTCCTGCGATTCTTTACTTTACCGGTATTTTCTTGATGGTCCATTTTGAAGCGAAGAAAACCGGCCTTAAGGGGTTGCCGAAAGAAGCGATCCCCAACTTTTTCAAGCTGTTTTTGAAAAAAGGTTATTTATTCCTGCCGATTGTGGTGTTGATTACCACCATGTCGATTGGTTACACGCCTTCCCGCGCGGCCTGTCTTGCTATTCTGGCCTCGATTGTTGTTAGTATGTTCCGTAAGGAAACCCGGTTGGACCCCAAGTCTTTTGTTGCCGCTTTGGAGAATGGGGCGAAGAATACGATTGGGGTTGCGGCGGCTTGTTCCATCGCCGGGATCATTGTTGGTATTGTCTCCTTGACCGGGATCGGGCTTAAGCTGGCTGAAGGTTTGCTCATCCTTTCGGGCGGGATTGACATTATTGCCCTTTTCTTAACGATGATCGCCTGTCTGATCTTGGGGATGGGCGTACCGACGACCGCCAACTATGTGATTATGGCGACGATTACCGCACCGATTATCTTAAAACTAATCCCGGAAACGCCGGTTTTGGCGGCTCACTTTTTTGTCTTTTACTTTGGCGTGGTTGCTGATATTACGCCTCCGGTGGCTTTGGCCGCATACGCCGGGGCGGCGATCTCCGGTGGTAACCCGTTACGGACCGGGGTGATTGCGACGCGACTGGCCATTGCCGCTTTTGTTATTCCCTATATGTTTGTGCTGAACCCGACGATGTTGTTGATTGATGCCAGCTTTGGGCAGATTGTCCAGTTTACCGTGACCTCACTGATCGGGATGTTTGCCATTGCCGGAGGCATGGAAGGTTTTATGAAAAAGAAACTTCCTACCTGGCAGCGAATTTTGGCGGTGGGCGCCGGACTCCTCATGATTGAGCCGAGAATATCCACGGATCTGATTGGCATTATCCTCATCGCCATCATTGTAGTACTCCAATATGGAATCAAAATCGGAAGAGACCAATCGGTAGTGGCCGAATAAAAAGTGAGGGCCATCTTCACGAAACAGTGATGGATGGCCTTATTTTACTAAAGATCGAAAAATCCCTTTCCGGAGCGGAGAGGGATTTTTGGGGCTAAGCCGCTTTTACTCAGGAAAAAAAGGGGAGAAATTGATGAACTTTTCGTGGTATACATCGGCAATCCTGACGATTCTGTTATGGGGGATAGCTGATACATTTTACAAAAAAGGAACTTCACCCCAAGATAAATACAGCCATTTACGCATTGTGATCATGGTTGGAGCCGTGATGGGCCTGCAAGCTCTCTTTGAAATGAATAAATTAGGATGGCAATTTGATTTTTATAACATGATAAGATATCTTCCGGTCTCTTCAATGTACATCTTATCAATGACCATCGGGTATGTCGGCCTCAGATATTTGGAGGTCTCGATTAACTCGCCGGTTAGCAATACCTCCGGCGCAGTGGCCGGACTTTTAGCCTTCTTTGTTCTCGGGAAAAGGATGAACGGTTGGCAACTGATGGCCGTGTCGCTGATTACCATAGGTTTGGTTGCCATTGGGATTATTGAGCGTAAACTGGCGGAAGCAGAAAGAAAGCGAAAGCAGATCGTGATCGATCGGAAATACCGGTTGGGTGCGCTTGCGCTGATCTTTCCCCTGCTTTATGCGGTAATCGATGCTTTAGGTACTTTTTTGGATGATGTTTACCTTACCAAACTGATGAGTCCGGAAGAAGCTTTGATCTCCTACGAACTTACCTTTTTATGCTGTGCCGTTGTGGCCTTTATTTATCTGGTGGGAGTGAAAAAAAGCCCCTTCAAGCTTCGGCAAGAAAAAGACCGGGTGCTAGCGGCAGTTTTCGAGACTGCCGGTCAGTACTTTTATGTTTTTGCCTTGAACACCAACTCCGTGATTGTGGCGCCGATGATCGCCAGTTACAGTATTGTCTCGGTAATTTTGGGACGGCTCTTTCTGAAAGAACATTTGAGTTCACGGCAGTATTTATTCATCGCCCTGGTCCTGCTGGGTATCTTTATTCTAGGTTTTTTTGAATAGGCTGTTATCAAGGTCTGTACCGAAAGCGACGAACTGGCCATTATTAAAGATGTTAAGCTGGTCGTTGGCAGCATGCCACGAGCTAGCTCGCTAAATTTAAACCGGGAGTAATCTCACCTTTCCAAACCGGAAACTGCCCAAAAAGGCGAAAGCCTGCAAAAGCGTTTTCCTGGTATTGCGAAATGGGGAGACTGAAAATAACCGGCCTCTGTTCTTATCTAGAGCTTCTTTTATTATGGTAGAATGGGAGTAAGTTCAATCCAGGTCCACATTCATAATGCGGGACCGGGTTTTAAACTGGATTAAGCGCCAACTTGGGAAAGGGAGGGGACAAGGATGTGGATTCTATTTGCCTTTGGGTCTGCGGTTTTTGCGGGACTCACCGCGATTCTCGCCAAGATTGGGATTAAAAATGTGGATTCGAATGTGGCCACGGCACTCCGGACCGTTGTTGTACTTTTGTTTTCATGGCTGATGGTGTTTATTGTGGGTTCACACCGGACGCTGGTTGACGTGAGCGGGAAAACATTATTGTTTCTCATCTTATCCGGTCTGGCGACCGGCGCCTCCTGGCTTTGTTATTTTAAGGCTTTACAACTTGGTGATGTGAATAAAGTAACGCCTATTGATAAAGCGAGCACCGTTTTGACCATGGTTTTTGCCTTTATTTTTCTGGGTGAAAAGATTACCCTGATCAAGGCCGGAGCGATGATTTTGATCGGGATGGGCACTTATCTTATGGTGTATCAGAAAAAACAGCCCTCAACAAACGGGGTTGGCGCGAAAGGCAGTCTATGGCTGGCCTATGCTTGGGGGGCCGCCATTTTTGCCAGCCTAACCGCGATCCTGGGTAAAGTGGGAATCGAAGGGATTGAGTCCAACTTGGGCACGGCCATCCGGACGATTGTTGTATTGTTAATGGCCTGGATCATCGTTTTCGCCACGAAGAAACAAGGCACACTAAAGCAGATTGATCAAAAAAGCTGGCGCTTTCTGATCTTATCAGGCTTTGCTACCGGTGGTTCCTGGTTATGCTATTACCGGGCTTTGCAGAGCGGACCGGCCAGTGTGGTCGTGCCCATTGATAAATTGAGCATCCTCTTTACCATTGCCTTTTCCTATTATTTCCTTAAAGAAAAACTGACCGGCAAGACAACGACGGGGTTAATCCTCATTGTCGCCGGAACGCTGTCCTTATTAATCTGATTGCTAAGAGGGCCTTTTATGTTGTCCTTTGCGATAATAATCCCCCTAACCGTTGAGGCAGGGGGATTAAATGTTTAAACTCTTATCTTTTCTATATAACCTGGGGCCATTATGGTGTCTGGCTAAACCCGGGAAAGCTCCGGAAGTTTGGCAAAGGCTTTTTCCAGATCTTCGTCACTGGGAATATAGTCGGTCATCGTCCCATTCAAATAGGCGTCATAGGCAGTCATGTCAAAGTAGCCGGTGCCGGTTAAGCCAAAGAGAATCGTCTTTGCTTCCCCGGATTCCTTGCATTTTAGGGCTTCATCAATGGCGGTCCGGATCGCATGGGCCGATTCGGGCGCCGGGAGGATGGTTTCATGTTTGGCAAAGAAAACGGCGGCTTCAAAGACTTTGGTCTGTTCAACGGCGACCGCTTCCATGTAACCATCATGATACAGTTTGGACAGGATCGGGGACATCCCGTGATAGCGCAGACCACCGGCGTGGTTGGGAGAGGGTACGAATTGACAACCTAAAGTGTACATCCGGGCTAGAGGGGTGATTTTGCCGGTGTCACAAAAATCATAGGCATAACGGCCCCGGGTGAGGGAGGGACAAGAAGCCGGTTCCACGGCGATAATGCGGGGCGAAGCTTTCCCCAGTAATTTATCTTGAACGAAGGGGGCGATTAAACCACCTAAGTTTGAACCACCGCCGGCACAACCAATAATGAGATCGGGGTATTCATCCAGGCTCTCCAGAGCCTTTTTCGATTCAAGGCCAATCACGGACTGGTGCAGTAGGACCTGGTTCAGAACGGAGCCGAGGACATAACGGTATCCAGGGGTCGTGACCGCTTTTTCCACAGCTTCGGAGATGGCGCAACCAAGACTGCCGCCAGTGTCCGGGTCGTCTTCCAGGATCGCGCAGCCGGTTTTCGTGGTCGAACTGGGACTGGGGATAACTTCCGCGTCAAAGGTTTGCATTACGGAGCGGCGGAAGGGCTTTTGCTCGTAGGAACATTTGACCATATATACGGTTAAAGGCAGCTTAAAATAGGCGCATGCTTCGGCCAAAGCCGTTCCCCATTGACCGGCGCCGGTCTCCGTGGTGAGGCCGGTCAGTCCTTGTTCTTTTGCGTAATAGACCTGAGCAATAGCGGAGTTTAACTTATGACTGCCGGAAGTGTTGTTACCTTCAAATTTGTAATAGATTTTAGCCGGGGTGTCCATAGCTTTTTCCAGGTTGTAGGCGCGGATCAGGGGCGAAGGCCGGTATATTTTGTAAAATTCCTGGATTTCAGCGGGGATCTCAAAATACCTGGTTGTACTATCCAGTTCTTGTTTGACGAGCTCTTCGCAGAAAACAGGGGCTAAATCTTCGGCGGTGACTGGCTGCAGAGTGGCCGGATTAAGCATGGGATCAGGCTGCTCTTTCATGTCAGCCCGGATGTTATACCAGACCTTCGGCATCTCCTCCTCACTCAGATAAAAACGGTAAGGGACTTTTTTGCTTCTCTTCATTCTCTTCTTTTCTCCTCTCTTCTCGTCTCTTCTCAACTTAAGGATTGAAATTCCTTAATCTTTGAAAAGAAACTTTTAGTTTTATCTAGATAGGAATTGCCCTTATGCAATTCCTTTATATATAAAAAAGCTTCTGTCTCAGTATCACTGGGACAGAAGCTTTTAGCCTTCTGCGGTACCACCCGGTTTGGCGCCTTGGCGCCCACTCTTACCATATACAATCATATATGCTCCCTTGGTAACGGATGGAGATTCCGTCAGGTATTACTCGGCGGTGGTGCGCCTTTCTCCCTGCCCTCGTAAGTCCATTCGGTATCGCTCTTTGTTACCGCATTCCCACCCTCAGCGGCTCTCTAAAAACAAGCGGCTATACCTACTCTTCTTACTCAACGGTTTAGTCGATATAAGTGTAAACCTTATAACGTATAGGGTGACTTTATTTGCTAATAGTATATATACTCTAACCCGAAAAGTCAATAAGAAGTTTCCCCAAGTTCCGTTTGTTGCTGTATCACGAAAAACTCATCCAAGTAGAAGTGGGAAAATAGTAAAGAATACCAACAACTACGGAATTAGATTACTAGATCTGGGTTTTCTTAATTTAGGGATAAAATTAAATAATTGACATAAATTGGAGGAATATAAAGGTTAACTGCCGAAATAAATATTTAACATACTTAGCAAAGATGTCCAATTTTATCCACAAGTTAGCAAAAAAACTAGCCTATAATTTGAGACCACTTATAGAATGGTGACATTGGGTAGTAAGCTTAGATAAACGAACTACATTCGCTAATAGATGCAATTTGTCCCAATAAACGAAAGAGGTTCGTCTATTGAATGGAAATAAGGATATAAACGAATAGATTCGGTTATTAAACGTTTAAATGAAATTGGTCGCTTAGCCGCGCCCTCCATGGCGCGGAATTGGGGAAAAAATATATGTAGTTCAATGAAAACGGGGAATTGGAGGAAATAATGATGCGTTACAAGAAATTTTCTATTTGTAACTACAAGGCTATTGATGACTTAACAATTAACCTTAATAAAAGTGTTATACCTCTAATTGGGGTCAATGAATCTGGGAAAACATCAATACTACAAGCGATATTGGCATTCGATAAAGATAAGGACAACATTCTTAACGGGGTTCACACAAACCCAAAAAATAAATATAGGACAACTCAACGCCCATGTAAAATAATTGCCGCAGTTGAGATTGAGGATGAGGAAGAGTTTCAAGACATTGGAGAAGAGATCCGCTTAAAAATGGATAACCCGCTATACACGTGGTTAAAATCTGCTGTTGATAATAAAAGGGAGATATTTATAATGAGAAACTGTGAAAATGGTATTCTTCAAAAGAGTTACTCATTGGTTAATGAAAATGAAGATATTGCTAACAACCCTAAAACCAATGCGTTAGTCAATGCAATAGTAAAAAGATTACCAAATATCCTGTATTTTGATGATTTTAGCGATAGGGTTCCTGAAGAAGTAACTTTCCCAGAAAACTATAAAAATGATGGTATTCTTGGTAGGGGTAGAGATCGCGAATGGCAAGAAATAATTGTAGAAATATTTTCTAGGGCATTAGAAGAAGAATTCTCACTAACAAAGTTTTTAAATTTAACTGAGGAGCATTCCTGTATTGAAATCAAATGAACTTTGAAAAGACGAGTACCTCCTGTTAGAATACTGGGTGTAAGCAAGTTTACCCCTTACAAAATAAGACTAACAGAGGAGGTACTCAATATGAAGTA
>DUQR01000028.1 GCA_012837715.1 Bacillota bacterium | reverse complement strand
TATCACCAGCATATCGAAGAAGGTACCATTAATTGAAAGTGTGAGAAAGGCTTCTCTGAAGCTGGGTCAAGACACAAAGATTATTGGAGCAGATATCAACGATCATTGCATCGGGAAAAACTTTGTGGACCGTTTTTGGCATTGTCCCCCATGGGCGGAAACAAACATTAACGATTTCATTGCCTATTGTGAGGCCAATAATATCCGTTATATTATCCCTACGCGCGATGGCGAGTTGAGTTATTTCGCCAAGCATCGGCAAATTCTCCAAGACCGAAAGATAAGTGTCATGGTTTCTGGGATGGAAAATATCCAAACTTGCCTAGACAAGCTTGAGTTTTACAGAAAATTATCACGCTTAGGATATCCAGTGATCTTTACTACAGAAAACATCACGGAAATTAAGGCAGAGAAGTATGTAGTAAAAGAACGGTTCGGTGCTGGTGCCAACAACATTGGCTTGAATATAACAAAACAAGAAGCCTTAGCTCACGCCGCTACACTCGAAAACCCAATCTACCAACCTTATATCCAGGGGCGGGAAGTTAGTGCGGATTTATATTTGGATTTAAACGGGAGAACCAAAGGAGTTGTTCTTCGCAATCGTGAATTAATTGAACATGGTGAATCACAGATAACGACAACTTTTCGTGACCAAAGTTTGGAACGCTTATGTTCAGAAATTGCGGAAGAACTGGATATCTACGGGCATGTTGTCTTTCAAATGTTTATTACTGAAAAAGGAGATGTCCAGATCATAGAGGTCAATCCGCGGTTTGGCGGGGCTTCCACTTTAAGTCTAGCCGTAGGTTTGGATAGCTTTTACTGGTTTCTTTTAGAAGCGAATGGTAACGATTTACAAGAATATCCCTTTCTCCGGGCGGTAAAAGAGAAGAGATTGGTTCGGCATGCAAGCGATTTAATTATTTAAGTTAGGTGAATACTTTGATAAAAATACAAAAGATTGGTGACGACCATGCTTAAAATCATGCCAGTGTTTGGGACAAGGCCGGAAGCGATCAAAATGGCACTGCTAATTAAACTTCTAGACGAGCAGGGAGATATCCAAACTATTACTACCGTAACTGCTCAGCACCGGGAGATGCTCGATCAGGTCCTGAAACTATTTAAGATTAAACCCGTTTATGATCTAAATATTATGAAACCCGAGCAATCCCTGACTGAGATTACGATGGGTGTTTTATCTGGAATTGGGGAAATCATTGGTAAAGAAAAACCGGACCTGGTGTTGGTGCATGGTGACACCGCAACGACTTTTGCCAGCAGCCTGGCGGCTTTTTATCATAAAATTCCAGTCGGCCATGTTGAAGCGGGCCTCCGGACTTATAATAAGTATTCCCCTTATCCGGAGGAGATGAACAGAAAGTTGACCGGGTGTATGGCGGATCTTCATTTTGCGCCCACACAAACGGCCAAGGAGGCTTTGCTTAAAGAAGGTGTTTCGGCTGGGCAAATTTTTGTGACCGGGAATACGGTGATTGATGCTTTATTGCAGACCGTAGATAAAGGATACAAATTTAAAGATGCGACTCTAAAACAGCTGGATTTTGAAAGCAGAAAGGTTATTTTACTAACGGCCCACCGCCGGGAGAACATCGGGGCACGGATGGAGCATATTTTTCAGGCCGTTAAAGAGCTTGTGCGACAACATCATGATACAGAAGTCGTAGTTCCGGTCCATTTAAACCCGGTTGTTCAAAAGTTGGCGGAAAGGGTCTTCAGAGGAATTGAACGGGTAAAGATGCTCCCGCCCTTAGCGTATGAGGAGTTTGTCAATCTGATGGATCGTTGTTATTTGGTGCTTACCGACTCTGGCGGCTTACAAGAGGAAGCACCAGCGCTGGGAAAACCGGTTCTGGTGCTCAGAGATACCACCGAGCGTCCGGAAGCAATTGCCGCCGGGACAGTAAAGCTGATTGGAACGGAACCGGAGAAGATAATAGCAGAAACAACCTCTTTACTAGTAAACCCGGATCTTTATCGAAAAATGGCCGCCGCGGTCAATCCCTATGGTGACGGGAAAGCGGCAGAACGGATTCTGCAAGCGATCCGCTATTATTTTAAACTAAGCCCCCACCCGGTGAAAGAATACAATAGCAGTTTATAAGCAAATGTTTTTGAAATATTTCTATGTCTAATTTCAATTCGACTATCGTAAGAAGTTTTACTTGGGGAGAAAGCGAAAGCGAAAGTGAAAGTTAGGGTAAGTTAATAGTAAGGAGCCGCCAACCTTTATATGCATATGCGACCTTTTTTATGATCTTTAAAAATTAATTATTGTTTATGATAAAGGCAGGTAGATTAGGAATGAATATCGCAGTGATTTTAGCGGGTGGGATCGGGAACCGGATGGGAATCGTCGACAAGCCCAAACAGTTTATTGATGTTTATGGCAAGCCCATTATTGTTCATACCTTGGAGGTATTTGACAACCATCCGGAGATTGATGCGATCGCCGTGGTTTGTTTAAGCGAATGGATGGATGATTTGCGAATCTTGATAAGAAAATATGAGATTAATAAGGTCAAGTGGCTGGTTGAGGGGGGCGAAACCCGGCAGTTGTCGGTCTATAATGCGGTAAAAACCCTTTCCCAGGAATGTTCTGAAGATGATATTTTAGTAGTTCATGATTCGGTCCGTCCCTTAGTTACCCACAAAATAATCAGCAGTAATATCGCGGGTGCTAGACAGTTCGGAGCGGTGGATACTGTAGTCCCAAGCGCCGACACGATTGTCCGAAGTGTAGATGGGGAAAGAATCAAAGAGGTTCCCTTGCGGAAAGAATTGTATCTTGGACAGACTCCCCAAAGTTTCCGCTTATCCCTGCTCCGGAGGGCACATGAAAAGGCAAGAGCGGAAAACAACTTGGATTCGACCGAGGATTGTCAGTTGGTTTTGGAGTTGGGTGAAGAAGTTCATCTTGTCCAGGGGGAACAATTAAACTTTAAGATCACATCCTTTGATGATCTTCTCTTGTTGAAAGCAGTGATTAAACTGGGGAAGACGGAGTTGTTATAATGCTTGGGAAAAGCTTTAAAATTGTTGAGCCCCGCCGCTTCGACCTTTATATCGATGATCTGGTCTGCGCACCGGATGAAGCGATCGTGAAAATTGAATATGCCGCGATCTGTAAGGCCGATTTGCGCTACTACATTGGCGCCAGAGACAAAAGAACCTTAGGTTTTAAATACCCGATGAACCTCTTACATGAGGCGGTCGGATCGATTATTTTGGATAAAACCAACCGTTTTAAGGTGGGAGAGCGCGTAGTTTTAGTCCCCAATATTATCCCTAAGACCAAGCATGATTGCGTACATTGTGTCTGTGCGCGGGCAGATTTGGGTGAAAACTACTGTCCGAATTCCTTTTTTGCTTCCAGTAACTATAATGGTTTCGCCCGGGAGTATGTTAATTATCCGGTCGATTATTTAATCAAGATACCGCTTGATTTGGAACCTCAACTAGCAACCTTTACCGAACTCATTTCAGTGGCAATTTCGGCCTCTCGGAGATTAAACCTGAACGGGGATGAAGCGATCGGGGTCTGGGGTGACGGAGTTCTAGGCTATATCCTAAGCACCACCTTAAGGTATCTCCATAAAGGGAAAATTGTGGTGGTCGGTAAGAACGAAGATAAACTACGACAGTTTAAAGCCCATGCTCATTATCTGGCTGGCGATCCCAAGCTTTTCGAAGAAGAAATTCAGGTTGCCTATGAGTGCGTCGGGGGCGGATTTTCGGCCGAGGCCATTAATGAAATCATTGACCAAATTGTGGTCGGGGGAAGGATTATCCTGACCGGGGTAGCTGAGGAACAGGTCGGAATCAACACGCGCAAGATTTTAGAGAAAGGTTTATCTTTATACGGGGTGACGAGGAGTAATCGGAACGATTTTAAAAAAGCCCTTACCCTTCTCGAAAATAAAGAGTTTCAAGCAGACATATCCCCATTGATCTTAAATGAACTAACGATTAGCGACATTACCGACTTTTACCGGGCTTTCGAAGCAGAACTGGGTAACAAGCGGTTAGGCAAGAAAATTTTGCGTTTTAATTTATAAAAGAACCACATTTAAATTAAAATCTCCCCAAGGAGTTGATCCTTCATGGATATTGCTCGGATGTCCACGCAGCTTAGCCAGATTAATCTGCAGTACCAGGTGAGTGTGGCGGTATTAAAGATGGCGATGGAGGGGGTAACGGTCCAAACCGGTGAACTCATTGAGACCCTGGAAGAGACCGCAAAAGCACTGGAGCTTTCGGTCCAACCTCATCTTGGTCAGAATGTCGATGTTGTTGTTTAATTTCTTTTATCACTTAAAAAGTTTGGCGGGTTATTGATTAAGTTTTTGTTAGTTAAGAACCGGCGTTGACCGTAGATCATCATTTGCGGGGTATTGACGATGAGTGTGGTACGAATTAGGGATTATTTAATCGGTCCGGAAAACCGGCCCTTTATCATTGCTGAGATGTCGGGGAATCATAACCATTCGTTGGACCGTGCCTTGGCGATCGTCGACGCGGCAGCGGAGGCTGGGGTGCAGGCCTTGAAACTTCAAACCTATACCGCGGAGACGATGACCATCGACAAGGAAGACGGGGAATTCTTTATTGACGACCCGAGCAGTCTTTGGCAGGGCACCTCCCTTTATAAGCTCTACCAAAAGGCTTATACACCCTGGGAGTGGCATGAAGCGATTTTTGAGCGTTGTCGTGAGCGGGGGATCATTGGCTTCAGCACTCCTTTTGATCAGTCGGCGGTTGATTTTTTGGAAACGCTTGATGTTCCCTGTTACAAGATTGCCTCCTTTGAGAACATTGATCTGCCTTTGATCAAAAAAGTGGCCGCCACCGGCAAGCCTCTGTTTCTTTCAACCGGGATGGCAACTTTGGCCGAATTGGACGAGGCGGTGCGGACGGCGCGAGCAGCCGGGTGTCAGGATCTGATCCTCCTCAAATGTACCAGCACGTATCCGGCTGACCCCAGAAGCTCCAACTTAATGACTATTCCGCACATGCGCAACCTTTTCGGCAGTCAGGTCGGGCTCTCCGATCATACCCCGGGGATTGGGGTGGCGACAGCAGCGGTGGCTTTAGGCGCGACGGTGGTCGAAAAGCATTTTACCATAAACCGGGCGGACGGGGGCGTTGATGCCGCCTTTTCCTTGGAGCCGAAGGAAATGAAGGCCTTAGTGGTGGAGACGGAACGGGCTTGGCAGGCTTTGGGCGGGATCAGTTATGGCCCGTCGGCGGATGAAAAGCCGTCTTTAAAGCACCGCCGGTCTTTATATATTGTAAAAGATCT
>DUQR01000027.1 GCA_012837715.1 Bacillota bacterium | reverse complement strand
TTTTAGAAGGAACCAAACATCGGATCAACCTGAAAAAGCTCGGGCTGTTAACGCGAAAAATTGGCCGGCTCAGTAATTTCTACAGTAAAATTGAAAATCCGGAAGCCTCGGTCTACGCCAACTATATTCAAAACAGTTTTATTGAAGCGACCGGTGACATTATTGTTCAAGGGAAGGGCGCATACAACTCCATCCTGGAAGCCGGCGGCAACGTGAAAATTACTGGGCTCCCCGGTGTCTTTCGGGGTGGACGGATCAAGGCCGGAAAAGGTGTTGTTGTTAGCGAGTTGGGTAGCGTGGGCGGTAGCCGGGTCGATGTTCAAGTGGATGAAAGGGGAAGCATTAGGGCGGAGAAGGTTTATGATAATGTCTTTATTAACATTGGCGGCCGGTTGTTGAAGCTGAACAAAGAGATGAGAAATATTAACGCCCGGTTGGACCAGAATGGACAGATTATTCTGTTTTAACTATTTTAAAATACCAAATAATTTGCTTTTTACGGCGCGATGATTTGTCCCTTTTCCAATCTCCTCATTTCTTTTTTCAAAAACACGATAGTGAAGAGGATGGCGAAAAGGTCGGCCAAAGGGAAGGCAAGCCAGATTCCGGTTAGTCCCAAGAAGGATGGCAAAATTAGCACAAAAGGGATAAAAAGGAGAATTTCCCGGGACAAGGTTAAAATCAGGGAAGGGAGGGCTTTGCCGAGTGCCTGGAAAAGGGCGGCGCCGACGATTTGAATGCCGATCAGGGGGACCATGGCGATGACAAAACGTAAGGCCAAGGTCCCTTTTTCAATTAGCTCCGGCTCTTCGCTGAACAAGCCGATGACAAAGGTCGGGAAGGCCTGTGCCAACAGACTGGTGGTCGTGGCATAGATGGTAGCTACGATGATGGATAATTTCACCGCATGTGTCACGCGGTCTAGCTTCCGAGCGCCGTAATTATACCCGACAATGGGTTGCATCCCCTGGACGATGCCGAAGAGGGGCATAAATAAAAACCTGGTGAACCGCTGGAGGACTCCGTAGACCGAGATGGCCAGGCTGCCTCCATAAAGCACCAATAAATGATTGACGATGACCACGATTAAGCTGCCGGCGGCATTTCGGGCAAAGGAAGCAAAACCAACGGTGAGGATTTGGCGGAGAATATCTTTAGTTGGCCGGAAATGGGAAGGCCGGAATTGGAGGGTGCTATGGCCACGGGTGAAATAGACAATGACGAAGATGGCCGACAAGAGTTGCGAGAGGATGGTGGCCAGGGCTGCTCCATATACCCCCATCTCTAAAGGAAAAATGAAAAGGTAGTCCAGGAAGATATTGGCAATGGCGCCGATTAACATCGAAATCATGGCGATTTTGGCTTTGCCTTCCGCCCGGATCAAATTATTACTGGCGACCACAGAAGGAAAGTAGATGGTCCCCACGAAAATTGTGCGTAAATACGTTTTGGCGTACGGGAAAATCTCCGTCGTGGCGCCAAAGAGGTGAAGCAGGGGATCGATAAAGATCGAGCCGAGGATGAAGATGGCAAATCCGAGGAGGCTGACGAGGAAAAAGGAATTGCCGGCGGTTTGGGCTGCCTGTTCGTGGTTTTTCGCCCCCAAACTCCGGGAGACGACTGATGAACCTCCGACTCCGATCATCAGCGAAACGGCCATAATCAACATTTGCACCGGAAAGGCGATGGTCAAACCACCAATGGCTAAATAGCCGACGCCCCGGCCGACAAAAATGGTATCGACCAGGTTATAAAGGGCGTTTACTAACATACTGATCGTAGCGGGCAGGGATAGTTTCAGTAATAAACGGCTGATCTTTTCTTTCTCTAAAAGGTGGTTTCTAGGCAAAAGAAAACTTCCTTTCCAAATTCCTGCTTTCTTTTTTACTGTGCTTCATCGTTCCTGTGCATCTAGGGGTCGGGCATTAGGGCTTCTCCATTGTTCCTGGGGCTTTTGGCGTTATCCTTAGTTTTAATCATTCAAATAAACATAAAAGCTTTGATCAGGTCCTTTGGTTATGGTAAGATAAGGGAACCAGTTAAATTGGGGTTTCGGTAATAATTATCGTTGAAGGTCTGTTTTGTGGGCATCGAAAAAGGAACGTTTAGATGACAAAACCGCCATTGACCCCAATGACCTGCCCGGTAATGAAATTAGCCCCGTCGGAGGCGAGGAAAAGGGCGCAAGCGGCGATCTCTTCCGGGGCGCCGAACCGTTCCAAGGGGGTCTGTTCCTTTAAGGCTGCTTTCTCTGTGGGGGTAAAGGGGTCCATCATCCCGGTCTCGATTATGCCCGGGGCAATACAGTTAACCTGGATATTGGCCGGGCCAACTTCTTTGGCGAGGGCTTTGGTGAGACCGATGACCCCGGCTTTGGCCGCCGAGTAGTGTGCTTCACAGGAAGCGCCCACCTGTCCCCAGACGGAAGCGATGTTGATAATCTTCCCCTGGCGCCGGGGGAGCATCGTCCGGAGGACACTTTGGGTACAATGAAAAACACCGGTAAGATTAGTGTCGATCATTTCCTGCCACTCGTCGGCGGAAAGGTCCACAAACAAGCTGGTTTGGGCGATGCCGGCGTTATTAATGAGCAGATCGATGGGGCCTAGTTCAGTAAGGCAGTATTCGACCATCCGGTCAACTTGTGGGCGCGAACGGATATCGGCTTGAAAAAGGGCGACCGGATAACCTTTAGCCTTTAAGGACCGGTGAAGTTCAGCGGCTGCCACGGCTGAACGATAGTAATTAATGAGCACTTGGTAGCCATGGGCGGCAAATAATTCGGCACATGCCCGTCCAATGCCGCGGGCGGCGCCGGTGATGATCACGGTTTTTTTCATAGCAACACGCTTCTTTCGCCGGTTTGGTAAAAATGGCCGTAAAACGGCCGTAAGGTAAAAGGGTTCTTCCTTCAGTTATCAATTTGACTTATTGCGGGAAAACCCTCTCTTAATCAATATATCTACCCACAAAATAACGGGTTTATTTTTTCGAACGGATTCAGAAGGAGGGAAGAGGAGATGGAACCATACGATCTTTTGGTGATTGGTGGGGGACCGGCCGGTTTGTCGGCGGCGGTAAACGGGCGGCGCCGGAATAAACGAGTCTTATTGGTGGGAAAAGAAACCGTCAGTAATAAACTGCGCCAAGCCCACCGGGTCGATAATTATTTGGGGCTACCCGAGATCAGTGGGGTGGAACTGGCCGCCAAATACAGGAAGCATGCGGTGGCTGAAGGTGTTGATTTGCTGGAGGATGAGATTCAAAATCTCTGGGCGGAAGAAGACGTTTTCCAGGCGATGGGGAAAACCCAGCTTTATGTGGCAAAAACGGTGATTATGGCCACTGGCACCCCACAGAAGGTTTCGCTTCCGGGCGAGGAAGAACTGGCCGGTAAAGGGGTTAGCTACTGTGCTACCTGTGACGGCATGTTCTTCCGGGGGAAAAAGGTCTTTGTCCTTTCCGAGTTGGAAGAAGGGGAAAAGGAAGCCAATTTTCTTGCCGATCTCTGTACGGAGGTATACTATCTTCCCCGTTATCAAGGGGAGTATAAGGGTTTGGATCCCCGGATTAAGGTGGTTTCCGGGCGGGTCCTGCGTCTCCTGGGCGAGGAAAAACTGACGGGGGTAGAGACATCCACCGGCCGGTACGAAGTGGATGGGGTTTTTATTGAACGGGTTAGTCTTCCTTTGGATCGTTTGTTACCGGATTTAGCTTTGGAAAATGGATTCATTCAAGTCGACCGGCGCCAGCGGACGAATGTTCCGGGCGTTTTTGCCGCCGGTGACTGTACGGGAAAACCTTGGCAGATTGCCAAAGCTGTCGGCGAAGGTCTGGTTGCCGCTTTAAGCGCCGTTGATTATTTGGCGAACCGGGCGTAAGTTTTGGTTACTAACCAACCCGCCCTCTGTTACCGTAACTTACCGCTTGTGATGCTTAGGTAAAGCTGTTAACATTTAGGTGAGAAAATTATGGTCAACAGGGGGATCAGAATGCAATCAAAGCTTACGGTGGTTACTGCAGAACAAGATCGGAAGGAACTTTTGCCGAACCCGGCTTGGCTGGAAGACCGGGTTTTTTATCAGATCTTCCCCGACCGTTTTTATAACGGGGATCCGACGAACGATCCAGCCCCGCTCACCCCTTGGGGCAGGCAGCCGGAGTTGTTCAATTTTTTCGGCGGCGATCTGGCCGGGATCGAAAAGAAGATTCCTTATCTGAACGATCTTGGGATCAATGCTTTATATCTCAATCCGATTTTTGATGCGCCGTCCAATCATAAATATGACACCAGGGATTACCTAAGGATTGCCCCGGAGTTTGGTGATCTACGTGTTTATTTAAGACTGGTAAAGACGTTACGCCAATCCGGGATTCGTTTGCTCCTCGATGGTGTCTTCAACCACACCGGTGATCAGTTCTGGGCTTTTCGGGATCTGGTACGGAGGGGGAGCGCCTCTCCGTACCAAAAGTGGTACCATTGCCAATTGCCGATCATCCAGTCGCCCCAGCCCAACTACGAGTGCTGGTGGGGGATTGGCAGTTTGCCGAAGTTAAATTTTTATACGCCGGAAGTGATCAGGTATATTCTGCGGGTGGTGGCCTTTTGGACGCTTACCGGGATCGATGGGTGGCGGTTGGATGTGCCCAACGAGGTCCGGGCCGATTTTTGGCCGGTCTTCCGGCGTCTGGTCAAGGCTTTGAATCCCGAAGCCTATCTTGTCGGGGAGATCTGGGAGGATGCCACCGCGTGGCTGCAAGGGGATAAGTTTGACGCGGTGATGAATTATCCCTTGCGGGAACTGATCATGGCCTTCTTTGCCAAGCAGGAGATGGAGGCAGCCGCTTTCGACCGGGAACTGGCCAACTTGCGGGCGCGTTATTCGGAAGCAGTAACCCGAAGCATGTTTAATCTGTTGAGTAGTCACGACACCCCCCGTTTCCTTACGGTTTGCCGGGGAAATGACCGGCGGATGCTCCAGGCTTTGTTATTCTTATTTACCTATCCGGGAGTGCCGGTGCTCTACTATGGGGATGAGATCGGGATGACCGGGGAGAAAGATCCGGACTGTCGCCGGACGATGATCTGGGAGGAAACCCGGTGGCATCGGGAAATCTACCAGGCGACGAAAGCGCTGATCCGGCTCCGGAAGACCCGGATGGCCCTGCGCCGGGGTGAATTTAAGACCGCCTTGACCGGTGGGCGCGGGGTCTACGGGTACTGGCGCCTGTACGGACAGGACCGGTTGTTAATTCTCTTTAACGGTACGGAAAGAATGGCCGAGGTGGCGATTGCTTTGCCTCCGGAAGGCAGAGGGTATTGGCGACCGCTTTATCCGGTGGTTGGGAAAGGGCTGGGTTTTCTTGATCAGTTCCGACTGGCCTTACCGCCAGGGAGCGGGATGATTTGGGAGCAGATCAAATAAAGTAGTCGCGCGACCCGCTTTTAACCTCCGCTTCGCGAAGAATACTATGAGCGAAAGCCTACGGAAGCGTTTTTCTTGGTATAGATATTGAATACGAAATGATGAGACTGAAATCGAAGGCTGTTATTTTCTAAGTTTGGGAGAATAAACAGTACGTACGGGGAAAGGATGGAACCGGAAGGATGGAGACGGAGCGGATCGATCTTTTATTGGTCAAGAAAGGATTGGCCGAAACTCGTAATAAGGCGCAGGCTCTGATTATGGCGGGAGAAGTGAAGGTAGACGGGAAAGTGGTGGATAAGCCGGGGACACGGGTGGCGACAACGGCTGCCCTTGAGGTGGCTGCCGGCTTACCTTATGTGAGCCGGGGAGGCCTAAAACTCCGGCGGGCGCTGGATGTTTTCCCGGTGACGGTCGCCGGACGGATTTGTTTGGATGCCGGGGCGTCCACGGGGGGGTTTACCGATTGCCTTCTTCAGGAGGGCGCCCAGTTGGTGATTGCCGTGGATGTGGGCTATGGGCAACTGGCCTGGAAACTTCGGCAGGATCCCCGGGTGGTGGTGATGGAGAAGACGAATATCCGGTATCTGAGCCCCGAGCAACTGCCGGCTCAGCCTAGCCTGGCCACGGCCGATCTTTCTTTTATCTCCATCGGTAAAGTCCTCCCGGTCTTGACGAAGCTGCTCAGTGCGGACGGGGAGTTGATCTTTTTAATCAAGCCGCAGTTTGAAGCCGGTCGCCACCAGGTCGGGAAGAAAGGTGTCGTCCGTTCCCCCGCTGTGCACCGGGAAGTACTGGCGAAAGTCATTGCCTTGGGAGAGGAAGCCGGCTTTAGTTGCGCCGGCTTGACCCACTCGCCGGTTTTGGGGCCGGAAGGAAATATTGAGTTTTTAATTCATTGGCGCAAGGGAGCAAGCGATCCGGTTGATCCCGACCCGGAAGCGGTGGTGGCTGCGGCTTGGGAGGATTTGAAGGCAAAACAAAAGTAAACCGCCAGTCAAAACAAAAGCCTCTGCACACTTGGCAGAGGCAATTGCTATAGAGGAAAAGGAGGGGTGAGATAAGTTTAAGTCTTTACTTATAGTATAAAGGATCATAATGAACAAAAAGTTACCAACGGCTAAAAGATTAGATCTAATTTAGATTAGCCGTTGGTTTTGTTTTAAAGAAAACGGCAAGTAACAACGGATAAAATTAACTATAAGTCCTTCCGGTAGATCCGGTAGATTTTGTAAAGGTCGCCACCAGCGCGGATGGCATCGTTGACCATCTTGGTGTTGAATTCGTGGACGGTTGAGCCTTCGCCGTACTTGTACCCTTTTTGCAGGGCACTTTGGAACATATGGAGATACATGGCGGCGGAGACGCCTTTTTTGTGGTAGTCGGGATCGACCATTAGAATTAAACTACGCCCACCGTTAATCTTTTTCTTGTACCATAAGAACTTAATGAAGCCAATGGGGAAGAGCCGCCCATTTAATCTTTTGAAGACCTGGTTATAGTCGGGAAGGGCAATGGCGAGACCAACGATCTCCCCTTGGGCGTCTTCGGCGACGACCAGTAAATCTTGATCGGCGACGGGGAGGAGTTTGTTTACTTCATCCTGGATCTCGGGCAAGCTAGGAGGAACCATATCCGGCCAATCTTCAGGCCAGGAACGAACCAGCAGTTTTTGGATGCCGACCAATTCGCGATCGAGTTTCTTTAGGTTAAGGTTCCGGGTGATGAAGTGATAACGTTTTTTCAGAAGTTCAACGGATTCTTCAAACCGTTTGGTGACCGGTTTTGACAGGTCGTAGTAGAAAGCGTAACGGTCGAAGAATTTGGTAAAGCCGTAGCGATCGAAAAACTCTACATAGTAAGGGGGATTGTAAGAATTGAGCAAGACCGGTTCCGAATCAAACCCTTTGATTAAGAGCCCCCGGTAATCGTCGCCGTTGGAGGGGGACTGGGGGCCGGTGACGGTGGTGATCCCCCGTTCTTTCAGCCACGAAAGGGCGGTGTCAAACAATTCCTTGGCTACCGCGTAGTCGTTAATCGATTCAAAGAGGGTAATATACCCTTCTTTTTTGTTTTTTTCCCGGTTTAGTTTCTCATCGATGCCAGTGCCGAGTCGTCCGACGGGTTGACCACCCTGCCAGGCCAGGAAGTATTGATAGGGGCCTAGCTTCATCAGGGGATTTTTCTTCTGGTTTACCGTATCCCACATCTCCGATTTAAGAGGCGGCACCCAATAGGGATCATTTTTATAAAGGAGCCAAGGAAGGTTGATAAAGACACGCCAGTCCCGTTTGGTCTGCACTGGGGTGACCAGGATCTGGGCAGCAGGGGCGGGGGGCTTTTTTAGACTTAAAATACCCATTTTTGGTAAACCTCCTTAGGATGATTCTCATTTTTATTCGAGAAAGATCGTTAAAAACCTGCAAAAGTGGAACCTTAAAATACTATTTAAAACCAAAATGTAACAGAGAAGAAGTTGACCTTCCCCTTGCTTTTTAGTATGATTTATAGGCATAAGGGGGGTTTTGGTCCTTTTTACGACTATCGCCAGTTTTTTTAAATTAACCGGTTTTTGCCGGTTTCTTCCTTGGTCTCATCAATCATAGAAGGAGGACTTTTCAGTGGATAGAATTATGGTCGGGGTTGAACTTCTCTTTACCGGAATGTTGATTGTCTTTTTGGTCTTGCTTTTTTTGATGTATGTTATGAAGGCCATTTCCAGGTTGTTTGGGGAGGAAACGGTGGCGGAGGGTGTTCGATCCATACCAGTGCCCTCAACCACAGAATTACCTCCAGAGGAAGTGGTCGCCATTATGACCGCTTTAGGAAAGGTCCTGCCTTCCAATGGCCAGGCGGTGGTTAAGATCGCTTCTCCATCCGTGGGAGATACGGAGGATGAGGCACAGGCAGTGGCTGCCATCGCCGGAGCCTTGGCGGTCGCGATAAAAACCCATTAAGGTGATTTTTTGCAGATAACTTAAATAAAAAACGGGGAGGATTTTACAAGATGCAGTATTTTAAAGTGACGGTTAACGGGAAGGTCTATGAAGTGAGTGTGGAAGAGGTTGCGCCAGGGAATACCAGCGCCAATATGGCGCCGCCAGTAACCTCGGCTGCCCCACAAGTTTCCGCTCCTAACCCCGCCCCCGCTGCCGCTCCGGTTAGTCCGGAAATTGCCGCTGGAGAACAGGTGGTACCAGCCCCATTGGGTGGCACGATTTTACAGATCGATGTCAAACCGGGAGATCAGGTCACGAAAGGGCAGGTCTTATTGACCTTGGAAGCGTTAAAAATGGAAAATGAGATCGTTGCCCCAGATAACGGTACAGTCGGTCAGATCTTCGTCAACCCCAAGGATGCAGTCAATACCGGTGATCCCTTATTGTCCCTCCGGTCGTAGAGGGGGTCGGAGTTGATGCTGGCAAATTTTAAAGCGCTCATTTTGTCTAGCGGATTGGCAGGGATGACTGCTGGGCAAGGGTTGATGATTCTTGTCTCTTTTTTCTTGATGTATTTGGCTATTGTCAAAAAGTATGAACCTTTGTTGCTGTTACCAATCGCCTTTGGCGCGTTACTGACCAACTTACCCTTAGCCGGGTTGATGGACGGGCCGTCCCTGGTCAATGGGAAACCGGAGCCCGGGGGGTTGCTTTATTACTTGTACCAGGGCGTTGAATTGGGGATCTATCCACCCCTGATCTTTCTTGGCATCGGGGCGATGACCGATTTTGGGCCTTTGCTGGCTAACCCCAAGAGTATTCTGCTGGGGGCGGCCGCCCAGTTAGGAATCTTCTCGGCCTTACTGGGTGCTCTGGCCTTAGGCTTTGATTTACAGGCCGCCGGGTCCATCGGGATCATCGGGGGGGCGGACGGACCGACAGCGATCTTTTTAACCAGCCGGTTGAAGCCGGAGCTGTTGGGGCCGATTGCCATTGCCGCCTATTCCTATATGGCTTTGATTCCCTTTATCCAACCGCCTTTGATGCGGCTGATTGTGCCGAAGAAAGAACGACAGATTGTGATGGAACAACTCCGTCCCGTTTCCCAGCGGGAGAAGATCCTCTTTCCGATAATTGTAACGGTGGTTGGCGCTTTGTTGTTGCCGTCGGCCGCACCGCTCCTGGGTTCTTTAATGTTCGGTAATCTGCTGCGGGTTTCCGGAGTGGCCGACCGTTTGGCGAAGACGGCGGAGAATGAGTTGATCAATATTATCACCATCTTTTTAGGTTTGTCGGTGGGGGCGAAGACCAGCGCCGATCAATTCTTAACTGCTCAAACCCTTGGGATTATCCTTTTAGGTTTGGCGGCGTTTGTTTTTAGCACGATCGGCGGTTTATTATTTGGCCGTTTAATGTGTAAACTGAGTGGGGGTAAAATTAACCCGTTGATCGGTGCGGCTGGAGTTTCTGCGGTGCCGATGGCAGCCCGGGTGGTACAGAAGGTCGGGGCTGAGGAAAAACCCGGCAATTACCTTTTAATGCACGCCATGGGTCCCAATGTGGCTGGGGTGATCGGTTCAGCGGTGGCCGCCGGAATCCTCTTAGCCCGCTTAGGTTAATTTATCTTATGGTTACAACGGAAAAAGTTTTGTTTGAACCTTTCCGGTTGGATTTTTAAATTTAGCTAATTGCGTTGTTGCTTAATTCGGGGTGCGCTCCGGTATGGTCTGTTGCTCACAACTAAGTAAGGTATTGGGGCGGGACGGTAGAAGAAGGGGACAGCGCAAATAGCCCAAACAAGAGGTGAAGTTTGATGGCACAAAAAGTGAAGATCACCGAGACCATTTTCCGCGACGCCCATCAGTCACTCTGGGCGACGAGGATGAACACCGATGATATGATGGAGGTTGCCGAAGCCATTGATCAGGTGGGCTACCATTCGTTGGAGGCCTGGGGGGGAGCGACCTTTGATACTTGTCTGCGTTTTCTGAATGAAGATCCCTGGGTGCGGTTGCGCCTTTTGAAAACAGTGATTAAAAAGACACCCTTGCAGATGTTGTTACGGGGGCAGAACATCCTTGGTTACCGGCATTATCCCGATGATGTGCTTCGCGCTTTTTGTCATAAAGCCAAGGCCAACGGGATCGACATCTTCCGGATCTTTGACGCCCTGAATGATCCGCGGAATATGGAGACGGCGATTAAGGCTTGTAAAGAGGTCGACGCCCATGTGCAGGGGGCGATCTCTTATACGATCAGTCCGGTGCATAGTGTGGACTCCTATGTGAAGCTGGCCAAGGAGCTAAAAGATATGGGCGCCGATTCGATCTGTATTAAGGATATGGCTGGGCTGCTCAAGCCTTTTGTCGCAGAAGAGCTGGTTAAACGGCTCAAGACCGAAGTCGGGTTGCCGGTTCAGCTTCATTGTCACTATACCAGCGGGTTGGCTTCGATGACCTATTTTAAAGCAATTGAAGCCGGGGTGGATGTGGTTGATACCGCCTTATCCGCGTTGGCGATGGGCACTTCCCAACCGCCGACCGAATCTTTGGTGGCAGCCCTTGAAGGCACGCCCTTTGACACCGGAATCGATTTAGCCGCTCTTGAGCCGATTAACCAACACTTTAAGGATATTAGCCTGAAGTATAAGGATCTTGACTCGTCGCGCAAAGTTGACACGGCGGTTCTCTCCTACCAGATCCCGGGCGGGATGATCTCCAACCTGCGGAACCAGTTGAAAGCCCAGAATGCCCTGGATCGTTACGATGATGTGTTGGCCGAGGTGCCACGGACCCGGGCGGAACTGGGTTATCCGCCGTTGGTGACACCCACCAGTCAAATGGTAGGCACCCAGGCGGTGCTGAATGTGCTGACCGGAAAACGCTATGGCGTAGTGCCGAAGGAGATCAAGGATTATGTCCGTGGTTACTACGGACGTCCGCCAGCGCCGATCGATCCGGAGGTCAAGAAGTTGATTATTGGTGACGAAGAACCCATTACTTGCCGGCCGGCGGATAAAATTGAACCACAGATGGATGCCGCCCGGAAAGACCTCCTGGCGATTGACCGCCATTATTACCAGCAAGAAGAGGATGTCCTCTCCTATATCCTCTTTCCGGAAGTGGCGTTGGAATTCTTTAAAAAGCGGGCCGGGAAATAAGCGGGACCGGAAAATAAACTCTTCGGGCCTACCCCTTGCAGGGGAGGCCCTTTTTTTGTAGAATTAATCATAAATGATTCGTCAGTAAAGACTAACTCTGTCGAAGCTTTTTGGTTGTCACCATTTAACAGGGTTCTGATTCAATATAATTGTGTTGGGATTCAAAGGAAAGGACAACGCGAAAAGTCCTGTTCGAAGCGGCTTGACAAATAATAACTTCCGCTTTTGCGGCGTAGTTCAGAGTAGTTCAGATAAGGAGCGATTTTTGATGAAAACAGCCAATCAGATCCGCAGTGAGTTTGTGCGATTCTTTACCGACCGGGGACATACTTTTGTCCGTAGTGCGCCCTTACTCCCTGCGAATGATCCAACCCTCTTGTTTACTAACGCGGGAATGAACCAATTTAAAGATGTTTTTCTGGGGACCGGAACCCGCCCTTATCTTCGGGCGACCAACTCCCAGAAGGTGCTCCGGGTAAGTGGGAAACATAATGATCTGGATGAGGTCGGGCGGGATACATACCACCACACTTTCTTTGAGATGTTAGGTAACTGGTCCTTTGGCGACTACTATAAGCGAGAAGCCATCCAATGGGCCTGGGAACTGCTGACGAAGGTTTGGGGTTTGCCCGTCGCCCGGTTGTACGCCACCGTCCATCACACCGATGATGAAGCGGCAGCCCTTTGGCAGGAACTGACCCCCTTGCCGGCCGAGCGGATCCTGCGCTTCGGTGATCATGAGAACTTCTGGGAGATGGGAGAGACCGGTCCTTGCGGTCCCTGCTCGGAGATTCATTACGATATGGGGCCGGACTGCTGCGATAAACGGGAGATTCCCGGCCACCAGTGCCGGGTGAACGGTGATTGCGGTCGTTATGTGGAATTATGGAACCTGGTTTTTATACAAAACAATCGAAAGGCAGACGGGACGTTGGAGGAGCTTCCGGCCAAACACGTGGATACGGGAATGGGATTTGAACGGATCGTCGCGGTCTTGCAAGGGAAAAAATCAAATTATGATACGGATTTGTTTACCCCGTTGATTGAGGAGATTATGCGCCTGACCGGTAGTGCCCAGCGTACCGAGGAAGAACAGGTGGCGGTGCGGGTTATCGCCGACCATATACGGGCGTTGACCTTTACCATTGCCGACGGGGTCTTACCGGCCAATGAGGGGCGGGGTTATGTCCTCCGCCGGATCCTGCGGCGGGCTGCCCGGTTTGCCCGGAATTTGGGGGCCAGGGAGCCTCTGCTCTACCGATTGGTGCCGGTGGTCGTGGGGGAGATGGGCGAGGCTTTCCCGGAGCTCAAAGAGCAAGCCGAGCATTGTTCTCGGGTGATTCGGGCTGAGGAGGAAGCCTTTGGCCGGACTCTGGACAAGGGATTGGAGTTATTTGCCGAATTAAGCCGGTCTTTACGGGAAAAAGGAGCAAAGGTGATCCCAGGACGCGAGGCTTTTAAGATGTACGACACCTATGGCTTCCCCTTGGATCTGACGCAGCTGATGGCGGAGGAAGAGGGACTCGAGGTTGAACTGGATGAGTTTAACCGTTTGATGAATGAACAACGGGAACGGGCCCGGGCCAGTGCCCATTTTAACACCGACGGCATTGCAGTTGGCTGGGAGGAAGTAACCAGCGGTCCCCATTCGGAGTTTGTCGGGTATCAGCAATTGGAAACGACCACCGAACTAAGGATGATCGGGGCTGATGATGACCACTGGCGGCTGGTCTTTGCTGTTACACCCTTCTACGCCGAAGGTGGCGGACAGGTGGGCGATACCGGTCTGATCCAGGTGGAAGTGGCTCCGGGTTCATTTAAGGAATTTCCGGTGGTCGATACCCAAAAAGAACAGGACAAGATTGTTCATTTGGTGGCGAAAGATGAGGAATTCCCCCGTCGCGCCCTCAGTTATACTTTGGTTGTTGATGCGAAGGGGCGGAAGATGGCGGCGGCCAATCACACGGCCACCCATCTGTTACATAACGCCCTCCGGCGTTTGTTGGGGACCCATCTCCACCAGGCCGGTTCTTTGGTCGCCCGGGAGCGTTTGCGTTTTGACTTCACCCACTACCAGCGGGTGGATGAAGCGGAGCTCCGTCAGATCGAAGAGGAGGTCAACGCAAGGATCTTTGCCGCCCTACCCGTCCAGGTGGAAGAGACCGACTACCAAACCGCTCTTGACCGGGGCGCCCTTGCTTTCTTCGGCGAAAAGTACGGGGACCGGGTCCGGACGGTGCAAGTTGGTGATCTTAGTATTGAGCTCTGTGGGGGCACCCATGTGCGAAATACCGCGGAAATCATGGCTTTTCGAATTCTTTCCGAGGGAAGTGTGGCGACCGGGGTGCGCCGGATTGAGGCGGTCACCGGTTGGGAAGCTTTGCAGATGGCTGCAGGCGAAAGGGAGCTGATCAAAGAGTTATCTGCCGAGCTCCAGACCGAACCAGCCCAGCTGGCGGAGAAGGTCAGGGTTTTGGTGGAGACGGAAAGTCGGCTCCGGCAGGAGTTGGCGGAGGTTATGCGACGAAAAGCCTTAGAGGAAGGAGAAGCGCTTTTTGCCGGGGTCCGGGAATGGGGCGGCCACCATTATTTGGTGGCGAAGATGACGGCGGCCTCCATGGAACTGCTCCGTGAGAATGTGGACCGCTTTAAGGAGAAATTTGGTTCCGGGGTGATCCTCCTCGGTTCTGTCCAGGGTGAGAAGGTGAATTTTGTCGCCGGGGTCACAAAGGATTTGACGGGGAAGGTCCAAGCCGGATCTCTGGTGAAACAAGTAGCGGCCATTGCCGGAGGCGGCGGTGGCGGCCGGCCGGAAATGGCTCAGGCCGGGGGGAAAAACCCCGCAAAACTGGATGCGGCTTTGCGGGAAGGTGAACGTTTGATCCAAGCCGGATTGGAAGGTTAGCCTTAATCATCCTTCCCGGTGGGGCCAAGCATGGGTGGAAAAGTTGAAGCCAAAAGCACCCAGTGTTCCCATTAATTAAAGACGGGAGGAAAAAGGAATTAGCGGTTTTCCCCAGAAGATGATGGGGACGAGGAGGGATTACTTTGGTGAAAAAAAGTAAGTGGCAAAGGCCTTTAATATGTCTGATTATTCTCGGGACGGTCTTGGGAAGCGGCCTGTCGGCGGCCGGGGCAACCCCTTGGTCCGGGTCGGCATCCTATTCTATACAAGGAAAGGCCCAGTTCCAAGTGGGTTACCAAGTGAATGACCTTTTTGGTTTCGGGTTAGGATACGGGGAGGTAGCCAGTGGGGCTTTGGCCGGAAACCGGTGGAGGGGACAGATCAACATGACGCCGCTGGAGACCATGGCTTTCCAGGCGGGTTATGATCTGACCGGTAACAATTATTTCCTCGGCGGTCAGGCGGAGTTTCCTTTAAACCAAAACCTGGCGGTGGCTTCGGAGTTAGATGTTGTCATCCCGGCCCGAGACGGTGCTAAATATCTGGATTATCGTTTGGGATTACAGATTGGCATCGGTTACCAACATTATCTCTTTGCCGGCGGGCAAGGATTATACCAAGTCGGCACGCCCCATGAACCCGAGCTTTTTGTCGAGTTGGATCTGAATTGGCAACTAGCCCAGAATTGGGGGATACGTCTTCAACCCCACGTGGGTGTGGAAGGGGAATTTTCCCACCGGACCACGGTGACGAAAGAGTGGGCCAATAATCTGGAAACCGGGTTGTTTGTGGGGAAAAATACGGAAGGCCGTTGGGATGTGGGGCTTTTTGCCCGGTACTGAGGGGAAGCTGATCAATAAGGAACATTAAAGATATATGGACCCGTTAGGGTCTTTTTTTTTGCCTGTTTTTAAGGAGCCGGTATTTTAGCTGGGGAAGGCGCATAAAAATTGAGGATAGAAGAGGTGTTCTCATGAGGAGAAAAGGTTTTTTCCAGTGGTTTAGGGGTTGGCGTGGGCTTTTTTTAAGTGGAGCGCTGTTTCTTTTCGTAACGGGTATGCTCTGGCCCCGGTTGGAACTGCCCGTTGGGAGCCGGTATCAACGGGTGGAACGTTATCCTCCCCTCATCTACCTGCCGGATGATGGCTCTAAACCGCGGATTAACGCCGGGGCCGCGATCTTGGTCGAAGGTGTTAGCGGGATGATTCTTTACGCCAAGAATGAACACGTACGGCGGGCGCCGGCCAGTACCACCAAGATTATGACCGCCATTGTCACCTTGGAAAAAGGTGATCCCAAGGCGGTGGTGACGGTAAGCCCGAAAGCGGCACGGACCGGGGGTTCTAGCTTGTGGTTGAAAGCCGGTGATCAGATCACCCTTGGGGAGTTATTGGAAGGGGTGATGTTGCGGTCGGGAAATGACGGGAGTGTGGCTTTGGCGGAGCATATTGCCGGTTCGGAACCGGCCTTCGCCGAACTGATGAATCGAAAAGCCCGGGAAATTGGGGCATTAAATACTAACTTCCGTAACCCCCATGGTTTGACTGCGCCCAATCACTATACCACCGCCTTTGATTTGGCCTTAATCACCAGATACGGATTTGGTAACCCGGAGTTTGCCCGGATTGTTGGAGCCCGGGAAGAAGCAGTCGAATGGTATCAGGGGACCAAAACCAGACAGGTCCGGAATACCAACCGGTTACTATGGTCTTTGGCCGGGGCGGATGGGGTCAAAACCGGGACTACCAACAAAGCCGGATATTGCTTAGTGGCTTCGGCCACCCGGGACGGACGACGGTTTATCACCGTTGTCTTGAACAGCCCCGACCGCTGGGGGGAAGCCGTACGGTTGTTGGAATACGGGTTTAACCATTTTGACCTGAAATTGCTGGCCAAAGCGGACACACCGGTCACCAAAGTCGAAGTGAGGCAGGGTTATCCGGCTGCGGTGGAGCTTTACCCCCGCCGGGATTTGATGGTGGTTATCCCCAAGGGGAAAGAGGGGGAAGCCCAATGTCGGATCAGTCTGGATTATGCGGCCTTGATCCCACCGTTACGGGCCGGAACCACCGTTGGTCGGCTCAGTTTTTATTACCAAGGCCGGGAGGTGGACTGGGTCGAATTATACCCCCGGGTACGGATTTCCCGGGAGTACTGGTGGCGGCGGTTGTTAAGGAGGTAACAGGGTGGAACGTTTGGGCCGGATTATGGTTATTGCCGCAATTTACATCGGCACTGTCGTCGGTGCGGGTTTTGCCTCCGGTCAAGAGATTTGGTATTTTTTCTCCCGGTTTCAGCAGCGGGGCCTTTGGGGCTTGCTCTGTTCCACCCTGGTTTTTGCAATCTTGGGGGTGAAAGCCATCGAATGGGGCCGCAGGATTAAGGCCCAGTCCTACCGGGAATTATTCTATAGTCTGGTGGGTAAAGGCTACGGTTGCTTTTGTGACGGCATGATTACCCTTTTCTTATTTCTTTTGATCGGAATTATGTTGGCCGGCGCCGGGGCGGTTACGAACGCGTTGGGGTGGGGGGGGAGGCTGGGAGTTACTAGCGCGCTGCTCTTAACTGTTTTGGTGTTGTTGAAACCCTTGACCGGTCTGAAAAGGGTCAACGCTTTCGTCGTTCCCTTGCTTTGCCTAACCGGGTTATTACTGAACCTGAAAGGCCAGAGGGTGCTGCTCCCGCTGGCTCCGGGCGGACCGGCCACCGGAAACTGGTTGGTAGCCGCCTTGCAGTACAGCGCGTATAATCTGGTTCTGGCCTTGCCGGTCTTGGTCAATCTTTATCGGTTGGAACCGGACCCGACGGTCCTTAAGTGGGGCGGGATTGCCGGCGGATGCGTCCTGGGGATGCTGGCTTTTTTCTTTTATACTGTGCTGACCAATTATGATTTTTCCGGGATTGATCTACCGGTGCTTTTTTTGACGGGGAATTGGAGATGGGGATGGCCTTTCTTTTATTCCTTGGTGTTGTGGGGTGAATTATTTACTAGTCTGGTCGCGAATGCCTACGGGCTAATCAGCCGTTTTCATTTGGATAAAACCCGGTTCTACGGGTTAAAGGTGTTCTTGCTAATGGTTTTAGCGGCTTTCATTAGCCAGCTCGGTTTTGCCCGCTTAATCAAAAAAATCTACCCTTTTTATGGCTATTTTGCCTTCACCTTACTGCTCCCTTTGCTAATCCGCCCGCTCCCGCCGTCCAAGGAAGGTCGGGAAATTTACAGAAAAAGACATTTTTTTGATCGGGCAGTTCTCGACATAAAGAAAAGGAAAACCCTGCTATAATAGGAGAGATTGATTTGGAGCAGGAGTTGTCGGTATGGAGAAAGGAATACAGGCCAGAGGAGAATTGGCCCGTGATCGGCTGCCGCTTTTGGCCGGATTGGGGCTGACCTGGCTTTTGACGGTCTTGAAACTGCCTTTCGGGCTTGCCCCCGCCGGGTTGGCTTGGGCCGGGGCTTGGAATTTGGCCGGTCTTCCCGGCGGTCGCTTTCTGCTTATTGCCGCCTATGGCTTCCGGATTGGTTGGCGGTTGGTAAATTTTCCGGCGGGATGGGGTTCACTTCCCTTACTTTTGGTCTTTTACCGGAAAAAACCGGGTTCGACCCGGGGCAAAGCCCTTCTCTTTTATCTTCTGTTATTTGTAGTCAATTTCTACTTTATTTTTCGGCGGGGGGGACAAGCTTTCGTCCTGCGGGAGTTAGGAGAGGTCGCCGCGGTGGCCCTTCTGGCCTGGTTGTTGGCGCCCGGGTTGCAAAGAAGTGGTGAACAGCGGAGGGTGGCAACGTGGGCGCCGATCGGTACAGACCGCGCGGGCTTGGCTTTTGGGCTCATGGCTTTGCTCCTGTATTTGACGCTGAGTCAGCTTACGCTTTGGACCAATGAATGGTGGCAGTTGGAATTAAATTACTGCTACCTTTTTTTCCTACTAATGGTGGCCGGGTCGGGAACACAGTCGGGTTTAGCTCCTGCGTTAGGTCTGGTTTTTATCCTTGCCGAAGTAACGTTAGGCCAAGTCAAACCGGGACTTCTTTTTTGGATCGGGGGAAGCAGTTTATTACCACTGCTTATCCCATTAAAGGGAAAAGGCCGGATAGTGCTTGCCGTGATCTTGTCCGGGGCGGTCGGAGCGGTTTTTTTGTGGGGAACCAATAATTTGTGGTCCCTTTTGGCCCAGGCAATTTTGGCCATGCTCCTTTATTTAGCTATCCCCGCCAAGAAGCTAGCGCGTTGGAGTCAAATATTTACCGGTAAGGTGAACGCCGGAGAAAAGCCAAAGGTGGATGAAGGCCGCTTTTTGTGGGCGGAAAATCTAAATCGCCTGCGGGAAATGGGCATTTTGTTTCAGGAGATGGCTACTGCTTTTGCCGCGGATCAGCCCAAAGAAGAGGAAACCTACAAGGAAGAACTGCATGACCTCTTTCAGGAGCTAGCCGAAGCAAATTGCCTCGCTTGTCCCAAGTATGCCCTTTGTTGGCAAGAACGGTTTTACCATACCTACCAGGAGCTTTTTACGGTGTTTAGTTGGGCGGAGCTTGGGGTTGAAGTGAAAAGTACTCACTTAAAAGGATCTTTAGCCAAAGAATGTGTAAAAAAGGAAGCTTTGTTGCAAACGGTTAACCTCCTTATGGAACAGGAACGGACCACCCATTACTGGCGGCGGCGTTTTACGGAAGCCAAGTATTTTCTAGCCCGCCGGTTAGCCGGGGTAGCCGAAGTATTGACCAAAATGGCGGCGACCGGGGACGGGCGGATGGAAGATCCCCTGACCATACAGGGGAAATTGGGAAAAACCTTACGAAAAGCCGGGGTAAGTGGGGCAAAGGTCAGTCTCTTCCCCGCCAGACCGGAAGGGGGGGCCCGTTTGCTGGTGGAGAAGAAAACCTGTGCCGGTGTCCAGGAGTGCCGGTTGGTGGTGGCGCCTCTTCTTTCTACGGCTTTGGGTCAGCAGTTGGCCGTAACCCACTGGGAATGTGGCCGGGACGGAAAGGGAAAATGTCTCTTCGCGTTGGGACCGGAGCCGGTATACGCGGTGGACTCAGCCGTCGTACAACTGGCCAAACCGGGGAACGAGGTTTCTGGAGATTCACAACGGATGCGCATGATCGGGGATCATCTATTCTTATGTTTGCTTAGTGACGGGATGGGGGTGGGGACGGCCGCTGCCCGGATTAGCCAGACTGCCGTTGGGTTAATGGATGAAATGTTGGCGGTAGGGTTTAAGAAGAAATTTGCCTTGGAAAGCCTGAACGATTTACTTTTGTTGGCTACTCCGGAGGAAGACTTTGCCACCCTTGACCTTTTGCTTTTTGATCGGTTAAGCGGTGAGATCGAACTGTATAAAGTGGGCTCGGCGCCGACCTATGTCAAAAAGGGCCGGGAAGTACAGGTTATTCGTTCCACCTCTTTACCTGTGGGGATTGTGCCAAAGGTGGAGCCCGAGTATTACCGGGACTTTTTGGACGACGGTGATTTGGTGGTGATGGTTAGTGACGGCGCCTCCAATCTGGGAACGCTTGGTGATGATTGGCTACTGAAAGCCTTAAAAAGAGCAGGCGTCAGCGCCGCCGAACCGCTCAGCCAATATCTTGCGGAACTGGCTAAAATCGAAGCCGGCGGGGAGATTAATGATGATCTAACCATCTTGGTCTTGCAAATTAAAGCGGTCACTACCGCTTTGGATTAACAATATTTAAACAGGAGAATCGGTGTCGGTTACGAAACTTATTGAAGGTCAAGAACGTTTGTATTTAATGAAGGTGAAGGAATGGACGCCTTTGAAGGGAAAGTTTTAGCCGCAATCCAGCGTTATCAGATGTTTTCCGCCGGTAACCGGGTATTGGTGGCGGTTTCCGGCGGGGTGGACTCCATGGTCCTGCTGGCCGTACTGATGAAAATCCCCCTCCGGTTACGCTTAGCTGTCTTCCACCTGAATCACCGCTTACGGCCGGAGTCCGAAGCCGAAGCGGAGCTGGTTGCCAGTTTTGCCTCGGCCCATTCGCTCCCATGTTATATTGAACGTTTGGCCGATGATTTGCATACTTGTAAAGGAAAAAAGTCCTTACAAGTTGCAGCCCGGGAAGTGCGGTACCGGTTGATGGACGCCACTGCCGACCGGTTGGGGATGGAGAAGATTGCGCTCGGGCATCATGCTGATGACCAGGTAGAGACCGTTCTCATGCGGTTTTTGACCGGAGCCGGGCCGGAAGGTTTGGCCGGAATTCCTCCGGTCCGGGGACGCTACGTCCGGCCTTTATTGGAGGTTAGCCGGGAAGAGATCATGGCCTATGCCCGTCAGGCCAATTTATCTTGGGCGGAAGATGCTTCCAATCAAAAACCGGTCTACCTCCGTAACCGTTTGCGCCACGGTTTACTCCCCTATTTAGAAGAGGAATATCAACCGGGACTTCGAGGAAGGTTAAGAGAAACCGCATTGATCTGCCGTGAATGGATCGAAGTCCTGGAAGACCTGGTTGGGGAGGTTTTACAACGTTGGGGTGTGCTCCAACCGGACGGGAAGTTAGCCCCCAACCGGGAAGGTGGGTATCTAACGCCGGTAGCCGCTTGGCTCGAGTTGCCGCCTGCCGTCCAAAGGGTGCTCTTTCGTCGGCTCTTTTTTTCGTTGGCGCCGGCCGATGCTTATTTGGAGTTTATTCATTCGGAAGCCTTTTTGCGGTTGGTAAAAGGGCCGACCGGAAAGGAGATCAACCTTCCTGGCGGCTTGCTCGCCGTTAAAGAGGAAACGGTTTTATGGTTGGGGCTGGCGACAGCTGTTCCAGTCTGGGGTAGCAAAGTGCCAGAAGACTGGGGACCCCTGCCGCTGATGGTTCCCGGAACGACCGTTTTACCGGCCAACCAGGGGGTGGTGGAAACGAAATGGCTAGGGCGGGGAGATCTTCCACCGACCTGGGAGCAAGTTTCTCCTTTTGAGTTTTACCTTGATGCGGACCGGTTTACTTTTCCCCTTTACCTTCGTCCGCGGCGGCCGGGGGATCGTTTTACCCCCTTAGGTCTGGGCGGAAGTAAGAAGGTAAAGGAGCTGTTTATTGCCGCGAAGATTCCCCGGTTGCAACGGGCGGCCTATCCGCTCCTGGTGGATGGAGAAGGCCGGGTGCTAGGGGTTTTGGGTCTCCGCCCGGCGGCGCAGAGTAAGATTACCGTGGAAAGCCGCCGGGTGCTTTATCTTAATTACCGGCGTTTAAGCTAATTCATTTACCAAGCCTTTTGGCGAGCAAAAATCATTCTTTGGTGGCGGGACGCTTGGAGCTGGGGACGGGGTAAAAGCTTTGGGCTTCCGGTTATAGTTGTCGAAAAGATGGCGCTATGCTATAATATTACCTATGACATTTTTTTACCTCGAGAGGGGGTTTATCTTTGCGTTTTGCTAGGGAGTTAGTTTTCTATCTAGTATTGGTCTCTATTTCCTTATTCGTGTTATGGACTTTTTTTGGTGGTAATAAAGTAGTTGACACTTGGACATGGGATCAATTTCTGGCCAGGGTGGAGCAGGGGGATGTGATTAAGGTTACTGTTTACACCGATGGTCAGATTGAAGGTAAATATTCGGTTGGCGGGAAAGAAGTTCGGGACTTTGTGGCCCAAGGGCCCAGTCCTACTTTGGCCCCGGAAGTATACGAAGGGCCCTTAGGGCGGGCTGGTGTGGAACGGGTTTATCAGCAAAAAACCGAACCATGGTGGTCAATGATTATTCCGAATTTGTTACCGATCTTGATCTTTGTCGGACTCTGGTTTTTCTTGCTGAACCAGATGCAAAGTTCGGGTAATAAAGCCATCTCTTTTGGGAAGAACCGGGCCCGGCTTTATACGGCGGAAGGAAAAACCAAGGTGACCTTTGATGATGTGGCTGGCGCCGATGAAGCTAAGGAAGAGTTGACCGAGATTGTGGAGTTTCTGAAACAACCACGGCGCTTTACCGAGCTGGGGGCACGGATTCCTAAGGGGGTCTTGTTGGTTGGACCACCGGGAACCGGGAAAACCTTGCTTTCCAAAGCGGTGGCTGGTGAGGCGGGGGTTCCCTTTTTTAGCATTAGCGGTTCCGACTTTGTGGAGATGTTTGTTGGGGTTGGGGCTTCCCGGGTACGCGACCTTTTTGATAACGCCAAGAAGAATTCCCCGTGTATTGTCTTTATCGACGAGATTGATGCCGTCGGTCGGCAAAGGGGCGCCGGGCTTGGTGGGGGCCATGATGAACGGGAACAGACTTTAAATCAGCTTCTGGTCGAGATGGATGGGTTTGAACCTAATGTGGGGATCATTATTTTGGCGGCGACCAACCGACCGGATGTTTTGGATCCGGCGTTGTTACGTCCCGGTCGTTTTGACCGGCAAGTGGTGCTCGATATCCCCGATATCAAGGGTCGGGAAGAGATTCTCCGGGTGCACGCGAAAGGGAAACAAATTGCGCCCGATATCGACTTTAAAGTGCTGGCCCGACGAACCCCCGGTTTTACCGGAGCCGATCTGGCCAATACCCTGAATGAGGCGGCGTTATTAGCGGCCCGTAAAGATCAGAAAATGATCACCATGATTGATTGTGAAGAAGCGATTGAACGGGTGATTGCCGGGCCCGAACGGAAGAGCCGGATTATGAGTGAGAAAGAGCGGGAACTTACCGCTTACCATGAAGCCGGCCATGCCTTGGTCGGACATTACCTGCCGACGGTGGATCCCATCCACAAGGTCTCCATTATCCCGCGGGGACGGGCGGGCGGGTATACACTGGCCTTGCCTTTGGAAGATAAAAACTACGCCACGCGAACCGAGCTAACGGAGAATATAGTCTTCTTACTTGGCGGCCGGGTGGCCGAGGCAATTGCCCTTGGCGAGATTAGCACCGGCGCCCGTAACGATTTGGAACGAGCGACTAAACTGGCCCGTACTATGATTATGGAGTATGGAATGAGTGAGGAACTGGGGCCGATGACCTTTGGCCACGGCCATGAAGAACTGGTCTTTCTCGGCCGGGATATCTCTAGGGATAAGAATTACAGTGAAAAAGTGGCCGCCGATATTGACCGGGAGATGCGTTCTTTCATTGATCAGGCCTATAGACGGGCGGAAGGGATCATTACCGACCACCGGGAAGATTTGGACCGGGTCGCCCAGGCCTTGCTGAGCAGAGAGACTTTGGAAGGAGCCGAATTCGAAGCTTTGCTGCGGGGGGAAGAGTTGCCCGCGATCGCGGAAGAGAATGAATCTAACCACCAAGCTGGGGAACGGCCGAGGGAAGAAACAGAGGCCACTGCATCCGGTGGTGAAAACGGTCAAGTCGCTAAAGACCACGAAGCGAAGGAAGAGGACCAGGAAGACCATTAATTACAGCGTAGAGGATGAGTTGAGGGGCTAAGGAGTAAAGGAGGGGTTAGCTTGCAACCTTTCGTTGGGTCCGTAAAGGCCAGGCCTCGTCTGGCCCAGAAGATACTGGTGGCCGCCGTCGCCGTGCTCTTTCTCGGACAGCTGACCCTCTTTCTGACCTTGGAACGTTGGCGGGAAGGGGCAGAAAAGGTCTGCCAAACCCCGTTCAACATTTTACTGTTAGGGGTCGACGAACCTAACCTGGACGATCAGGGTGAACTGGAACGGCCCCGGACCGATACCATGCTCTTTTTGGCCTTCCGACCACAACAGGGCAAGTTGGCGCTCTTTTCCATCCCCCGGGACAGTCTTATCGATATTCCTGGGCATGGGATGGAAAGGATCAATATGGCCCATGTCTATGGCGGTTATGATTTGACCAAAGAATTGGTGGAGAAGATCATGGAGATGCCGGTGGACCGGTATTTGATGGTTAATTACCAAAGTTTTGAAGGAATTGTCGATCTGGTAGGTGGGGTCGAGATTACCGTAGATAAACGCATGTTATATCAGGACCAGAGTGCCGGTTTGTTGATTGATCTCCAACCGGGGACCCAGATTCTCACTGGTGACCAAGCCTTAGGTTATGTCCGGTACCGCCGGGATGCCCTGGGTGATATTACCCGGACGCGGCGGCAGCAACAGTTCATGACGGCTTTAGCTGGTAAAATCAAAGAACCGGCCACGCTTTTGCGGGTGCTTCGGCAATGGCGGACGGCGCTCCGGATCAGCAAGGAATATCTCCGGACCGACCTTCAACTCCCAGAGCTTCTTGGGTTATTCCTTTCCTTTAAAGGACTGGATCTGGGAGCAAGTCTTGAGACCTATACCCTCCCCGGTGAATTTTCCGGTCCCTATTGGCGTTTGCACCCCCGCGAAATTGAACAGTTAACTGCGGCTTATCGTTAGTCTTTCTCAAAAACCTTGGTATTCAAGAAAACAACAAGTTTCGACAGGATTTATTTGGAGTGGTAAGGCAGCATGAAAATAGATCTAATTTTAGCCGCCGGCGGGAAAGGGCGGCGGGAATTCCACGGGAAAACCGTGGTGGTGATTGATGTGCTCCGGGCCAGTAGCACGATTGTGACGGCTTTGACCAACGGATGTTTTGCGGTTTATCCAGTTGCCGATCCCGGGGCGGCGGCTTTGTTTAAGCGTCAATTAGGCCCCCCATGTTTAATTGGGGGCGAACGGCGTGGACAAAAGATTCCCGGTTTTGATCTGGGGAATTCACCCTTAGAGTACACGGCGGCGGTCGTTGCCGACCAACGGATTATTCTTACGACATCGAATGGAACCAAAGCGCTCCTCGAAGCACAGGGCGCCGAGGAGATTTTGATTGGCGCTTTCCTCAACGCCGGACACCTCAGTTCTTATTTGGCACCAAAAGCGGAAGTGGTCTTTTTTTGTGCCGGTACCAACGGCGAACCGGGGCTGGAAGATCTACTCTGCGCCGGTTTGATGACCGAACGGCTTCTTGCCGCTGGGGTGGAAGCGACCTTAACCGATGCGGCCCAGTTGGGTTTGGTTACCTACCGGCATTTGCTCGGGATTCCCCAGGCGGATTCGACTACTGTTTTACACCAGACCCAACATTCCAGGTATCTGGAGTCCATTGGGTTTGCCGATGATCTGGCTTATTGCGCGCAAATTGATGCCCGTCCCTGTTTGCCTCGTTACCAGGACGGGCGGATTATGCTGGTTAATGATGAAAAGCGGCCGCCGGGCGCTTAGTTGGTCAGCGCCCGCAGGGGAGCGGGAATGCGCCCGCCCCGCTTGACAAACCGGTCGGGAGCAAACCGGTTCACCGCCATGACCGGAGCTTCACCTAAGAGACCGCCGAAGGCGACTTTATCACCGACTTTTTTACCGGGAGCCGGGATAAGGCGCACGGCGGTTGTTTTATTATTAACGACCCCGATGGCCATTTCATCGGCGATGAGGGCGGCAATGATGGCCGGAGGTGTATCGCCGGGAATAGCAATCATATCCAGGCCAACGGAACAGACGGCGGTCATCGCTTCCAGCTTGGAGAGGGAGAGCGCGCCGCGTTCAACGGCGGCGATCATGCCCGCATCCTCGCTGACGGGAATAAAAGAGCCGCTTAGTCCGCCCACGGAGGAACTGGCCATCGCGCCTCCTTTTTTTACGGCGTCATTCAATAAAGCCAGGGCGGCAGTGGTTCCGTGGGCGCCGCAACATTCCAAACCCATTGCTTCCAAGATATTAGCCACACTATCACCGGCTGCTGGTGTTGGCGCCAGGGAGAGGTCGACGATGCCAAAGGGAATGTCCAGTTCCTTCGATACTCTTCTTCCGATTAACTCACCGGCGCGGGTGATCTTAAAGACGGTCTTCTTGATCTCTTCGGCCAAAGCGCCAAGGTCATGATCGGGGCAGCGTTCAATGGTCGCCCGGACCACACCCGGGCCACTGATCCCGATGTTGATCACGGTTTCTGCTTCGCCAACCCCGTGAAAGGCCCCGGCCATAAAAGGATTATCTTCGGGTGCATTGGCGAAGACGACCAGTTTGGCGCAAGCAATCCCGTTCCGGTCGGCCGTAAGCTCAGCCGCACGACCGATTAAATGGGCGGCTTGGTTAACCGCATCCATATTAATCCCTGCTTTGGTGGAAGCCACATTTAAAGAACCGCAGATCTTTTCCGTGGTGGCGAGAACTTCGGGTAAAGCCGCCATCAGGTTTAAGTCTCCTTGGGTGAAACCTTTGGGGACCAGAGCGGAGAAGCCCCCTAAAAAATCGATGCCGAGAGATTGGGCCGCCCGTTCGAGAGCAGCAGCCAATTGGAGGTAGTCGGCGGGGGTATAGCCATGGTCCAGAAGGGCGATGGGGGTGACGGCCACCCGGGTATTGACAATGGGGATCCCATAGGTGTTCTCCATTTTTCGGACAGTGGCGACCAGCCGTTGCCCGGCGCCGGTGACCCGGTCATAAATTTTCCGGGCGGTGATGGCTGGAGATGGATCACTACAGCTCAAAAGAGAAATACCTAGCGTGACCGTGCGGATATCAAAATGGAGTTTTTCCACCATATCAATGGTTTCCAAGATTTCTTGCGAAGAATAATTCAAGCAGAGCACTCCTTTTAAATTTGGCCTTCCTAGCGAAAGGCATCGGTAAGCGGGGGTAAGATTAAATCCGGTGCATATATTGGAAAAGATCGGCATGTTGGAGGAGGACTTTCACGCCAAGCTCGGCGCCGGCGGTTACCAAGCGGTCGCGGAGCAGAAGGAGATCGAGGGTGTCTGGTATTTCAATCACCAGGATCATGGCAAAGATGCCGTGCCGGAGGGTTTGGCTGATATCGATAATATTGCAGTTATTGGCGGCCAGTTCTTTCGTGATGCCAGCCACGATGCCTACCTGATCATTGCCCATGACGGTGACGACAGCTTTTTCCACAGAATGAAGCCTCCTTAAAAGAGCGTTGTTATCCTTTGTAGTTCGGGTCAAAAATAATAGCCTTGTTTCTCCCGGTGCGCTTTGCTTCGTAGAGGGCCGTATCGGCTTGGACAAAAACTTCGTTAAAGCCACCGCTGCCAACGGCAATTCCACAACTGACGGTAATTGAGAAATGCTCTCCGTTGCTGGAGAAGTTTAGGGCGGCGGTTTCCCGCCGAATAATTTGGGCGAGGTGGAAAAGGTCCTCAGTATTTGCGTTAAGACCGAGGATCATAAACTCTTCACCACCGTAACGAACGGCAATTTGACGGGTGGATGTGTGTTTGGCCAGAATAGCCCCAAATTCCTTCAAGACAATGTCGCCGGTGCTATGGCCGTAGGTATCGTTTACGACTTTGAAAAGGTCCAGATCAAAGAGGATACAGCCTAAATCTTTCTCGGTGTTGTTTTCGACCACCGAAAGGAAGATGTTCAGGTAGTTTCGGTTATATAAACCGGTAAGTGAATCATGCCAAGCCATCAGGCTTGTTTTCTTATGAAGACGGGAGTTTTCCAGAGCCAAGCTGACTTGGTTTGTAATGATCATTAGTTGTTCCTGCTGGTCGCCGTTAAAAGAGAAACTTTGGGCGCCGGTGGTTAGCAAAACACCCAAATTATTATTTTTCGTGGAAAGCGGGATGGCGAGCAAGGAGTTAATGCCCTGTTGCGCCCAGAAGATCCGTTCCTCGGCGGTCGCTGCCTCTTCGTTTTGGATGGTTTGGGTTTTAATGGTCTTGGCGACCAAACTATGTTCTTTCTTTACAATCTCCGAAATCTCCGCGGGTAATTCTTTTCCGGAAAAGGCGGAAAGTTTAAGCGATTGATCGTTTTCGATACTAAAGATAGCGCAGCTGTAACTACCAACCACCCCCTGAATAATGTCGGTGATCCGGGAGAGCAGGTTGGCTTCGTCCATTTCTTCAAGGAGCGACTGTTGAATTAGGGTCAGGGTATAAGAGAAGGCATATTTCTCCTCAAGGTTGGCGTGGGTGAGGGAAGCCTCTCTTAAGACGGCTTCTTTCTCGTCCAGCATCTGTTGGAAATGTTTGGCCAGGTTTAAATCGGATTTGGCGTAAAGATTGGTGAAGATCCCGCTCAACCCTAGACTGGTAACGGCCATGAGCACGGAGAACCCGGCAAAGACCGGGGCGACGGGTTGACCCGTGGTCTGTAAATTCGGCCAGAGGAGGACGGTATTAAACCCAAAACCCAGCAGGGATAAGAGGGTCAGATAGATGGTTTCGCGCGGAGCAAATTGCCGAATGGACAAGAAAATCAGGAAAAAGTACAGGATTAGAAGGAAGTTAACCGGGAAATAACCTAAATGATAAATACAGGAGATCACGGCAACATCCAAAAAGTCAAAGAGCCAAAAGAATTTCGGGATCAAATCTAAGTGGCAGTGGTAAACGTAGGCTTTCACCGCCAGACTACCCCAGGTCGTAAAAAGGGTAAAGAGAAAGAAAGGATTGGCCGTACCTAGATGACTGCCGTTTCTCAAGGGATAAATCGCCCAGACCAGTAAAAGGATTCCACTGGCTAATAAGTGCAACTTAAAATTAATCCCAAGCCGAATCTGGATTTTTCCATCCTTCTTTTGCAGTGACATCTTAATCATCCTTAGTCTATAATCAAAGGTGAATCAAGGCGCTATCCCATTTATAGTAAATCTCCGCTTCAAGGTCCAGCTCTCAAGTTAAACCCGTTTAGTTGTGTTACTCCTCACCGGTCTCGCTAGAACACTGTCATCGCCAATGGGTAACAAGACTTTTACCAATACAAAATATTGGATTTACTTGAATTGGGCGATTAAGATATTGGATTGAGATGGTTAGATCAAGGAATAACGCAAAAAGCCCGATGGTAGGTTAACTAATTTGACATTAGCGATTCTAAATATTTTAATTGAAATAGAGATTAAAGGGAAGTTATTTTTATGTTAAAAATTACGCTGGAAAAATGAAAATGCCTATTTTGCCTTTAATATCTCATATAACAAAGAATTACATAGGGCCTGATGAATAAAACCCTTTTCTTGTCTTGAAGGTTTAAACCTAAGTTCGAGAGCATTTCCTATAAATTTATTCGGCAAAGTACTAAATGTTCTGAAGACCTAATCCGAGCAACAGAAAAAAAGGGGGTATTGGTATGGGGCTAACTTTAATTGAAAGCCGCACCGCGCAGGATGGGACCATTCTCTGCCAGGTGCAGGATGAAGAGGGCCAAAAGTATCTCTTTGAACCGTTAAACCTAACCATTTTGCCGAAAGATATGATGTACGTTGAGATCTTACGGGAACTCCGGCAAATTTTGCGGACACCGGTGGAGTGGCCGGCGGGGCTAAAGATCTTCCATTATCAAAGGGTTGAGAAGTGTGGGCCCGAGTGGGGACTGCTTTTTGCCTACGATCAAGAGCTTTGGGCCCATTGGTTGGAGAAAGGATCAACGTTGGATCCGGCGGGAGTGGTCGCGGCAGCCCGGACGCTCTTGCCTTTGGTTCCGACCGCGCTTGAATTGGATTCGGCCTGGACCGGGTTTTATCCGGGAGATTTGGCGCCTTTGGGAACAGCCGGGTGGGGACTTTTAGACCCCCGGGTTCAGCAATTGCTCGCTCCCTACCGGGAAGGGGGCGAGCGCCGGGATTTATTCTCAGCGCCGGAGGTCCGCGCGGGGTCGCCCCGAACGGAAGCCGCCTATCTCTACACCTTAGGGCTATGTCTCTATCAGTTAGCCACCGGCCAGTTTCCTTTCCCGTTACAGAACCGGAGAGAGACGATCACGGCTATGCTCCGGGAAGAACCACTGGATCCCCGGTATTTGCAGCCCCAGGTTGGGGCAGGACTGGCCCAATTAATACTGGAGTTGCTACGGAGGAAAGCCCAACTTCGACCGGCGGCAGAGGCGTGCGCTTTGGCGCTAGCCCAAGCGGAACAGGATCAAACGTTAGTAGCGGATCCGGAGGAAGCCCGCCGGTTTCAGGCCGATACCCTTGCGGTCCAGGAAAAGGCCGCCCGGAAACGGCGGTGGTATTGGCGCTGGCAGCGTTATAAATGGGGTTTGGCGGTGGTGGCGGCCTTGCTGGTGATAATCCATGCCACCTGGGGCGGATACGACGAGAAGATTACCCCCGAGAGCACTCCCTTGGAAGTGGTAATGGTTTTTTATGACGGCTTAGCCCGGCTAGATGCGGTTCAACTGGAGGAGCCCCTGGCCAAAGGAGCGGGGAAGGAATTTGTCAATATGGTCTCGGTTTTACATGTCACTTCAAAGATGCGGGAAGCTTACGAGGGAGTTAGGATGTCCTTTCTTGAGCTTGATCGGCTGACTGTGAACGAAGCGCCCGCCTCGACCCCAGAGGCGCCGGTCTTTACCGCCGTTTATCGTTTACGGATGCTAATGGGCGGAGAACATGTGGAACAAGACCGGTCCGACCGGTTGGTGCTGGCCAAACAAAAGAAAGAATGGCGGATTACCGAACTGAGTTCGGAGGTCTTAAGAGAGGAAAAAACACCGCTGTCCCCTGATGACGAGTACAATAGCGTTCTCCCATCTTCAGCCCTTCCTTAAATAAAAGCTCCTTGGTTTACAACCATAGACCACCATAGGTTTTCATAACACAAGCACAAAACACTTATAACCAGCGTCTATTGACAGATTCGACTTGGTAAGATAAGATAAGAGAATCCTGAAACAGTGGTAAAAGTGGAAAAAGTTTACGCTAACGGGAGGAAATAAGGTGAAGGAATTAGCTGAAATTTTACTCACCCCGGAACAGATTGCCACCCGTGTGAAGGAACTGGGGGCTGAGATTACCAAAGATTACCAAGGGAAAAATCTGATCGTGATTGGCATCCTAAAAGGGGCTTTACCCTTCATGGCCGATCTAATTCGGCAGATTAAGGTTCCTTTAAGATACGATCTGATGGCCGTTTCCAGTTATGGGGCGTCCACTAAATCCTCCGGGGCGGTTCAGATTTTGAAGGATATTGAAACCGGTCTGGAAGGCGAAGATGTGTTGGTGGTGGAGGATATCATCGACACCGGGTTAACCCTGAAGTATTTATTACGTAATCTTCAAGCCCGACATCCGGCGAGCCTGAAAGTCTGTACCCTCTTGGATAAACCTAGTCGGCGGGAAGTGGAGATTACCCCTGAATACAATGGATTTGTGATTCCCGACCGTTTTGTGGTCGGTTACGGTTTGGATTATGCTGAGCGCTTCCGTGAACTGCCCTTGATCGGTGTATTAAAACCCGAGGTTTACGAGGGAAAATAAACCACTTCGCTCGCAAGTATGTTCTCAAAAGGCCTGGGTAAAATAGAATGGGAGCTACTTAGCGAGGGAGGTCATGAGCATGCCCCGACGGAAACTGGAAGAGGTTGTGGATGGAATCTACATGGAACCGGTGCCCATCACCGTTGGTGACGAGGTAAGATTGAAATACAAGGGAAAACTGGCGACCGCAGGCGTCGACAGTATTTATTTGCGAGCCGGGTACGGTTTTGAAGCATGGCAAGATGTGCAAGATATTAAGATGAGAAAAGGCCGGGACGGGAGTTGGTCTGCTTCTTTAGTGGTTAACGACCCGACGCGCTTAAACTTTTGTTTCCATGACGGTGCTGACCACTGGGATAATAATGCCGGCCGGAACTGGAGCTTTGAAGTGCATAACGGCGAAACGGTTGATTAAAAAAGGCCTAATCAGGCCTTTTTTTCTTGGTGGGAATAAAAATACATTCGTATCAAAGAGAAAGGCAGGATTTTATTGGTTATCGTAGAAGATTAATTAAAATACGAATTCATGCGGGAGGAGGGGGAAGAATGGCGAAGATTCTTGTCATTGACGATTCCCCGCTCTTCAGGTTGCTCTTGAAGGAAATACTGATTCGCGATGGTAATGAGTGCTTTGACGCTGCCACGGTCACCGAAGGTTTAGCGCTTTTTTTCAAAGAAAACCCGGACCTGGTGATTAAAGACTTGATCATCGGCGATGCTAACCCGTTGGAGATCATCAAGGAGTTTAAGAAGTACAGCCCCGGGGTGAAGATTGTAGTCTGCAGCACGGTGACGCAAAAAAGTCTCATTTATCAAGCGATTAAAGCAGGAGCCCAGGATTTTCTCATTAAACCCTTTCATACCGATGAAGTAACCAAAATGGTCCACCGGCTGGTGCGTTAACTACCAGATCTTAGCGGCAGGGAATTGGTTGCACAGCCCGAAAATACTTAATTACGGTAGTGGATGAAAGGAAAGACGAAACAGGAAATGCTTGACAAAGATCGCAGCACACAAAGGAGCAGTGAACATGAGAAAAAAACATCCGGGGTACTATTTGATTCTAATTATTACCATCCAAGTTTTGCTGGTCTTTTCTTTGAATTTGTTAGCAAAAGGAGAGACCCCTTCGCCGGAGGAACCCTTCAGCTTCTCGGGGCGTTTTGAGTTAGTAGATACCGACGGGAATGGGATCTCCGACCATCTTGGTTACTATCTACCTTTACCGGCCGGATCCCGACCAGATCTTTTTTGGGTCTGCGGTGAGCTTCAGGTGATGATGAACAACCAATGGCGAACCATTGATTATACCGCTCGTTCCTTTGGGCAAGAATGCGGAGCAGAGGCCGCCTTATTTTTTTACGGTGGTGAGCTCCGGCGGCTCCAGGTGAGCGGACCTTTTCGCATTTTGGTGGAGATTAGGGGAGTAAATCTGCAGTTGGCGGGAGTGGGCGGTTTTTCCCCGGCTTACCGGTATGACCAATTTGAAGCGGCGGATGTGGTCCTCACCAACCAAGGGCCTTTCTCTACAGCCCAGATTAAAAAAGTGATCAATACTTGGGCGGAAGGGCAAGGTCTTTTCCTTGGACCGCTTTCAACAGTCACCTTTACTTTTGACCGTTGGCGTTTGGACTTCCGGGGGATTGATGGTGGTCCCGGGAAACGGGTTTGGTATGCTCCCACCGGGGAGATCAACTGGACTGAACAGTATAATTAAAGATTTTGCGATCTGACAATCAAAATTAGGAGATCAATATATTGATATTGGCTTGGTATTATGCAAGCAAAGAACAACGTAAAAAGCCTAATTAATCAAAACAATAAAAAGATCCGGGCAACCGGGTCTTTTTTTGGTCCAACGGGATGAGAGCGGAAAAGACCACTGTTGGAACAGATGGTTGAGGAAGTAAAAAGGATATGAGATAATTGGGCCACGCGGATCTTTGGACAAGGGAGGAGAGGAGATGGATCTGTTTAGCGCGGCGGGGGAAGCCAAACGAAAAAAGGAAGCGCCCTTGGCCACGAGGATGCGGCCGGAATCCTTTGAAGATTTCGTTGGTCAACAGGAGATTGTCGGCCCCCAAAAATTGCTGCGGCGGGCGATTGAAGCCGACCGTTTGACTTCGATGATCTTCTACGGACCGCCGGGAACCGGAAAAACCACGTTGGCCTTTCTAATTGCCAAGTATACGAAGGCCCATTTTGAGACGGTCAACGCCGTTGCGGCCGGGGTGGCCGAACTCCGAAAACTGATTAAAGAAGCGAAGGACCGGTACGCTTTGCAGGGACAACGGACGGTGGTTTTTATCGATGAGATTCACCGTTTTAACAAGGGGCAGCAGGATGCCCTGCTGCCGGCGGTGGAAGACGGTACGATCATCCTCTTGGGGGCGACAACGGAGAACCCCTACTACGAGGTTAATACACCGCTCCTGTCCCGGTCCCGGATCTTCCGCCTCCGTCCGTTGACTGGCGCCGAGGTGGAGACTGTGGTTAACCGGGCGTTACACGACCGGGAAAAGGGTTTGGGCGCTCTCCAGGTGGTTTTGGAGCCCGCCGCCTTAGCACATTTGGTCCGGGTGGCTGAAGGTGATGCCCGCCTGGCTTTGAACGGTCTGGAATTGGCGGCTTTAACCACCGAACCGGCGGCAGACGGAAAGCGGTACTTAACAGAGGAAATTATCGCCGATTCGGTCCAACAGAAAGTGATCCGGTATGATAAAGACGGGGACAATCATTACGATACTATCTCCGCGTTTATTAAATCAATTCGTGGTTCCCATCCGGATGCGGCCCTTTTTTATCTGGCCAAGATGTTGAAAGCGGGCGAAGACCCCAAATTTATCGCCCGCCGGATGATTGTGCATGCCGCTGAGGATATTGGTAATGCCGACCCCCGGGGGCTACTGGTGGCGGTTGCCGCGGCGCAGGCGGTCGAGATGGTCGGTTTACCGGAAGCCCGGATCCCGATGGCCCAGGCGGCGATTTATTTGGCCACCGCGCCAAAATCGAATTCCTGTTGTGTGGGGATTGACCAAGCCATGACCGCGGTGGAAACCCTTAGTCAGGGGACGGTTCCTTTACATCTTCGTGATAGCAATCATCCCGGATCCCGCCAGTTGGGGCATGGTCAAGGATACCTCTACCCCCATGATTTCCCTGGGCATTATGTAGCCCAGGACTATTTACCGGCCGAAGTGAAAGGCCAGCGGTATTACCACCCGTCGGAGGAAGGCTATGAACGGGAAATTAAAGCGCGGCTAGAAAAGTGGCGGACCGGGAATAATAATTAGTTAAGATTCCCTTAAAAAAATTGAAGAAGACTCTTGACAAAGCTCAGCTTTATTTGCTATAATCTTCTTTCTTGACAAAAATGGACAATCTGTGCTATACTTAACACATGGTTATAGAAGAAGGATGGTGAACAGGTTTGTCCAGGCAAGAACCGAACGTTTTGGAAAAGATCCGTCGCGACATGGACAGCTTTGTTGGCCAAGAGGTCAGTTTAAAAGCTAACACCGGTCGGAAGAAGGTATTTCAGGTTAATGGGATTCTCGAACAGACTTACCCCAAAGTCTTTGTGGTAAAGTTTCGGGAACGGCAGGTAGAACGGAGAGTATCCTATAGTTACGCTGATTTGTTGACTGAGGTTGTGGAAATCTCCATCGGGGAAACCCGAATCGGGATGCAATCGAATTGAAGCAGTTTTCCGCCCGTCTTCCACGAGGAAGACGGGGTTTGCTTTACGAGGAAGATTTTCCGTCTGGACAGGAAGCAAAGACTTGGTGTCGAATTTTATAGAAAACCCGAACCTAACCGGACGGAGGATCAGCAATGCGCGGGCGTCTATTAAAAATGGTTTTGATGTTATTCGTCATTAGTAATCTCCTGTGCCGAACGGTCATTGGTGCTCAGACCAAATCCCCGCCCACCCTTTCAGTGAAAATCGATCTCAGCTGCCCAGTTACGCTCCGCTCTTTTGGACCGGTAACCCTCCTTTACCAACCGGAGAAACGGTTAGCCCGGAAGCCCCATCTCCCCCTCTCCTCCTGGCGCGAAGTGGAAGGGGAGGTAATGAACCAGCAACTAAGTTGGCAAGTACAGATGATCGACGGGCGGATCATTCTGATCTCCGAAAAAGGGGATACCATCGGTTCGGAGCTCCCTTTGATGCTGCGCAGCACAGAAGGGGGCTTTATCCTAAATGAGCAGGTTTACCCGGGGATTTTGCTGTTATGGCCAAAGGAGGATCACCTTCTCTTCTTTAATGACGTGGATCTTGAGGATTATGTCTGTTGCGTTTTAGGAAGTGAAGCCTATGCCGGTTGGCCTTTGGAAGCCCTAAAGGCAAATGCGGTTGCGATTCGGTCATATGCTTTATATAGTCGGGGCAAACACGGGGTTTATGATCTTTGCGCCGGCGAACATTGCCAAGTTTATCGCGGTTTGCCCCAGGCCGAGGTTTTCCGGACGGCGGTGACGGTCACGACCGGACAGGTCTTAACTTGGCAAGGGGCGCCCATTAATGCCGTTTATCATTCCAGTAGTGGCGGGCGGACCCGTAATAATGAGGAAGTCTGGGCGGGCGCGCCCTTGCCCTATCTACGGGCGGTCGATGATTACGACCATGACGGTCAAAAATATCAGTGGCCACAGACCTACCGGTATAGTGTGGAGAAACTTAGCCGGGAGCTGGGAATTCCGGACGCAGAGCGTTTAGTGGTGACGCCCCTCTATAATCCCGCCGGGGAACGGATCGGGTTTCGCTTTGACGGGGGCAGCACCGGAATCCAACTGAAGAACGAAGAATTGCGCCGCTTGCTGGGGCTGCCCAGTGGGAAATTCCGGGTGTTTGCCGGACCAGAACAGACCGAACTTACCCAGAGGATAACCTTGCCTTGCGCCACCACCCTCCTTTTTGTGGGGAACGGGGCTGGTCATGGGGTGGGCTTAAGCCAATGGGGGGCGGCGGCTTTAGCCGCCCGCGGCTTTACCTACCGGGAAATTCTCCGTCATTACTACGGAACAGAAGTTACTTTGGAGCACTACTACTTCGAAAATAGCTTAAGTTCTTCATCCGACTTTGATTAAATTTTTGATGTATACGGCCGGTAGCCGGTATGAACAACCAATCAAGTAAAATACTCAATCTCCGCCTGGGGAAAGAGGCGTCCAATCTCTTGGGTAAACCAATTTTTCAAGGTTTCAAGCTGATCCGGGGGATAAAGGTATTTCCCATAACCGTATTTTCCCCATTTCAGCTTGCGTTTTTCTTCGTTCATTTCCAATTGGGTATGGGGGAAGCGTTCTAAAATAACCTTTTTAGCCCGGGCGGTAAAACGATGGGAGATCAGTTCAAAACTGAGACTTGGCGGGTGGTGGGGTTGGACCCAGACGGCCAAGTCTTCCAATAATTTACGGTAATCGGCCTGCCAATGTTTGTAGAGGAACAAAGGGGCAATAATAAACCCCAGAGGATAACCGGCGGCCGCTATCTTTCCGGCGGCGGCGAGGCGTTGGGTGAGGGGCGCGGTTTTCGCTTCAAATGTTTTAATGACATAAGCCGAGTTGATACTGAAACGGAACTTGGTGTGTCCCCGGTGTTGAGTGGCGAGTAACCCGTCGACATTGGCGAATTTGGTAACGACGCGGAGCCGCCCGTATTCCTGTCGGCCAAAGAAGTTAATGGTTTTTTGTAAGGAACCGGTCAAATGTTCAACGGCGAGGGGATCGGCGGTACTGGCCGCCTCAAAACTGGTAATGGCCGGGCGGTTTTGGTCGATATAATCTTTAACCGCGGCTAAAATTTCATCCACATTGACGTAAATACGGACGTAAGGCTTACGCCCCAGGGTGGTGGCCAGATAACAATACTGGCACCCCCCCGGACAACTGGTGCCGAGGGCAAATTCATAATCGGCGGAAGGGCGGCAAGAATCAAGTTTCAGGACTTTTTTTACCCCCACCACTAAAGTGCGTTTGGCTTCTCTGTAGGCGATCTGGGGTGTTTCCCCGGGGATGCCGAGCACTCGGTTGTGGGAAGGGGTGATCCGGATCGGGATCCCCTTTGCCTTGAGTCGATCATATAATTCGCTACCAAGGGGGTAGTCCAGCGCTCCCGGTTCAAAAAAGGCACGGGTGGGCATAAAAAGTTCCATTGGCGATCCATCCTCCCTTGCTTCCTAGTCTACACCAAGGGGGAAAGATGATACGGTCTTTTTTGGGCCCACCGGAGGTAATTATATTATATCTTGTAATGGGATCCTGATGGGTTACAAAGGGAAAAGCTGGAAGGCAAGCGAACAGAACGGAAGGGGTAATTGGATGAAAGGTAAAAATTGGCGGGAAGCCTTGATTGAAAGGGTTAAACCGTACCGGTTCCGTTATGATGAACCCTTAGCCGGTTATACTTCGTTTCGGATTGGCGGACCGGCCGATTTGTTGGTGGAGATTAACACCCGCGACGAGCTTGAGCGTTTAGTGAGTCACTGTGAGCGGGAAGGTATCCCTTGGCTGCTGTTGGGGCGGGGCTCCAATGTTTTAATCAAAGATCAGGGCCTTGGCGGTGTGGTGCTCCATCTTGGTCCGGATTTTGGCCGGATTGCCGTTGATGGGGTTCACGTACGGGCGGGCGCCGCTGCTCCCTTGGCTTTGGTGGCGGAAACCGCCGCCCGCCATGGATTAAGCGGACTTGAGTTTGCCTCCGGAATCCCCGGTTCCCTCGGGGGTGGTATCTTTATGAACGCCGGAGCTTACGGTAACGAAATGAAAGATGTGGTGGTGTCGGCCGAGGTTTACCAACCGGGCGAGGGCATTATCTCTTTGACCAAGGAAGGATTGGAACTGGGCTACCGGACCAGTCGGTTACAGCGAAGCGGCGGGATTTTGCTGGAAGCCCTTCTGCAGTTGACCCCCGGGGAAGAAGAGTCCATTCGGGCCAAGATGAAAGCCTTGAACGCGAAACGCAGAGCGAAACAACCTCTAGAGTATCCCAGCGCGGGCAGTGTGTTTAAAAGACCGGAAGGCGCCTATGCCGGACGACTCATTGAAGAGGCGGGCTTGAAGGGAAAAACCGTGGGGAAAGCGCAAGTCTCCCCCAAACATGCTGGCTTCATTATTAACCTGGGCGGGGCGACCGCCCGGGATGTGCTGACTTTAATTGAGGAAGTCCGTACCGAAGTTTATCAGCGAACCGGGTATTGGTTAGAACCGGAGCTTCGGATTCTCGGGAGGGAATAAATTCCGGCAGGAGAGGAAAAAAGAAGGGCGAAGTAAGGGGGCGGAGGAGATGTCATATGTTGACAGGTAAAGAAAGAGGCCTGTTCCTACTCGTATTAGCACCTGTTCTTGCCATCTTTTTGGCGGTAAGTCCCCCTTTGGATGGGAAGGAAAAAACACCCACCCCCAACCGGGTTGTCCCGGACCACTATGATGTCTGGAGTATGGACTGGGGGCCGCACGGGCGGATCGCCTTTTGCGGAAAGAAGGAGCGGGAAGTTGGCGCTCAGATGCGGATCTGGTTATATCAGCCCGGCTCTAAAAGCGAGCCGGTGTTGTGGACGGGAACCGGCAGTTTGATCGACTCGTCTCCCAAATGGGCGCCAGATGGCAGCGGGGTGGCGATGGTCCGCAAAACGGTTCTCGGTCCGGAAGCGAGGGAGTTGACGACCGGAATCTGGTGGAAGGAGTTTCCTTCCGGCGCCGGTATGCGGCTGACCACCGGTCCCCTGGACCGGGACCCGGACTGGGCGCCATCGGGGGAAGCTTTGGTTTTTGTCCGGGGGGAGGGACTTTTTACCTCTTCCTTGATGACCATCCAAAAAAACGGTTTGGGGTTGAAAACACTCCTCCCCAAGGTGCAAGGGTTCATCACTACTCCCGATTGGGGAAAGAACGATAAAATCTACTATACACTGTTCCGGCTAAGGAAAACCCTGGTGGAAGCAGGGGGCTACCAGGTTGAGAGCTGGGGTCTGGACCAAGGAAGTATTTGGGTATATGATCTAAAGACCGGAGAAAATCTTCCTTTTTTGGAGAATGGGGAAGACAACCGGCATCCGTCGGTTTCACCCGATGGTCGTTACGTGGCTTATATCTCCACTGGTGGACAACGGGATCCGGAAGGAAAAGTCATCCGGGACCGGGGTAGTCTCTATGTCCAGGATCTGCAGAACGGAAAAAAGTACACCATCAGCGCTGGGGTTAGCCTTAACGGAGGACCGCCCGCTTGGAGTCCAGATGGGCGCCAGCTGGCCTTTTTTAGCTTTCGCGACAATCGACCGGCGGTTTGGAGCCTGCGTTGGCAGGACCATGCCCAACTGGTCGGTGACCGCTGAACCCCACAACCAAAAGAGAACAACCTTGAACCACAGCCTAACGGAAAGAGTTAATCTGTGGTTCTTTTCATCTCTGGGGATTGATGTATAATAGGGAACAAGAGGCAAGGAGAGAAGAGATGTTTGCTGATTTTAAATGTCAAGATGGTCGTCCGGTTTACCTTCAGCTCAAAGAGTACCTGAAGAAACAGATGCTCAGTGGAATTCTCCAGCCCGGAGAGCGGCTGCCCTCCACCCGGGAAATGGCTACCGCCCTTGGTTTGGGCCGGAATACGGTGATCCAAGCCTATCAGGACTTGGAAGAGGAGGGCTTTACCCAAACGGTGCCGGGGCAAGGTTCCTTTGTGGCCGCCGTGGAAGTGCGATACGGAACAATTACCGAACTGGCCTGGGATCAACGGTTAACCGCCCATGCTAAGGCTGCCGTAGATTTGGATATTGAGAAATCCGAATTAAAATGGGAACGGGGAATGATCTCCTTTAAGAGTATAGCCCCAGACGGCGCCTTGTTTCCGACCGCCGATTTTAAACGGGCTTTTCTTGACCGTTTTGCCTTAGAAGAAGGGAAGATTCTCAACTACGGTTATGCCCAGGGATACCGCCCTTTGCTGGAGTATTTGGGGGAATATTTAAAGAATAAAGGAGTGGAGCCGGAGGGGAAGGCCATCCTGGTGACCAACGGTTTTACCGAAGGTTTAAATTTGGTGCTGGCCGGGATCGCCGAACCGGGCGACGGGATTGTGACCGAGAATCCCACCCATAACACGGCGCTGAAAATTTTCAAGCTGCGGGACTTACAGATTTACGGGGTTCCCCTCACCGAAAAAGGAATCGATCTGGAGCTTTTAGCGGAGACCCTGGCGACCAAGCCGGTGAAAGCCGGTTTCTTAATCCCCTCTTACCATAATCCGACCGGACTGGTGATGTCTCCGGAAAGCCGCCGAGCTGTTTTAGAGGTTTTTGCCCGTTACCAGGTACCCATCGTTGAGGATGGTTTTAATGAAGAACTACGCTACTCCGGCGCCCATGTTGCCCCCCTTCTGGCCTTGGCCGGAAAGGGAAATAACGTGGTTTATATCGGTAGTTTTTCCAAGATTCTCTTTCCCGGGTTACGATTGGGTTGGGTGATGGCCGACCGGGACTTAATCGCAGCCTTGGAAAGTATTAAACGGAGTATGAATATTCACACCAGTTTTTTGGATCAAGCGCTGCTCTATGAGTATTTGAAAAATGGATCTTTTGAGAAGTATTTGCGTCGGGCGCGCAAGGTTTACCGGGCACGGCATGAAGCGGCGATCCGGTTGGCCACAGCCCTCATCCCGCACCGGCGGATCTGGGGTGAAGGCGGACTTCATATCTTTGTGGAGTTGGCCCCGAAGCTCAACGCCCGCCAAATTTTGGCCGCTTGTTACCGGCGGGGTGTTCTGTTTATGCCGGGGGATCTTTTCTACACCGACGGAGGCGGGGCGAACACCTTCCGGTTGGGAATCGGCCGGGTGAGTGAAGCCGAGATGGCAACGGGTTTTAAAATTATCGGGGAAGTTATTTCCGAGTTTGAGGAGGAGAAAAATGCGTAGTTTTAAGAAATCAAGGAAACTGGAGCATGTTTGTTATGATATCCGCGGTCCGGTTATGGATGAGGCCAAACGTTTGGAAGAAGCAGGCTACGACATCTTAAAGTTGAATATCGGTAATCCGGCGCCTTTTGGCTTTGACGCGCCGGAAGTTGTAATCCGGGCGGTCCGGGATAACCTGGCTGCGGCCCAAGGTTATACCGATTCCAAGGGAATCCTCCCGGCCCGGTTGGCGATTCAACGTTATTGTGAGCAGAAAGGCATCACCGGGGTGGAACCGGATGATATTTATATCGGTAACGGGGTCAGTGAACTGATCGTCAGTTCGATGCAAGGGCTCCTGGATGACGGCGACGAGATTCTTATCCCGGCGCCCGACTATCCCCTCTGGACCGCGGCGGTGAACCTGGCGGGCGGGACTGCCGTGCATTATATCTGTGATGAACAGGCTAACTGGTATCCGGATCTGGCCGATCTGGAAAGTAAGATTACGCCGCGGACGAAAGGGATTGTGGTGATTAACCCGAATAACCCCACCGGCGCCGTCTATCCCCGGTCCATTTTAGAACGGATTGTGGAGTTGGCAGCCGCCCATGATTTGATCATCTTTGCCGATGAGATTTATGACCGGATTCTCTACGATGGAGTGGAGCATACCGCTTTAGCCTCCCTCTCCGATGAGGTGCTCTTTATTACCTTGAACGGTCTTTCCAAATCCCAGCGGATTGCCGGTTACCGGGTCGGCTGGATGGTTGTTAGTGGAAAGAAAACAGTCGCCCAGGATTATATTGAAGGACTGAATATGCTGGCATCGATGCGTTTATGCAGTAATGCGCCGGCCCAGTACGCCATCGAAAAAGCCCTTAGTGAGCATAGTATCCAGGAACTGACCAACCCCGGCGGTCGTCTCTATGAACAAATGGATTTTGCCTGGCGCCGGCTTAATGAGATTCCCGGTCTTTCCTGTGTCCGGCCGGCCGGGGCCTTTTACCTCTTCCCTAAAGTAGACGCTGGTCGGTTTCGGATTACCGATGACCAACAGTTTGTCAAAGACTTTTTAACGGTAGAAAAAGTCCTTTTGGTGCAGGGGACCGGGTTTAACTGGATAGCGCCCGACCATTTCCGGGTTGTGCTCCTTCCGGAGATTGCCACTTTAAATTCGGCCTTTGACCGGTTGGAAAAGTTCCTGGCCACTTATGAGCAAGGGGATCGGGTCAAGAAGGTGGGTTAAAGCTGGGGCAGGTGAAAGGATGAACACTGGCTGTGCTTTACATGTGAAGGCGAGTCAGTCACACGAGCGACCAGCGATCAGTCACGAGCTGCGAGAGTAGGAGGATCAAGGTGGTAAGAAGAAAAGTCAAAATAGCCGGGATAATCATAAGCTTGATAACTCTATACAGTGGTCTGGCGCAACCGGCGTGGGCTACCGAAGAAGGGGGAATCAGTCTAGCGCAAGCGATCCGGATGGCCCTCGCCAATCCGTATAATCTAGGTTCTTACGGCGCGGCGGTCGCTGAAGCGGAGGCCAAGGTGGATCAGGCGACCGCTGCCCGCTGGCCGTCGTTCTCTTTGAGTACGAATTATACCAGGATGAGACCCACCGGTGAGCTGGGGACAGAAAATAAGGGGGGGACCGGAACCTACTCGACCGGGGTTAATCTCCAATTACCTCTTTACATGGGTGAAAAATTGGCTTCTGGCGTCGAACTGGCCGAGATCGACTTAAAGGGGGAGGAACTGAATTATCAAGCTAAGAGCAAGGATCTAGTTTATAGCGTGGTCCAAACCTATGTTAATGTACTTAAAGCCGATGGGATGCTGGCGCTAAGGCAGGATCAGATTAAGTTGCTGACGGAATACCAAAGGCTGATTGAGGCCAATCTTAACCTTGGCTATGCCACGCAAAGCGATTTAATGGAGACGAAACTGCGCTTGACTCAAGCAGAATTGGACGCCGTTAAAGCAGAACACGGGAAGAAGAAGGTCCAGGACAAGCTCTGTTCATTAATGGGTATTCCCCCTCAAGATCTGGTCTTAACCTCAAAACCGGCCTTCGCGGTGGAGCATGAATTGCCCGCTCTGGAAAGTTTTTTACACCGAACCCAGGAAGGCCGACCGGAGCTGAAAAGCCTGGAAATTGCCGTGCGGAGCGCGGAGGAAAACTTGGAATTGAGTAAGGGGTATTGGAAACCGAACCTGATTATGATTGGCGCCTATGAGGCGCAAAACCCGGATCATCCGACGTTAAAGGATGGCGTCTGGCGTTTCACCCTTAATCTGGATTGGAAGTTCTTTGATGCCGGGGCCGGCAAGGCCGGGGTTAAACAAGCGGAAGCCACTTTGGAAAAACTCCGCTTTCAATTGGCCCAGACCAAAGAGGAGATTCAATTGGAAGTCCGTCAAAAGTACTTGGCGGTGACTGAAGCTGCACAAGTGCTGGCCTTAACCAAACTCGGTCGGAGTCAGGCCGAAGCGAATTTCCAGATGCAAAAGACCATGTTTCAGCTAGGTGTGGTGACAAATATGGAGTTGTTATCCGCCCAGAACGCTCTTAACTCGGCGTTGAATGATGATTTGAATGCCGAGTACGATTATTACCTGGCGGTATCTGCTTTGTACCATGCCATCGGGGAAACGGATCAATTCCTGTTGGAGGTAGGGGATAATCTATAAACTACGGATTGTAACATAAGGCATCCTCCAGGAAAATGGCGCAAACATGGGGAATAAACAGGAATTTCCGGCCGGGAGTCGAATAAGAACAGAAGAGAATTCCGTCAAGAACCAGGGGACTACAGGAAGGACGGAAATGACCGGAGGTTAATCATGAGAAAGTTATGGTTATTCCCCATGATCTTTTTTATCCTGATCTTACTGGCCGGAGGTTTAAGATGGGCAAAGGGTCCACTCCAGAACTACGGCGATTTTCAAGTCTTACATACAAAAGATCGGTGGACCGGTCAACGGTGGTTATATTTCTTCGGCGGTTGGTCTGAGTTGAGCCCCCCTACCCAACCATATGTTTTATACAGCGGGGAACGGGTGCCCTATTTGCCCCGGGAAGAATTGGAAATGAGGCGGGAAGAAGTCTTAAAACAGCCCGAGTACGAAAGGAAATGGCTGGGTCTACAGCGACAAATAAGTGAATTAGAAGTCAAGATTGGCCAAGAACCGGACCTACAGTCGGTTCCGGCAGGAGAGGTCAGAACAGTACAGCAAGCGCTCGCCGATGCCAACTGGGAGTTGAATTCCCTTTACGCCACGGCCGAACAGGTCTTGTTGGCTGAGGATAAAGAGGTGGCGAAGAAGAAAGAGTTGTTGGCGACGGGTGTTTGGGGCTTGTTGTTGGTGTTCACTTTTTTCTGGGCTTTCCACTATTTTTTGGCCGAAGTTAAACGCTGGAAACAGGTGAATGAAACCTACGAGATTGTGGAGTATGTAACCAAGAACAATCGTTATCCCTTGGGAAAATAGGATTCCAAAAGGCTTATAAACCTCCTTTTTGTTGGAGACATTATGCTTAAGGAAAAAAGGAGGTTTTAGCATGGATAAGGTAAAAGTGGGGATTATCGGTTGTGGGCTGGCTTGGGAAAGACTACATTACCCGGCTTTTCAGGAATTGGCAGATAAATATCAAATTGCGGCGGTCTGCGATCGCCACCAGGAAGTGGCGGAAGATTGGGGCCACCGACTAGGGTTGAACCGGGAGGATGTCTTCACCGATTACCAGCGGATGTTGGAAAGGCCTGATCTTCAAGTCATCGATATTCTCGTTCCGATTCCCCAAAACCATAGAGTGGCGGAAGAGGTGGCCCGCGCCGGGAAAAATATTATTCTGGAAAAGCCTTTAGGCGCCACCTACGAGCAGGCGGTGGCCACGACGGAACTGCCCTCTTTGTATGGGATCAAAATGATGATTGCGGAAAACTACCGTTATAGTGAAGAATATAATCTGATCCGTAAATTGGTGCAGGAAAAGAAGGTCGGGGAGACGGTCTTCTTTATTGCCCATCGGAGCAGCTGTTTCCCCTGCGGGATGACGAAGGATACCTTCGCGGCTACCGAATGGCGGCAGCATCCCCAGTACCCCGGGGGAGATATTTTGGATGCGGCCATCCATGATCTGGCCGGGCTCCGTCATCTTTTTGGCGGGATCAAACATTTGTCCGCCTTTGGCGTTCCCCAGCAGGATGATTTTAGTCCCTACGCGGTGATCACAGTGAACCTGGAGTTTATGAACGGCGTGATCGGTGTCTTTTCCTATTTCCCGGCGGGGCGGGAGGTGCAAAAACCCGCGGTAGGGCTCCGGATCTTTGGGACGAAGGGCCAAATTTATCTGGAGGATACCGATTGTGGATTGGTTAATCTCTTCTATGCCGACGGCGGCCATGAAGGAATCGGATTCCAACCGAAGCGGGGCTATTATAATGAGTTGCTCAATTTCTATAATGCGCTGATCGGGACGGAGGAGATCGCGGTCACTCCCGACTTGGAGATCGGTGATTTTCGGACGATCTATGCGATTCTCCAGTCCATTAAGGATCAGGATATTGTAAAAGTTGATCAAGCTTTTTCCCTCGCAACCCATTAAAAAGCATTCCCAAGCCGAGAGATTGTGCTTTATTAAAGCAAGGGACACCCTGTCGATCTGACACCCGTGGATGCGGTGGAAGCGGGAGGGGTAGTTTCCGGCGCTCCCTATGGGTTAGTAGGATTCGACAAGGAGGTTTGGCGATGAATCAAGACCAAGCATTGGTGCAACGGGCGGAAGTTCCCGTGGAATACCGTTGGCAACTGGAAGATCTTTATCCGACCACGGAAGCGTGGGAAGAAGATCTAAAAACCGTAGAGGCTTTGGCCGACGAATTCGTCTCTTATCAGGGGAAAATCGGTGACTCCGCCGCGACTTTCCGGCAGGTTTTGGAACTCCGGGACCGGATGAGCCGGTTGATGGATAAAACCTTTGTCTACGCCAAGATGAAGCGGGATGAAGATAATAGCGAATCGGCCAGTCAAGCCCTAGTTGAACGGGCGCAGGCTTTAATGGTGCGGGTGGGGACAATGGCTTCCTTTTTCCTCCCCGAATTGATGGCGATCCCCCAAAGCCAATGGGAAGAGTTTCTCCAAGTTGACCCGGAGCTTAACCAGTATCGCCACTTCCTGGAGGATCTGGTGCGGCGGAAACAACATATCCTCTCCCCGGAAGAAGAAAGAATTTTGGCCTTAAGCGGCGAGATTGCGGATAGCGGGGAAAATATCTTCTCCATGCTCAACAACGCCGATTTAGAGTTCCCCATGGTCCACGACGAAGAGGGGCGGGAAGTGGCTTTAAGTCACGGCCGCTATCTGCGTTTCCTTGAGAGCAAAAAGCGGGCCGTTCGGCAAGAAGCTTTTCTGTCTTTACACCGGACGTATCAACGGTACCGGAATACACTGGCGGCGGCTTTAAATTCCGGGGTGAAAAGTAATATCTTTTACGCGCGGGCCCGCCGTTATCCTTCGGCGTTAACAGCGGCGTTAGATGATGACCACATCAAAGAGGATGTTTACCATAACCTGATTGACGGGATCCATCAAGGGCTTCCCCTTGTTCAACAGTATTTCCGGGCGAAACAAGACCTGCTTCAGCTGGAGGAGATCCATCCTTATGATCTCTATGTCTCCCCGGTCGCTGATTTTGAGTTAAAGGTCACCTATGAAGAAGCTCAAAAGATGGTCAAAGCCGGGCTTGGGCTGTTGGGTGAGGAGTATGGGGCCCTGTTGGATCAGGCCTTTGCGGAACGTTGGATCGATGTTTATGAAAACAAGGGGAAGACTAGCGGGGCCTACGCCTGGGGGTGTTATGACAGCCATCCCTATATCTTACTGAATTTTCAAGGGACTGGCAATGACCTCTTTACTTTAGCCCATGAGTTAGGCCATGCCCTCCATAGTTATCTGTCGAACCGGGCCCAACCCTATATCAATGCCCAGTACCCGATCTTCTTAGCAGAGATTGCTTCCACCGTTAATGAAGTCTTATTGGTTCGTTATTTAATCGACCAAGCCCAGAGTAAAGAAGAGCTCCTCTATTATCTCCACCATTTCTTGGAACATTTTCGGGGAACGGTCTTTCGGCAGACGATGTTCGCCGAATTTGAAAGACTCATCCATGCCCAGGTGGAAAAGGGGGAAGCATTAACCCCCGACTGGTTGGAAGAGGAATATTACCATTTGGCCCAGGTCTATCACGGTCCAGGGGTGGTCCTTGACCCGGAACTGAAGGCCGAATGGTCCCGAATTCCTCATTTCTTCTATAATTTCTACGTCTATAAGTATGCCACCGGTTTCTGCGCTGCCGTGGCCTTTGTCCAAAAATTTATCCGGGAAGGATCAGCCGCGGTGGAGGCCTATTTGGAACTACTCCGGAGTGGAGGAACCGACTACCCGTTGGTGCTCTTGGCCAAGGCTGGTGTGGATCTTGCCCAACCCCAGCCGATTACCGATGCGATGACCATGTTCCAGGAACTGCTTACTGGGTTTACCCTTTAACCTCTGGTTTTTCCAGGTTAAGACAGAGGGTTAGAGCAAAGCCGTGTTGAACAGCGACGGCGCTGAGCTGATAAAAGAGTTTTCGCAAATGGAAGTCGGGGGCGTTTAGAAACTCCTCCCCGTAGCCGAGAAAAGCCGCACTTTCGGCCAGGACCCGTTGGCGGAGGCCTTCCGGGTAAGAGGTGAAGCGGAGGGAAGGAAGCGGGTGGATGGGTGCCGCTTCACCGGTCAACTGTCGAGCAAGACGGCATAAAAGATGGATGTGGCGCTTTTCTTCTTCCACACATTTTAACAGCAGATTTCGGGAAGGGCGGGTTGGCGCCAAAAAAGCCAGTTCCTGGTAAGAACGGACGGCGCTCGCTTTTTCCCACCGATAGGTATCGACTTTGGCGGCCAATTGCCGAAAGTATCTATCCCATTGGGTCATTGTGTTTACCCCCTTGGCGGTATTGGACCGGTAGTAAAGCCTATGAGGTGTGGGGAGAAAAAATGTGGTTGTCGGAAGAATTTGATTTTGATATAATAAGGGCAAGTTTACGTTAAATTATGCGCATTGTGGACTTTAAGACCGTCGGGCGGGAGACGGTCTTTGGTTATTATAAATTGCAATGGACGGGACAATACAGGAGGTGTTTTTTTTATTGTCAAAAAATAATAAGGTCTCGGTAATCCCGTTAGGCGGGTTAGGTGAGATCGGCAAGAATATGTGGGTGATCCGGTATAAGGATGAGATTTTGGTGATCGATACCGGTCTAATGTTCCCCGATGAGGATATGCTCGGCATCGATCTGGTCATTCCGGACATCACTTATTTAATGGAGAACCGGGATAAGGTTGTGGGCATCATTCTCACCCATGGGCACGAGGATCATATTGGCGCCCTGCCTTATGTGATCCGCCAACTTAATGTGCCGGTGTATGGGTCCCGGTTAACCCTGGGCTTGGCCGAAGCAAAACTGAAAGAACACGGATTGGATCGGAAAACACAGTTGATCCCGGTGCATGCCGGCAGTACGATGAAGATCGGTTGCTTTAAAGTGGATTTTATCAATGTGAACCATAGTATTGCCGGGGTGTTGGCCTTGGCCATTCATACACCGGTGGGAACGATCGTCCACACCGCCGACTTTAAAATCGATCATACTCCAGTGGAAGGTGAACCCCTGGATTTTCGGAAATTTGCCGAGTTGGGGGATAGTGGCGTCCTGGTTCTTCTCTCCGACAGTACCAATGTGGAGCGGGAAGGTTATACTATTTCCGAGAAGGTCTTGGCTGAGAAGTTTGAAGAACTCTTTCACCGGGCCGAAGGGCGACTGATCGTGGCGACCTTTGCCTCCAATATCCACCGGGTGCAACAGGTGGTGAATGCGGCGATGCTTCACGGCCGGAAAGTGGCTTTTGTCGGACGGAGTATGGTAAATGTGGTTTCGATCGCTAGAGAATTAGGTTATCTGCAGATTCCCGAGGGAATCGAGGTTGACTTGGATGATTTGGATCGCCTTTCCCCGCATGAAGTAGCTCTGGTCACTACCGGGAGCCAAGGCGAACCATTGTCGGCTTTAAGCCGGATGGCCATGGCCGAGCACCGAAAGATCTCAATTCGGCCGGGGGATACGGTGATCATCTCCGCCTCGGCGATTCCGGGTAATGAAAAATTGATCGCCCGGACGATTAATCATCTTTTCAAACAAGGAGCGCGGGTCATTTATGAGACTCTGACCGGAGTCCATGTTTCCGGCCATGCCCGGCAGGAAGAATTAAAGATGATGCTTAATCTGGTCAAACCCAAATTTTTCATTCCGGTTCACGGTGAGTATCGTCATCTGGTCCAACATGCCCGTCTGGCTCAAGAGCTAGGTATGCCCAGTGAAAATGTGTTTATTGCCGAAAACGGCGATGTCCTTGAGTTTACGGCCCGTACCGGTCGGATGGCGGGGCGGGTGACCGCGGGACGGATCTTTGTCGACGGGTTGGGGGTCGGCGATGTTGGCAATGTGGTGTTGCGCGACCGGAAACAACTTTCCCAGGATGGGATCTTAATTGCCGTGATTACGATGGATCGGGAAAACGGGCAGGTTTTGGCGGGACCGGATATTATCTCCCGTGGTTTTGTCTATGTGCGTGAATCCGAGGCTTTAATGGAAGAAGTGCGGATTAAAGTCAAGGAAGCGCTGGAGAAATGTCAGACCCAAGGCAATAACGACTGGTCGTTTATGAAAAGTCAGATTCGGGAGACCCTCAGCCGTTTTCTCTATGAGCGGACAAAACGACGGCCGATGATTCTGCCGATTATTACAGAAGTGTAAAGGTGATCTCCTGCTCCGGCAGGAGAGTTTTTTTAAACTAGCTTAAAAGCTTTTTGCGTGAAAACCAACCAAGTTCCAATACAATAGATCGTATTCATCTTCAAGTGAGGCTACCAATATATTGTAATCGAATTTTGCAGCAAAGAACAACGCAGAAAGCTCCTGAAGGAGAGGCTGTTATGAAGAATACGGGGCAACGTTTGTTTGGCCTATTCGGGGATCCGGTCGATCATTCGCTCTCCCCCCATCTGCAAAACGAAGCCTTCCGGCTCCTGGGAGTGGACGGGGTTTATCTGAAATTCCGAATCTCCCGGGAGGAGTTGGCCACAGCGGTGGCAGCAGTGCGTTGTCTGAAATTTGCCGGGGTAAACATCACCATTCCCCATAAAGAAAGGGTCATTCCCTATTTGGACCAGTTGGTCGGGGATGCGCTTTTGACCGGTTCGGTCAATACGGTGGTCCCGGCCAACGGGAAACTGCTCGGTTACAGTACCGACGGGGAGGGCTTTCTCCTTTCCTTACGAAACGAAGGGGGAATGGAACCCGCCGGGAAGCGGGTGGTGATTCTGGGAAACGGTGGCGCCGCCCGGGCGCTGGCCTTCCGTTTAGTCCAAGCGGAGGTGGCCGCCTTAGATCTGGTTGGTCGGGATCCGGAGAAAACCCGCCGGTTAACGGCTGACTTGTGGGAAAAGACTGCTTTCCCGGCGGGCGGCGTCACCTTCACTTCCTCCCGTTTACCGGAGTTGGCGGCCACCGCCGATTTGGTGATTAATGCGACCTCCTTGGGGATGGCCCCCAAGATCTTGGACCAGCCCGCTTTTCCGTTGGCGGCTTGCCCGCCCGGGTGTTTGGTGGCGGATTTGGTCTATCATCCGTTGGAAACCGCTTTTTTACGGGAAGCCCACCGGTTAGGTCTACCAACCCTCTCCGGCTTGGGCATGCTGGTTTACCAAGGGATCTTAGCTTGCCAGCTATGGACCGGCCAGACGCCACCCTTTGCTCCCCTCTACCGGATGGTGGAACGGATTCTGACCAAGGGTAAACACCCTTTACCGTGATTTTAAGGAAATCCCTGACGCGGCAGGAAAAACTTTTTCGGTCGCGAAGTAGGTAATGCGTCAGTGGGAATTGATTCTAAACTAAGAGGGTGCAGACATGAAAAAAAATAGAGCTCAGAGGAACAATTTTTGGTTTGTCCCTCTTCTGCTCGTTTTTATTCTTCCCCTGGTCTTCCAAGGGGTGAAAGGGGAAGCAGAAGCGAAAGGACTGCCCGAACTGCATCTGGGGAACGCCGATCTCCGGATGGTTTTCCGTAGTTTGGCGGAGCTGGGGGAGTTCCCATTGCTGCTCGGCCCTGCTGTGCAAGGGCAAGTAACGCTACCGCTCCGGCCAGGACTGACCGCCGAGGAGGCGGTGGCCTTGTTAGCGGAGATTCATGGTTATCCTTGCCATTGGGTGGAAGGCGTGGCTTTGGTCGGCACCGACCCCACCGCTTTGGGGGAACGCGCACCCCGGGAATACCAATGGTCCTTCCTGGATGCGGAGACCGCCATGGCTATTATCGCGCAGGTTATCCCCAGGGATCGATTACCGAGCGAAGCAGGGCAGAAAGAAATCCAGTTGAACGTCAATGCTTTGGAGGATGCCAACCTTCGGGAATTATTGACGCTGGTCGATCAAGCGCCAGTCGCTTATATAATTAAGGCCGAACTGGTTGAGTTTGACCTTAATCAGGTTCAAGAAAGAGGATTAGCTTGGGCTTTACCCAGTACCTCCGCCCATTCGCCTTTGCGGCTGACTGCTTTACCCTCTTCCCCGGGGAGCGCGGGGATGGGCCCTACTGGCGGCCGTCTGCTGGCGGAGACCAGGCTTCGGGCGACCAGTAGCCAAGCGGGCGTTGTTTTCCTTGGCGATCAGTATCCGGTTATCATTTCCAAACCCGATGCCCAAATTGATCTCATTGAATACCAGCGAGTCGGGCTGGGTATTGAAGTATTGCCCCGGACACTTAACAACGGGAAGACCGGTTTGGATTTGGTCTTAACCGTGAATGGGATCGGCGGCTGGACCGAAACGGTCGACGGACGAAGTATTCCTTTGATTGAGAACAACCGGATTTTAGCCCAACAGACGTTGGCGCCAGGGGAGACTTTTGTCCTTGCCGGGCTCAGTTTTGCCGGAAAAAAATCTTCCGCTCTCCTTCTGACTCCAGGCCGCGAGGGACCGGATAAGGAAAAATCCGTCTGTTTGTTGCTCACCCCACAAGTGGGGGCTCAGACTGCTCCAGGCGCCGAGGTGGTTTCGGTGGCGCTGCCGGAGACACCGAAGGCCGATTCGGAAGTGGTTCATATTCAGATTTTTGGGGGCGAAGAACCGGAAGTGGTGACGACAAAGCCGCCGGTTGCCCAGGTCTTGACGGAAGTGGTCGGGCTTGGGGAATTGCAAACTCCGGCGGGGGAAGAATCAGCTCCGACGGAACGTCCGGAGCAAACAGAGGTGGAAGCAAAACCGATTCAGGAGTCGGCGACGGTGGAGAGGGGGTCGCCTCCGGTTCCGGCCGCTTTACGAGTGGCTTACCGCGTCGTGAAAGGGGATACCATCTTTTCCATCGCCCGTAAGTACGGGGTAGACCCGACCGTGATTCTACAAGAAAACGCCATCGGCTCTTCCGATTTACTCCAGGTCGGTCAGACCATTCGGATCCCAATACCCCCTACCCATCTCTACCAGTTACAACCGAAAGAGACCCTCTGGCGAATCGCCCAACGGTATGGAACGACGGTGGAGTTACTGATCGAGATTAACAGTATCACCGATGTTACCGCTCTCCGGACCGATCAGATCATTATCTTACCGGTCCCGGCGGACCAGGTAATTAATGATAATTATTGAGCAAAGATTGGGGGGAATGAGCATGAAGAATTATATGGAGGATGTCATTCGTGAGGTTTTTGCCGAGGTGCTAAAGAATAATCCTGATTTTTGCCAGTGTGAAAAATGTAAGCAAGATGTTTTAGCCCTTGCTTTAAGTAAAATAAAAGGGCGTTATGCCGCCAGCCCGGAGGGGGAGATCTTTGCCCGGGTTGAACAGGCCGATCGCCAAGTCCGAACCGATGCGTTGTTGGCGATCATGCAAGCGGTGCAACAGGTGTCAGCCAATCCCCGGCATGACCGAACCGCCGATTTTACCATTGATAAATAAATCCTGGAACATAACGGGGGATAGCGATGCGTTTTTTGACTGCCGGTGAATCCCATGGGCCGGCCTTGGTTGCGGTGATTGAGGGTTTTCCGGCCAAGGTTCCGGTGGCGCGGGAGATCATCGACCGGGAAATGGCCCGCCGCCAACAGGGTTACGGCCGGGGCGGCCGGATGAAGATCGAACGGGATCAGGTGGAGATTCTGGCCGGGGTGCGGGGTGGCGCTACCATCGGGAGCCCGATTTGTCTCCGGATCGAAAACCGGGATTGGTCCCGTTGGGCGTCGGCGATGGCAGTTTTCGATGCCCCGGAAAAGGCCATGGTGACCATTGAGGCCGATCCGCTTTTGGCGAAGGTCTCCCCGGAAGTAACAATACCCCGTCCGGGTCATGCGGATCTGAGTGGGGCGCTTAAGTATGGATACACTGATTTACGGAATATTATCGAGCGGGCGAGCGCCCGGGAGACCGCGGCCCGGGTTGCGGTCGGCGTCTTTGCTAAACAGTTGTTGGTCCAGTTCGGGGTAGAGATCGGGAGCTACGTGAGCCGCATCGGAACGACGGGCACGGACGTCCGCATGCCGTTGACCCGGGAAGAGCAGGCTTTGGTCGAGCGCTCGCCGGTCCGGGCTTACCCTCATGAGCTGTCCGGCTCCATGGTGGAAACGATCGTCGCCGCTCAAGAGTGCAAAGAAACCTTAGGGGGTACTTTTGTTGTTTATGCCAACGGAGTTCCACCCGGTTTGGGTTCTCATGTCCATTGGGACCGCCGGTTAGATGGCCAGTTGGCGCAGGCCCTTATGGCGATCCCTGGGATTAAAGGGGTAGAATGCGGGGCTGGGTTTGGCGCGGCGGAACTTCCCGGTTCCGAAATGCATGACGCCATCGGTTATCATCCCCAAACCGGCTGGCACCGGACGGGGAATCAAGCCGGTGGGATTGAGGGCGGGATCTCCAATGGCCAACCCATTATTCTCCGGGCGGCGATGAAACCCATTCCTACTTTGTACCAAGGATTACCTTCGGTTGACTTAAAGACGGGGGAGCCCCGGCAGGCCGGGGCCGAACGCTCGGATTTGACGGCTGTTCCGGCCGCCGGCGTCGTGGCCGAAGCGATGGTCGCTTGGGTGTTGGCCGTTGCTTTTCAGGAAAAGTTCGGCGGAGATACCTTACCCGAGATGAAGCAGGCCTGGATGGCTTACCAGGAGGGATTAGGTGGGCGACGGGATTGAGCGAAGACCCAATTTAGTCTTGGTCGGGCTGATGGGATGCGGTAAAACGACGGTGGGCCGGTTGTTGGCCCACTTGTTGACTTGGGAACTAATTGATACCGACCGGATGATTGAGGAAAGAACGGGCGTCTCCATTCCCCAGCTTTTTCAGGAGAAGGGTGAAGCTTATTTCCGCCGGGTAGAAAAAGAGGTGCTCCTTGATTTAAAGGATAAAGAGCGGATGGTGCTGGCGACCGGAGGTGGGGCCGTTCTGGATGGGACGAACCGCCGCCTCCTCAAAGAAACCGGCCTGGTTGTTTATTTAAAGACTTCCCCGGCGGTTTTGGCCGCCCGGGTTGGTCATGGGGAAGGCCGCCCCTTGCTCAAGACTGGTGATCCGGGAGTAGTCCTTACCGCGTTGTTGGAAGAAAGGGAAGGCTTCTACCGGGAAGCTGATCTAGTGGTGACGACCGACGGGCGGACCCCCCGGCAGGTGGCGGAAGAGATCATTCGGCTTGCGCAGGGTCGCGGTGTCGGCGAAGCGGTCCCCCGCAGGGGATAGAGGGTGATTAATTTGGCGGTGGAAGAACGACTCCAAATCAAAGCCGGCTCCGAGGAATACCCGCTGATTATCGGGACGGGGCTGCTGGCCCGGACGGGAAAAATCCTTAAAGAAGTGGGTTTAGGCGGAAAAATCCTGGTTGTGACTAACCCAACCGTGGCTGCTTTGTATCTGGCGGTGGTTGAAAAGGCGTTGCAAGATGCGGGCTTCACCGTGAGCACAGTGCTCATTCCCGATGGCGAAGCTTACAAATGCCAGTCGGAACTGGTCCGGGTCTATGATGCGGCGGTGGCCTCCCGGCTGGAAAGGGACTCGGTGGTCCTGGCCTTGGGGGGCGGTGTCATTGGTGACTTGGCTGGTTTTGCCGCTGCCACTTATCTGCGGGGGATCCGGTTGGTGCAGGTGCCGACCACCCTTTTAGCGCAGGTGGATAGTTCCATTGGGGGGAAAGTGGCGGTCAACCACCGGGAAGGGAAGAACTTGATTGGCGCATTTTACCAACCGGCCGTGGTCATCAGCGATTTGGCCGTCTTGGCCACCCTGGATCGGCGGGAATTCAAAACCGGTTTGGCCGAGATTATTAAGGTGGGTTTAATTGGCGATCGGGAACTGGATCATTTTCTCCGGCGGGAAAGGGCGGCGGTTTGGCGGCTCCAGACCACGGCTTTGGTTGAGATTATTCGGCGGGCCTGTAGCTTTAAGGCCCGGATCGTCAACGCGGATGTGCGCGAAGAAGGGTGTCGGGCTCTTTTAAACTATGGGCATACCATCGGGCATGCGCTGGAAGCCGAGACCGGCTATACCATGTACCGTCATGGCGAAGCGGTGGCCATCGGAATGGTCGGGGCGGCTGCGCTCAGCGTGGACTTGGGTCTAGCCCATTCCGATCTTTACCGGGCGACGTTGGAGTTAATCCAAGCCTATGATCTTCCCACTGCCATTCCGGGGCTTTCGGCGGCTAAATTGGTGGCCCGCATGGCTTTGGATAAGAAAGTAAAGAATAGTGAAGTTCGTTTTATCCTTACTCCCGCCGTGGGCGAAGCGCTGATTAAAGAAGGAATCCCACCGGAGCGGATCTATCCCGTCTTGTACCGGTTGGGCGCAGTATAGTTTTTCTGCTGTCGCCAAGAAAAGGGATGCCGCAAGCAAAGGACAACGCAAAAAGCGAGGAGGGATGGCGATCAAAATCTTAGTTTTACACGGCCCAAACCTTAATCTTTTGGGCGTGCGGGAACCGGAGATTTACGGTGGGGTGACCTTAGATCGGATCAACCAAGCCCTCCGTAAGTTAGCGCAGGAACTCCAAGTGGAACTGGAGATCATCCAATCCAACCACGAGGGAGTTTTAATTGACGGGATTCAGCAGGCTTACGGGGAAGTACAGGGTATTCTGATCAACCCGGCCGCTTTGACCCATACCAGCGTGGCTTTACGCGACGCGCTCGCGGCGGTGTCTTTACCTGTAATCGAAGTTCACCTTACTAATATTTACGCCCGGGAAAGTTTCCGCCAGCAGTCGTTGACCGCACCGGTGGCGACCGGTCTCATCTGTGGTTTGGGCGCCGATGGATACCTGTGGGGGTTACGGGCCTTGGTAAGCTTTTTGCGGTGTAACCAATAGATAAAGGATTTCAAGCCAAGTATATTGGATTGGAATTGTTAAAGCAAAGAAGGACGCAAAAAACCCTTGGTACAGCTGATTACTGCCTATGAAAAAGAGGCTCCGGTTGGCCCGTGAGCCTCTTTGCTTTTTAGATTAGGGCACCACCCTGGCGTCAGCCCCGACGTGTGCGTAATTGGAAACAAAGACGAACTGCTCGGAGAGGGGTGTCTCGATTAACCCCAAGCGGAGAGCGGTCTTCCAGGAACCGATGTTTCCCGTATGGGTCCGCCAACAAGGTAAGCGGCCAAACTCCTCAAATTGGCTCTGACTTAGCAGACGGGCGCAGGCTAAGGCCAACCCCCGTCCCCGATAGGCGGGGCGGGTTGCGACGCCCAGTTCACAGTAACGGTTGGTGTAAGCCAACGTGGTGGCTACGGAAGCCAGATCCCCATCGCTAAAGGCGGCCACTACTTGCCCTTCGGTCAAAAGGCGCGCCGGTGTGCCGAAGAGATCCCAGAGCCAATCCTCGGTGGCAAAAGTTTTCTCGAAAAGTCCGGCCTCTTCCGGTTGTAAGAGGCGGACGGAGAAATTTGACGGTGGGGTTGGTTGCCAGCCCGACGGGGCAGCAAAAAAAAGCACCGGAATGGCGAAACGGACCGGCCAATACCGATTGACCACCGGAAATAACGAACGGGTAATCACCAAATCGGCCTGTTGCTTAAGGCGTTTCAAAAACGCTCTACTGATGATCTGTTGATCAGTTTCCCCATAAAGGAAATAGAGGGGAGGAATAGTGTGCGGGTAAGAGATGGACAAGAATTTTGGGGACTGTTCATGGTCAACAACCACTACACTCGATGCAGAATTGAGCAGGAAAAGCGCGGAACAATTCTCGGGGATATCGGCCAGTATGGACCGGACGGTATCGCGTTTATGCGGAGGCAGCCTCCTCATTATTTCATCTCCCTGATTTTTTAATCCGCTAGCTAAGGAAGAGATTGGGGCTACCGTCAACTATCGGGTACTAAAATAAAGACCCCCCCTTTGTTTCCGAATCAAAATAAGTGAAACTCCCGCGATTAAGTTTAGAATACGCTTCGGGGGAAGAAAAAGCAATAGGCAAAACAACCGATTTCCCCGTGAAAAGAGGCTGCAATAAGGAAAACGCCCCTTCTTGGCAAGAAGGGGCGGGCAAACCTCAATAATTTTAACCCTACCGGCGATTTTTAGGAGGGTTTTATTTATCCTCCGGGAAATATTTGACCAGTAACTTGATGACAGTGTAAAAAACGATCATCCCGAGAAAAGTTACGCCTAAACTCTGTAGGAGAATACGCAGGGTTGTTAATATATTATCTGACATTGTGGGACCTCCTTCTTATAAACGATAGAGGGAATTACCGCATTGCCTTAAAGATCTGTTGATCGGTACTTTTGTTATAAGGCAAGGGCATTTACCAAATAGATCAGGACTCCAGCGGCCAAGATCGAACCGACTTGTCCGGCCACATTAGCGCCGACGGCTTGCATCAATACAAAATTACCGGGATTCTCTTTTTGGGCTAATTTCTGAATAACCCGGGCCGACATCGGAAAGGCTGAAATACCGGCGGCGCCGATCATCGGGTTGATCTTCCGGGGGAGGAAAAGGTTAAGTAGTTTGGCGAAGAGAACTCCACCGGCGGTATCGAAGATAAAAGCGAAAAGCCCCATGAGTAAAATCATTAGCGTCTTCCAAGTTAAAAAGTTCTCGGCCACCATCGTTGAACCGATGGTAATCCCTAGCAATAAAGTAACCAGGTTGGAGAGCTCATTCTGGGCCGCCTGGGAAAGCTTGTCCAAGACGCCACATTCCCGAATCAGGTTACCGAACATGAGCGAACCAACAAGGCCTACACTCATCGGGGCGATTAAACCGGCAACCGCGGTGACAATAATCGGAAAAAGAATGCGGGTTGTTTTTGAGACCTTATGGAGATTGAGATCCATCCCAATCCGTCGTTCTTCCGCTGTTGTTAGGGCCTTAATAACCGGTGGCTGAATCAAGGGAACCAAGGACATATACGAATAGGCGGCGACCGTAATCGGTCCAATCAACTCGCCGGCAAAAAGATTAGCCACATAGATCGAAGTTGGTCCGTCGGCCGCACCAATGATTCCAATAGAGACCGCTTCTTTCAGGCTAAAGCCTAAAAAGCGGGCTAATAATGTGGTCATAAAGATTCCGAACTGGGCGGCGGCGCCGAAGAAAAGCATAAAAGGTTGTTGGAGAAGGGGTCCAAAATCAATCATCGCCCCAATAGCGATAAAGATCAAGACCGGAAAAAGCTCGGTGGCAATTCCCGCCTTGTAAAGAATGGTCAGAAAACCACCTTCGCCGATGGCTGAAGACATGGGAATATTAGAAAGGATTGCTCCAAAACCGATGGGTAGCAACAACATGGGTTCATAATCTTTTTTGATCGCAAGGTAGATGAGGAGCCCACCAAGGATAAACATGACTAAGTTGCCTAAGGTAAATTTTTGGAATGAAGCCAATAGTACTTCCAAGAAAAAAGACCTCCTTCGTAAATTGTAATACCTGTAAAGCAATGATATTATGTACTAAGACACTAGTTTGTATTATAACAAGAATTACAGTAGTGGCGAAGGGATTTAACAAAGATGCAATATTAATCTCCTTTTATTGGGTGGATTATTTGGTGGATAAGAGGTGAATGGGATGAAGAAGATTAAATTAGCCGGGTTTTTACTCAGCTTGCTACTCTTTTCTGCGCTTGGAATCACGGCTTACGAAGGCAATGAAGGACCGATCGATGAGTCGGCGGTGATGGGAACCGGTAATTTAACACTGTTGGAAGCAAAAGAGATCATCCTGGCGGAAGAGCTCCTCCATATTACTTTAGATCGAGATTTTGCCCATATCTATGCCTATTATGAATTTAGTAACCCCGGAGTAGAGACCGAGGTGTTGGTGGGTTTTCCCGTGGATTTTCTGCTGGATTCTGAGCGCTATGGTCTCGCCTGGCAAGAGGAATGTTTTCCCTATTACCAAATGGCTGATGAAACGGGGAGTTTACCTATACAAATTTATCCCGATGAAAAGCCCCAAATCGCCATCGTTGACGGACGTAAACGGGACCTGGTGCGGAAGTGGTATGTAACAAACCTTAAGCTCGCCGCCAACAGCCGGAAGCAATTGGTGGTGGAGTATGCGGTCCGCTGTTCCCTGTTGGATATGGACTCGGTCGCTACTTTCTTTCCTTCCTTCTCCGATCGCCTGCTTACTTACTCATTTTTACCGGCCGGGGGTTGGGAAAACGATCTGATTCGGAAATTACGTATTGTGGTGGATGCCCGAGCCAACTTGGAACGCGGAGGGGAGCTGAAGAGTCTGAATTTTCCTCAGTTTAATACTTATGGAGGTTTGTATATCTTTGAAACCACCGATTTTGACTTGAAAGAATTATATGCGCTTAAAATCCTCTACAATGAAACGCCTCGCTTGATGACGGAATTGATTACTACCTATCAGATTAACCGGGAGCAGATTGCGGGTTTACGTGCGGTTTCGGAAGAGACAGCTTATCCTTTGGTCCGCCTTTTTGATGAGGATCTACGGACACCATGGATAACAGAAAAAGGGGATACCCCGGAACAAGTTTGGCTCGAGGTTGAGTTAAAGGATTTCTGTTTGCAAGCGGTTGGTTTGGTTAACGGTTTTTTTCTCGATGACGCCACCTACGCTACTTACGCGCGGGTGAAAAAAATAAAGGTCCAAATCGAACAGGAGAGGTATGATTTTTTAACTAACCGGGTGGAAAAACGTCTCTTCGAAGAGGTGGTGGAGCTGGCGGATGAGCCATACCTAGAGGTAAACGAAAAGGCCTTTGCGCCTTTGGTGAGCATCTTGGCCGATCTCGGCCAGTCTTTCAATAAAACTTCCCGCCTCCGCCTGACGATCTTGGAGACTTACCCGGGGACAATAAACCAAATTGCCCTGGGCGAACTTTTTCTGCTTGGCTACAAAAATGATCAGGACTTTCCGGTGGAAGAATGAAAGAATAAAAAACTGAGATCTAGATCCGACCTCAGTACTGACTCAATGCAGAAAGTAAACACCGGCTGAACGCGGGAAGAAAAGCTTGTTTTGGGCTCACTCACCGGTTTCCTCCGGTGGCGTAGTATTGGCTAAGCGCGCTTCTAACTCCTTAACCCGTTCTTCCAGGGAAGTATAGTCTTCTTTCCGAATATAACCCAGGTTCTTCATGATTTCGCCGACCGAGTGTTGGATAGTTTGCTGCAGGGCGTTTTTTTCCTGTTCTCCTTTTTCCAGGAGTTCATTGAGGAGTTTTTTTGCTTCCGTCGCGGTAACTTCGCCCCGTTCTTCCAAGTCGCGTAGGAAATTTTCCGCCTTTTCCTTGGTCAACGAGAAGGTGCCTAACCCTAAGACCAGGGATTTCTCCAGGAGACCTTTCATCGAACCCCTCCTTCTGCCTTGATCTGTAGGAATTGTCGAATAGCCGAAAGATTGGTCTGACTACGGTAGATCCCTTGTGCTTTTAAATTCGGCTTCGGTAATTTCGGCCAATTCCTAATCTATAATCTATATTATGAACGCTCCGCTTGTAAATTATCACCGGCAAAACTAGGGAAACCTTTTCCGTTGTATCCGGCAAAAAGGATCCCGATCCAACGGAAAAAGCCTGGGGGTAAGGTAGGAACGATTAAAGGAACTGGCGGTTCGAGCGCGAAAACTAAAGGAAAAGGTGGTTTCCCTAAAGGCCAGTAAGGGAGGGTTGGTTGGTGCGCAAGGTGATTGTTCTATTCTGCGGTTTGCTTTTGCTCCTGCTGGGTGGAGGAGGGCTGCTCCTTCCGCTTCTTGGTTATATTTATGAACGGGAGGGAGCTGTTCTCTTGGCCAGTTTGAGCTTTCCTTTATTCCCCTTTTTCTATCTGCCTTTCACCGGTTGGCTTTTGGTGACCGGAGGTGGGCTGCTTTTCCGCCGGAAATGGGCATGGTATTCGGTACAGACCCTTTGTTTCTTTCTCCTGTGTAGCGGATTGTTAGCGCTAGTCGGCTTTAATCTATTTCTGGTCACCTTTGACATGGGCGGCAGTGAGTGGCAGGGGATTGCCAATCTGGGCTTGGGTTTACTGTTCATCCTCTTCCCCTTGGGGGGAATGGTCTTTTTTAACCGGGCACGGGCGGATTTTAGCCTGTCCACACTGGAGAAAGACCGGTGGACGGCGTCATTCGATTAGTCTGCGCTACGCTTTCGTAAGCGGGCGCGGGTAGCCCGGTCCAAGACCTTTTTCCGCATCCGGATGGTGCGCGGAGTAATTTCCACCAATTCATCCTCCGCAATAAATTCCATGGCCTGTTCCAAGGTGAATAGGACAGGAGGGGTGAGCCGGATCGCCTGATCGGCCGTACTCGAACGCATGTTGGTCAAATGTTTTTTCTTACAAACATTGATGTCTAAATCATCCTCTTTAGCGTGGATCCCCACAATCATTCCGGTATAGACTTTCTCCCCCGGGGTGACAAAAAGGACACCCCGGTCTTCCACATTATGAATGCCGTAAGTGGTGACTTCCCCATCCTCAAAGGCCACTAACGAACCTTGATGGCGATGTTCAATACCCTCTTTCCATGGTCCGTAGGAGTCAAAGAGATGGTGCATAATCCCTTCGCCTTTGGTATCGGTTAAAAATTGGGAACGGAAGCCGATTAGTCCGCGGGCGGGGATGATATATTCCAGTTTCAAATTGGAACCGACCGGTTCCATATTGACCAATTCGGCCCGGCGTTGTCCTAATTTTTCAATGACGGGACCGGTGGCCGTTTCTGGAACAAGCAGAAAAAGGCGTTCATAGGGCTCGCACAACTGGTCAGCTATGGTCTTGGTAATCGGTTCCGGTTTCGAGATTTGAAGTTCATAGCCTTCCCGGCGCATGGTTTCAATTAAGATGGAAAGGTGGAGTTCACCCCGGCCGGAGACCTGGAAGGCGTCGGGGGAAGCGGTTTCCGCCACCCGGAGACTGACATTGGTTTGGGCTTCTTTCCATAAGCGTTCCCGTAAATGCCGGGAAGTCAAATATTTCCCCTCCCGACCGGCAAAGGGGCTGTCATTCACCATAAAGGTCATGGTCAGGGTCGGTTCATCGATGGTCAGCAGCGGTAAAGGACGGGGTTGATCCAAGGAACAGATGGTTTCCCCGATCTCGATTTCACTTAAACCGGTGAGCGCGACAATCTCTCCGGCAGTGGCCGCTTCCACCGGGGTGCGTTTAAGGCCTTCAAAGACCCAGAGGAGACCGATCTTGCCTTCTCGGTCGGTTCCTTCCCGGGTACAGATGGTGACGGTTTCACCAGCGTGCACCGTTCCGTTGGTAATCCGCCCGATGGCGATCTTCCCGATATAATCATCATAATCTAGATTGGCGATTTGCAGTTGGAGGGGGGCGGCCGGATCTCCGGTTGGCGCCGGGATCTCCCGGGCGATCAGCTCCAAGAGTGGGCGCAGGTCGGTTCCGGGGGTTTGCGGATCTAAGGTGGCGGTCCCAAGCCGCGCTGAACTATAAATCACCGGAAAGTCCAGTTGCCAACTGGTCGCTTCCAAGTCAACAAAGAGATCAAAGATCTCATTGAGGACATCATCGGGCCGGGCATCAGGCCGGTCCAGTTTATTAATGACGACAATAATGCGGAGCCCGGCGGCCAGGGCTTTGCGGAGGACAAATTTGGTTTGGGCCATTGGGCCCTCAAAAGCGTCCACTAGGAGTAAGGCTCCATCCACCATTTTCAAAACCCGTTCCACTTCTCCCCCGAAATCGGCATGACCGGGAGTATCGACGATGTTAATTTTTACATTTCCGTAACGGACTGCGGTGTTTTTGGCGAGGATGGTGATCCCCCGTTCACGCTCTAAGTCGTTACTGTCGAGAACCCGTTCGACCACTTGCTCATTGGCGCGAAAGATCCCCCCTTGCCGCAGGAGCGCATCGACCAGCGTGGTTTTACCATGGTCCACGTGGGCGATGATGGCGACATTTCTCAGTTCAGTTCGTCGTTGGCCGTTCACGATGGTCCCACCTTTTCGTTAAAAAAATCACTTTATCCATTAAATCACGATTCTCCCGGAAAGACAATGGTCAGGCGCAGCGGTAAGTTTAAAACATGATTAAATTCCTTTTCCTAGTTAACCTGCGGCGTAGTTCTATTTATTGGAAAAGTATCGGTTTTCTCTTGACAATTTTCAAACTAATGGTATGATTAATAATATGTAAACTAAGTGAAAATTAACCGGAGATTATTTATGGAAAAGGGGACGGTATCGATTCTGTTCAAACCAGGGTTTTATAACGATCCGACCACCGGCTTTATAAACCTTTTCGGGTTGATGAAAGCGATTAAGGAGGAGCGGCTGGGTAACCAAGGAGCGCTAGCCCTTCTTAGTGTGAATGAAGCCGACCTTGCCCAGCAACGGTTAGAAGAAACTTTAAAGGAGCTGGGGCTTGCTTTGGCCTCCTTAACGATGGAATTAAGGTCGGAGGGGAGAAGGGTAAAGGTCATTCCGGCCCGGGTGGCCAAGGACAAACTGGTGTTGGTTTATCCGCATACTACTCCGCAGACTGCCCGAAAACTTACCGAGCGGTTGGAGGCGGCCTATGGCCAACGGGCAGCAATGGCCGGACGGGCGGAACCCGGATTCAAGATGGAAGTTACCGCTTACGGCCGGGAGGAGAAAAACTTAACCGCCTTTTTGCGCCTGCTTTTACTCGGTTTTTTACCGTCTCCACTCACCCAGGAAGATTGCCGGGAGGCGGCGCAGGGGTTGCTCACCGATCTGGCTGCCCATATTAGCGAAAGTTTTATCCTTTTGGATAAAGCCCAAAGATTGGCCTTAAGTGATGATATTTCTGGTCTACCCAACCATCGGGCCGCCCAAACCGTCTTGGGCGAAAAGTTTAGTTATTCCTTAAAGAAACAAGCCCCTTTCAGTATCTTATTCATTGACGGTGATAACCTCCGGCAATACAATAGCATCAGTTACCAAAAGGGTAATTCGATGATTCGAAAATTAGGCGAAATTTTGGGCAGCCAGTTGCGGCGGGGTGATTTTCTGGCCCGTTGGTTTTCCGGGGATGAGTTTTTAGTGGTTCTCCCCGGCGCTGATCGTTATGAGGCTTACCGGGTTGGAGAACGACTGCGGGAGCTGGTGGAAGAGACTACTAAAGATTGGCTTTTCCCCATTACCATCTCCGTTGGGATGGCCAGTTTCCCGGAAGACGGTGCCACTTTGGAAGTTTTACTGCGTAAAGCGGAAGAAGCCAATGCGTTGGCGAAAAAGGCGGGTAAAAACCAAGTTTGTGAAGCCGATCCTTCTTACCAAACGACGGGAACCGGTGGATACGAAACGAGGACAAACTACAATTAAGCTTTTTGTGTTGCCATACAATCCACCTTGGCACGGCGCAGACGAAGAAATATATTGTGTTGAGATGATTAAAGCAAAGCATAACGGAAAAAGCCCATAATTGACAAAGGGTAAACCCCATGGTATTATAGAGCAAAATTTAATCTCAAAACTCGAGGAACGGGTGAAGTAGGAGCCGGTTTGGTCAACAGAGAGCCGGTGGTTGGTGTAAACCGGTGGCGTCGTCTCCGAAGTTACCCCCGGGAGAGGAGACTTGAACCTGCCTGTGGGCAGCAAGTAGGGTTCTCCGGCGTCAGCCGTTAAGTCTTGAGTGGTCGCCGCCACAAGCGGCGGCAATTAGGGTGGTACCGCGAGCAACTCTCGTCCCTTTGGGGACGGGATTTTTTTATGATTAAGATGGGAGGGAGTACGATTTGTCCAATGCTTTAGATGTTTTTCAAGAAAGAGGATTTTTTAAGCAGGTTACCCACGAAGAAGAATTACGCCAAACCTTGGCTCAAGGTGAAGTCACGGCTTATGTTGGTTTCGATCCGACCGCCGACAGTCTCCACGTCGGTCATTTGATGGGGATCATGGCCCTCGCTCATCTGCAAAGAGCGGGGCACCGCCCAGTGGCCTTGGTAGGGGGAGGTACCGTGATGATCGGCGATCCCAGCGGGCGGACAGAACTTCGCCAAATGCTTTCGGTGGATGTGATCAATCAGAATGCGGCGCAGATCAAAAAACAGCTTGGTCAGTATCTTGATTTTGAGGCGGACCGGGCCTTGCTGGTCAATAACGCCGATTGGATCCTTCCCTTAAATTACATTGCCTTTCTGCGGGAGATCGGTTCCCAGTTCTCGGTCAACCGTATGTTAACCGCCGAGTGTTTCCGTACCCGGTTGGAACGGGGACTCTCCTTTATTGAGTTTAATTATATGCTGTTGCAGGCTTATGACTTTCTGACCCTGTACCGGAAGTTTGGTTGTACTTTACAGATGGGCGGCGACGACCAGTGGTCTAATATCTTAGCTGGCGCCGACCTGATCCGGCGGCTCGAGAACAAGCAAGCTTTCGCTTTGACTTGGCCGTTACTGGAGACCACTAGCGGCAAGAAAATGGGCAAAACGGAAGCCGGGGCGGTTTGGTTGGATCCGCAGAAAACAAAACCTTTTGAGTTCTATCAGTATTGGCGGAACACCCATGACGCCGATGTCGAACGGTTCTTAGCCTGCTTTACTTTCTTGCCCATGGACGAGGTGCGACGGTTAGGCGCTTTACGGGATCAGGAGATCAATGAGGCCAAGAAGATCCTGGCTTATGAAGTAACAAAGTTGGCTCATGGAGAAGAAGAAGCAAGAAGAGCAGAAGCAACGGCGGCGGGGCTGTTTGCCGATGGCGCCCAGGGTGGCGAGGCCGTTCCGGTGACACGGGTATCAACGGCTGAATACCCGGCGGGGATTCCCCTCCTTGATCTTTTGGTCTTGACCGGCTTGGCCTCTTCCAAGAAAGAAGGCCGGCGGCTTATTGATCAACGGGGCTTGTACCTGGAACAAAAGCCGGTGACCGAGGTTGGTCTGGTGCTCGATCCCGAAGATTTCGCTCAGGAAGGGTTGCTGCTCCAGAAGGGAAAGAAGATCTTCCATAAAGTGGAGTTTGTTTAGGGGCCAGATGGTCCCTTTTTTTTTCTTTCCTGGAAAGGATGTTCCGTAAGAATGTGGAATTAATGAAAGAAGGAGGGATAACTCAATGCGACAAGTCCGTGGTCTTCTCTTTTTTTGTTCAGTTTTACTATTAATAATGCTGTTTTCCCCCTTTACAGCCCAAGCCAACAGCGATCTTTTGAATTACTTACCGTTAGGCGCGAACATTATCCAGTGTTTCGCGTTAGCGGATTTTGATTATGATGCAGACAACGAGTACCTGGTCCTCTACGCGCTCCAGGATAACTACGCCGTGACGGTGCTCGACTTGATTGACGGGCGTTACCAGGAAACTTACTTTGTTAACTTGGGAAGAGGGAACACAAAGACCGGTGGCAAGGTGAAGATGGGGGAGACCGGGTATTCTTACCGGATTCTCCAGGTTGATGATCTGGATGGGGACGGGGTATTGGAATTCTGGACCCTTTTTCACCCGGAAGGTTCTACCTATGCCGAGTTAACAATGCATAAATACAAGAACAATTGTTATCTGGCGGTTTTTACCGCCCGTGGCCAGTATGATCTCCAGTTTATGGATTACGGAGAAGAGTTTGTTGTCCACGAAGTAAATTACGAAAACGGGAAGACGAATAGTCCTCTCTTGACGATTACCAGTCGGGTTTGGGATTTGCGGGATCACCAATTAAAAGGGGGAGAAGAAGCCTACCAGTTAACTAGGGAAGACTATCGGCATTTTGCCCGCTCCCGGCAACGGCCGGTCCTCTTCGGACCGGGGGCGAAAAAGGAACGGACTGTTTTATGCTGGGGCAATTCCCTCAATAAATTGGCCGAAATTCCCCTGGATGAACGGGCACTCCTACCTTTGTTACCGGGGAACGCCAATCTGCTTGAGTGGGAGCTGGACCCGGCTCTCGATGATGATGTGGACGAAGAATATGTCTTTACCTATTTGCTTCCCGACCCGGAGAGTCCAAGTAAAATCCGGATCCAGGCGGCCTTGGCCGACTGGGATTTTGAACGTTGCCGGTACCAGTTGGTGCCCTTACCCTTTGAAGCCTATGGGCGAGCCCGGGATCAGGAGGGGTACTTATATAAATCGGTCTATATTTTACACGGTAACGGCCTTAACCACTTGGCCTTTTTAGGGAATGGGGCCGAACTTCCGTCCCTAAAATTTGCCGTTTTAAATAATAACGGGTTATTCTTTGAGGAAGCGGCCGTCTTTAACGCCAATTGGCACTTGCAATTTCTCGAATGTTACCGGAATCAGACCCTCAGTTACCAGGTGATTACCGCCGATCGGGATAAAGAGACCGGCTTGGTTAAGACCAAGGTGTTTGAGGCTTTTCCGGAGGGAGCCTACGATGAGTTTGGCCTTTTTCTTTCCCGGGGGGAGGAGATCTTAACCACCAGGAATTACAAAAAAGAGTATTACCATATTGAAGAACCGGTTTGGAGTGGGGGCGGTTATGAATACCTTCTCCTCGAGACCTTCCACGAAAAAATTGATCCTTTTGCCAACCGGTTACCCGGCACTACTTATTCCGGGCCCATTGACGACTATATCTTTAAATACTTAACTCCTTTCCGGATCCACCATTGGTCGGTACAAGATTTGGACCGGGATGGTGGGGAGGAAGCCCTGTTGCTGCTCCGGACCGATCATGACCTCTGGGGTTGGCCCGAATACCGGGTGGGTCTGCTTAAACAGGAGAATGGCTTCCAGTTGCAAGAGCTCGGTCCGGTCTTTTCCGATCTGGGGGAAGGTAATCCGGCCAGCGGGGTCTACTTAGCCGATATCGTTGATAGCCAGGAGATGGAGATTATCTTTCTCCGCCGGGAGTATGACTTGAAGACACGCAAGCGGAAAATAGGCCTGGAGATCTACTCGAAACAGGGACCAGCCTGGAAAAGGGCCCATGAGATCGACTTTGTCTATGATGATCTGCGGCTATGCGCTGTTGATGGAGAAGTTTGGCTTTTTGGATTTGACCGGGATGGGCAAAATAATCAAGAAGGTGCGGTCTACGGTTTTCAATGGCGAGACGGGCGCTTTAATTACCAAGCGAAAAGCACTGCTTCCGGGCTGGAAGCATTTTTGGCGACGCTTTCGCCGCGCCGCATTGATTTTTTCACTCCCCAGTATATGGTCTTTCCTCCCGGCGCAGAGCGATCAATCCGGTGAGATTAAGGAGGGGTTGAACTGGCGTATCCTTTGGTAGGGATTGGTTTATGGTTACTCTTCTTCCTCTTGGTGCCACGACGGGAGTGGCGGTCTTTATACCCGACCCTTCTTTTCACCGCGCTTTTAGGAACGGTTGCTGATCTATTGGGGGTCACCTACTGGCAATGGGAATATATTGGCCCGACCGTCGGTGGTTTAAGCCTCTGGTCGGATCTGGCCATCGCCCCCCCGCAAGGGGGGTTTGCCGTTTATCTACAGAAAAAGTTTCCCCGCTGGTCTTGGTGGAATTGGTTGTTTTGGATTGCCGCTAATGCCTGCGGTGAACGGCTCTTTGTTCAATGGGGTTTGATCCGTTATCACCAGTGGAATTCTTTGAAAGCCACCCTTTTTTACTTTCCTTTTTTTGCTTTAATTTTCATCCAGGATTGGTGGTGGCGCCGGGCTGACTGTGGGATGAAACCCGGAAAGGGTTGGAGACGGGGGCAGAATTGATGACCGAAGAGAAACGTCAGGAGAATAAGGTGGGAAGCCTTCGGGAGGGAGCTGAGTCTGACGCGGCCTCCAGCGCCGCCCAGCAAGAAAAGGTTGAGGAAGGGCAGCCCGTCGGAGGAGCCCGAGGTGAGCAGGATGCGGCTGCCGGTTGTCTTTATTTGGTGACCACACCCATTGGTAACCTTGAGGATCTGACCGCCCGGGCTGTTCGGGTTTTACGCGAAGTTGACCTGATTGCGGCTGAGGATACCCGGCAAACGAGAAAACTCCTTTCCCATCTCTCCATTCATCAGCGGGTGGTCAGTTATTACCGGGAGAAGGAGCAGGAAAGAGCAGAAATGCTGCTCGATCATCTCCGGAGCGGCCGGCAGGTGGCTTTGGTGAGCGATGCGGGAACTCCTGGCCTTTCCGACCCCGGTGCGGTGGTGGTGGCCAAGGCGGTTGCCGCCGGGATCCGGGTCGTTCCGGTCCCAGGGGTTTCGGCCTGTTTAGCTGCTTTGGTGGCTTCCGGTTTATCCACAACCCGCTTTGTCTTTGAGGGTTTCCTTCCGCGGAAACCAAAGGAGAGGGAAAGCCGCCTGGCGGCGTTGGCCCGCGAAGAACGGACTATTGTGCTATATGAAGCGCCCCACCGGTTAACGAAAACGCTAAGCGCATTGGCAGCGGCCCTCGGTCCGGACCGGCCGGTTGTGATTGCGCGGGAATTAACAAAAAAATATGAAGAATTCTGGCGGGGCACGTTGGCGGAAGCGGTGGAAGCTTGGACCGCGCGGGAAGTGAGAGGGGAATTTACTTTAGTCGTGGCCGGATTGGCCCCAAGGGGAGAAGAACGGTCGGCCTCCCGCGATTATCTTCCCTTTTATCAAGAGATTCTCCGGCGCCGTGCGGCTGGGGAAAAAGCATCGGGGGTAATTCGGGAGATTGCCCAAAGGGAAGGTCTTCCCCGGAGTGAACTCTATCAGTTCTATTTAGAAAAGAGCCCTAGTTCTTCACCGGACTTTGATTAAATTACTGATCTATACTGGTGATAGTCGGCGTGAACAACCAATTTGAGCGCCGCCGGGGCTTTCACCCACCTCGCGTTAATATTCATCCTTTCGGTGCGCGGGCAGAAGCTAGCGTGGACGATTACTTTGAAACTAGCTTAAGTTCTTCACCCGACTTGATTCAATACAAAAAAAAAGAAAAAGGGAGCCAAGCTCCCCTTCTGCTCGCCCAAACCGGGACGAGTCTAACCTCGGAACCAAAGAAGACAAAGTTGGCGAGAAGGACTACGAGACATCCTTCATCGCATTAAAACAGTCCTGACAGATGTTCTTATCCCTGAAATTCCGGACATTTTCGGCATTACCACAGAAAATACAGGCCGGTTCATACTTTTTGAGAATGATTTTTTCCCCGTCTACATAAATCTCTAAAGCATCCTTCTCTTCAATCCGAAGGGTGCGTCTTAGTTCGATGGGAATAACTACCCGTCCCAATTCATCTACTTTGCGGACGATCCCAGTAGATTTCATCATTTAAAATACCTCCTTTTCCAATAAGATTCGACAATTAACTACAAGTTAATTGTACCTTAATTTCCAGACTAAGTCAATGGTGGGAATAATTATTTTGGGAAAAAATATCAATTAAAGCTAAATCGGCTGTTACCTAAATTTGGGGGCACGTACCAATATAAAATATATTGCGTAAAGATGGGCGATCAACCGATTACAGCAGGCCGGTTTCAGCCGGGGCAACGGAAAAGGTTAATTAGAAAGTAAAACTTGACAAACCGGTGGATAATGGGTATTAATATATACTAAGATATATTTAGTAGTTAAAGGCGATGACGGGTAGGAGTAGTCTTCCGGGACCGGACAGCGAGTCGGGATGGTGGGAGCCGACCGGGGGAGGAGAGGCGAAGATGGACCCCGAGCCGTGCACTGAAGGAGAAAGCTCTGCTAGGTGTTCTGGGTGCGCCCGTTAACGCGCAAGGTCAGGGAGACTCTGGCCGTGAAGTCTCTGTTTGGTGGAGAGAATTGGGGTGGTACCGCGGGAAATCCTCGCCCCCAAAGATGTTTCTTTGGGTGGTGGGGTTTTTTTATTATTATCTTTTAAGGAGGAGATGGCGATGGGGAAGTTCTATATCACCACACCTATTTATTATCCCAGTGACAATCTGCATATCGGTCATGCCTATACCACGGTGGTGGCTGATGCTTTGGCCCGTTATCACCGGTTATTAGGAGAGGAGGTCTTTTTCTTAACCGGCACCGATGAGCATGGCCAAAAGATTCAACGCCGGGCGGCGGAGGTAGGAAAAGAGCCCCAGGAATTTGTTGATGGAATAGTGGCAAATATTAAAGCCTTATGGAAATTGCTGAAAATCAGTAACGATGATTTTATCCGTACCACCGAACCCCGGCATACCAAAAGGGTACAACAGATTTTTCAGCGCCTCTACGACCAAGGGGATATTTACAAAAGCGAGTATGAAGGATTATATTGCACACCCTGTGAAGCCTTTTGGCTAGAACGCCAATTGGTGGATGGGAAATGCCCGGACTGTGGCCGGGAAGTGGAAAAGGTGCGGGAAGAGAGTTACTTCTTCCGGCTCTCCAAGTATGCGGACCGCCTCATGGCCCATATTGAGGCTCATCCCGAGTTTATTCAGCCCGTTTCCAGGAAGAACGAGATGGTTAATAACTTCCTCCGCCCGGGGTTGGAGGATCTCTGTATCTCCCGGACCACTTTTTCCTGGGGGATTCCGGTCCCCTTTGACCCTAAACATGTGATCTATGTCTGGTTGGATGCCTTGACCAATTATATTACCGCTCTGGGATACCCCGATCAGGTGGGGGAAGGCAGTGTTTTTGCCCGCTTCTGGCCGGCCGAACTGCACCTGGTGGGGAAAGAGATCGTCCGTTTCCATACGATCATTTGGCCGATTATTCTGATGGCGTTGGATCTGCCCCTGCCGAAACAGGTCTTCGGCCACGGTTGGTTGGTCTTAGATGGGGGGAAAATGTCCAAGTCCAAGGGGAATGTGGTTGACCCGGTGATCCTGGTGGAGAAGTATGGGTTGGACGCGATCCGTTATTACCTCCTGCGGGAGGTGGCCTTTGGCGCCGACGGCGTCTATTCGGAAGAAGCTTTGGTCCTACGGATCAATACCGATTTGGCCAATGATCTGGGGAATTTACTCCACCGTACCTTGTCCATGGTGGAGAAGTTCGCCGACGGGGTGGTTCCGGCGCCCGGGGCCAACGGCCCGTTGGAAGAGGCTTTACAGGCGGAAGCCGACCGCACCAGAGAAGCGATGAAGGAACATATGGCTAAATTGGAAGTCTCCGATGCGCTGTCCGCCATCTTTCAGTTGATCGGACGGGCCAACAAGTATATTGACGAGGCCGCGCCCTGGAGTTTAAATAAGAGCGGGAACCGGGAACGGCTGGGAACAGTGCTCTATACAATGGTGGAAACAATTCGGATCTGTGCTGTTTTGCTCACTCCTTACCTGGTGGATACGCCAGTCCGCATCTTTGCCCAGTTAGGTTTGGATACCGATCCAACCGCCCTGGGCTTAGCGGCGGGTGGAAAATGGGGGTTGTATCCGGCCGGGACCCGGGTGCAGAAAGGAGATCCGCTCTTCCCCCGGATTGATTGGGAGAAAGAGCAGGCGGAGGCAGAGGAAGAAGGAGAAGGGGTAAAAACGGCGGCGCCGCCAAGCGCGGAAAAGACGGAGGCGGTTCCTGGCAAACCGGAGATTACCATCGATGAATTTGCCAAAGTCGATCTCCGGGTGGCCACGGTGCTGGCCGCCGAGAAGGTTGAAGGAGCCGACAAGCTTCTCCGTTTACAAGTGCGGATCGGTGGCGAAGAACGGCAGATTGTCGCCGGGATTGCCAAATACTATTCACCGCAGGAGCTGGTGGGTAAAGAGATTGTCGTCGTTGCCAATCTGAAACCGGTCAAACTGCGGGGGGTTCTTTCCCAGGGGATGATCCTGGCGGCGGGGGATGGAGAAACCTTGGCCGTGATCAGGCCGGAGAAAGAGGTCGGGGACGGGACAGAAGTTCGATGAGGCTCTTTGATACCCACTGTCACCTTAACGATGAAGCTTACCAAGGAGATCTACCGGCGGTTCTGACCCGGGCCCGGGAAGCCGGGGTCGTCCGCATGTTAGTGGTGGGGTATGATCTACCTTCTTCCGAACGGGCGCTCCGTTTAGCCGAAACGGAGGCGGAGATTTATGCCGCAGTTGGTATCCATCCCCACGAGGCGGTTTCGGTCACTCCCGCTGTTCTACGGCGGTTGGAGGAACTTTTAACCCACCCGAAAGCAGTTGCCCTTGGTGAGATTGGCCTTGATTATTATTATGATCATTCACCGCGTCTGCAGCAACAGGAAGTCTTCCGCCAACAGTTGGCGTTGGCCAAACAAACCGGCAAGCCGGTGGTGATTCACGTCCGGGAAGCCCATGCCCCGTTGCTGGCCGTGTTAAAGGCCGAAGGCGGTTTGTACCGGGGAGTATTGCATTGTTTTTCCGGCAGTAAAGAAATGGCCCGGGAGTATTTGGACTTAAATCTCCATTTAGCGGTGGGTGGACCGGTAACTTTTAAGAATGCCCGAAAACTGCCGGAGGTGATTAAAGCAATCCCACCGGATCGGTTATTACTGGAGACCGATGCGCCCTATTTGACCCCCCATCCCTGGCGGGGAAAGCGAAACGAACCGGCTTATTTGACGGCCGTTGCCAACCGGGTCGGAGCCGTGCTCGGACTAGAGCCGGCGGAGGTGGCGGCATTGACGTGGAAGAACGGGGCGGCTTGTTTTGGGTTGCCTCCCGATCCGTAATGGTTTTAAGCTTGATGAAGAAAAAGGGTGCGCGACGGTTATGTCGCGTACCCTGCTTTCAGCCTCGACTTGAGTACGGAATTTAGGTATAATGCGGTAATAAAACAAAGACCGGTCTTTTTGTTTCGCTCATTAATTTAAAAGAACCAGTACAATATATAGTTTGACTAATTTAATAAACACTGTATATAGCGTTTGGGAGCCTTTTTAGTAATTATAACGGAAAAAGTTTAGACCAAAGAAGGTTGGAAAAATGGGAAATGTGTTTGCTTATCCGCTTGAGGATCGGCTTTACTTAAATCTGACGAACCAGTGTCCGAACCGGTGTGTTTTTTGTATCCGGAATAATGAAAAAGGGGTGGGTTATGATCTCTGGTTAGACCGGGAACCCTCGGCGGAAGAGGTATTAGCGGCGGCGGGGGATGTTTCGGCCTACCGGGAAGTGGTTTTTTGTGGGTACGGCGAACCGCTCATCCGTTGGGAAGTGGTGGTGGCCGTGGCCGGCGCTTTGAAAGCCCGTTATGGAGTCAAGATCCGGGTCAACACCAATGGTTTGGCGGAAGCCTTTCTGAAGCAAAGGATCCTCCCCCGGTTGCAGGGTTTGGTTGATACCATTTCGATTAGTTTGAACGCTGCCGATGCCGACACCTATGATCGGCTGTGCCATTCCTGTCTGGGTCCGGAGGCTTATCCGGCTTTGCTCAGCTTTATCCGGGAGAGTAAGGTGTATATTCCCCGGGTGGTCGTCTCCGTAGTGGAAATCCCGGGTTTTGATCCGGAACCGGCACGGAAACTGGCGGAAGAACTCGGGGTTGAGCTGCGGATCCGTTCCTATCTACAAGAATAGGATTACCACCTATTTCCAGCAGGAAACGTTCGGATGGTGGCGGAATAGATTAGAAAAAGAGTCAGCTTTGGGTAAATACTCCATTCCTGAGCAGGAGGTAGGAACTTGAAGACAACAAAGATTAGCGCATTAAAGTCGGCACAGCCCTCCCGGTTGGGGAATTATTTGACCAATACCCTGGTGGGGCTGGTCTTTTTTCTTTTATTACTCTATGCTTTACAGTTGAAAACGATTACGATTACAGTCGACGGGGCCCAGTTGCCTGTAAAAACCACGGCGTCCACCATCGAACGGGCTCTGGCCAAAGCCGGGATCCCCCTTGGTCCTGACGATGAAGTGCACCCGGAGTTGACGGCCCGGGTTAAAGAAGGAATGGGGATCACGATCCGCCGGGCGGTAAGCTTCTCCATCCTGGTGGACGGTGAGGAAGTGCCAGTCCGGATGCCCCCTGTCCCCGTGGGGGAGGCGCTAGCCCGTACCGGAATTGAGCTGGGGGAAGGGGATCGTCTCTCCCTGTCGCCGGCGACTGTGATCTGGGAAGGGTTACGGTTAAGTGTGATCCGGGTGGCGACGGAGACCGTGACCGAAGAAAGAGAGATTGAGCCAAAAGTGGGATATATCAATGATCCCAATTTGGACAAAGGAAAGCAACGGGTGGTTAACCCGGGGGAACCGGGGATTCTGGCCGTCGATTATTCCGTGGTTTACGAGGATGGTATAGAAGTGAGTCGGACCCCGCTCGGGGAACGGGTGGTAAAACCGGCGGTGAAAAAGATAATTGCCCAGGGGACGCGGCCGGTGGTCTATACCGCGACCGTAGGCAGGGGGAAAATTATTCGTTATACCGATGTGTTAACGATGGAAGCAACCGCTTATGAGCCGGGGCCTCAGTCTTGTGGTATTTACGCCGATGGCTATACTTATACCGGGAAAAAAGCAACTTACGGCATTGCGGCCGTCGACCCGAAAGTGATTCCGCTGGGCACCAAGCTTTATGTCGAAGGGTATGGTTTTGCGGCCGCGGAGGATATTGGCTCGGAAATTAAAGAAAACCGGATCGATGTCTGTTATGATACCGTCCGGGAAGCACTTTTGTGGGGGAGGAAAAAGGTGAAGGTTTATATTTTGGCGCCTTGAGCCAGTAAGAGTCCTAATAAGAGGAAAACCCGGTTTTTTCCGGTAAGGGAAGAGGAATAGAGGGCCTTTCGTCGAAACATTGAATACAGGGGAAAGCGAGGGGAAGGAGCGAGTCTTAATGAATCTGGAGCGGGTTTTGATTGCCGAGAGCGATCCACACCTGGCAGAGATCATGGTGATCCGGCTTTCAAGCGCCGGATACCAGATGGCTACGTGTACCCAAGGCGATGAGGTGCTGGCGAAAGCGCTCAACTTTAAACCGGGAGTTGTCATTATCGATCAGAATATAACCGGTAAAGAAGGGCTGGAAATCTGTTATGAATTAAAACTCCATTCGGCGACACGGAATATGGGGATAATTCTGTTAACTGAGGAGGAGCTTAACCTGGCGGATTTGGCCGGTTTGGGCGTGCGGATTGATGCTCAGTTGACGAAGCCCTTTAAGCCAAAGGACATTTTGACGCAGGTAAACTATTTAATGGCCGAACGCCGGGCGGTTACGAAAAACTCTTTAACCGGTTTTCAAGGTTGGGAAGTAATGCGCCGGGCGATTGCCGAGCGTATTACCAATGCCGGTAATTGTGATCTTCTTTTTATCGATATCAATAATTTTCGGATTTATAACCAATGTTATGGGTTTAGCGCTGGTGATGAAGCCATTCGCCTTTTAAGTCGGTTGTTGTTGGAAGTCACCGATGAACTGGAATCACCGGATATTTTAATCGCCCATATTCACGGGGATGATTTTGCCGTGATGTTGCCGGCAGGGACCGGTGAACAAGTCGGGCAAGCGCTGATTGACCGTTTTGATCAGGAAAGCCCCACGCTTTATCTGGAAGACGACCGGGAGCGGGGTGGGATGTATATCCAAAAACCCGACGGCCGTCTGGAACAATGGCCTTTAATGTCGTTGGGGGTGGCGTTGATCGACGGGATCCAGGATAAGTATCAACATGCGTTGGAGACGAAGATCGTAGGCGAAGAGTTATTAAAGAAGCTGAAATTAAGACCGGGTAGTAATTTAATGCGGGACCGCCATGCTGGTTAAGGGGTTAGGTGTTTTTCGAAGGTGGATCGCATAAAATACGCCGCTGGGTTTTGGATTTGGGCATAACCGCGCATGAAAAAACAAAGAGATGATGAATATAGGATTAATGATTTAATTAAAGTCGGGTGAAAAACTAGAGCTCTTTTCTAAAGTAGGTGGTCGAAGATTACAGAAGAAAAAAAGCCCAATTTAACTTCTCCTCGTCAGGTCCGACAGTTAATGGCCAAGTATAAATTGGTTGCGAAAAAAGGGTTAGGACAAAATTTTTTGGCGGACGCTAATATTCTGCGGAAGATCGTTGCTGCAGCGCAGCTAAGCCCAAGTGATTTAGTTCTGGAGATCGGTCCTGGGCTTGGGGCCTTGACGGTTGCTTTAGCCGAAGCGGCCGGCCGGGTGATTGCGGTCGAAACCGATCGTTCTCTTGCTCCGCTTTTAGCAGAGGTCCTGGCGGACCAGGATAATGTGGGCTTAGTCTTTGGCGATATTTTAAAGCTTGACCCGGTCACCTTGTTAGGTCCGGAGCACAACGGGGCGAAAGTGGTGGCCAATTTACCCTACTATGTAACAACCCCGATTATCTTTCATTTATTGGAATCGACCGTCCCTTGGCGGAGCCTGGTCTTTTTAGTCCAGAAAGAAGTAGCCGACCGGATGGTTTCGCCGCCTGGTAATAAAGTGTACGGGGCGTTGTCGGTGATGATTCAATTCTATTGCCACGTGGAGCTGGTTGGAGTAGTACCACCGACCGTCTTCATTCCAAGACCGAAGGTACATTCGGCCATTGTCCGCCTGGTTCCCAAACCAAAAGAATATTCCCCTGAAACAGACCGTTGCTTTTCCCTACTGGTCCGGACGGTTTTTTCCTCCCGCCGGAAAAATCTCTATAATTCCCTACGGAGCATCATTCTGCAACTGGGCGGAGAAGAAAAGGTGAGGGCGGCTTTACAAACGCTCGGGCTTGACCCGCTCCAAAGAGGAGAGACCCTATCTCCGGCGGAGTTTTACGCCCTGGCGGCCTATTGTGGGAAGGATTTGAACGACTCCACTCGGAATTAGGCTTTATACCGAAAAGGGGATGAAGATGAATTTTATCAGCCCGACCAAAGGACGACTTAGTTTTAACCAAATGTTCCGTGATCTACTGGCCTTCATTAACGAACATCCGGAGGATACCTACAAACTAATTGTCGGTACCGATTCGCAGGTTCGGGTGGATGTCTATTATGTTACCGCCGTTGTAATTTTGCGGGAAGGAAAAGGAGGGCGGTTTTATTACACGAAAGAACGGCAGAAAGGTAAGATTTCGCTGAAACAAAGGATCTTTCTGGAAACCGCCCGTAGTCTGGAAGTGGCTTCGCGTCTGGCCGGTAAGTTTATGGCCATTGGTAAGACTGATTTGAATATTGAGATCCATTTGGATGTGGGGCAACAGGGTCGCACCAAAGAGATTATCCGGGAAGTAGTCGGTATGGTAACCGGCAGCGGGTTTGACGCCCGGATTAAACCAGACTCTTACGGTGCTTCCAAGGTAGCGGATAAGTTCACTAAGTAGTGGCTCACGCTGGCGACCGCTAGGGCAACGAAGTGATGAACATCGGCGATAGGTTCTAGCGGGGAGATTGACAGCCAAGTCTTCTTCTGCTATACTCAAAACGAACAAATGTTTGGAGGGGGCGGAAAGATGTCCGTTGAGGAGAAACAGAAAGCATTGGAGGTGGCGATCCTCCAGATTGAAAAGCAGTTTGGCAAAGGCTCGATCATGAAAATGGGGGAAGCCGACACCAAGATGAACATAGAAGTCATTCCAACCGGTGCCATTACTTTAGATTTAGCGCTTGGGGTTGGGGGTATTCCCCGTGGGCGGGTGATCGAGATCTACGGCCCGGAATCCTCGGGAAAAACAACCGTGGCGTTGCATATGGCTGCCGAGGCACAGAAGTTAGGCGGTATTGCCGCTTTTATCGACGCCGAGCATGCCCTTGATCCTTTATACGCCCGAAAGTTAGGGGTGGATATTGACAATCTTTTGATTTCCCAACCGGATACCGGCGAACAGGCTTTAGAGATTGCGGAAGCTTTGGTCCGGAGCGGAGCGGTGGATGTGGTCATTGTTGACTCGGTGGCGGCGTTAACTCCCCGCGCGGAAATTGAAGGAGAGATGGGCGACTCCCATGTGGGTCTGCAAGCCCGCTTAATGTCGCAGGCTTTACGGAAATTAACCGGGGCGATCAGTAAGTCGCAGACGGTGGCCATCTTTATCAACCAAATCCGGGAAAAAGTTGGTGTCATGTTCGGTAATCCGGAAGTAACCCCAGGCGGACGAGCTCTTAAGTTTTATTCGACCATTCGGTTGGAAGTACGCCGGATCGAAAGCCTGAAACAAGGGGGGAATTTTGTCGGGAACCGAACCAAGGTGAAGGTGGTCAAAAACAAAGTGGCGCCCCCCTTTAAAGACGCGGAATTCGATATTATTTACGGGGAAGGGATCTCGAAGGTCGGTTGTATTTTGGATTTGGCGGTCGATAAAGATATAATCCGTAAAAGCGGCGCTTGGTTCTCCTACGGTGAGACCCGCCTGGGACAAGGAAGAGATAATGCCGTTGATTTCTTAAAGAATAATCCGGAGCTCTTGGCACAGGTGGAAAATTTAATTTATGAGCAGTACGGTCTGGAACGGCCCAGAAAGAAGGAAGAAGCACCAAAAAGCGAAGGGGGTAAAGAGAGCCGAACGAAGGCTAGTCAAAAATGAAACCGCAACGCTCACCCGTAGCCTATTCCTTGACGCTGCTGGGACGGCGGGATTATTCCGTGCGGGAACTAATGCGTAAATTGGAAGGTAAAGGGTACCAGAGGGATGAGATCGACGCAGCGGTAACACGGTTACGAGAATGGAAGTATTTAGATGATGAACGTTATCTCCGTCGGCTCATCGAGAAGTACCGGAAAGACAAGAAAAGCCGGTCCTATATCCGGGGTCGGCTGTCCCTAGCCGGACTGGAACCGGAGATGATCGAGGAAGGGCTGGCCACCATTTATCCGCCTGAGCAAGAAAAGGAGATTGTCCGGTTTTGGTGGGAAAAATGTTTTACTGCTTCCGGAGGATCGCCGCAGGAGAAAAAAGAAGTGATCAGATGGGCCCGGCGTCTCTATGCGGCCGGTTTTCCCGCCGAAGCAATCAGGCCTTATCTTGACCGCAATAACGAGTCTTGACAGCTTTTTTCAAAAAAGATACAATTAAATTTGGAGGAGAACACAAAGAAGCCGAGTTCTTACTCGGCTTTATTTAGTATTAAGTTTACGCGAAGGAGGTGTTGAGAATCGATTTTTGGCTAATTGCACTATTAATTGTTCTGGGAATAGCAGGTGGGGTGGTTTTTGAGAAGGTTAGGACCACCATGAGTCTGCGCTCGGCGGAAGAAACCGCCAAAATGATTTTACAAGAAGCCGAACGGGAAGCGGAAGCAAAGAAACGGGAATCAATTCTTGAAGCAAAGGAAGAAGCCCTTCGGATTAAAAATGATTTGGACCGGGAGATCCGGGACCGCCGCAATGAGATTCAGCGGTGGGAGAAACGCATCGAACAGAAGGAAGCCAATATTGACCGGAAATTAGAAGTACTGGAGAAAAAAGAAGATAATCTCAACAAGAAAGAGAATGAGTTAGATAAACTCAAAGCCGATCTCCGGGAATTAAAACAACGGGAACGGGAAGAACTGGAGAAGATCTCCGGACTCACCGTGGAACAGGCGAAAGAGTTTCTCTTCTCTGAATTAGAGAAAGAATTGGCACAGGAGATGGCGGTTCGGGTCCGGGATTATGAAAGCAAGATTAAAGAAGAGGCCGATAAGAAAGCCCGGGATGTACTTTCCACAGCCATTCAACGTTATGCTGCCGATCATGTGGCGGAAACAACTGTATCAGTGGTGGTTTTACCCAACGACGAAATGAAGGGAAGAATTATCGGCCGGGAAGGCCGGAATATTCGCGCTTTAGAGACGTTGACCGGGATTGACCTGATTATTGATGATACGCCCGAGGCTGTCATTCTTTCCGGATTTGATCCGGTCAGACGGGAAATTGCCCGGATCGCTTTAGAGCGGTTAATTGCGGACGGCAGGATTCATCCGGCGCGGATCGAGGAGATGGTGGAAAAAGCCCATAAAGAAGTGGAGACCATCATCAAAGAAGAGGGGGAACAAGCTGCGATTGAGGTAGGCATTCCCAACCTGCACCCGGAATTGATTCGTTTATTGGGACGGCTAAAGTATCGAACCAGTTACGGACAGAATGTTTTGAAACATTCGGTTGAAGTTTCCCATTTAGCCGGTTTAATTGCTGCCGAATTAGGAGCCGATGTCAATTTGGCCAAACGGGCGGGACTCCTCCATGACATTGGGAAAGCAATTGATCATGAAGTAGAAGGGCCTCATGTTACGATTGGCGCCGATTTAGCGAAAAAATACCGGGAATCGGCGGCTGTCATCCATGCCATTGCTGCACACCATGGCGACATTGAGCCGAATACAGTTGAAGCAGTTTTGGTACAGGCGGCCGATGCCATTTCGGCGGCGCGTCCTGGTGCGCGGCGGGAAACTTTGGAGAGTTATATCAAGCGTTTAGAGCGTCTGGAGAAGATTGCCGATTCCTTTGACGGTGTGGAAAAAGCCTTTGCCATTCAAGCCGGACGCGAGATTAGGATTATGGTGAAACCGGAGAAGGTGGATGATGCAGCGGCGGCCTTTATTTCCCGGGAAATTGCGAAGAAAATTGAAGCGGAACTGGAATATCCGGGACAGATTAAGGTAGTCGTGATTCGTGAAATCAGAGCGGTCGATTATGCAAAATAAAGACAGTAAGCCACAAAGTGGCTTACTTGTCTTTTCATTGATTATAGCGAGATAGTTGGGAGAAAGAAAATGAAGGATGTATATAGTCGGGATGGCGAATCCTTTACCGGCGCTATGAGTTTAATTGTTTCGCTCCTCATCCGTTATCCGGAGATTGCCACTTTAAAATTGAATCCGGCCAACTCCAGCCTGACGATTAGTTTGATCTTTCGGTATAAATTTTCCACCGAGGAAAAAAAGGGTTTTCGGGAAGAATTAAAGATGAGCCTGGAAACCCTGGCTGCTTTGGATCGAGTACAACCACAGAGGATTGAGGTTAATTTCCGAAGGCAAAATGACCTAAGTTTTGTTGAGATCATAAGGGATCTTGCCACCTTTTCCCCGGAGGAACTCTCTTTACTGATTAAGCTCATTAACCATCGGTATCCACAGGAATTAATAAAAGAAGCCGATAGTGAGACCGGTGAGGAAGATCTGCTTTTTCAGGATGAGATGATTGCGCATATGTTGGAAGAGTTGAAAGAGCTGCCGCCGGAGAAAGAGTTGATTGGGATTCGTGAGGAAGGCCGGGTCATGATCTTTAATTACAGTACCCCCCCTTGATGGGGGGATTTTTCTAAGGGGGACCGGATTTGAAAGTTGTTTTTTTAGGGGATATTGTGGGGAGACCTGGCCGAAAACTGGTCAAGGAATATTTGCCGCAGTTGATCCGGAAATATACTCCGGATTTAACGGTAGTGAACGGGGAAAATGCGGCCGGTGGGTTTGGTTTAACCCTCGATGTCGCCACCGAGCTTTTACAGAACGGAGTGGACGTGATTACCCTTGGTAATCATACCTGGAAACATAAAGAGATTAACCAGGTTTTAGCGGATTATAAACAAATTCTGCGGCCGGCGAATTATCCGCCGGGGACGCCGGGGGAAGGGGCAGGGATCTTTGTGGCCCGCAACGGGTACCCGGTGGGGGTCCTCAGTTTAATGGGCCAAGTTTACCTGGAACCGGCGTTGGATTGTCCTTTCCGGATCGGCCGGGAAAAGGTGAGTCTGCTCAAACAGAAGACCCCTTATGTCCTGGTGGATTTTCATGCCGAAGCTACTTCGGAAAAGGTAGCTCTTGGTCATTATTTGGACGGGCTAGCCTCGGCCGTTGTGGGAACCCATACCCATGTGGCCACCGCCGACCAGACCATTTTGCCCGGGGGGACCGGATATATTACCGATCTGGGCATGTGTGGACCCGCCGTTTCCGTGTTGGGCGTCAAAAAGGAACTGGCCATCCAGAAGTTTGTTACCAAACGGCCGGTTAAGTTTGAGCTTGCCACCGGCCCGGTTGAGCTCAATGGAATCTATTTGGAAATGGACCAGCAAGGACGGACAACGCTAATTGACAGAATATATTACCGGAAAAATTAAAAAATAAGTCATAAAATAAAAGGAATTTTATGGTCGGTATAAAATATAATAGATATAGTTAACAAAGTTGACATAGTTTAGGAGGGGTTTAAAGCAATGGAAGTATTAAAGGTTTCGGCAAAATCCAATCCAAATTCGGTGGCCGGGGCTTTGGCCGGAGTTCTCCGCGAGAAAGGAGCGGCTGAAATTCAAGCGATCGGCGCCGGAGCGCTTAATCAAGCGGTAAAAGCGGTGGCTATTGCCCGGGGTTTTGTTGCTCCCAGTGGGATTGATCTGATTTGTATTCCCGCGTTTACTGACATTATGATTGAAGGACAAGAACGAACAGCTATTAAATTAATTATCGAACCACGTTAGTTCTTATCCGTACAGCTCCGCTCGGGACCTATAAACACATTTATAGGTTCTTTTTTTATGTCGGGCTTTGTGTATTGTTCTTTGATCCGACAATTCCAATATAATATATTGATAGCCTAACTTAAGATAAACAGTATATACTGTATTGGAATCTTTTTTATTGATATAACGTAAAAACCTTGTGTAAAATCATCTGCTCGCGACCGGGTAAATGGCAGTAAAGGCAATCAGGCAGTGAACGACGGGGAAGTATTTTAAACCGGTAATTTTTTAAAGCAACGAAAGGAAAGAGAAGATGAGTACAGTTTTATATCGGGTGTTGGACGGACATGCCGATACCTTAGTCCGGATCGCTGACGAAGGTGGGAGTCTGAGCGGGAATTCGCCCCATCTGCATTTAGATTTGCCCCGCCTCAAAGCGGCCGGTGTCACCCTACAGGTGATGGCGATCTGCGCTGCTAACCGTCGTCAACCCTATACCTGGGCCCGGCAAATTATCAAAGGATGGCAGGGGGAATATAACCGGAACCAAAAAGATCTGATCTGGATCCAATCGGCCGCTGATTTTAAAACTTGGTCCATGGGGAAAAAAATCGGCATTATTCTTGCCTTAGAGGGCTTAGAGCCTTTAGAGGGGGAGCCAGCCCGTTTAGAAGAATTTTATGATTTGGGGGTACGCATGTGTTCGCTGACTTGGAACGGGGCGAACCCTTTTGCTTGCGGGGTTGGGGTTTCGACCGACAGTGGGTTAACCCCTTTAGGCCGAACCGTTGTCCAGATGGCGGAAGCGTACGGGATGATTTTGGACCTTTCTCACTTAGGCCGGGAAAGTTTCAAGGATGTACTGGCGATGACGCGGGGACCGGTCTGTGTCTCCCACGCCAACGTTGCTTCTGTTCATCCCCACCGTCGGAATTTAACGGCCGAGCAGATCCGGTTGGTAGCCGCCACCGGCGGAACAGTGGGATTAACCTTTTACCCTCCTTTTATCGGAACCGGGGCAAGCCGGAGTCAAGATTTAATCCCTCACCTGGAAGCGTTGCTCCAATTGGGAGGAATGGACTGTCCGGCTTTGGGTAGTGATTTTGACGGAATCGATCAGACCCCCGTCGATTTGCCGGATGTGACCGGAATCCCCGGTTTTCTGCAAGAATTGGCTGCGGCCGGTTGGGGTCCGGAACTCATTAGCCGGGTGGCTGGCGCCAATTTTTACCGGTTTTTAGCCCAAAAGTTCCCTTCCTGACCACGAAAGAAGAGAACGGCCGGTGCGGTCCGATTTCATGGAGTTCGATTGTTTGAAGGTAAATTTATAAGAAAGGGATCATTAGCGACTCCTGAAACTGAAAAAGGTGTTAAATAGCCCAAAACACCGGTTATCTGCCGGTTTTTACATGGAGGAGAAACGGGCGCCCAACCGAATATTTAGTTAGTCGCTCACGCTGGCTACCGCCTGTATCACGAAGTGATGAAAATTTGAAGCCAGGTGAGTCGACAAGCCCCAGCGGCGCTTGAATTGGTTGTTCACGCCGACTACCGACAGTATACATCAGTAATTTATTTATTCGAAGTCGGGTGAACAACTAGAGCTATTTTCTAATTAGTCGTTCACGCTGGCTACCGCCCACCTGAAGGCAGTGATGAAAACGGTCCATACTGATTCAGCCGAAGCAAAAATTTACTAACAGTCGCAGTTTATTCGAAAAAGGAGTGGCCGCCATGTCCATGCAAGCCGTTGCTGTTACCGTTCGTCCCCTACAAAAGGAAGATCTCCCCAGAATGGTGATCTGGAATACCGATCCGGAAATCGAGCGCTTTGTCGATCTGGGCTTGCCTGGAGAATTAAGCGCTTGTCTTGCCTGGTGGGAAGAGATAAGCCGGAGTAAAGAAACCCGCCTTTTTGCGTTGGAAGACGAGAAGGGAAAGTTGATTGGCGATCTGGAACTGGCCAATATTTGCTGGCGGGGAGGGGAAGCGGAGATTAGAATCAGGATTGGGGAAAAGAAATATTGGGATAAGGGTTACGGTACCTTAGCCTTACGTCAGATTACTGATTACGCCTTTACCGATCTGGGGCTGAACCGTTTATATCTGCGGGTCTATACTTTTAACCTCCGGGCGATCAAATGTTACCAAAAGATCGGCTTTAAAAAGGTGGCGGTTTTAAAAAGGGCGCATGACCGGAATTGGAAAGATCTATATCTGATGACCATGGAAAAGCAAACCCTTTAAAAGGGTGTTAACATAAGGAGTTACTTTTTTCGGCAGGAAATGGTAAAATAATGTAGAAATTACTGTTGGAAAAGGAGGGGTGTCTTTGACGGAAGATAAGATCAGGGTAGTGCTTGCCGATAATAACAGGGAACTCTGTAAAGTGCTGGCCGAACATATTGAAATCCAGACTGATATAGAGTTGGTTGGGATTGCTTACGATGGTTTGCAAGCCATTGAGTTAATTCAAAAATTCCAACCGGATCTGCTGATTCTGGATATCACCATGCCCTATTTGGACGGGATAGGCGTGATGGAGCGGTTGGCGGAGTTGAATGAAGCACCAAAGGTGATTGTATTGACCGCTTTCGAGCAAGAATCGATGGTGCAGCGTTTAATTGCGATGGGCGCTGTCTATTATATGGTTAAACCCTTTGATACTCTAACCCTGTTAGAAAGGATCCGCCAATTTGGCCGCCAAAAGGAGTCTTATACCAAAGAAAGCCAAGGCCTTTATAATCCTTTACCGGCGCCAGCGAAAACCTTCTCCCGTCAACAGTTGGAAATGGAAGTAACTAAAATATTCCATGAAATGGGGGTCCCAGCCCATTTTCGCGGCTACGCTTATTTACGGGATGCCATTATTATGGCGATCCAGGAGGATGATGTCCTCGGTAATATCACGAAAAACCTTTATCCGCGGATTGCCGAGAAATATAACTCGACCGCAAGCGGGGTTGAGTCGGCGATCCGTCATACCATCGAAATTGGCTGGGAACGGGGTAATTGTGAATCCTTTAAAAAAATGTTTGGCACGGACAATTATCAGACCGAAAAAGCCCGGTTTCCGACGGCGGCTTCTTTTATTGCCAAAGTGGCTGACCGGATTCGGCTTCAATTACAAATCACTAGTTGAATAAGGAATGGTTTTAATTATGCAAAACGACCGTTTGCTTAAGAACGCCCGTAGCAGGTCAGAGGATGACTGCGCGGGCTTTTTTTAAATTAATTGGATCACAGGGGGGTATAATAGGAGGAAAAGATTACCGCCAAGAGGAAAAGATAGGGGTGCTTTTTGCTGGAGGATGGAGGGACGAGAAATGGAGATTACTGGTTTGGATCTGAAAGAAGTGGAAGCATTAATCCTTGAACTTGGCGAACCGCGCTATCGAGCCCGACAGCTGTTGGATTGGGTCTATAAGAAAGGGACCGATGCTTTTGGGGAGATGAGTAATCTTCCCCTTAGTTTACAAAGAAGTCTGCAGGAACAGGGGTGGCGGGTTAGTCCCTTGGCGGTAGCCGGTGCGAGGGAAGCCAGGGACGGAACTAAAAAGTATTTATTTCGTTTACCAGATGGATTTTGTGTGGAAGCGGTTTATATTCCGGAGGTGAAAAGAAAAACGGTCTGCTTTTCCACTCAGGTTGGTTGCGCTGTTGGTTGTGTTTTTTGTGCCACCGGCCAACAAGGTTTCAAACGCAACTTGATGGTTGGGGAGATTGTTGACCAGGTGAGAAAGATCGGGCAGGACCGGAAGATCCGGATCTCGCATGCCGTCGCGATGGGACAGGGGGAACCACTGGCCAATTATGAAAGGACCTTGAAGGCGATCCGGATCTTAAATGCGGATTATGGGTTGAAGATGGCGGCGCGGCACCTGACCATCTCGACCAGTGGCATTGTGCCAGCCATTTACCGGTTGGCTACGGAGGAGCTCCAGATTAATCTGGCGCTTTCGCTACACGCCACCGAGGACCAGTTGCGATCCAGGCTCATTCCGCTGAACCGGACTTATCCCCTGGCGCAGGTGATGAAGGCTTGTCGGGATTATGCAGCCCAGACCAAACGCCGGGTTACCTTGGAGTATATTATGATCGCCGGAGTGAACGACGGAGAAGCCGATCTTGACCGCCTGATCAAGCTGGCAACGGGATGGCTCTGCCATGTGAACCTAATTCCTTACAACCCGGTCCCGGCTGTTCCGTACCAACCGTCGCCGCCCCGGGTCCGCCAACGTTTCCTCCGGACTTTAGAAGAACATAAGGTGGCCGCCAGTATCCGGCAAGAAAGGGGAGGGGAAGTTGAAGCCGCCTGTGGACAACTGCGGCAGCAATTAAAACTGTAACTTATTTTTAATAGGAGATGTGTTATAATGAACCTTAACAACTGGGTTTTACCTTGGCGAAGAAAGAGGATGAAAACAGAGGAGACGGTGGCGGTCGGTGAGCAAGCAACCATCGGCGACGAGACGAAAGTTTTTGCCCGGATTAAAGACCAGTCCACTGTTCCGTCCCTGGCGTTAGTGGTAACTGCCGGTCCCGATTGTGGACGGGAGTTTTTGTTGACGCCTATGAATGTGAAAATTGGCCGTCAAGCCCAAAGCCATATTCAATTAAAAGATCCGAAAGTCTCCCGTGAACATGCCGTCTTGCAATACCACGGGAGAAAACGGGCTTTTCTCTTAAAAGATTTGGAAAGCACCAATGGCACCTTTTATAATAATCAACGGATTACCAGCACATTTATCTCTCCTGGCGCTGAAATCCGACTGGGGGAGTCCGTCCTTAAAGTGATGGCGCTTGGGGAAAAAAACTCTACGCAGCCAGCGGGTGAAAGATCGGCTGAGTGAGAGAAAGTAGCGAGGTGTGGGTAGAGATGAAGGTAGGAATGGCCACCCATGTTGGTAAAGTAAGAGCGGTCAATGAGGACAGTATCGGCTGCAAGGGGATGCTTTTGGTCTTAGCGGATGGGATGGGGGGTCATCAGGCGGGGGAAGTGGCCAGCGCTTTAGTGGTGGAACGGGTGTTAGCCCTAGAAGCGGCAGGCCCCGATTTTAAAACCGCCCTCATTGCTACATTGAACGAAGCCAATGAGGCCTTGCTGGCCTATGCCAGCGCACACCAGGAATGCTTAGGGATGGGCACAACGGTAGTGGTGGCCAAGGTGGAAGGAGACCGGCTATATGTGGCCCATATTGGTGACAGCCGTGCCTATCTTTGGCGCCGGGGGACTTGTACGCAACTGACCACCGACCATTCGCTAGTCACCGAATTGGTGCGGAGTGGCGGGATCACACCGGAGGAAGCGAAAAACCATCCGCAACGGAATATCTTAACCCGGGCATTAGGCGCGCCGGGGCCGATTGAACCGGAATATCAAGAGTTTCCGGTGGTTGCCGAAGACCGTTTATTGCTTTGTTCCGACGGGCTTACGGTGATGCTTTCCGATGAGGAGATCGGCGCTGTCCTTGGGAGGGAAGAATCTCCCCAGAGGGCGGCTGATTCTTTGGTGGCGGCGGCAAATGATCGGGGCGGGCTTGATAATGTCTCCGCCATTACTGCTTTTCTCTAAAGCTCTTCATTTTAGGGCAGGATTTTAGCTTGTTTGTGGAGAAAAAAATAATTTGTTCCTAATCCGTTTTCATGTGGTTAATCGAAGATTATTGGGGTATTTCGGCCCATTGAGGTGAATTTAGTGATAGGATGTCTGTTGGGCAATAGATATAAAATTCTTGAACTGATCGGTGAGGGAGGGATGGCCTTAGTATATAAGGCCGAATGTACTCTTCTCCAACGGGTGGTGGCGATTAAGATTCTTCGTGCTCAGTTTTCAGCGGACGGGGAATTTGTCGAACGCTTCCGCCGGGAAGCACAGGCGGCGGCCAGTCTCTCCCATCCCAATGTGGTGAATATTTTCGATGTGGGGCAGGATGGGGATATTCATTATATTGTAATGGAATATATAGCCGGTCGTAATCTGAAAGAATTGATCAATGAGGAGGCGCCATTCCCTTTAAACCAGGCTTTACGGATTACACTCCAAATAAGTGACGCCTTGCGTCATGCCCATGAGCATAACATTGTCCACCGGGATATTAAACCCCACAATATTCTGATGACTGAGGAAGGGATGGTTAAGGTTACCGACTTCGGGATCGCCCGCGCCGTAACGGCTAGTGGTTATACGCAAACTGGCGTCGTAATGGGGTCGGTGCAGTACTTCTCACCCGAGCAGGCGAAGGGTATTCCGGTCGGACCCCAGTCGGATCTTTACTCTTTAGGTTGTATTCTTTATGAGATGCTCACCGGGGAGGTGCCTTTTACGGGCGAAAGTCCGATTGCCATCGCCCTCAAGCATTTACAGGAGGAACCGCCCTTATTAGGCCAACTGGCCGCCACCTACCCCAAAAGAGTAGTGGATTTACTAAAACGGGCCCTGGCGAAGGATTTGGAAAAGCGATACCCTTCGGCTTTGGTATTAAGTAAGGATCTTCAGGAGATTTTAGGATTAAAGCCGGATCAAAATAAGATGGAAGATTACCCCACTCAAGTTTTGGAGTTGCCTCTGGAGCTGGAAGCGGCGCCGACGAACAACCCGACTGCCGAAAAAAAGGGGTTCAAAAAGTCCTTTCTTAGCTTTAGTATTATTTTTGCTTCACTTTGTATAGCTTTAGGCTTGGCCGGGTTGGGGTATTTATATTTAATTCCTCCCCGCCCGGAAGTGACTGTCCCGGATTTTGTTGGTTTTGAGTTTAGTGAGGCGGAGAAATTAGCGGCGGAAAATGGTTTAAAGTTAAACGTCGTTAAGCGGGAAGCCAATGAGCGGGTTCAGCCGAATGGGGTCCTTTCTCAGGTTCCGAAGGCCGGGATGATCGTGCGGCGGGGACGGGAAGTCGACGTAGTATTAAGTTCGGGAATTGAGACGGTTCTTGTGCCCGACTTAACTGGTAAAACCTTAATTGAAGCTGAAATTCTATTAGACCAAGCCGGTTTAAAACGGGGTGATGTTTATTCCGAGAGCAATAAAAATGTGCCTAAAGACCGGATTGTCCGGCAGAAACCGGCGCCTAACACGAAGATTCAAAAAGGAGCCGCCGTTGATATTTACCGCAGTCTTGGCCCGGAATACGTAGAAGTGCCCAATTTTATCGGCGCTTCCTTGCTTAAGGTCCAATCAGAACTGGCCAGTCTTGGTTTGGTTTTTAACAATTCGGTGATGTACCAGACCAGTCCCTATCAGAAGGGGAATATATTGGACCAGCGCCCTCTCCCCGGTGAGGTGGTTCCGTTGAATACCGAGATGAGTTTTGTCGTTAGTTCCGGTCCGGCTGGGGTCAATTCAGAACCAATGGCGGAGGAAAACGGGACTTATCAGGGGGCAACCTCCGAGTATCTTTTTACGCCGGAACGGGATGAGTAATATGGGGTAAGCCAAGAAGCGGGAGGAGTTTGATTGCCGGTCGGGCGGATTATGCGCATTATTGGTGGTTTTTACTATCTTAGCACTGAAGACGGAGCGATGATTACGGCGGCGCCCCGGGGCAAACTGCGGCAGACCGATGGAATCGTCGTCGGTGATTGGGTTGATTATGAATTAATCCCTCCCGACCAGGCTGTGATTGAAGGGGTAATTCCCCGGACTAACCTGCTGAAAAGGCCTTTTGTGGCTAATGTTACCCAGGTGGCCTTGGTTTTTGCGCATAAAAACCCCGATTACAACTATTTATTAATGGACCGTTTTTTGGTGATGTTAGAAGCTTACCAGCTTCCCACCGTAATTATCTTAAATAAATCCGATCTGGTCGATGCAAAGACTGCTGAAGAAAACGCTGAACCTTACCGAAGAATTGGATATACCACCCTTTGTACCAGCACCAAAAACGGACAGGGGAAAGCGGATTTGCTCAGCGCTTTACACGGTGAGACCACGACTCTGGCTGGCCCTTCGGGCGTCGGAAAGTCGGCTTTGCTTAACATGGCGATTCCGGGTTTGAACCAACAGACCGGAGCGGTCAGCGCGAAAATTGGTCGCGGACGCCATACAACCCGCGAAGTAAGGTTGATCCCGCTCCCGGAAGGGGATGGTTATATTTTCGATACCCCCGGTTTTACCCGATTGGATTTGGATTTTATCTCCCGGTCGGATCTGGCTGGTTGTTTTCCCGAATTTACCAGCCCGGCGGAGAATTGCCGGTTTCAAGGATGTAGACATGAGCAGGAACCGGATTGCGGTGTAAAAGCGGCAGTACAAGCTGGCGCCATCTATCCCTGGCGCTATGAACATTATTTAATCTTTCTTGCGGAGTTGAAAAAATGGGAGGAACAGAAATACCAACGAACAGGACATAATCGGAAGCAACAAAGGAGTTGATCACGATCAGTGGAATTCAAGTCGCCCCTTCGATTCTCAACGCCGATTTTGCGAATCTCCGTTCCGAAGTGGAGAAAGTAGCCTCTGCCGATTGGCTCCATTTGGATATTATGGATGGACATTTTGTTCCTAACCTTTCCTTCGGCCCGGCGGTGGCCAAAGCATTAAAAGCCCATTCCCGCCTGCCCTTTGAAGCCCACCTGATGGTGGATAATCCGGAGTTTCATATAGAAACATTTCGTGCAGCCGGTACTTCCCGGGTGATTGTGCATGTGGAATCCACGGTTCATCTCCACCGTTTAGTGCAAATGATCAAAGCCTCGGGTCAAGAAGCCGGGGTTGCTTTAAATCCGGCTACCCCCCTCAATACCATCGATTTGGTTCTCCCAGAACTGAAGGTTGTCCTCTTAATGACGGTAAATCCGGGTTTTGGAGGACAGACTTTGATCCCGGGTGTTTTAGCGAAGATCCGGGAACTACGGCAGAAGATCGTCGCAGACGGCCTTGACTGCCGGATTGCCGTTGATGGTGGCATTAACCGGGAAACTGCCACGGAGGTGGTGGCCGCTGGCGCTGATTTTCTAGTCGCTGGAACATATATTTTTAAAAATCGGGATGACCCCGCTCAGGTGATTGCCGACCTGAAGCAGCTGGGCAACGCGAAAATGAGCACAGAATAGGGGGAGAAAACATGACTTTTCAACATATTGATTCATTTGTCCGTGCCGTGCATACTGTCATGGCTACGATGTTGGATCCGGACGTCGAAACAGGCAAACCTTTTTTCTCCGAGGATCCCTTGCACAAGTATGAATTAGCTGTTTTAGTAGGTGTCCTGGGCGACTTGCAGGGTCAGGTTATTTGCGGGATGGACCGGGAGACGGCCAAAAAGATCATCGGTCGTATGCTGGGTGTGGAGGAACCAACCATTGATGAGATGGGAAAGAGCGCCTTGTGCGAACTGAAGAATATTATTGTCGGTACAGCCAGTACCAACCTGTCAGAGGTGGGATACCGATGTAATATTACTCCCCCCTTGCTTTTGATGGATGGAAATGTGCCCGATTTCCTCAAACACATCACGACGACCTTAACTGTGCCGATTTCCATTTTCTCCGGGCAAGTGGAACTTAACCTTTTTTTGAAAAAAGATGAACTTGCTTCCTAAGACGGGTTTATTTTGTAAAAAGACAAATAATATTTGCGTAGCCAATTTTAGGCTGGGATACCATACATCTTTTGTATCCTGGTGTTAAGGAGGTAAAGCCAGTGAATGACCAAACCATCCGTTTTTCCGCAAAGGATGAGGACCGGTTGGAGGTCAGAAAGATTCTGAAAGAAGTATGTCACGCCTTAACGGAAAAGGGTTATGACCCCCTTGATCAGATCGTCGGCTACCTGCTCTCCGGAGATCCGGCTTATATAACCAGCCATAAAAACGCCCGTGTTTTGATTAGGAAATTGGATCGGGATCAGATTCTTGAGGAACTAGTCCGGTATTATCTGGAAAGCGAGGGGGTTTAAATGTCCTTTTTTCGGATTGAAGGGGGTAATAGATTAAAAGGCTCGATTCGGATCAGTGGTTCCAAAAATAGTAGTCTGGCTTTGATGGTGGGCGCCGCGTTGGGCGAAGAAGATGTGATCCTGACGAACTTTCCTCAAGATTTGGATGCGGTTGTCCTGGCGGAGATTTTACGGGAGGTTGGCGTTAAGGTTGAGGAACAAGCCCCCGGGAAGGTGTTGATTAACGGTTCCGGACTACGGATGAAAGCGATCCCCTATGAATTGGCAAGGAAATTAAGGGGATCGTTTTATGTGGCAGGGTTGATGCTCGCCCGGCTGAAGGCCGCTGAGATCCCCCTCCCAGGTGGATGTTTTCTCGGCCCCCGTCCTGTTGATTTTCATATCAAGGGTTTCCAGGCTTTGGGAGCGGAGGTCAATATTGAACACGGATTAATGAAAGCAAAAATGGGAACACCGGTGGAGAACCGATTTTTTATCAACCGGAGTAGTGTCGGCGCCACCGTTAACCTGATGTATTTGGCCAGCCTGACTCCGGGGGTTTTTACCTTGGAAAATGCGGCGAAAGAGCCGGAGATTGTGGATCTGGCTGTGCTTCTAAATTCAATGGGCGCCCGCATCCGGGGAGCTGGGACCGAGGTGATCCGGATCCAAGGGGTGAAAAGACTGCAAGGGGCGGAACACCCAATTATTCCCGACCGGATTGAGGCTGGCACTTATATGATTGCCGTGGCCGCCACCGGGGGCGATGTGATCCTGGAGAATGTGATGTCCGATCACCTGCGGACGCCGATTATGAAATTGCGGGAGACCGGAACCTTGGTGGAAGAGGGAGAAACCACGATCCGCGTGGCGGCGCAGGGTCCTTTAATGAGCACCGATCTGGAGACTGCGCCCTACCCGGGTTTTGCTACCGATTTACAACAGCCCTTTGGGGTGTTGATGTCCATTGCGGAGGGGACCAGTATCATCCGGGAGACCATCTTTGATAACCGTTTTCGTTATTTGGACGAACTAACGCGGATGGGCGCCGATGTCCGTGTCGACCGGGACCGGGCAATTATTAAAGGCGTTCCTACGTTGAGCGGGGCGCCGGTGGAAACTACGGATTTGCGGGCTGGTGCTGCCTTGGTGATTGCCGGGTTAGCGGCGGAAGGAGTGACCCTGGTCTCCGGGGCCGAAGTTATTGACCGCGGTTATGAGAGAATGGTTGAGAAGCTAAGGAAGGCCGGAGCCAACATCGAACGACTCCGGGATGTTGAAAATTGTCAAGAGGTAGTTTGATTAAGGAAACCGTCCAGTGGGCGGTTTTTTTATGGACTTTTCCGGTCGGACGGGGAGTCATAAATGACAAAGTTCCAACATAAAAATGGGGGGCGGGGTGAAAAAATTGTTCAAGGCGAACCTGCTCCTCTTGGTTTTTTTAGTGGTAGGACTGGTCTTTGGCAATAGTCTGGTGGCGGCCAGCGCCGGATCTTTGCTGGTGATGAAGCTGCTGAACAGTTCAATGCTGATGAAAATCGTGGAAAGACATGCTTTACAGTGGGGGTTGCTGTTTTTACTGATTGCGGTGATGGTTCCTTTAACTAAAGAGAAGATTGGAGGGAAAGAACTTTTACAAATAATAGCCACCCCTGCCGGTTTAGTCGCGATCATCGGCGGTATTGCCGCCGCTTATCTTTGTGGCCAAGGCTTGGGTCTTTTACACATCAAACCCGAAGTCATGGTGGGGCTGGTCATCGGGACCGTTTTGGGGGTCTCCTTTTTCAAAGGCGTTCCGGTCGGTCCGTTAGCCGCCGCCGGCTTAACAGCTGTTCTCCTAAAACTGCTGGGTTTAGTCACGAAGTGAGGTGTCTGCGATCGAAAGCCGTAATTTATTGGGAATGTCGGTGCTCCGGATCCTCTCGGGCTGTTTGGAGATTGGCGCCGCCTTTTTATTTTTGCGCCTAAAAAAAATGGAAACTGCGCTTCAGCTCAATGCCATCCTCGGTCTCCTGGGACCAATCATCTTTTTACTGGTCAGCGGATTAGGCTTGATCTCCGTGGCCGTAAAAATCTCCCCGTTCAAGGTTGGTCTGATTGCTTTAGGAGTAATCTTGATTGTGGTGGGCAGTAGGAATTAGGTGCAGTGTTTTCTGTTGGGAAGAACCAACAAGGGGCTGGAGTAAGGCTGAAAGGAGAGAAAAATATTGATGGGCCGGATCACAATTTCAGGGCGGAAAGGCCTTTTGTATTTTACGGCATTATGTTTCACGCTGATTACTTTATCTTTGGCAATTTATCCTAAAGAGGGACTGACTGCAGCCAAAGAGGGGCTGGCCATCTTTGGCGAAATCGTGCTGCCTTCCCTTCTGCCTTTCTTTATCCTCTCCGAAATCCTACTTGGGCTTGGGGTGGTTCATTTCATTGGGGTTTTTCTGGAACCACTGATGAGACCGGTCTTCAATGTGCCGGGAGTGGGCGCCTTTGCTTTATCCATGGGTTTGGCCGCCGGTTACCCGATGGATGCGGTGATCACCGGGAAATTCCGGCGTTTAAAATTGTGTTCCAAAATTGAAGGCGAACGTTTGTTGGCCTTCACGAATACGGCTGATCCCCTTTTTATGTTTGGTGCAGTGGCGGTCGGGATGTTTGGCTACCCTGAATTAGGGGTCACCATCGCCATTGCGCATTATCTTGCCGCTTTTTCGGTCGGATTTATTTTTCGGTTTTATGGGCGTGCGGACCAGTCCTCTACGGTTGAAGAACGGAAGGAAGGAAATATCCTCCAACGGGCGTTGGCGGAGATGAATAAAGCCCGTCGGGAAGATAACCGTCCTTTTGGTCAGCTTTTAGCCGATGCGGTCAAGGATTCCATCTCCACCCTTCTGATGATTGGCGGGTTTATTGTTCTTTTTGCCGTTTTGTACCAGGTGTTGGAAGAGGTCCAGCTTCTCCGCTATCTTTTACCGGGAGTTGAAGGAGGACTGAAACTGTTTGGTTTGGACCCGGCCTTAGGTGCAGCCGTGGTAAAAGGTTTTTTTGAAATTGATTTAGGGACAATGGCGGCGGCGAAGTCGGCGGCGGTTTTAGGGGACCGGTTAATTGTGGCTTCCGCGGTGATCGCCTGGAGCGGGTTATCTGTGCTGGGGCAGGTGATGAGTGTGATCCATGGTACCGATTTAAGGATCCGCCCCTTCATTGTTGCCCGGGTGCTCCATGCCGTCATTGCCGGTGGCTACACTTATCTCTTGTTAGGAACGGTAAAAATAACTGGAGGAAGCCTTCCCGTCCGCTCCCTGGTCACCGGTGGTTTCTTCCGCCGGTGGTATCTGTCGGCTGCCCAGTTATTATTCGTCACCGGTCTCTTGTTCGTCGCCGGACTCGGCCTCCGTTTTTTATCCCGTTACCGCTTGGTCCGGCTGGATCAGAAAGCAACTGGAAAGCAGAGAGCAGGAAGAAACAGAGAAAGGGAAAAATAATTGCCCTGTTTTCCTTGTTTATAATCGCCAAAACCCCCAAAGGAAAACTAGTTTTACCTCCCTAAGCTTGGGAAAGATAATGATCGAAGGGAGGTGCTACATATGGGTGCCGGACAAAGAAGCAATACCTTAATGGTCAAAGAGGCCGCCCAAGCGATGGAGCAATTTAAGTACGAAGTGGCCAATGAGTTGAACATCAATACCCAGCCGATTCAGGGCGACTATTGGGGGTACATGACCGCCCGTGATTGTGGGGCCGTTGGCGGTCATATGGTGAAAAGAATGATCGAGGCTGCCCAACGGTCGTTGGCGGATCAGGCTGCCTACCAGGCAACGTCGGCCTTCCGACAGACGGTTAATACGCCTCAGCCCAACCAGAACCTCAGTGTGGGTCCAGGGGGGCCATCGGTCTTAAGCTCGATTCCTGGTTTCACTACTCAACCCCAACAGCAGCAGTAAGGAGTGACAACGGAGGCATTTTGCCTCCGTTGTTTAATGCTCCTCTCCCACTAGCAAGGTGAGAAGACCAGTGGTGGCCAATGGGTAAAAGAAAAAAGCGGTAAAAACCAGACCGGAATCGTTAAAGAGGAGTCCGACCAAACCACCGCCCAGGGCGGCGCGGAGGAGGAGACGGGAAGAACGGTGGTCGTCGGTTAAGGCCGCAAGGACAAAGCTGAACAGAGAGGAAAGAAGAAGCCAAGTCCAACGGGAAGAAAGCAAGCGTAGGTTGACTTGAAGTTTACGTAAAACGATCTGGCCGATGGCGATTAAGCCCCGTTTCTGGTAATCCTGGATCAACCGGCCAAAATGGGACTGGTTCTCCGGACAGCCGAGTAAATAATCACTGACCAGGAGTACTGCCACAAAAAGGACGAAGACCAAAAGGCCGATGAGTAATTGGCGGGACCATTGAACAGTCGGCCTTTGACTAATAAAAAGGATCAGGGCGATCGCCACCGCGGTCAGGCCCGCCCCAAAATTGGCTCCCAATCCGGGGAGGGCTAAGAGCACAACGGTGGCGAAAAAAAGCAGATCAGCCCGAGACCAGAAAGGTTTATTCTTCGGCTGTCGCCCAAGCCAAAGCAGGATCCCCAGGATACTGCCGAGGAACAAACCGGCTAGTTCATTACCGATTCCATAATAGCGGGCGCCAAGCATCGGGTCATAGCCGAGAACCGAAGTTTTGGTCAACGGGGCGTCGGCGAAAAGGTCGCTGGGGAGCAAGAGGGAGAAAAGGACTAAGGGAAGAATCAGTGGCCAAGGACCGAAGCTTTTTCTCTTTTTCCACCTCAAACCGGCAAAAGTGAAGAAAAGGGCGAAGCCGCCCACGGCGCCAACAAACCCCCATAAGGAGAAGAGGGGGAGGAGAGAGGCTACATGTAAGGCCAGCGGGAGAGTGGAGAGGAAGAAAACAAAGGAGAGCAAAGGGGTCTGCGTAAGAAAGGGTATTTCCCCCGTCCGGGCGTATTTCTTCAGCGCCATGGCGCCCAGTAAAAGTCCGAGGAGGAGGAAGGCGGTGGTGTTCACAAAGACAGGGAGGGTTTTCCGCCGGAAGAGGCTGATCGTGTTGATCTTTTTTTCCATCCCAAGCAAAGTGGAGAGGTCCTTACCGGGAAGCGGGGAGACCAAACGACCGGTGACCGCCGCCGGGGTCTGCAGGTTAAAAAAGTGGAGAATGGTCGGGGCCAAGTCGACATTGGCGACGAGACCCGGTTGGCGGGTGGTTGGCGAGAAAAGGAGTCCGGGGGGAAAGGCCTTCCCCCAGAAGAGGCAGGGTGTAAGATAGGCGCCTTGCTTTAAATTCACCTGCGGAGGGGTAGGCGCCAATAAGATGAGCAGATCTTGGTCCCAATCGAGTAAGGGCCAAAGGGTGCGGAGAAATTGGTCCAAACGTTCAAATAAACGGGGCTTTTCTTCTTGGATGCGCCGGTCATAAAGATAGGAGTTTAAAGCATCCAGGCGGGCGAAATCGCCTAGCTCCAGGAGAAGGAAGTCGGCCTTTTCCCGTAAAATCCGGTATTGTTCAGCTAGATAGCGGTAGTTTGCTTCCCAGGGGATTATGCCCTCCGCCCGCTGTAAGGTGCGGGGACCAACGTCACCGTAATCAACCTGTCCTTGTTGGTTGGCGGCCAACCAAGGACCGAAGCGGTAATAGGCGCTGGTCGTGCCGGCGGGTGGCGGAGCCGGGTCGCTATTACCCAAGACGGCAGTGGTCAGGTGGTTTTCCTTCAGGACCGTCCCCAATAAACAGGGGACAGCAGCCCGGGTTGGTGCAAAGTTCAGCCGGTGGGCTTCGGGGAGACGGGGCATGATTACGTTCCCGGTAGCCGGTAGGCCGGTAAGCTGCTGGTAGAGCTGGTCGGCTTCAACTCCCATCCAGTTCTCATCAAGGGTCAAAGCCAAGCCCCCCGCTTGATCACTAAGCGCGGGCGCTCCTGCCCCTAAAGTGGCATGGGTATTACCGGGGTTGCGCGTTCCTGCCGTATTGGTAGTGATCAAGGCCCCGGCGCTGGTCTGTAGTTTTTCCTTTAAAAAAGGACCGGCTTCGGTGAATAACTCAGTGAGGGAAACCCGGTCCAGCAGGAGGAGGGTAATTTTTCCGGGGACGGCTCCCCGCGTGGGTAAGGAAGAAAAGAGCAATAGGCCGGTGGTTAGGAGAAGAAGGGTTATTGTCTGCTGACGGTTCATCTTTAACCTCGTGCACAGAACTCATGGGATCATTTTACCCACTTCCCCGCGGAAAGATTCTCCCACCGCGCTTAAAATGATACCGCTGATCATGAAGAACGCCCCGAGCACCAATTTCCAGGTTAGGGGCTCATAGCCGAAGACAATGGAAAAAAGGGTGGCAAAGGCTGGTTCGGTGGCAAGAATTACTGCCGTCATGACGGGGGTGATCCGGCGTTGCGCCACCGACTGGCAGAGGAAGGCGATGGCGGTGGCAAGGAGGCCTAGGTAGAAGAGGGCGCCCCAAGTTTGAAGCTTAAGATGGAGCGAGGGAATTCCGGGAGGAGCAAAGCACCAGGCGGTTAGGGCGACAACGGCAAATTGAATTACGGTCAAGGTTTGGGGATTATAGCGGGTTACCGCCCGGCTAGTGGCGACAATATGCCAAGCAAAGAACAGAGCGCAGGCTAAGGTTAGAAGAACGCCCGGGTTCAGCTGAAGTTGCCGGGCCGATGAGGGCCAGGTAATTAAGGCCAGTCCAAAAGTGGCGGTGATTAAACCCAGCAGGGAAAGGAGCGCCGGTTTTTTTTGGTAAAAAAAGGCCTCGAGCAGAGCGACAAAGATCCCGTTCATTCCCGTAAGCAGGGCCGAGACGGAAGGAGTCGTGAATTTTAAACCGATGGTCTGGGTGGCAAAGGCCAAGGTTAAAATGATCCCTAAACCGAAACCCGGCCGAAGCGTAGTCCGCCAATGGCGCCCTACCGTCCGGCGGTAGACCAAAAACAAGAAACAAAAGGCGAGGGTGAAGCGGAGAGCAATGACGGCGAGCGGGGAGAGAACGGTCAAGGACTCCTTGACGATGATAAAGGATCCCCCCCAGATCAAGGCAATAAAAAATAGTAAAAGCGCAGAATAGTAGTTGGTTGGCATGATAAACCCCCATTTTCATTGGGCTATTTGCGTTGCCCTTGGCTTTAACAGAAACCACCATAGATTGGATTGGAATCATTTTTAGCGGTTACAACGCAAAAGGCTTTCTTCAGATGGTCACTTGACTATTGTAACATATGATTACCACTAGTAACAGCGGACTAGTTGAACAATAAATCATACCTTCTTAACAGTTCACCGGGGAAGGCTCTTTCATAAGATACGTTAGAGGAAGAGATCCACCTCAGCTCTTCCCGAAAGGGGGGTGAATCATTGATTATTCATAAACAGAATTTAGCGTTGACGACGGAACGGCTAAAGGTTTTGCGGGTGATCGGTGAAAAGGTTGCTCAGGTCGTGGTGGAAAGCGAAATCCCGATTAATGCGATTAAAATTGATAAGATCGATGCCCGCCTCGGACCCTTTGAGGATCATGTTTTCGAAAACAAAGTGGTAAAACAAGGAATCATTCATAAACAGGTCTTCTATGTAGACACCAAAAATTTTGTCCGTCATATCGCGGAAGATATCCCCTATATGTTGACGGTAGAGATTCCGGGGGTTAAACCTTCGGATTTTATCGAAATCCAAAACCACTTAGTGGATATTGACACCGACTATCAATTAGTTCCCCGCCGGCCACAGCCACTTAGTGAAGATAAGGATGTCGACGCGGCTGCCCGGTTCATCCTGCGCCAAAAAGTGGTCGCCCACATTCTAGTCAAGGCTTCGGAATGGGCCCAAGTCGACGTGGTCACCGGTGTCCAGCTTTTCCCCAAAATAAACTCGATGCAGCGTTCGTTCTGCCATAAAAAACACAATCTGGTCAATATCGTGATGTAGGAAAGGGAATTGACGATCGCAAAAAACTAGGCTTTCAACACCAGATTCTTTTAAACAGGAATTTGGGGAAAAAACGTCAAGAATAAGGCAAGGATTCACTTCTTGCCTTGTTCTTTTCTTTTATCTTTACGGATCGGGTAAAAAACGTTATAATGAAAACAGAATTGTTATAGATTATAACAAAGTATGCCAAAATAAAAGGGGAAAATAAAGAAGGGGGTGGCTTAGTTTGTCTACAGAAAAGACGAGGTGCAAAGGGATTCCTTTAACCGTGGTCAAAAGATTACCCGGCTATCAGCGCTTATTGTCGGATCTGGCCGCGAAAGAAGTAGAACGGATCTCTTCCCGGGAATTGGCGGCGAAGATGAAGATCAATGCTTCCCAGGTGCGCCAAGATTTGAGCCTGTTTGGTTCCTTTGGTCAGCAGGGCTATGGGTATCGGGTTAGTTATCTTTTAGCGGAGATCAACAAAATTTTAGGAATTAATACCGAAACGAAAATGGTGTTGGTCGGCGCCGGTCATCTGGGACGGGCCATCGCCAACTATCATAATTTTGCGAGGCGGGGGTTTATTATTGAAGCCCTTTTTGATCAAAACCCGCAGGTGATCGGGAAGACCATTAATAACTTGACGGTTAAAGATGTTCGGGAGCTCGGGGCTTACTTGACAACGGCCCCAGCCGAGATCGGAATCATCTGTACACCAGCGGTGGTGGCCCAGGAAATTGCCGATCTCCTGGTCCGGCATGGGGTCAAAGGGATCTGGAATTTTGCGCCGGTCTCCCTCAAGGTTCCCGCGAACGTTTGTGTAGAACATGTTCACCTTGGGGAGAGTCTGATGATTCTGTCTTTCCAGCTTAAACAGGGGGAAGAAGCATCAAAGATCCAAAAAAAATTACAAAACAACTGTTGACAGCAAAGATAAAATATTGTATTATAAGTAAGCGTTGTTTTTTGGGTCATTAGCTCAGGCGGTAGAGCACCTGACTTTTAATCAGGGTGTCCGGCGTTCGAGTCGCCGATGACCCACCATTTGGTCCCATCGTCTAGGGGTTAGGACACCGCCCTTTCACGGCGGCGGCAGGGGTTCGAATCCCCTTGGGACTACCAATATGTAATTACACCTGCCGGTCAACCGGCAGGTTTTTACCGAAGTCATTGACTCTCAACCGGAATCATGTTATAATCTCTAGTACCGGTCGCGTGGCTCAGTTGGTTAGAGCGCTGCGTTCACATCGCAGAGGTCACTGGTTCGAGTCCAGTCGCGACCACCATTTAACGAATGGAGCCGTAGTGTAGTCGGCTAACATGCCAGCCTGTCACGCTGGAGATCGCGGGTTCGAGCCCCGTCGGCTCCGCCATCTGTAAATCAATTCGTGCCAAGGTAGCTCAGTCGGTAGAGCAGGGGACTGAAAATCCCCGTGTCGGCGGTTCGATTCCGTCCCTTGGCACCACTATTAAAGCAGCTAATACCCCATTCGGGGGTTTTTTTGTGTCGTTTGCCCGTCTTTTCTACGGCCGGTTACAGCATTGGGAATTGCTAACGACTAAACAAATCCATTTTATAGGGCTTGTCAAATCAAACTAAGCAATTCCGGACACAACAGGGAAAGGAGCAGAGAGATGGCAAATTGTCCAATGATTGCCGGTTGTGTTTTTTTCAATGATCAAATGAAGAATATGCCGGCTACCTCCACAATTTACAAGCGCAATTATTGTCAAGGGGATTATACCTACTGTGCCCGTTTTCTTGTGCGTAATACCATGGGCGGTGAGCATGTGCCCGCCGATCTCTTTCCTAATCAAAGGGAAAGGGCGGAAACCATTATCCAAAACAAAGGCCGGTAAAGTATGGGGTAGGGAGAGGATGCCCTTTTTCGGTTAATCTGATTGGATGAATTAATTATCTGGGAAAATCCGTAGAAAAGATGGTGAGGGAAAAGAACCCGGTGTTTGGACCGCGGTTCTTTTCTCTTTACCCACAATTAACAAAGGTTTTCTTGGCAAAGTTGCGATCATGGGTTACAATGAATTTGAGATTGTGAAAATAATCACAAGGGGTATACCGATGCCAGAAGGACTAGTGATGTTTCCGAAAGCGACTATTTCCCGTTTTCCCATGTATTTTCGGGTGTTAACCGAGTATAACCACCAAAACATTGCGCTGGTTTCCTCGGAGGAGATGGCGCGGAAGGTTGGGGTTACTTCCAGTCAAATTCGGAAGGATCTCTCCTACTTTGGTAGTCTGGGGATTCGCGGGGCCGGTTATGACGTTGCCTATCTCCTGGCCAAAATCAAAGAGATTCTGGGGATGGACAAAAAACGCCGGTTAGCGATTATTGGCGCCGGAAAGCTGGGGCTGGCTTTAGCCGGCTATACCGGTTTAAAACAGCACGGTCTGGAAGTGGCAGCCCTTTTCGATATTGACCAATCCAAATGGGGAACAACTAGTGGGCAATTAACCGTCTTTCCGCTAACCGCATTGGCTAGTCAGAAAGAAGAATTGGGGATGGAAATCGCGGTGTTGACCGTTCCGGGCGCGGTGGCGCAGACGGTGGCCAACATGGCGGTTCAAGCAGGGTTTAAAGCCCTTTGGAATTTCGCCCCGGTGCGGTTGGTGGTCCCCAAAAATGTTATTGTGCAGTACGAAGACCTGGTGGTGGGGATTTTAACCCTTTCCCATCATTTAGCAAGGAAGTTCGGGTAATTTTTTCATCCCGACATGTGAAATATTTCACATGTAAAGGTCCTGGCAAGGAGGGGTTATATGAAAACACTCGCGGTTTGTGTGGGGAGTTCTTGCCATCTACTCGGATCTTACGCCGTCATTAAAAGATTACAACAGCTTTTGGCAGAACATCGGCTTACCGACCGGGTGGAACTGAAAGCCAGTTTTTGTTTGGGTCAGTGTCAGGCCGGGGTTACGGTTTCTTTCGAAGGGTGTCTTTATACGGCCCTGACGGAAGAGAATATTGACGCCTTTTTTTACCAACATGTCCTGGCCGACGTAGACGAAGCCGGGAGGAAGGGGAAGCGTGATGGGGATCATCTCGACCATTGAGGCTAGTTGCCGTGACTGCTACAAGTGTGTCCGTTCCTGTCCGGTTAAAGCCATTAGGGTTACCGGTGGACATGCGGAAGTAGTGGAGAGCCATTGTATCGCCGATGGCCATTGTGTACTGGTCTGTCCGCAACAGGCCAAGAAGGTGCAGGATGGAAAAGGGTTAGTCCGTGACTTTCTCCTCGCCAAACAGAAGCTGGCGGTTAGTCTGGCTCCTTCCTTCGTGGCCTTGGACGAGTTTTCCGACTATGGCCGGTTGGTCTCCGCCCTTCACAAGCTGGGTTTTGCCTATGTGACCGAGACGGCGGAAGCAGCGGAGTTGGTGGCGGGGGAGCATCAGAAACTGGTAGAGGAGCAGCAAGGAAGAGCGGTAATCGCCAGTTGCTGTCCGGTGGTGGTCAACCTGATTGAACGGTATTATCCCCAGCTTATTCAATACCTGGCGCCAGTGGTTTCGCCGATGATTGCCCATGGCCGGCTCTTGAAAAGCGTTTACGGCGCCGATTTAAAGGTGGTTTTTATCGGACCTTGTATTGGGAAAAAGGATGAGTATAGCCGGGCGGAACTTCAAGGAAGTATTGATGCCGTCTTGACTTTCCAGGAACTAAAAGCCATGTTGGCGGAGGAAGGGATTGATCCGGCCCGGGAGACGGCCGGGAAGTTTGATCGCAGTGGCGGGACCGCCCGGATTTTCCCCACCCCCGGTGGTTTAGCCAAGACGGCACGGCTGAATACGGATTTACTGGCCGAAGAAGTCATAACCATCGACGGTCTGGAAGCGGTGATTGATTTTTTGGCCCGTTTCGATGAAGTCAAAGCCGGTCTCCGTTTGGTCGAGCTTTTAGCCTGCCGGGGCGGGTGTTTAATGGGGCCGGGGTTGGAGAGCGGTCTAAGCCTTTATCGCCGGCGGCAACGCTTGTTAGCTTATACCCGGAGCCGGCGGGAGAGCGCCGACGGAACGGACTCCGGTGCGCAAACTCCAGCGGATAAAGACTATCCACCGGTTCCTTCCCTTTTCACCACCTATGCCAAGCGGAAGTTAAAGGCCACAACCCATAGCGAAGAAGCAATCCGCCGGGTGCTAAGTAAAACCGGTAAGTCCAAACCGGAAGATGAACTCAACTGTGGGGCCTGCGGCTATAATTCCTGCCGGGAGAAAGCCATTGCCGTGCTAGAAGGAATGGCCGAGCTTGATATGTGTATCCCTTATATGCGGGCTAAAGCCGAATCCCGGGCGAACTTGATTTGTAGTATGACTCCCAATGCTATTTTAGTGGTGGATAGTAGTTTACAGATTTTAGAGGTTAATCCCGCCGCTGAACAGAAATTCCTCTGCCGTCAAGACCAGGTGGTGGGGAAGAACTTAGACCTATTAATTGATCCGACCTCCTTTAAAGAAGCATTACGGACCAAAGAATTGGTCTGCGGTGAGGTGGCCTATCCGGCTTATGGGATTGTTACTTGGCAAGCGATTTTCTATGCGGAAGCCGACGATGTCCTGATTGGGATCTTTGTTGATATTACGAAAGAACATGAACAACGGGAGAAGTTGGCGCTGATGAAAGGTGAAACTTTGACGAAGGCGCAGGAAGTTATCGATAAACAGATGCGCGTGGCGCAAGAGATCGCCGGGTTGCTTGGGGAAACGACGGCGGAAACCAAAGTCCTCCTTTCAAAACTAATTAAACTAATTAAAAACGGGGATGGGAGCATCCAATGAGTATTTACATCGATACCGAATGGGCAAGCCTGGCTAAATTCGGTGAAGAATTATGCGGCGACCATGTGGAGGTGGTCCGTACCCCCGAAACGGTAGTGGCCGTCCTGGCCGACGGTTTAGGAAGTGGGGTGAAAGCCAATATCCTCGCCACGTTAACGGCGAAGATCATCGCAACGATGGTGAAGAACGGCGCCACCTTGGAGGAGACCATTGAAACCGTCTCAAATACCCTGCCGGTCTGCCAAAAAAGGAATCTGGCCTATGCTACTTTTACGATTATCCGGATCGACCGGGAGGGCCAGGGATATGTGGCGGAGTTTGATAACCCGGCGCTCATCTTTATCCGGGCGGGCAAACTTTTCTCCCTTAATTGGTCCGAACGGGAAATTGCCGGACGGACGATCCGGGAGAGCCGTTTCCAAGTAGCCCCTGGTGATGTTTTAGTGACTGTTTCCGACGGGGTGATCCATGCCGGAATCGGGGGGGTTTTAAATCTGGGGTGGCGTTGGGAAGAAGTAAGCGCCTATATTGAAAAATTGGTTAATCTACACCCCGATGCCCAAACCTTGAGTAAGTGGTTGATTACCGCCTGTGGCCAATTATATGCTTCGCGACCGGGGGATGACACCACCGCTTTAATTTTAAAAATCCGCACGCCCCGGACTTTGACGGTGGCGGTAGGCCCGCCACAAAACAAGGCCGATGACGCTAAAGTTGCCCGGATTATCCGGGAGGAACCGGGGAGTAAAGTAATTTGTGGCGGAACCACCGGTTCAATTATCGCCCGGGAGTGGGGAAGCGATATTAAAGTGGATCTGAAGAACTTGGATCCAGAGGTTCCCCCTTATGGCCGGTTACGGGGGGCGGATTTAGTAACCGAAGGAATTATCACTTTAAGCAAGACTTTAGAGGCGTTGAAGGATGAAGAAGCCCGCAAAAAGTACTTGGGGCGGAAAAATGCCGTTTCCCTTTTGGCCCAGATTTTTTTAGAGAGTGATCGCATCAAATTTTTAGTGGGGAAGGCGCTTAACCCGGCTCATCAGAACCCGGATTTGCCTCTGAATTTAGCCCTGAAAATGCAAGTGGTCAAGGAGATCGCCGAGACCCTGGAAGAGAAGGGGAAAAAAGTGGAGATGGTTTATTTTTAGAGATACTATTTCAAGCATAGGGAAAGGAGATAATGCGCGATGAAACAAGAAGTAAACGGGGCGCCGAAGGAGGAACGTAACACCAACTATCAACGGAAGTTTGAAAAAGTCAATGAAATTATCAACCGTTTAGGCCGTTCCCAATCGGCTCTCATCCCCATCCTGCAGGAAGTCCAGGAAGAGTACAGGTATTTACCGGAGGAGATTCTAACCTATATTGCAACAGCCCTGGGGCTTTCACCAGCCAGTGTATTCGGGGTGGCTACCTTTTACGCCCAATTTTCTTTAGAAGCTAAGGGGAAATATGTGATTAAGGTTTGTGACGGGACTGCTTGTCATGTCCGGGGGTCCGAGCCGGTGTTGGAAGCCATTAAGAAACGGGTTAATTTATCAGGAAAGAAAAAAACCACCGATGATCTCCGTTACACTGTCGAGACTGTTTCATGCCTTGGCGCTTGTGGTTTAGCCCCGGTTGTGATGATCAATGACAAAATATACGGGCAAATGACGCCGGAGGCAATTACGATTATCCTTGATCAGTTGGAAAAGGAGGATGCAGCAGATGAATAAGGAGACCCTAAACCAATTGGAAGCACGAAAAAACCAGTGGCGTCAGGGTTTTGACCGGGAAAAGGCGCGGATTCTGGTTTGCGCCGGGACCGGTTGTGTTGCCAACGGATCCCTTGAGGTCTATGCGGCTTTAAAGCAAGAAGTGGAAGCGCGGGGCGAATATGTCACCGTCGATCTCTTACTTGAAGAGGAGAAGACCGGCGTTGCCGTGGTAAAAAGCGGTTGCCATGGTTTTTGTGAGATGGGACCTTTAGTCCGCTTGGAACCGTCGGGGATTCTATACACAAAAGTGAAAGCCGAAGATGCGGCGGAGATAGTAGAAGCTTTGGTCAGCGGTGGAAAGCCGGTCGAACGTCTGTTGTATCGTCATCCATTGACCGGAGAAGTGTACGCGGAGGAACACCAGATTCCCTTTTACCATCATCAACAACGCACGGCGTTAGCCCATTGTGGTCAGATTGACCCGGAAGATATTCGCGAATATGTGGTCAACGATGGCTATGAAGGTTTAAAACGGGCCTTGACCCAGATGACGCCCGCGGAGGTTTGTCGTGAAATTATCGACTCCGGCCTGCGCGGTCGGGGGGGTGGCGGGTTTCCTACCGGACGAAAATGGGAATTAACCCGCATTGAAGAGGGGCCGAAAAAATATGTGGTTTGTAATGGTGACGAAGGAGACCCGGGCGCTTTTATGGACCGGAGTCTAATGGAAGGGGATCCCCACCGGGTCTTGGAAGGCATGATCATCGCCGGTTATGCCATTGGGGCCGATGAAGGTTATATTTATGTCCGGGCCGAGTATCCACTGGCCGTGCAAAGATTGAAAACGGCAATTGCGGAAGCGAAGAAGTACGGTCTGCTCGGCGAGAACATTTTGGGCACTGGATTTAACTTTGAGCTGAAAATTAAAGAAGGCGCGGGCGCTTTTGTCTGTGGGGAAGAGACCGCCCTTCTAGCTTCGATCGAAGGTCGACGGGGGATGCCTTCGCCGAAACCGCCCTTTCCGGCCCAATCGGGGCTTTGGGGTAAACCGACCTTGATCAATAACGTAGAGACTTTTGCCAATATTGCCCAGATTATTGTGAAGGGCGCCGCTTGGTTTAGTGAGATTGGCGCCGATCAAAACACCGGCACGAAAACTTTTGCCATCACCGGCCAGGTGGCCAATACCGGTTTGATTGAGGTTCCTTTGGGGACCACCCTGCGCCAGGTGGTTTTTGAGATTGGCGGTGGGATCCGGGGTGGTAAGAAGTTTAAAGCAGTCCAGATCGGTGGACCGTCCGGCGGTTGCCTGACCGAGGAACATCTGGATCTACCCTTGGATTTTGACTCATTAAAAGCAGCCGGGGCGATGATCGGTTCTGGTGGCTTGGTGATCATGGATGAAAGCACTTGTATGGTGGAAGTGGCCCGTTTCTTCATGAATTTCACCCAGAATGAATCCTGCGGGAAATGTGTGCCCTGCCGGGAAGGGACCAAGCGGATGCTGGAGATCCTACAACGGGCGGTGGATGGCGAGGGCCGGCCGGAAGATGTGGAGCTCCTCCAAGAGCTGGCGGAGGCCGTCCGGGACGGATCGTTGTGCGGTTTAGGGAAAACCGCTCCGAACCCGGTGTTAACGATGCTAAAATACTTTAAAGATGAATATATCGCCCATGTGGTGGAGAAAAGATGTCCGGCCGGGGTCTGTTCCGCCCTGAAAGGGTATACAATCGACCCGGAAAAATGCAAAGGCTGTAGCAAGTGTGCCCGCGCCTGTCCGGTTCAGGCGATCAGCGGCGAACTGAAAAAACCTTATACCATTGACCAGACGAAGTGTATTAAGTGCGGCGCTTGTGTTGAGAATTGTCCGTTTAAGGCCATTAAGGAGGGGTAAGCATGGAACAGAAAAACACGGTACTCATCGACGGCCAAGTGGTGGAGTTGAATGGGGAAAAGAATATTTTGGAATTAACCAGAAAAATCGGGATTGAGATCCCCACTTTCTGTTATCATTCCGAGCTGAGCCTGTACGGGGCTTGCCGGATGTGTGTAGTGGAAGTGGAAGGCCGGGGGATTATGGCTTCATGTTCCACCCCGCCGGCGCCGGGTATGAAGATCCTGACCAACAGTCCGCGGGTGCAACGGGTCCGGCGGACGGTGCTTGAACTGTTACTGGCCAACCATGACCGGGAGTGTACAACCTGTGACCGGAACGGCAGTTGTAAACTGCAGGAGTTGGCCAACCGGTTTGGTGTGAAAAAAATCCGCTTCGGGGAGCGGGATGTCAAACTGCCGCTGGACCATTCCAGCCACTCCCTGGTGCGGGATCCGAACAAGTGTATCCTTTGTGGCGATTGTGTCCGGATGTGCGCCGAAGTGCAAGGCATTGGTGTCCTGGATTTCTCCGGCCGGGGGTCCAATACGGTGGTGACGCCGGCTTTCCATAAAAACCTGGCCGATGTGGAATGTGTTAATTGTGGTCAGTGCGGTGCGGTTTGTCCGACCGGGGCGATTGTGGTCAAAGATGATACCGACCGGGCGTGGGCGGCCATTCATGATCCGGAGAAGATGGTGGTTGTGCAGGTGGCGCCAGCGGTGCGGGTGGCTTTGGGTGAAGAATTCGGTTTACCGGCCGGTGAGATCGTTACCGGGAAAGTGGTAGCGGCACTAAAACGCTTAGGTTTTGATAAGGTGTTTGATACTTCGATCACCGCCGATTTGACGGTGATTGAGGAGACCCACGAATTTATCACCCGGTTGCAAAAGGGAGAAAAAATGCCCCAGTTTACTTCCTGCTGCCCGGCCTGGGTTAAGTATGCTGAGCACAATGCCGCCGAATATTTGAAAAACCTTTCTTCCTGCCGTTCCCCCCAACAGATGTTCGGTTCGCTGGTGAAGAAATACTGGGCGCAGGAGATCGGGAAGCAACCCGAAGATATTATCGTGGTCTCGATCATGCCCTGTACCGCGAAGAAATATGAGGCGGCTTTGCCCCAGTTTGCCACCGACGGGGTTCCGGATGTGGATCTGGTCCTGACCACCCAGGAACTGGCCCGGATGATTCGCGAAGCGGGGCTGGTCTTTGACCAGTTGGATATTGAATCTTTTGATACGCCTTTTGGCTTTACGACCGGCGCCGGTGTCATCTTTGGCGCCACCGGCGGGGTGGCGGAAGCCGTGCTTCGGGCCGCCCATGAGTTTGTAACCGGTCAACCCATTGACCAGATCAACTTTGAAGCAGTGCGGGGTTTTGCCGACCGGAAAGAAGCGACGGTGGAGATTGCCGGTCAGGAGATTAAAGTGGCGGTGGTCCATGGTTTGGCAAACGCTAAAGCTCTTCTCCAGGAGATCAAGGAAGGCAAGGCCGATTACCATATTATTGAGGTCATGGCTTGCCCCGGTGGCTGTGTCGGTGGCGCCGGACAACCGATCTCCCCGACGATGGAGACGAAAAAGGAACGGGCCAAGGGAATCTATAATGCCGATAAACTTTCCCAGTTGCGGAAAGCCCAGGATAATCCGGTGGTAGGTAAATTCTATGAGCGGTGGCTGGCGAAGCCCAACAGTGACGCGGCCCATGATGCCCTCCACACGGCTTACTCCAACCGGGGGCGGATTAGCGGGGAAGAGATTAAGTTAATGACCAGCCAAGAGCCAGACCAATTGGATATTGCCGTTTGCGTCGGGACCTGCTGTTATTTGAATGGGGCCTATGATACGTTGCAGAAATTTATGAAATTGGCCGCAGATTCAGAGCTTAAAGAGCGCATCAATCTTCATGCCACTTTCTGTCTGGAAAAATGCGAGCAAGGCCCCGTGATCAAAGTGGATGATGAGATCATCAATGGGGTCACGCCGGATCGGGTAGAAAAGATCTTTACGGAAAAGATTTGCACGAAATTGAAGTAGGCCCTGGCGACCGCCAGCTTTCTGGTTCCTCCTGAAACTAAAGCGGCTCGCGACTTCTTGTCGCTTGGCCTTCTTTCAACCTTTGCTTCAAAAGCCTCTTTCTTATGGAAGAGGCTTTTTTATCGGTGGCCGAAGAGGGGCAAAAAGGGATTTAACCGTGGAACGGCGAATAATTAAGAAGAATAGAGCTTGGTGTAGTTTACGCCACTTTTGGCTTGACCTAGAATTGTCCAGTTTTGGCTATCGAATACACGACCGGAAAACGAAAGGGACTGCCAATTTGGGGGAAGACTGAACACCGGATGGAAAGTTTAGATTGAGGAGTACGGATGATGCGGGCAAGGACCGAGATTAAATTTGGGAATTATCTGTTGGATGATTTTCAGAAGGAAGCCATCGATTATTTACTGGACGGTTATTCAGTGTTGGTTTCGGCGCCGACCGGGGTGGGAAAAACTTTAATCGCCGATTATCTCATCGCGCGGGCGATCGAAGAGGGGCAAAGGGTGATTTATACCGCACCGATTAAAGCCCTTTCCAACCAAAAATATAAGGAATTTAAAGCGTGGCACGGAGAAGAGAAGGTAGGGATTATCACCGGGGATGTGGTCATTAACTCCGAGGCGGAAGTGGTTATTATGACCACTGAAATTTTCCGGAACATGCTGCAACAGGAGAAAGAGGAACTGCAAGGACTTTCCCATGTTATATTTGACGAGATCCACTATCTTTCCGATGAAAGCCGCGGCACGGTTTGGGAAGAGTCAATTATATTTATGCCGCCGGGAATCCGCCTCTTAGGACTTTCGGCTACCATTCCCAACGCGCAAGAATTGGCCGATTGGATCCGGGAGATCAAAGGGCACGAAGTTAAAGTCGTCGAGAAAACCGACCGTATTGTTCCGTTGGAACATCGGGTTTTCCATCCCCTCACCGGGATAACCACCCGTGATCAACTCTTCAAATATTGGGCAAAAAAGAGGCAAGCGGAGATCAAAACGGAGCAGCCGACGTCCCGGCGGGAACGGAACCTTTCCCATCTAGATCTGGTCCAAGCCGTGCGGCGCCGGAAGGGTTTACCTTGCCTTTATTTTGTTTTCAGTCGGATGCAATGTCAGCTTAAGGCGGTTGAACTAAGTGAAAAGGCTAATTTCCTTTCCCGGGACGAGCAGAAACAGGTAGATGAGGTAATTACCAAGATCATCGCCAAATACGGGTTAGAGGATTGGCCGACCATTCACCGCTTGAAACCCCTTTTTCGACAGGGGATTGCCTTTCACCACGCCGGACTTTTACCCGCCCTTAAAGAACTGGTGGAGATCTTGTTCGGGTTGAACCTGGTGAAGGTGATGTATGCTACGGAAACCTTTGCCGTCGGGATCAATTATCCGGTACGGAGTGTCTGTTTCGATGCCCCCACCAAATGGGATGGGCTCTCTTTTCGTCCCTTGACCACCCTGGAGTATTTCCAAATGGCCGGTCGGGCCGGCCGTCGCGGGATTGATGAACGGGGTTTTGTCTATATCCTGGCTGATCCGGACCGCTATCGCCAGGAAGAATTTCCCAGCGACGATCCGGCGGAGATTGAGGAGTTAACAAGCCGGTTTAACCTTAGTTATAACTCGGTGCTCAATCTCTTCAAAAACCATCAGCGACCACAGATTTCGGCAATTTTAAACCAAAACTTTGCTACTTTTCAAGCCCGCAACGATAAAATCCAGTTAGAAAACCGTTTGTCCACCGTCCGGTTGGAAACGGGTAAATTACGGAGGGAGATCTGTCCCGAGTGGGGAAGTCTGTCCTGTCCGCAGGCGCGAGCCTTGGCGAAAAAACGCTTACGTAAACAGGAGCGGCGGTTGCGCTTTATCAAAGGCCGGGCGGGAAAAGCGGCGGCCGCCCGGGAAATTAACCAGCTCAAAGCAGCCCTGGCCGAGACAGCGGCCCGTACCTGTTCGGCGGAAGAACAAAAACATTGCGTCCGGCGGATTGAGTTTTATGAGGATCTTTACCATGAGCAACTGGGTTTGGAAGAAAGGGTGTCTTCTCTAAAGGTAGCTGGTCGTTTTGAGGAGGATCTGGCCGCGAAGGCCGGTATCCTAGAGGAGATGGCTTATCTGGAGGACGGGGTTTTGTTGCCCCGGGGTGAATTTGGCGCCCAGATCTACGCTCAGGAGTTGTTGTTGACCGAATTTTATTTTGCCGGTTTCTTTCACGAGTGGGATGAGGATCAGATTAACGCTGTGATGGTGGCGGTGGATTATGAGCCCCGGAAGAACGAACGGTCACCACGGCCCGGTTTGTTACCCTTTGAGCAAAAACCGATTAAGGGTATAATCAGGGAACTGATCTACCGTTACGGTGTGGATGAACGGGAAATCCGGTTTTTCCCCAGTCTTTCTCCGCTGGCATACCGGTGGAGTCAAGGGTGGGACTTCTTTGAGTTGCTTGAGCTGACCGATTTACAGGAAGGGGATATTGTTTCCGCCTTCCGGCGGGCGATTGATCTTCTCCGGCAGGTCCGTGCCGCTTGCTTGGAGGAAGATCCGAGTTTGGCTTCGAAATTGAAGAGCTGTATGAATAAGATGGATCGGGATCTAGTAAAGATTAATTTATAGCGGTTACGGTATTGCATAATTACGAATTGAGAGCCGACTGGTGGGGTTCTCTCAGATTAGGAAAGATGGGAAGGCTTATGATGAAGAAAGTGTTCAGGAACGGCTTAATTCTCTTTTTAACCCTTTTCCTTCTTTGCCGGGCTGAACCAGCCGTTGCGGCCTGGCAAAAGCTGTCTGGAAGTGAGATCCTCCTCCGGGCGGAAGAGGAGATCAGTGGTGATTTATGGGTCACCGGGGGCGTGGTGGAGATTAGGGGGCGGATCAAAGGGGACTTGCTGATCTTCGCCGAAGAACTGATCCTCAAGGGGACGGTGGATGGTGATGTCTTGGGGCTGATTGGCCGCGCAACGGTTTCCGGAAAGATTGCCGGAAATTTCCGTGGCTTGGTGGTAGATAACCGGATAGAAGGGGTCGTGTCGGGAAGTCTATCCACGGCTGGCTCCCAGTTGGCCCTTGGCGATCAAAGCCGGGTCGGTTCTTTACTGGCAAGGTATACCATAGTTCAGCTCCTGGGGGAGATCGCTGAGCGCGCTGACGTAAACGGTAATCATGTCTATGTTGACGGTAAACTGGATAGTGATCTCCAAGTCACGGCCAGACAGATTATCTTGGGTAACAACGCCTTAGTCGGTGGAGATCTTGTTTATCGAGAGGGGACAACTCCGGTTTTTAAGCCCGGAGCTAAAGTAGGTGGTGAGTGCCGACCGGTGGCTACCGCCGCCTCTTCCGCTTGGCTGGGCCTCCGGGGAGTCTGGTTTGTTGGTAGTCTCTTTTGCGGGGTGGTTTGGCTTCTCCTGTTTAGGCGTCGCTGGCATCAGATTCTAGAAATAAGAGTTCCTTGGCGGCGCTTGATTGGTTTAGGTGTTGGTAGTTTAACTTTATTGCCTGTTCTTTCCGTTCTAACGGGGTTGACCCTATTCGGACTACCGTTGAGCATTGGTCTTCTCCTGTTATTCCTGGTCTTATTGGTTTTTGGGGAGTTGCCCGCGTATCTCCTGGTCGGCCGTTGGTTTTGCGGACTTATTCGCCGAAACAAAAGCATTCATCCGGTTTTATCCTTGTTGGCCGGCGGGTTTGTTTTGGCCTTTCTTAAACTCCTCCCCGTCGTGGGGGTCTTTTTCGCCATTGCCGGCCGGATCGTCGGGAATGGTTTATTCCTTATCTATCTTTTCTGGCGTGGGAACACCGGGCAAACAACGGTCTCTGTTGGGGCTTCAGGAAATTCTTTTGGTTAAACGTTCTTTTCATAAGCTTCTTCCTGTCCGTGAATACTAGAGGTATATGGCAATCCTGTTATTTCCGGACCTAGAGAAGGAGGCAAGTTTCGGGATGAGATTATTCATCGGGAGGACCTGGTGTTTGCTGCTGCTTTTGGCTTTCAGCTGGCAAACAACAGTGCTTTGTGGGGCGGCGCCGGATAGTTGTGGCTGCCCCCCAGAGACCGAAATCACCTTGGGCGCCGTCGGGGAAGACATCGCCGAACTACAGCGGTTTTTAAGAAACGAAAAACTCTATGCTCAGGAAATTTCCGGTGTTTTCGATGGGGCGACGAGGGAGGCGGTCAAGGCTTTCCAACGGAGAAACCACTTGACGGTCACCGGTAATATGGATCTACCTACTTGGCAAGCCTTAGGGCAGAGTACGGCTACGGCTGTGGCCACGACGCCACCGCCGGGCGACTTATGTATTATTGTCGACACCACTTATTTATCCCTTTTGGTCCTGGTTGACCAAGAGGTCTTTGCCCGTTTTCCCGTGGCCATCGGTAAGCGGGAGACCCCGACCCCGGTTGGCAACTGGAAAGTAACGAACAAAGGAGTGTGGAGCGGCGGGTTTGGCACCCGCTGGATCGGATTAAATATTCCTTTTGGGGTTTACGGGATTCACGGAACGAACAAACCTTGGTCCATCGGGCGGTTGGAAAGCCACGGGTGCGTCCGGATGTACAACCGGGATGTGGAACAGCTATACCGTTGGGTGAAGACCGGGACTCCCGTTCATATCATTGGCGATCCCTTTTTGGGCCGCCGTCGCTTGGTTAAAGGGGAAAAAGGCGGGGACGTCATGTATTTGCAAAAACGTCTCAAACAGTTAGGGCTCTATGATCAAGGGATCGACGGGATCTATGGTTATGCTACCGAGCAGGCGGTCAAGAAATTTCAGCAACAAAACCGGTTGCCGGTTACCGGGCAGATCGGATGGCGCGAGTATGTGGCCATGGGTTTACTAAGTGAAGAATAATGCTCTCACCTCCCTGGAAGGGAGGTTTTTTTAATGAAAAAAAGGAATTTACCAATATAGACCGAATAAACTAATAAATACCTTTCTTTTCGGACGGAATGCTAGTTGGTCGCAGTTATTGCCTAATTACCGAATTAGGCAATTTCTCTAACGTTGAAGGGGGTTTTTTTTTGAAAGCGGAATTTATCAATCCTTTTGTCGGTGCGGCGTACGATGTGATTAAAAAAGTAGCGGGAATTGAGGCGACCAAAGGGGAACTGGCGGTAGCCAACTCACCTATCCGTGGGGACGAAGTCAATGTGGTGATTGGGGTCACCGGGGATTTAACCGGACAGATTATTTTTTGTCTTTCCGAAGCTACTGCTCAAGTTTTTTCTTCAAAGATGCTTATGAATTTAACGACGGATTCCTTAAACGAGTTGGCGAAAAGCGCCATCTGTGAAATGGGCAATATGATTCTAGGAAATGCGGTGACAGCCCTTAGTGAGCGGGGTTACTTTTGCACCTTAACTCCCCCTGCGTTGTTGATCGGGAAAGAGGTGGTCGTTTCGACGCAGGTCTTAAAATTCTTGGTAATTCCATTGGAAACAAAGTACGGCCGTTTAACCATTAATGTAGCCTTACAGGAAAATCGGGGGTAGGAGGGATTAGCGTGTATAGGATTAAAGTTGACCAATTGACCCCTGGGATGGTCCTGGCTCAGGATGTTTTGATTCCCAGAACCGGGGTGACTTTACTGCCAAGTTCGACGCTGTTGACAATGGAGATGATCCGCCGGATTGGTCACTTTAACATTGAAGAAGTTTATATTTCAGTGTCCGAAAAGAGCGACAAGGAGAAGAGTGAAGAGATTTTAGCGCCGGTCATGGCGGAAACCCACCAAAAATCGGTCGCGGTCGTGGAAAAATTTATTACCAACTTTGATCACTATGAAGAATCCGACTATACTAAGGCGGTGCTCGATGGCCTGGTTGGTGACCTGCTCGAACAGGTGAAAATGGATCCGGACTTACTGCTGAATCTCACCCATATGAAGAGTTACGATAATTACCTTTTCTCCCATGCGGTGAATGTCAGCATTATCAGTATTTTAATCGGTGAACAGCTGGGTTACTCTGAAGAAGAATTGAATTTGCTCGGGATCGCCGGGCTTCTCCATGATATTGGCATGCTCAAGATTTCCGTAGCTACATGGAAGAAAACCGGCACTTTAACCCCGACCGAATACAAAGAAGTCAGGAAGCATCCGACCTATGGGGCTCAGTATTTAGCCGATATGCATGAAGACATTAAAGCGGTAGCGGCGGAGCATCATGAACGGCATGATGGTTCCGGTTACCCGAAGGGCTTAAAGGGTAGTGAGATTAATTACAAAGCCCGGATCGTCGCTATTGCCGATGTTTATGATGCCTGTATCTCGGAACGGCTTTACCGGGAACGGCTTACGCCCCAGGAAGCAATCAGGTTAATCGTGGGCGACCAAAAATGCTTTGATCCTCAATTATTAAAAATCTTCCTTTTGACGATGGCCGTTTATCCCATTGGTTCTTATGTGCGTTTGAATACGGGGGAAGTCGGCCGCGTGATCCGGGTTGTTAAAAATCAACCTTTCCGTCCGGTTCTCTCCCTCTACTATGACCGGAAAGGAGAATTGCTGCCCGAGCCGATCCGGTTGGACCTTAGTCAGGATGTGAATCATTTATTATACATTAAAGAAACTTTACCGCCCACTGACCACAAAAAAGTGGCGAAACAAGTGGCTGAAACTTTTCCCAATTCCATTTAAGGCTAAGAAGAAGAGGAACGAAAGAACCGCCGCCTCCAACGGAGGCAGGCGGTTTTTTTGGGTAATAAAGCCGATCCAAGCCCGATCCAAGATATACCGCCGTTTTTAACTCGAAAGTTATCCCTTTCTATGCTATAATTTGTTATGTTAATTAACTCTGCGCTCATGACAAAGGTTTTTGCGTTGTTATTCACATTGTTAAAGCCAAGGACAACGCAAAAACCCTTACGCTGAATTTAATAACACTTATTTTAGGAAGGAGATTGCAATGTCCCGGAAATACTGGAGCCTGAGCACGATTTTGGTTATTGCGATTGTTTTTTTCATCACCACCGGGCTCCTGTTTGGTGGCGGGTTTTTGTACGAGAAGATCTTCCGTCGCAATCCGTTACAGAAATGGGTACGGACTAATCCGGCGGTTATTGATTTTCAATTGCAGGAGCAAAGAGAAGGATTGAGTTTGGAACTAAAGCTTGATCCGGACCAGGTGGAAAACTTACAAACCCTTCTTGAGCCGTTCCTCCGGGAAGTGCTGGCCAGAAAGGGTAAGGCCGTCACGGAGGTTAGGATCGTCAATGAACCGTCTCCCGCCTTGAGAGATATTTATTATCAATTAAGTTTTGCTTTGGAAGAAGCCAAAGCCACCGGTGAGTATAATACCCTTTATCAAGTGCTGCAAGGGCTACAAGCGAAAACAGGAGAAGCGGATTTCCGCGTTTATCTCGGTACCGATTTTCTATATGTTCAGTTAAGACAGGGTAAAGACAGCTTATACGCGGTGCTGCCCAGAAAGGCTGAAGGGATCAAAGGGCTGGCCGCGGCGGGAGGAGCGAAAGGAGGAGAAGGTTGATGACCAAAGAGATACTGATCGGAATATCCGCCGGTGTGTTCTTCTTTTTAGTGACCCGCGGTTTTGATCCCGCGCCTTTTCTGCTGCTCGGCGGGTTCTTCCTGATCCTCCGTTTTTATCTTCAGGGCCGGGGTTTGGAGAAAAATTACGAAACAATCGAGACCGCCGGTGGGAAGGGGATTACCCCTCCGGTAACCTTTGCCGATATTGGCGGCCAAGAGGTGGCCAAAAGAGAGTTGATGGAAGCCCTTAATTTCTTGAAAGATGAAGAAAAAGTGAAAGATTTAGGAATTCGGCCATTGAAAGGCATTCTGTTGAGCGGACCACCGGGCACCGGTAAAACACTGATGGCCAAAGCGGCTGCTGCTTACACCGACTCCGTTTTTTTGGCCGCATCGGGGTCGGAGTTTATCGAGATGTACGCCGGAGTCGGGGCCCAACGGGTACGCCAACTTTTTGCCCGCGCCAGGAAACTGGCGAAAAAAACAGGAAAACAAAAGGCCATTATCTTTCTGGATGAGTTGGAGGTACTGGGCGGGAAAAGAGGAAAGCATAGTTCCCATTTGGAATACGACCAAACCCTGAACCAGTTATTAGTGGAAATGGACGGGGTCAAGGCGGCTGATGAGACCAGAATCCTGGTGGTCGGCGCCACCAACCGGGCGGATCTATTGGATGAAGCTTTAATGCGTCCGGGACGGTTCGACCGTCGTGTCCAGGTGGATCTGCCGGAGAAGGATGGACGCTTGAAAATCTTGCAGATTCATACGCGTAATAAACCGTTGGCCGCCGAGGTTAATTTGGAAACCATCGCGGAGGACACTTTCGGTTTTTCTGGCGCCCACTTGGAAGCAATGGTAAACGAAGCGGCTATTCTCGCTTTCCGACAGGGAAAGAAGGAGATTGGTAAGGACGAGTTGGAAGAGGCGATCGACAAGGTGATTTTAGGGGAAAAACTGGAACGCAAACCGCAACGGGATGAGTTGCGGCGGATTGCGATCCATGAAACAGGTCATGCCTTAATCAGTGAGACAGTCCGTCCTAACTCGGTGAGTAATGTAACGGTGGCGCCGCGGGGTAAAGCTTTAGGATTTGTCCGGCCAAACGGAAAAAACGAACACTTTCTCTACACCCGAGAAGATCTGGAAGACCAGATTGCGGTCTTTCTCGGGGGGGCGGTCGCCGAAGAGTTGGTTTACGGCGACCGGAGCACCGGCGCCAGGAACGACCTGGAACAAACGGTGAAAATTACCCGGGAGATTATTAAAAACGGCCTCTCCCCCTTGGGTATTGTCGACGAAGAATATACACCGAAAGACCGGATTAACTCGACGTTTACTGAGATTATTCATCATCAGGAAGAACGGGTGAGGAAGATCCTTACGGCAAAGCTCTCTCTTCTGGAAGAAGGGGCGGAGCGGCTATTGGCTGCCGAGAAGATCTCCGGGGAAGAGTTCCGGAATTTGATGAAGCAAACAGCCTAACCCGGGAAGAAAGCTGACGTTACGGAAAGAGAAAGTTGGGGCAAAAATGGAGCAAAGGTGGAAGCGGATACAGTTCGGACCAAGGGCAAAGCAGATCAGCCTCTTCTTACTGACGCTGTTCATTGTCGGTTTGAGTCTGAATCTTTTCGGTGAGCTAAACATGGCCTCCGGACCCTTTGGTTTACGTTTGAACTTTTCGTGGGGCTGGCCGGGGGAAAGCCGACTGGTGATTCCGCCCCTGGGGGAGATTAAGGTTTATTCCCACCGGTGGCCAGTGGTGCTTTCCGCTACGTTGGAAAGGATCGATCTCCCCCTACTCCAACATGAATTGATCGGTGTGAACGATACCAGCCTCTACCTGGAAAGTTTGTTAATAGAATTAAGGACGAATCTTTATTGGTTTTTGGCTAAATTATGCCTGATCGGAGGTCTCGCCGGATTATTTGGAGCCTTTCTCCTTGGGCGGCGTCGCTTTGCTAATTTATGGCGGATGGCGGCGGTCGGTGTTTTATCGGTCTTGCTGATCATCGGTGGCGTGCTGGCCGGTTTCGATCAGGAAGCCTTTCAAAATCCCCGTTATGAGGGGGTTTTAGCCGTGGCGCCCTGGGCGCTAAGCCTGATCGAACAAGGGTTGGACCGCCTCCCCGAATTCAGCGCCAAACTGGCGGAGGTAGCCGGTAGTTTAGATACGGTTTTCGCCAAAGTTAATACTCTTTCCCCTTTGGCCAACGTGGAGGGGGAAGTGAAAGTTCTCCATGTCTCCGATATTCATAATAATCCGGCGGCGGTTGAGTTTATCGAAAAGGTGATTGCCGGTTTTGGGGTTGATCTGGTGATCGATACCGGTGATCTAACCGATTATGGAACTTCTTTGGAAACGGAGTTGAACCGGAAGATCAATAACCTGGGGGTTAAATACCTGTTCATCCCGGGAAACCATGATTCGGAAGAGGTAGTCTCCCGCTTGCGAAGGTACAAAAACGTAATTGTGATGACGAAACGGATCTATGAAACGAACGGCCTGACGATTATGGGTTGGCCGGACCCGGCCAGTACCGGCACGACCAGTTTGATGCCGGGGGATGAGGAGTTAATGGCAGAAGCGGAAGCCCTCCGGGCCTATGTGGAAGCCGCCGACGGCAAAATTCACCTTCTAGCGGTCCATAACCGAAAGATTGCTACCCCGGCGCCGCCGGGGATCCCCCTGGTCATCCACGGCCATACCCACCAACCGGGGATTACACTTGAAGAAGGCACGGTCTATATTAATGCCGGAACTACCGGGGCCGCCGGCATTCGGGGCTGGGGGAATGAGACTATCCCCCATAGTGTTGCCCTCCTCCGGTTTAATTTAAAGCAGGGGGAGTATCATTTGGCGGCGGTCGATCTAATCCGGGTTTTTAGCCTAAACGGTAAATTCATTCTGGAGCGGACAGTGCTCAATCAACCTGCCAATCATGGAGGGGTTGAAAACAGTAGAGGGGAGGAATGAAGGCGGATGCGGTTGTTTCTAGCAGTGCGGTTGGCTTCTGAATTACAGGACAAAGTGGGTGCTTTGCTCATCCGGTATTCTTCAATAATTAAAGGGGTAAAATGGATTGACTCCCGTCAAGCCCATTTTACCCTCTTTTTCTTAGGTGAACAGCCCCAGGCGTTGGTGGCTAAAATCGATCCCCAGTTGAAAAAGGTGGCCGCCGCCCATCGTCCCTTTGTCCTTTCCTTGGGTGGAGGGGGTGTCTTTCCATCCTGGAAGAACCCGCGGGTGCTCTGGTTAGGCGTGGAGCAGGGACGGGAAGAGTTGCAGGCGTTAGCCGCCGAAGTGACGGCGGCTTGTGTCCAACACGGTCTGCCAAAACCGAACCGGCCCTTTGCCCCCCATTTAACTTTAGGCCGGGTAAAAACCCCCCCGGTTGTTGTTGACCGGGCGCTATTGGCGCAGGGCGTGACGGGAGCAATGCGGGTGGACCGTTTTACCTTCTTTGCCAGTGAATTAAGGCCCCAAGGCCCTCTTTACCGGGAACTCATAACTTACAGGTTAGGTTCTGTTTCCTCTGACGAAAGCCCTTAATGCGCCGGCCTTACTTGGCTTTTGCGTTGTTCTTTGCTTCAATCATTCCAATAAAACATATTGATCGCCCAATCTGACTATAACTCATTTTTTGGTTATAACGTGAAAAGCGTTTACCAGATCTTTTGGGCTAAATTTTCCGCCTAACCGGGGATACTACTGGTGAAGAAGGGAGTCGGCACAAAAAGGGAGGTGGCAGGATGAATCGTCGCTGGCGTCGCCTGTTGACGGGGGGCCTCATTGGCGCCGCCGTTAGTATGCTGATGGGGCGGGGACGGAAACGGACCGCCTTGAGCATGGAGAAAAGGCTCCGCCGACAGGTTGGGCCGATGGTGCGTTCCTTTTTAGGCGCTTTTGCGAAGGAAGGTTTGGGGCAGAAATTGTTCTTTCTACGGAGGCGGGTTAAATAAGAAACAGGTTAGGAATGAGGGCTTGTTATTTTAGAAAAAATGGCCATCCGGCCATTTTATTCTTCCTTTCCCCGGCAGAAAAAAGAGGGAGGATGGGGCTGGAGAAAAATGCGGTTTAAATTCCATCCGGTTTTGCTGCTGACCATAATCTTAGCCCTCTTCATTGGCGCTTTGGTCTTTTTTCCCCGGGTGGTAATCACGTTCTTTTTTGCCTTTTTCTTGGCTTTCCTCATCGAACCGTTGGTCAAATGGTTCCAATCGAAGGGGGCCGGGCGGTTGTCCGCGGTGATTACTGTCTTTTTTTTAATCTTTATTTTCGGTGTGGTTTTGGCAGTGAGCTTCTTCCCCGGACTCGTCGATGATTTAAACCAGGCGCTGACGAAATTGCCCACCTACGTCAAGGAGCTTCAGAACTGGTTGACACGCTTAAATAAGGAGTATAAGCGTTTTACTTTACCCCAAAATGTCCGGGAGGTGGTGGACGAAGCTTTATACCGGGGTGAAGAGTCCTTGCGCCAGTTTCTGCTCCGCCTTGCTTCCTTGCTCCTTTCGTTCGTTTCGCAGGTCCTGTTTTTTTTCCTTGTGCCGGTCCTCGCTTTTTACTTTAGTAAAGATATGGAAAAACTAAAGGAAGTGGTTTTCACCTGGAGTAGACGGCTTTTTAGCGAAGAACAGGAAGTAATCGTCCAAGTAATTGCGGTGGTTACCGGTTATCTTCGGGCGCAAGCCCTTTCTTCACTCCTGGTTGGCCTCTTGCTAACGCTGGGCCTTTTGTTTCTGAAGGTGGATTTAGCTATTTTAATTGGGGTTTTAGCCGGGATCTTTAATATAATTCCTTATTTCGGACCGGTGTTTGGGGCTCTGCCCGCCGTCTTGCTGGCGGCGCAGACCAGTTTATGGCGGGGCGCCTACGTAATTCTTCTTTTCTTCATCGTTAATCAAATCGAGTCCATTGTGATCATTCCCCGGCTGATCGGGGGCAGAGTTGGCCTCCATCCTTTACTGGTGATCTTCATGATCCTCATTGGTGGAGAGTTGTTTGGGTTTGGCGGGATTGTTTTTGCCGTTCCGGTGGGCGCCGTTTTACAAGTAATAATTAAATATTATTGGAAAAAAGTGCTTATAAGCCGGTTGTAAGATTGACAGTGGATAAGGGGTTAAGATATGATCAAGGGTAAAGGAAAGAAACGGTACCGGATCGACTGGCAAAGACCGGATTTGCGCTTAGGGTTAATCCTTTTCCTTCTGGTGCTTGCTGTGCAACCGGTTGCCGGGGCCGGCCCGCCACCCAGAGCGAAGCTGATCCTGGTTAACTTAACCCGGGTTGCTTTTGCCGATTTTGACACGGGGAATTACCCCCATCTGCAACAGTTACTAACCGAAGGCCAGCTTGGACTGGTCTCCGTCCGGGTAACGGGCAGGCTGACCCCGGAAAAGATCTATCAAGCGGTCAGTAGGGGAGCGTCTGACCCAAACCAAGGTTTCTACCCGGAGCAGGGGCGGATCGGCACGCTCCTGCGGCAAGCGGGGAAACGCCTCGCTTTTCTGGGTAATGCGGATCTTCCCTGGCAAGTCAACCGGAGAGCCCAGCTCATGATCGGGGACCACCGGGGAGAAGTGGACTGGGCAGTGACCGACCGGCGGATCCTGGCGGCGGATCCGGAGTTCCCCTTCGGTTTCCGTACCGATTATCAAAAACTTGAGCAACTCATCTTGGAGTTGCTACCGGTCACCGACTTGATTCTGGTTGAAACCGGTGATCTGGAGCGGTTGGAAGGATATCGCGGATTATTGACGGAAGAACGGTGGCGGTACTTGCGCGCCGAAAGTCTAATCCGGATCGATGCCTTCCTCGGCCGTCTCAGGGCGACTGCGCCGCCCGGTACCAATTTGCTCGTCTTTCTTGCTACGCCTTCCAGCACCGGAGATGGGAACGATCTCCCCTTTCCGTCGTTACTTATGGATCAGAGGAAAGGGCGACCGGGCTTACTTGCTTCGCATTCAACCCGGGAGCCAGGTTTAATCACCATTGGTGACCTGACCGCGCTGTTACTCTCGCTAGTTGGGCAAGAACAGGGGGAAACAGAGGTCCTGGGCACGAGCGTGGGAACCTGGCCGATGTTGGCCGCGAAAAGTCGCTATTGGAGCGTCAATTTACGGCAAAGGGAAATTATCCTCCGGGTTTATCTATATTTGCTGATTATAATGCTCATGCTCGCGTTGGTTTTACCTTTTACGCCAGGACGGCGGTGGGCTGGCTTGATCCGGAAAATCCTGCCGGCTTTGGCCTTTTTGCCCTTAACCTTTCTTTTGATTGCCGTTTTGAAAATTACAAATTGGCCTTTACTGGTAATGCTGTTACTTTCCGTTACGGGAGCGCTTTGGGCTTTGGCCTGTCGGCTTTTTGCCAACAGTTTGCAGGCTTACCGCGCGCTGCTCCTGGGCACCGCGGTCCTTATTATCACCGATCTGGCGCTGGGGTCTAGTTTGATGCAGGCTTCGCTCTTAGGACCCAGTCCCGTTTTGGGTCTCCGTTTTTATGGCCTTGGCAACGAGTATCTCGGAGTTTTCCTGGGTGCTTTTCTCTTCGGGACCGCCGCTTTTCTGCTTCGCTGGCCTGGACGGCAATGGACCGGCGTGGTGTTGGGGGTAATCGCGCTTCTGATCTTTTCCCCTGACGGGGGAGCAAATTTTGGCGGTGGGGTGGCTTTAACCTATGCGGCATGGCTCATCTGCCGGCGTATTCAACCTCCGCCCGCCGCGAGGAAGAATCTCCTTCTTTTTGCCCTCTGCTTGGGGGTAGGGTTTGGTCTGCACACCTTATGGCCGGGCGCTAGCGGGACAACCCATCTGCATAATGCGTTACAATTGTTACGCGCCGGAGCTTGGGAGCAACTCCTGGCGATTGCGGTGCGTAAATTCCGGATGAACTTGGAGTTAATTAACTACAGTCCCTGGGGGTATGTTTTGCTTCTTATTTTGATCTTTTTTATGGTTGGGATCAAGCTCACCGAAAGGACCACCCGCAGCAACCAGGAGAAGGAATGGTACTGGTTGGGCGGGAGGATTGCGGTCCGGACGGGATTAGTGGCTTTTTTCGTTAATGATTCGGGCATCGTTGTGCTTGCTCCTTTACTTCTGTATCCGCTAATCCTCCTGGCCGAACAATGGCTGGCCCGGGAGGGAGTTGATCTTTTCGCCCGTTTCAAGCAGGGAGAAAAAAGGGGTGTGGGCATTGGCAAGAACTGAGGTCATTCCGGTGGAAAGGGATGAAACAATTCAGGGCTTAATCCGGAAAATGCGGGAAAGCGCAAGTCCGCGGATTATTATTTTTTCCCCGACCCGGATTGCTTTTCTCCGCAATGAGATCAATCTGCGGCTATTAAAATACTACAGCGAAGAAGAGAGTAAAGAACTGATCTTAGTGGTAAATGACCGAGGAGTTAAAAAGCTGGCCGCCAGTCTGGGGATTCAGGTTGTCGATAAGTTGGAGCCGGAAAAAGCAGAAAAGCCCGAGGTCTATCAGAACCATCTCCCGATTGCGCTGGAAGAAATGACCGTAGAAATGGCGCCAGTCCGTGAAGAAGAAACGCCCTTGGTGGTGCAGCCGGTCCGTCCAGTCCGTCCGGTGAGTCCGGTCCGTCCCTCGAGTGGAGGACGGTTTTTCCTGGCTATAGGTGTCACTTGCTTTAGTCTATTGGTGGCGGTCTATTTTCTGTTTCGCCCGCGGCTTAATATTATTGTCCACCCGGCTTCGAAAGAACATCTCTTCCGGACGGCGGCCACTGTTGGGGTCAACTTCGGGGAACGGGAAGTTCTTCAAGGGAATCTTCCTTTAAAAATCCGGGAGAAACAGGATGAATTAAGTGTCTCCCTGTCGACCAGCGGACGCAAAAGGGTTGGTCATCGACCGGCCAAAGGAACCGTCGTCTTCATTAATAGCGGAACGAACCCGATTATTGTCCCCAAAGGGACTGTTGTCGCGACCAAAACAGGGGTAAAGTTTCTGACCGTCAAACCGGTGGTGGTGCCTAAGAAAAGCACCCGTTATGAACTGGGGGTGCCGATGGGGGAAATTTACGGCCAGACCGAAGTGGAAGTCGAAGCGGTGGACAAGGGGACCATCGGTAATGTGGAGAAACAAATGATCACAATCATCGAGGGACATCTGGCCAATACTTTACACGTGGTTAATTCGGTCCGTTTTACCTCTGGAGAAGACCGTTTGGTCCCGGTGGTGCAGGAAGAAGATCTCCGGCGGGCGGAAGAAGAAGCCAAACGGCAGGTGGCGGTGAAAGCCGAATCAGAGGTCAAAAGTATGGTTGAAGAGGGGTATATCTTGCTGCCTGAGTTAACGGAGACGGAGATCGGTCAGTTCCGGGCGGAACAGCCTTTAGGCACCGAGAGTACCTCTTTAACGGTAAAAGTTGCTTATAAAATTAAGACGCCTTTGTTGAATAAAATCCATCTTTACAAATGGTTGGAACAGAATCTTTATCAGACCTTGCCTTCGGGGTTTCGTCCGGTGACCAATGAAATCGCCTGCCGGGAAGTGAAGGCGGAAGGAAACCTGGAAGCCGCCAAGGTTAATGTGCTGGCGGTGGCGAAAATCCGCGGAGAAATTAACCGGGACAAGATTATGGGGACGGTGGTTGGTAAGTCTTTGCAACAAGCCAAAGAGGCATTAACGGCCTTGCCCGAGGTGGGTGTGGTGGAGTTTACCGGAGATCCGGCGCTGAAAGAGGTTCCGAAACATAGTTATCAGGTGCGTTTAATTGTTCCTTCCGAAAAGTAAGGCGGGAAAAGGAGTACGTGCAGAGGTGAAAGAAACCCAAAAAATTATGGCCTTGGATGTGGGGGAAAAAAGGATTGGGGTAGCCCTCAGCGATCCTTTGGGCATCACGGCCCAAGGCTTGGAAGTGTACCAGCGGACAACGGTCGGGCGCGATGTGGCTTATTTGACGGACCTTTTCCAAAAACATCAATGTTACGGGTTATTAATCGGCCTACCCCGGCATATGAATGGAGAGATCGGTCCGGAAGCCAAGAAGATTATGGCCTTTGGCCGGCGGTTAGGCCAGTCGTGCCAGGTGGAACCGATCTTCTGGGATGAACGGCTTACTACGGTCCAGGCGGAACGGGCTTTGCTGGAAGGGAATATGCGTCGCCGCCGCCGGCGACAGGTGATCGATCAGTTGGCCGCTGTTTTACTTTTGGAGAACTATCTTCGTTTTGGCGCTTTACAGCAAAAAGAGGAATGAGTCCCAGCGGTAAAATATTTCTTGTAATTAGAGCTGGTTTGGGGGAGAATATATTCATTAAAGGAATTGTATAACGACAATTTGCAATTCCTTGAAGGAAAGCTTTTTGCGTTGAAACCATTAAACAGGCTTCCAATTCAAAAGATAGTGTTTTGTTTGAATCACCCGGTCAATATATTGAATTGGGATGATTAAAGCAAGGGACAACGCAAAAAGTTCAATGAAGAATAAAGGAGGGTTAATATGTCCCACCAACATGAAGAGGACAATTGGATTATTCTTGAGGATGAGAATAACCAACAGTATCGTTATAGTTTTGAGCGGACCTTGGAGTTGGATGATAAAACCTATGTTATTTTAATCCCCGAATTGCAGGAAGATCCCAATGCGGAAGAAGCCCATGTTTTTCGCTTGGAGAATGATGAAAACAACGACGAAATTCTAGTTGAGATCGAAGAAGACGAATTAGAGAAGATCCAAGCCTTTTTAGAAGCCCAAAGTGAGCAGGATGCTTTTGAGGATGAGGGCGATGAGGCAGCAGAAGATCATGACGATGAGGCAGTGGACCTTACGGAGCTGGAAGAGACCGACGCCGTGAATGTTGATCCGCTTGGCTCCGGGGAAGCTGGCGCTGAGGCCTTTCTCAACTACGTTAATTCGAAGCTGAATGCTGAGCCGGGCGACTCCGGGGAAGGCTCCGGGGAAGTTGACGGCAGTGGGCCGGCGTCGAAAGCGGAGGAAGGAGCGGACGAAGCAGAGGAAGAATAAAGCGCACAAGCAAAAATCGGATCCAAAGGGCATTTTCTGTATATGGCATGCGGGGAGAAAATCCGGTATAATTAGGAGCAGAGGAGGAGGTCCCGTGGGAAAACGTGACATGACACCCCAATCTGATGCTCGGGTTCTCCCTGGTTATAAATTCATTGGTTCCTTGTTCCGTCGAGTTTTTCGTTTCCGCGGACCGGTCTTCCGTGACCGGTCCCGTTTTCAATCCATAGTCCAACCTCTTTTCTGGTTAGGAATCATTTTTTTGTTGGGACAAGCCATCTGGATTTATAACGGGGTCCAAATTAACCGGGCGGTCTTTGCCCCAAACCGTAGCACCATTGATATTCCAATGGGGTCCTCGGTCTTTCAAATTGGGGCGTTACTGGAGGAGAAAGGTCTCATTAAGAACCGGGATAGTTTTGTGTGGTATCTTTATCTTACCGGCCAACAAAATTCGCTCAAAGCTGGTCATTATACTTTTGGTTCCCAGTTTACTTTTGGCCAATTATTACGGGAATTAAAAAAAGGACGTCCAATCATCTATAAAGTGACCATTCCGGAAGGTTATACCTGCGCGGAAATTGGCCGTTTGTTGAGCGGGCGGGGTTTGGTTGATGACCAGCGTTTTCAGGAGCTTCTCCACGATCGGGTCTTTCTCCGTTCGCAGTTGGTGGATTTTGCCCCCGTTTCCGGCGAGGGATTCCTTTTTCCGGACACCTATGAATTTGCCAAAGGGGCCAAGGAGGAAGAGATTCTTGCTACCTTCTTCCAACGGTTTCGCCAGGTCTGGTCGGAAGTTAGCCACCAGATGAAGCCTGGTGGGCTCTCACCGACCGAACTGGTGACCCTTGCTTCGATTGTGGAAGGGGAGGCGAAAGTAGCCGCTGAACGCCCGATTATCGCCGGGATCTTTCTCAACCGTTTGCGCCGGGGACAACTCTTGCAATCATGCGCTACCGTACAGTATGCTTTGGGGGAAAGGAAACAACGGCTTTTGTACAAGGATTTGCAGATTGATTCCCCTTATAACACCTATCTATATAAAGGGTTACCTCCGACGCCCATCGGTAATCCGGGCCGCGCTTCCCTGGAGGCGGTGCTGGCGCCGGCAGACACCGATTATCTTTACTTTTTTGCCAAATCCGATGGAACCCATGTTTTTTCCCGTACCTACCGCGAGCATATAAACGCCCAAAACTTGGCGGCGCGGAATAATGATTGAGATTGATTAAAGGAAAAGAAGGTTTATGATAAACCCTTCCTCTTTTGGTTAAATTAACCGGAGGAGGGTTTTTTTATGGAAAAGCGATGCCGATGGCGGATCTTAATATTAGGGTTGTTTTTTCTCCTTTGGGGCTGTTTTCTTACTTACCGGCTTTACCGGATTCAAGGGGCGGAAAACCTTGCTTGGGCCATTCAAGCAGTGAACCAGCGTAGCGATAGTCAAGCTCTGTATCGACAGCGAGGAGAGATCCTGGATTGCCACGGGAACCGGATCACCGGTCGGGATCACCGGACTTACCTTGCGATCTTCCCGGTGCTGCTTACTACAGAAGAAAGGAAAGAGGTTGCTTCCCTCTTGCCTCCCCACGCTGGACGGTTGGAGGGTAAAGCCCCGCTGATCATAGCTAACCCCAGTACCGAATTGGTGCGGTTCGCTAACGCCCAAAAGAGGACGGGAGTAACCTTTTGCACGATTCCTTTGCGTTACGGTCGGCAACCCATAGCCCATCACTTGCTCGGGTATCTTCATCCCACTACCGGTCAAGGTTTGGACGGGTTGGAAGCGGTTTATGAAAGCCAGTTGAACAGTGAGCGGATGGTTAGGTTGACGGTTATGACGGATGCCCTGCGTCGCCCCATTCCCGGCTTAGGTTGGCGCTACCAAGAGGAGAGCGGTGTTCCGGCGGGAAAAAACTTGGTTTTAACCCTTGATTTGGTTTTACAGAAAAAGGTGGAGGCCCTGCTGGACCAAATTCCGGTCGCAAAGGGCGCGGTTGTCATCATGGAAGTGGGGACCGGTAAGATCCGGGCTCTGGCCAGCCGACCCGTTTTTGACCCCTATGCGCCCCAACAAAGTCTGAACCATCCGGATCGTCCCCTGCTCAACCGGGCGCTACAGTATTATCCCTCGGGCCATCTCTTCAACTTGCTCATTGTGGCGGCGGCGTTGGAAAGCGGAAAAGTTCAACCGGATGCGTTCTTTTATGATCGACAATCCGGCCACGGTCTGATTACTTTGACGCACGCTTTTGCCTACGGCGTGCCTGCTGTTTTCCAGGAAGTGACGGCTGCTTTGGAACCCGCTTCACTCTGGACGTTGGCAGAAACCTGCGGTTTGGGCGCAGGCGGCCGGCTTGGTCTTCCCGGGGAAGGAACCGGCCTTGTCCCGGGAAAAGCGAGCAAGATCGAGACGGACTTGAGCACCGGGGAGCAAGAGGTAGCCGTTACCCCCGTCCAAATGGCGGCCTTACTGCAAATTGTGGCCGGGAACGGTTGGTATTACCCGCCCGTGGTCGTCGAAGGTCTGCAGGAACCGGATGGAAGCTGGTCCGCTCCGCCTTTGGTCTCACTGCCAAACCAACCGGTCCTGTCTGAACCGACGGTGAGGGCTTTACAGAAAATGTTGGTGGCAACTGTTCTTTACGGAACAGGCCAATTAGCCCAGGTGCGACAAGGGGCAGCCGGCGTCGGGGGAGCGATCCAAGCCGGTTTGGGCGGTGAAGAACCGCGCTTGTATAGTTGGTTTGCCGGGTACGCGCCAGCCCACGACCCGCGTTTGGTGGGCGTGGTCTTCCTGGAGGATGATCCGGCGGGAGCGGAGCAAGCGGCGGTCCTCTTTGCTTCCATTATGGAAGGAGCTTGAGCGCTTCCGGTCTTGCCTGAGCCGTAACCTTTTTACTAGGGACATTTTTGGCCATTGTTTTTGACCTAGCGAACAACGGAAAAGCTAGAGTCCGAAAGCGATGGTTTTTTTTACCCCCTGGCCGACCAGGACGGACTGGCACAGGACAAAGGCCTCCCACATATCAATAAACACACCGTAGTTTACTTAAGCTTTGAAAAGCCCTACTGATGAGGAGGTACGGCCGATGTTCCTTCCTTGGCTCGGGATGCTGTTTGATCTCATCTTTCAGCAGTTGGCTTTGTTGTTCTCCTATATCTCCAATAATAATGTATTTCCGATGCCGCTCAGTGAAGAAGAGGAACGGGCTTTGATCCTGCGGATGGAGGAAGGAGACAAGGAAGCCCGGAATACATTAATCGAACGGAACCTACGCTTAGTCGCCCATATTGTCAAAAAATTTGATAATACCGGTGAGGATAATGATGATTTGATTTCCATTGGCACGATTGGGTTAATTAAGGGGATTAACACTTATAAACGAAAATATAATACCCGGTTGGCTACCTACGCTGCGCGGTGCATCGAAAATGAAATTTTGATGCATTTACGGTCAACGAAAAAACTGAAGAATGATCTTTTTTTGCAAGACCCGATTGGCGCCGATAAAGAAGGAAATGAAATTACCCTGTTGGATATTTTGGATACCGGAACCGACTTGGTCCCCGAGCTAGTCGAGAGTAAACTAGAGGAAGAAACGCTCCGCCAGAAATTGAGTATTTTAAGTAAACGGGAGAAAAAGGTGCTCGAATTACGGTATGGGCTCCAAGACGGATTAAGCAAAACCCAGCGGGAGATCGCCCGCATCCTGGGGATTTCCCGTTCCTATGTCTCCCGGATCGAAAAGAAAGCCCTTAAGAAACTGTTTAAAGATTTTTCCGGGCAAGAGAATGTTCAGAAATAGTATTTTTTGCCTTTCCCCCAAATATCAATATAACTGAATAATGGGGTTCCCTCGCCTCTTGGGGGGATGGGTGTGCGTTGGACGGAACTGGCCCGGAAAGAGCTGGTTAATTTGGTGGATGGGAGTAAAAAAGGACCTGATCTGAGGCTTGATTTAGTCATTAACACGGAGGAGGGAAAGGTGGTCAAGCTTCTCCTACCGGGAAAAGGTTATATTTCCCGCAAAGAGCAGGAAATCCCTTGGGCGGCGGTGAAAAAGATTAGTGCAGATTTAATTCTGTATGAAGCCGAGGCTTCCACCGGGGAAAAATAGAAAGGTATAAACTTAGCGCTGTTTTCTACCCAGAGAAGCCCGAATAGTCGCTGGACCCGCTTGCGCCCTCCGTTTCGCGAAGCATACTTCGCCCGGAAATTCAAACCCTACGGAGAAGACCCTTCGCCCCGGCGGGGTAAATGTGGGTAAAAGCAATCATGAATCATCATACGCGCGACGAGAGTATTTTCGAAGTTACAGCAGTAACTAGTGAGGTGGCTAAAGATGGACAATATACGGGTTCTTGTTAACGGCGCCTGTGGACGCATGGGGCGGGAAGTAGTCAAAGCAGTTGTTGCCCAAGCTGACCTGGAGTTGGTCGGAGCTGTTGATAAGGTGGGCCAAGGACAAGAAATCGGCCAGGTTTGCGGCCTTGGTGATTTAGGGATTACCGTGGAAAGGGATTTGGCGGCCGCGTTAAGGAACACGACGCCGACCGTGGTGGTGGATTTTACCACCCCTTTGACGGTGATGGATAATATTAAAGCAACTTTAGAAGCGGGAGTGGCCGCTGTGGTCGGGACCACCGGGTTAACCAGTGAAAACCTGGAAGAGATTGCTGAGTTAGCAGTCGGGATGGGGAAAGGAATCATTGTTGCCCCCAATTTTGCACTGGGCGCCGTTTTAATGATGCGTTTTGCCCAAGAGGCGGCGCGCTATTTCCCGGACGTGGAGATCATTGAATTACACCATGATCGAAAGATTGATGCGCCTTCCGGGACCGCCTTGAAAACGGCGGAACTGATTGCCGCCGGGCGAGTGGCGGAACCGGGGACCAAACCGGCGCCGCTGGAGAAGATTAACGGCGCACGCGGGGGCGAGTATTTGGGCACCAAGATCCATAGTCTGCGCTTGCCCGGCTTGATTGCCCACCAGGAGGTGATCTTCGGGGCCCAAGGTCAAACGCTAACCATCCGCCATGATTCTTTAGACCGTTCTTCTTTTATGCCCGGGGTGATCCTGGCGGTCCGGAAAGCTCCAGAAATAAAGGGCTTGGTCTACGGGTTGGACGCCCTGATCGATTAGTCTGAACTGACCAGTGTTGGTCGGATTTTTGGCACCTCTCCTTTCCGCAAAGAATATATTACTATTGAACGGCGCCTGTTTCAAAAGTTTATGGCTTAGTGGAACGAGGGATAAACTGCTCCGCCCGGTAGTATAAGGAAAGGGAGGGTCTTTTATTGGAAAAAAACTTTGCTTTAAATGAAGTGGCCGTATTAGGTGGCGACCACCGGCAGGTGATGGTGGCTGAGGCGTTACTGGCGTTGGCGGCTACCGTAAAAACGCTGGGCTTAACCGGTCTCCCCCAGTTACCCCGATTAATTCCGGCTCCCGGTCTTAAAGAGGCGCTGACTGGAGCGGAAGTGGTAATCCTCCCGATCAGTGGAGCTGATGATAGAGGAATAGTTCGAACCAGTGATTCGGCGGTTCGGATTAAGGTTGATGCCGCCTTTTTTGACTTGATGGAAAGCGGCGCGTTGCTTGTGACCGGAAAACTACCCTCCTCCTTGAAACCGATGGCTACAGAAAGGGGGATCCGCGTCTGCGAATATGCCGAACAGGACGGGATTGCCATCCCGAACGCGATTCCCACCGCGGAAGGGGCAATTCAATTAATGATGGAAAAAACCCCGTTTACCGTGGATGGTTCTTCCTGTCTGGTTCTGGGATTCGGCCGGGTGGCCCGGGCTTTGGCACCCCGCTTATTAGCGCTGGGGGCGACGGTGACAGTGGCCGCGCGCAATCCGGAGCAACTGGCGGAGGCCGCGCAAATGGGTTGTGAGCCGTTAACCCTTACCCGGCTCGCCGAGCAGCTCAACCAAGTAGCAGTAGTCTTTAATACCATTCCAGCTTTGGTGCTTCCCGCCGCCTTGCTCCAAAAGATGGCGCCGGAAACGCTCATTATTGATCTGGCTTCGGCGCCAGGGGGGGTTGATTTTGAAGCCGCTGAACGCTTCCGGATCAGGGCGGTTTTAGCTTTGGGACTTCCGGGAAAAGTAGCGCCACTTACGGCAGGGCGGATCCTCGCCACTAAACTTCCAGGCTTAATTAAACAGGAACTCAGCCGACAGCTTTGAGGGAAATGCTTAGAGATAAGCTTGGAGGGGTGAAAATGCAATTAGCAGGTATGCGTATTGGCTTGGGTCTGACCGGTTCCTACTGTACGATTCCGGATGTGCTCCCCCAGATGAAAAAACTCCGCGCCGAAGGGGCTGAGCTCTTCCCCATTGTCTCTCCAGTGATCTTTCGGACCGACACCCGGTTTGGAAAGGGGGAGGACGTCTATAAGCAGGTGGTGGAGATTGCCGGGCGCGAACCCTGGCAAAGTTTAGTGGAGGTCGAACCGATTGGTCCGAAAAAGCTCCTCGATGTGATGGTGGTCGCGCCGTGCACTGGAACGACGCTGGCCCGTTTAGCCCTGGGGCTTTCCAGTACACCGGTCACTTTGGCCTGTAAGGCGCAGTTACGGAATAACAGTCCGGTAGTACTGGCCATTGCCACCAATGATGGTCTCGGCGCCACTCTGATGAACCTGGCTTTAATTATGAACCGGCGTTCCATCTATTTTGTTCCTTTTCGGCAGGATGATCCGGAAAGAAAACCCAAGTCCTTAGTGGCTGATTTAGAATTGTTAACACCCACGATCATTCAGGCTTTACAAGGGGAACAACTGCAACCGGTTCTTCTTTGAGCATAGGGTGGAAAAAATAAGGTTGAAATCTCCAAAGAAAACTGGTAAAACTTTAAGTAAGCAATTGTGGAAAAGTAAAAGCCAGTTCGAATCTCACCGAGGCTAAATGGTCTTTTCTTCTTCCGGTGAATTTCTTGGCGGATTTTGAAGCTTGGTTCCGCCGGCAAGCGGGTAGTAAGAAATTATGGTCATGTGGCGAGCGTCTCCGGCCCCGGCTGGAAAAAGGCGGGCAAAGGCAATCAGAGATACGAGCGACGAGCGAGTAATAAAAGGAGTGAGCTCCATTAAAATAGTGGTCCAAAAATTCGGCGGGACTTCACTGGCCACCGCTGAGCTACGCGAAAAGGCGGTTGCTCGGATTAAAGAAGCAGTGAACCGGGATGCCATGCCGGTGGTTGTCGTTTCCGCCATGGGGCGCTACGGCCAACCTTATGCCACGGATACGCTGATGGCCATGGTCCGGGAGGTTTGCCCCCAATGTAGCCCTCGGGAAATGGATTTATTACTTTCTTGTGGCGAAATAATTTCCGCCGTCATGATGGCGCAGACTTTAAAGGCATACGGGCTTGAAGCACAGGCTTTTACCGGCGGAATGGCGGGAATTATTACTGACCGTGATTTTGGGGATGCCCACATTATCGAGGTTAATCCGGAAAAAATTCTCGCTTGCTTAAACAGAAAACAACTGGCGGTGGTTGCCGGTTTTCAAGGGCAGACGCAGGACGGGGAGATAACCACCTTAGGGCGGGGCGGGAGTGATACAACCGCCGCCGCCCTGGGGGTGGCTTTGCAGGCGGAAGCGGTGGAGATCTATACTGATGTTAATGGCGTGATGACTACCGATCCGAACTTGGTGCCCCAGGCTAAATTACTGAAGGCGATGACCTATACAGAACTCTGTGAAATGGCCCATTTAGGCGCGAAGGTCATTCATCCCCGGGCGGTGGAGATCGCCATGAAAGGAAGAATCCCCTTAATGATCCGGTCGATCTTTTCCGACCAGGAAGGCACCTTCATTTCCGATGAAGCTCCTACCCCCGGGTTGGAACTGAAGACCGACCGCATGGTCACCGGGCTTACCCATATTCCGGATTTAGCCCAATTCAATCTGTTCTGTCCGCATGACGTTAATGCCAGTGGAAAAGCGTTGGAAGTCTTTGCCCGTCTGGCGGAAGCCGGGATTAGTTTGGATATGATTCAGGTCTCACCCCGGCAGATTACCTTTACGGTGCAGGAAAATCTGTTTGACCGGGCTTCTTCTGTTTTGGCAGCGACCGGGTTGAAATTTGAAGGAGCGAAGGGTTTTGCGAAAGTTGCGATTGTCGGTGCGGGGATCCGGGGGGTCCCCGGGGTCATGGCCCGGGTCGTCCAAGGTTTATACAAGGCGGAGGTGCCTTTGTTTCAAACGACCGATTCCCATACGAATATTGCTTGCTTGGTCAAGAAAGACGACATGACAACGGCGCTTCGCGCCTTACATGAGGAGTTTGGGTTAGGAGAATAAGGGGGGATGAGTGGAAAACAGAAAGTGAAACACAAATTCCCTGAAGAAAGGGAGGTTAAGAATATGGTGGAATTTGGGAATATACTAACAGCAATGGTAACGCCCTTTAACGAAGAAGGTGAGGTGGACTACCAAGCCGCCAAAAATCTAGCCGTGAAGCTAGTGGAGAATGGATCTGATGGGTTGGTGATCGCTGGAACAACAGGGGAAGCACCAACTTTAACAATGGAAGAAAAGTTGACGCTCTTTTCAACGGTGGTCGAAGCGGTAGGTGGCCGCGCCACTGTGGTTGCGGGGACAGGCACAAATAATACCAAAGCAACGGTGGAGTTTACCAAAGAAGCGGAGCGTACCGGGATCGACGGTGTTTTACTGGTAGCCCCCTATTACAACAAGCCACCACAGGAGGGGTTATATCAGCACTTTAAAAAGGTAGCGGAAGCAACGACCTTACCGTTGATGATTTATAATATACCCGGCCGGACCGGGGTGAATATTTTACCGGCCACCATGAGTCGGCTGGCGGAGATTGACAATATTGTCGCCTTGAAGGAAGCGGCGGGCGATCTAAACCAGGCGGCGGAGATGGTGCGGGTCTTACCTAAGGACTTTCTGGTTTACAGCGGGGATGATAGTATGACCTTGCCCATGCTCTCCGTGGGCGCTACCGGAGTCGTCAGTGTTGCTTCTCACTTGGTGGGGAGAAGAATGGAAACCATGATTGAAGCTTTTAAAGAGGGAGATGTTGACGAGGCGACTAAACTACACCAAGAACTGCTGCCCCTCTTTAAAGTGCTGTTTATTACGACCAATCCGATTATGGTGAAAGCCGCCCTCAATATGCTGGGGCTCCCGGTGGGGACGACCCGGTTACCTTTGGCGGGACCCCAACCGGAAGAGTTAGAGCAACTAAAGGATATCCTTCAACAGCTTGGGTTAAGGTAACTGCACTCACAAAGCTTTTCCGGTGTAACCTTTGAAATTGCTCAACAGATTGTATTGGGATGGTTAAAGCAAGGGGCTACGTAAAAAGCCCATTAAACGGGAGAACACAGCAAAAACGGGTCTTACCCGTTTTTTTGCTGTGTGGGGGAATAGTGGGAAGCACCGAATATTTTTATTCCCAATAAACGTATTGCTATTTATGTAATTCCCTCATTTAAATCCCCTTCTGATTCTGATAAAATAGACAAAAAGGCATATGGGAGAAGTTTTAAAATGAAAACTAACGGCAGGAAGTTATTATTAGCCACCATCCTCCTTTTTATGGTCACCGCCATTGCCCCTCTACAGTTAAACATGGCGGAAGCCAGCAAAAGTATCGCGATTAACCTGGCTGCTAATCCTCTGTCCTTTGATCCTTTGTTTGCGATGATTGATGCGGAGAAGATCCTTCTGGCTAATTGCCACGAAGGGTTGGTCCTTTGGGACCAGGGGGTGTTGGCGCCGGGGATGGCGGAGCGCTGGTATATTTCGGCCGATGCGAAAACCTATACCTTCCATTTGAAGGAGGCTTATTGGTCCAATGGGGACCAGTTAACCGCAGAGGATTTTGAGTTATCCTGGAAACGTATTCTTAGCACGGAACTGGGGACCGCCCCCGGGGAGTTGCTAGCGGTAATTAAAAACGCTCGGGCTTATGGTGAGGGGAAACTGGCCAGTGGAGAGGAAGTGGGGGTCAAGGCCTTAGACAAACGGGTTCTTCAGGTGGTGCTGGAAGAACCGTGCAGTTATTTTTTGAATCTTCTAACTTTTCCCGCATTTATGCCCGTCCATGCAAAATACCTTCAGGAAAAAAACCTCAATTATGCCCCCGGTTTTTGTAGCAACGGTCCTTTCCGGATTGGGGAAATGGAAGCCGGCAACCATGCGATATTGCTTGCTAATGAATACTACCGGGGGGCAAGGGGTAATATTCGTGAGATTAGAGTAACCTTTCTTCAACCGAAAACCGGCGTGACGCTTTTTGGCGCGGGAATGCTCGATTTACTGGAAGATCCGCCCTTTTCGATGTTCGGCGAGTATACAGACCGTTTGGTTCAAGCATCAACCATGGGGACAGGCTTCCTTTATCTAAATACGCGCCGGCCGCCTTTAAACAACGTCCTTTTTCGGAAAGCTCTTTCCCTGGCTTTAAACCGGGATCTCTTAGTCGCGAAGACTTTGGGTTACGCAGGGGTGCCGGCTACCGGTCTGATCCCGCCGGGAATGGCTGATAGTAAAAGCGGAAGTGATTTCCGGCAGACCGGTGGGGACTTGATTGGGCCGGCCGATGGGAAAAAAAGTTTGGACTTATTGTACCAAGCCGGTTATCCCAACGAGGATGGTTATCCTCCGCTTGAGATTTTAGTAGTGGATAGTTTAGTCCCCAATGAGATGGCCAAGACCATCGCTGAGATGTGGGAAGTCAACCTCGGCCTTAAAACAGAGGTGAAAGCAGTCAGTTACAATGATTTTCTGGCCTTGGCGGCCAGTAACCGCTTTTATACGGCCCGGCAGGGTTGGACCGGCGATTATCCGGATCCGATGACCTTTCTGCAACTGTTTCAGTCGCAAGCGCCAGAAAATTTTGCTTGTTACCAAAACATGGAGTATGACTATTGGTTGGCGGTGGCGCGGAAGACGACGGACAGTATCAGCCGGTTCAAAATCTATCATCAACTGGAAGAACGGCTCCTTTCCGACTTACCCGTGATTCCCTTATATTTTAGTGTCAAACCTTACTTGGTTTCACCGAAGTTAACGGGACTAACTTATACGCCTCAAGGCTACCCGCTGTTCCAAAAGGCGCGAAAAATGGATTAAAAAACAAGGGTTGACAGAATCTTCTGCCAAGGAAGAAAAGGATTTTTCTAAGGCGGAGGAGAAGTGAGAAGGCAGCGGAGACCAGTCCACAGCGGTTGGTTTTATGCCCCATTTTATTGTTGGAAAGGAAAGGGTAGCAATCTTCATGCGATTTGGAAAAACGGCGCTCACCATTTTGAGCATCTTATTTTTACTCCTGATGATGGAAAATACCCCTGTTTTAGCGGTCCAACCCCGGGCTGTTGAGATCGAGGCCCGCTTGGTGGAGTTTGATCCGGCGACCAAGATTTATAAAGCCACCGGGGGTGTCCATTTTATTAGCGGTGATTTCCGGCTGCAGGCGGATACGGTGATCTATTACCAAGAAACCGATCTCGTCACGGCTGAGCAAAGGGTTAAAGTCCAGACGGCCGAGGGGAATTGGGAAGGGGAAAACTTGGTATATTCTTTCCGTGACCAACAGGGAAAAATGACCGCTCTTACCGGCCAGGGCGGCCAATACTATCTTTCCGGAAAGACGGGCGAATTCAACGGGGAAGAAATTTTGGTGGAAGGGGCTACTTTTACCCCATGTGAACTGGCCATTCCTTGTCTCAAGATCAAAGCCGGACAGGTGCGGCTGGTCAACGATAAGGTCCAGGTGAAGCGGGGATGGTTATGCCTGAAGAACCTGCCGGTGCTGCCGCTACCACCGTTGACTTTTGCCACCGACCAATTTGAAGACTGGCCCCAGTTGCAAGTGGGGGCCAATAATACGCGGGGCGCATATGTGACGGGAAAACTAACCCATCAAATTACGAAGGGCGCCACTTTGAGCTACGGCGGTGGGGTGGGCACTAAGGAATGGTGGAATGCCCAGGCCGGACTTAGGTGGAACTTAACTTCCAATTTGATTTTTAATTCGACGTTCACCTGGGAAGATTACCTGCGAGGGAGCGCCAGTCTGACCTATAAACACGCGCCGTTACAAGTGACCACAGCAGTCAATCGTAACTGGGCCAAATTGGTTTCCGGAGAACATTCCTTGACGGTACAGGGGCCCCTTAGTAAGAAGAGTACTTTGGCCCTTTCCCATACCTCAAGTTTTAACGAGAGAACCAGGGGAATGCACCGGCGGAAAGACTCCGGCCTGCGCTTAACAGGCCGCTGGCTGCCAGGTTTCACCTTGGGCGCCGGTCTTTATTATGGCGCCGGTGATTTAAAAAAGAATAGTCTAAATGGTTGGCATCTGAGAACCACCTGGTCGGGGGGGATCAATATCGCCCGGACTTTACGGATTGAGACCGCCGGTGAAACCCGGTGGCAGAAGGGGATCGAGCCCCTCTGGGTTGAGAAAACGGTTAAACTGGTCAAAGACCTCCATTGTTTCAAGGTGGATCTAGGCTATGATTTGCTGGACGAGAGCTATAGTTTAAATTTCGGCTTTAATTGGTAAAAGGGTTTTGAAAAGAACAAGGGGTTAACACATAAATCAAACCCTCCGGACGTAGAATACGTAAAAGGGATGAGCAATGGAGGATGAAGTGTGGATAACCCCTTAAACCATTTATCAGGCTCGGAGTGGCTCTACTGGACAAATTCTCTTTACCCGACGTCTTTTCCGCCCGATGTCACCCACCCGTTGCGCAAAAAACACGGGGCGATCAAACCCCCGGAATTAATGGCCGAAATTATCTCTTTCTTTACTAAAGAGGGCGAATTGGTGCTGGATCCCTTTGCCGGGGTCGGGAGTACGCTTTTAGGCGCGGCCCTAGTCCGACGGAGAGCGGTTGGTATCGAATTGAACGCGGAATGGATCCGGGTTTTTCAGGAAATCACCACCAATTTCAGTATTGGCGAAAAAGGGATCATCCGGGGAAAAAGCGGACGGGAAATCAAGGGTTTTATTAGGCAAGGGGATTGCCTTGAAGAGCTTAAAAAAATCCCCGCCGGGCAGGTGGCTGCGATCATCACCGACCCGCCCTATGGTTGCCGCCACCGGGTGGCTTTCCGCGAAGAAACCAATTTTGCTATGTACAACCCGGGAGAAAAGAAGGATCTGGGGAACGCGGCCGGTTTTGACGAATATCTGGCGTTGATGGCCATCTTTGCCCAAGAAGCTTTCCGGATTCTCCTTCCCCGTCGTTACTTGGTAATTTTAATTGGTGATCGTTACGCTAACGGAGAGTATTATCCCTTAAGCGCTAAGGTGGCCCAAGTGATGCAGCAAGCCGGTTTTAAATGGAAAGGGATGCGGATTTGGTGGAACCAGGCGACGCAACGGCCGTTACGCCCTTACGCGGTTAAACGTTGTTATGTTTCGAACATCACCCACCAGAATATACTCATTTTCCGGAAAGGATGACGGACCCACTATTCCCTGGTCTTGCTTTGTTTGTTTTGTTTAGGTCGGGGTTGCAATCTGGCATGATTATGATATAATAAAGCTGTAAAGTGCAAACAAAAAGGAGAAAACTTCGATAGGTGGTGAAGGTTATGGTCTTTCAACTATCTAGAGAAGAGGTCCTGGAAGTTTGCAATGAATGTAGTTCATATAATCGGATTAAAGATGCATGTGAAGCGGATAAAGAGTCGCCCCGGGACTTGAAACTAGTGCGGACGTGCAAAAAATGGGATAACCACTTTGGAAACAAATGTCTCTTTCGTGGATAGCCCGTCAAGGGCTGCTTTTTTCTCTGACAAATAATACGGGCCTGTAGCTCAGCTGGGAGAGCGCTGCGTTCGCATCGCAGAGGTCAAGGGTTCGAATCCCTCCAGGTCCACCAACTTAAAGACCAACCGGCTTCCTGAAGAGAAGCCGGTTTTTTCTATGCGCGCCCAAAAAAGAACAGTGGGGATTAGCGCGCGGTCTTTCTTTTGAAGGAGCAGACGAGTTTATGGAGAAACTAACAGGAGATTGGTCGTACCTTACGGCGGTGGAAAGAAATAAAGGAGTAGCCAAATGAAGATACCGGAAGAGTTTCTGACTAAGATGGAGAGATTGATGGAACCGGAAGAATACCACACCTTTATTACGGAATTAAAACGGAAAATAATGATCCATAGCTTGCGTGTGAATACGAAGAAAATTTCCGTAGCCGAGTTCCGTCGGATCTTTCCCTATGAGCTGACGCCGGTCCCCTGGTGTGCGGAAGGTTTTTATTATCCGAAGGGTGTTAAATTATCCAAGCACCCATATTATTACGCCGGCCTCTATTATTTGCAAGATCCCAGCGCCATGCTACCCGTAGTGGTGCTGGCGCCACAACCGGGGGAAAGGATTCTGGATCTTTGTTCGGCGCCGGGAGGAAAGGCGACCCAGATCGGGGCGGCCACGAATGATCAGGGTTTGCTTTGGCTTAATGATATTAACCCAAAACGGACCAAAGCCCTTTTGAAAAATGTGGAGAATTTTGGACTGAAAAATATAGTGGTGACCAATAACCAACCCCGGGAACTGGCGGCGGCTTTTCCAGCCTTTTTCGACCGGGTGTTAGTTGACGCCCCCTGTTCGGGGGAAGGGATGTTCCGGCGGGAACCGCGACTGATGATTGCTTGGCGCCGGGACTATCACCCGCGGGTTTGCGTCCCGATCCAGGCGGAGCTACTGAAGGATGCCGCTCAGATGGTGGCCCCCGGCGGACGCCTTGTCTATTCCACCTGTACCTTTTCGCCGGAAGAGAATGAACTACAGGTAAAAGAGTTTTTGGCGCAGCATCCTGATTTTCGTTTGGTGGGGATTGACCGGGAAGGCGTCAGTCTAGGCCGGGCAGAGTGGGCAGGAGATGTTCAACTTAGGAAGACGGCCCGGATTTGGCCCCATCGCGCGCGCGGGGAAGGACAATTTGCTGCTGTTTTAGAACGGACTACCAGCGGGGAACAGCCGGAACGGTCGGTTTTTAGCCCGCCCCAACCGGCAGCTTCGAGCCTAGAGCCATTTTGGGATTTTTGCCGTGAAGTTGGGATTGCCCCACCGTCCGGCCGTCTTTTCCGGGAAGGGGATGATTTATTCCTATTACCAACGGAACTTCCGGACCTAACCGGATTAAATCCGGTCCGGTGTGGTCTTTTCCTCGGTGAACTGCGTTATAATCGTTTTCTTCCTTCCCATCCCTTTGCTTTGGCTTTGGAACGGCAGGAGGCCAGGCGGGAGTTGGCGTTAGCGCCCGATAGTCCGGAGGTGATCAAATATTTGAAGGGAGAGACCCTGCTCGCGACCGCAGCCACTCCCCGGGGCAACGGATGGCTTTTGGTGACAACGGGGGGATTTCCACTGGGTTGGGCGAAGCGGGTCGGTAATTTGGTGAAAAATAATTATCCGCCTGCATGGCGGATGAAGTAGGAGCGGAAGATGGGGAAGGGGCAACGGCTCGATAAGTTCCTGGCGCACATGGGTTTTGGCACTCGCCGGGAAGTAAAAACCTTACTCCGGCAGAGACGGGTTGTCCTTAATGGCCAAAGGGTCACTGCCGGTGAACTTAAGATCGACCCGGAACGGGATCAAGTGAAGGTGGACGACCGGAACGTAAAATATCAGGAATTTTATTATCTGATGCTGAATAAACCAGCGGGGTATTTAAGCGCGACCAAGGACCGCTTTGCTCCGACTGTTTTGGATCTGATCCCCGCGGACTTGCGGGTGCGGGATCTATCCCCAGTGGGTCGCTTAGATAAGGATACGGAAGGGTTGCTCCTCTTGACCAACGATGGTCCTTTAGCCCACCGTCTCCTTGCTCCCAATTCGCGGGTACCCAAGACCTATTTTCTCCGGGTGGACGGGAAGGTGACCCCGGCCGAGCAAGCGGTGTTGGCGGCGGGTGTTCTTCTTGACGACGGGTATCGCACTTTGCCGGCGGAGGTACATATTCTGACCAGCGGTGAAGTTTCGGAGTTGTTATTGACCATTTACGAAGGCAAATTCCATCAGGTGAAAAGGATGCTACATGCGGTGGGGAAAGAGGTGATCTACCTACAGAGAAGATCAATGGGGAACTTAACCCTTGATCCCGGCCTGGCTTCGGGGGAATGCCGCCCCTTAACGGAGGAAGAGATCAAGTGCTTAAAAGCATGGACCAGGCCGGTACGGTAGCTTTAACCATACCCCATGCTTCCTCTTTTCCATCTCTATCCCAACGATTGTTCTTTCCTGTCGAATTTAGTATTATTTTCTCTTGTTATTATACCGATGTTAATAATATATAGCTGTAAGATGAAGATAAAAAAATGGTAGCGACAGTCTCTGCCGGAACCAAAGGGTTTTTCCTTCTTCCGGTGAATTTCTTGGCGTATTCTAGAGCTCAGCTCCGTTTGAAAGCGGGCAGCCGCTTAAGAAGGGAGATCTTAGCGAAAATTAAAGTATGATTAGGACAGAATCATTCTACTTCCCACCTCTCATCTCCCACTTCCCCTTCTTAACTGGCTGTTTGTGACCTCCAGATTACTTGACCCGTTTTCAACCTCCGCTTCACGAGGAATACTTTGCTAGGAAATCTAGTCATACGGAGAACACCATCCGGCCCGGCTGGTTAAAGGCGGATAAAGGCAATCGTTCCCACGAACGGCAAGATGTATTTATTAAATAAGATAAATGTGAGGTGTGAGTAATGGAGCAGTTTGGACGGATCAAATGGATCTTTGTGCTTGTGGATCGATTATTTGGCCGCATTATACGACACGTTTCTTTCAGACGCAAACTAATCTTCTTCTTTCTGTTGGTCTCTTTAGGACCAATCCTCATCATTGGTTCAATTGTCTATTCTACTTCCCGTCAAGCGATTAAGAATAAAATTACCGACTATTCCATTGACAGTCTGACCAAGAGTAAGCAACATATGGAGTTGGTGATCAAAAAATATGAGGATCTGTCTTATAATTTTATGGCGGTAAATGATATTAACCAGCTGTTTATCAATATAGGCACGGCCGATGATTATGAACGTTTTGTTGCCATGAAAGAACTGGAAAATTACCTCACCAGTTTATGTCAGGGCGATAAAAACCTGGTGACGGTGAGGTTTACTAGTACGGAAGGGGCCACCATCAATGTCGGGAAGAGATTTACAGACCTCTTTACCACAGTTTTTCCAGAAGCCGAGTCCAACGAGACAGTCTCGAAAGCCCAAGGCCGTATAGTTTGGTTTTCACCGATAAAGGCCAGTACGACCCGGGAAGAATATCTGCTCGTCATGGGCAGAATGATTCGTAACCCCAGGACGGGGGAAGTTTTGGGGAATGTCTTTTTCTTCATTGCTGAAGCGAGCATTGATCAATATTTAAACGAATATTTCTATAGCATTGGCGGGGTTACGGAAGAGAAAATATCGGTCAGTTATACGATGTTAATCGATCAAGAAGGCCTGATTGTTTCCAGTCCGTATAAAGACCAGATTAACCAGAACGTTTTTGATTTATTAAAAACGAAGAAACATCTCCGGGCTTTGATGGAAGGGGAAGAGTTGGCTCCCAGTTTTAATGATGTGCTGGCCGGTGAACATGTGCAAATTACCGTTAAAGAATTCGGACAGAACTGGTATCTGTTGGGAATCGCGCCCACATCCTACCTGTATCGAGAGACGCGGATGGTGGGGCTGATTACCGCGGTTTTAGTGGTAGTGGCGGGGATAATCGCCGTTTTGATCTCGCTGTATGTTTCCATTACCATCTCCGATGCCCTAGATAAGGTAGTGCGCGGGATGGGGAGAATGGAAGAAGGGGATTTGACAGTTCGAGTGGATGTAGAAACCGAAGATGAACTGGGCCTGCTCGCCAAAGGCTTCAACAGGATGGTGGAAAGGGTCGCCGCTTTACTGGTAGCGACTAAAGAAGCCATTAGTGATGTGAAGGACCGATCCGGCATTATGGAAAGTAATTCGGTGCAGACGGTGGAAGCGGCTCACCATGTGGCTGCTGCCATGACTGAGATTAGTAAGGGGACGATGGAACAAACAACCGAAGCGGAAAAGGCTTCCAAACTGATGGCGGATTTGGCTTCGCTAATTGACGACACGATCGGTAAAACCGGTGAAGTTAAGAGGATTACCAGTTCAACCCGGTCGTTAAGTGTGAATACCCAAGAAGCGATTAAAGGATTAATTGAGAAGGCAAAATTGGCGGAGGAGATTACCCAAACGATTGTGGGAAATATTGATCAGTTGGATACCAGTGCCCGGCAGATTAGTAAAATTACCGAGGTGATTACGAATATTGCCGAACAGACCAATCTCCTCGCCTTGAACGCGGCCATCGAGGCCGCCCGCGCCGGGGAAGCGGGACGGGGTTTTGCTGTTGTGGCTAATGAAGTAAATAAACTAGCCGCCCAGACCCAAGAGGCCGTGCGGATGATTGAAGGGATTCTAAAAACGATTGAAGGTCACACCAAGGTATCGAAAGTGACCGCTGAAGAAGTTTATAAGGTAGTTGATGAGCAAAACTCGGCCGTCACCATGACCAGGGGAGCCTTAGAACAGGTGGTGGTGGCCATGGATAATGTGGTCAAGCAAATGAGTGTCATGACCGAAAATATCAGCTCCATCAACGACTTTAAAGAGCAGACCATCAAGGCGATTATCAATATTAGCGCGATTTCCGAGGAAACAGCCGCCTTTGCCGAAGAGGTTTCCGCTTCGTCCGAACAGCAGACCGGGATGGCCGAAACGACTAGAAATGCGGCGGAAGCATTACACCAGATGGCCGACTTGTTGGTTGAAACCATTAGCCATTTTGTCTTCGAAGAGAAAAAGGAGACAGGGAGAGAAGCCCAAAGCCGGGTCGGGGTGGGAGTCGGCGCTGACCAGGGAGCTAAAGGCATAAAAGCAGATGGGGAAGATGGAACTGAAGGAGAAGAGGAGGCGGCGATTGAAGCGGAAGAGACCGCTGAAGTAGAATTCTGGACGGAAGCAGGGGAAGAAGAAAAAGTGGCCGCCGGGCAGGAGGAAGCAGGGGAAGACGGAGCTGAAGGAGAAAAGGAGGCGGCGACTGAAGCGGAAGAAACCGCTGAAGCAGGACTCCGGATGGAAACAGAAGTAGAAGCAAGGGTAGTTGACGGATGGGAAGCGAACGCTGAGCGAGGGGAAAGCGGAGGAGAAGAAAGCTTAAAAGAAGAAGAGCCGGGGGAGAGCGAAGAAGAAAGGAAAGAAGAAGAATAAAAGGAGGAACCGTGGTCCGGTTATGGACCGGATTGGGCATATGGAAGGCACAGCCCGGATTGACCAGGGAAAGAAGGACTTAGCAAGCAGCAACCGTCGGTTACTTATTTACCGGAACGCCGGGAAAAACCGGATTCCCATTAAATAAGGGGAAAACGAATGATGGGGGACTTGTAATGAAATCCTTTATCCATGACGATTTTTTACTCACCAACCAAGTAGGAAAAGAGCTTTATCACGGATATGCCGCGAACATGCCGATCTTTGATTATCATTGTCATCTTAATCCGAAAGAAATTGCGGAGAATAAACAATACCGGAACATTACCGAACTATGGCTTGGTGGGGACCACTATAAATGGCGGGCGATGCGGGCGAACGGCATTGAGGAGAAATATATAACCGGTTCGGCCAGCGATGGCGAGAAGTTTGCGAAATGGGCAGAGACCATGCCGAACTGCATCGGTAACCCCCTTTTCCATTGGACCCATTTAGAACTGAAGCGATATTTTGGTGTCGATCAACTGCTTACTCCAGAGACGGCGGAAGAGATCTGGCGCCATTGCAACGGGCTCTTAAAACAGGATGAGTTCCGTGCCCGGGGGTTAATTGAACGTTCAAACGTGACGGCGCTCTGCACCACCGATGATCCCACCGCTTCTTTGGAGGATCATGCGGTTTTGGCCAAGGATCCTGGTTTTAAAGTAAAAGTGCTCCCGACTTTTCGTCCAGATCAAGGTTATTATATAGAAAGGCCTGGTTTTAACCAGTGGGTTGCCAAATTAGCCGCCGTTAGCGGTATGGCGATTACCACCTTTGCGGATTTTAAGACCGCTTTACAGCAGAGAATTGACTTTTTCCATGATATGGGCTGTTGCGTTTCGGATCATGCCTTAGAGCCCATTGTTTACCAGGAAGGAACCGACCAGGAAGTGGAGGTTATCTTCCAGAAGGCGCTCCGCGGAGAGCATTTGAATTCGGAGGAGATCGCCAAATATAAGACTAAAGTATTACTCTTTTTTGGCCGGGCCTACGCGGCTAAAGGTTGGGTCATGCAGTTGCATCTAAATACGATCCGAAACAACAGCACACGGATGTTTAAACTACTCGGCGCTAACACTGGTTTTGACGCCATGGCGGATTATCCCATCGCCGAAGCATTAATTAAGTTTCTGGATCAATTGGACCTCACTAATGAATTGCCGAAGACCATTTTCTATTCCTTGAACCCGCGGGACAACGAGTTGCTGGCCACCATAGCCGGTTCCTTCCAAGGAGGGGGGATCCCCGGTAAAATGCAGCTCGGTTCGGGCTGGTGGTTTAACGACCAAATTGACGGGATGATCCGGCAGATGGTAGCGCTGGCAAATATCGGCCTTTTAAGTCAATTTGTGGGGATGCTAACCGATTCCCGTAGTTTCCTATCTTACACCCGGCATGAATATTTCCGGCGGATCCTCTGTAATCTCCTGGGAGAGTGGGTTGAACGTGGCGAAGCCCCGGCCGATCTTAACCTCCTGGGTGGCATGGTCGAGGATATCTGTTACAAAAACGCCGAACGCTATTTTGGGCTGAGGGCTAAGGGTATAGTCTTTGGATGAGGCAGTTTGGGAGAAAAAGGAGCTGAAAGCAAATAAGAAGCAAGGATCCACACTTGCTTCTTCAGTTTTTAGTAAGATATTTTGATCAAGGTCTGGTATAATTAAGAACAAAAGGTGACGGTCTATCTCTTTGTAGCCGGATGAAGGGATTAAATAAGGTGGAAGAAACATGGAGAGAAGAGAGCGCGGGTTGTACAAAGATTTTATCAAAAAAATTTTGATCGGGTTAGCAATCGGGGTGGCCGCAATTACGCCCGGCCTTAGCGCGGGGGTTATTGCCGCCGCGGCCGGTCTTTATGAACCGGTGGTGCATGCCCTGGTTAATTTCCCAAAGGAATACCGGAAGAGTATTGTTTTTCTCTTCCCGCTAGGGTTTGGCGCCGGGATCGGGGTTTTGGTCTTTAGCCGAGTGATGGAAAGGTTGATCTCCATCGCGAAATTTCAGGTAATCTATATTTTCTTAGGTTTGGTGGCCGGGAGTATTCCTGCTTTATTTAAAGAAGCCAACCGCCGGGGTTTTCGGAAAAGTTTTTTATGGGCGGTAGTAATCGCCTTTGGTCTTGTGCTGAGCACCGGTTCACTGCTACGTTCGTCTCCACAGCAAAGCCTTACCGGGGAACTCGATGGGGCTACCGCTGTGCTCGGGGGCGCCATTCTGGCCTTTGGGACGATTATTCCAGGGATCAGTTCCTCTTTAATCCTGATGTACCTCGGCGTTTACGAGCGATTGCTGGCGGCTTTTACCGGGTTTGATCTATACGTGCTAACCATCATGGCGGTCGGGTTCGGGATCACCGCTTTGCTCCTGCTGAAGCTGGTGGATCTCCTTTTCCAACGCTACCGGGGTTTTGCTTATTATGGGGTCATGGGGTTCCTTCTTGGTTCGATGGTAATGATCTTTCCCGGCTTTCGGGAAGGTCTTCCGTTGATCCTGGATCTAATGTTGCTGATGGCCAGTGCGGCCCTTAGTTTTGCCTTGATGCGTTTAAAAACCAAATCGTAAGAGCTGCAGCCAGTTCAATTAAGTACAAAAAACTCCTTCACGGACGTGAAGGAGTTTGTTTTTCTGGTGGTTGGAAAGCTAATTAATATCTTTCTCGGCGCTGCGCGTAACAATCACGGCAATAGACGGGCCGGTCACCACTGGGTTTAAAGGGCACTTGAGTGGTAGTGCCACAGTCGGCACAGACCGCTTCGTGCATTTCGCGGGAACCGAAGCGTCCACCACTGTTTCTTTGCTTCCGCTCGGCGCGGCACGTAGGACAACGGCCTGGCTCATTGGTAAATCCTTTTTCCGCGTAGAACTCTTGTTCAGAAGCGGAAAACACAAACTCCGCACCACAATCGCGGCAGACTAGGGTTTTGTCTTGGTACATTAAAATTGGAATCCTCCTCATTTTTATTGCCCGGAACGGTTTAGGACAAAACACTTAATTTCCCTGACTAGGAGCAATAAACAATGAGAAGGGAAATAATGTAATCACTAAACTTTTTCTGGCGCACTTGTAGTATAACACTTGACGGGAAAAATGTAAAGCGTTAACCGACCATGAAAGCAACATTTCCGGTGATAATCAACAAAAAGGAGAGGCATGGTCCGGATCAACTATTTCCCGGTATTTAGCGACCAGCTTTTGGATATCCTGCCAAACTTCAACTTTTCGGCGGGGGTCCCGTAACAAAGCCGCTGGGTGAAAAGTGGGCATATAGTAGATGCCGTCTCTTTCCTGCCAAGTTCCCCGGGCACGGGTGATCCCATGGGGAGATTGCAAAACGGCGTGTAAGGCGGTGGCTCCCAACAAAAGAACAATTTTGGGCTTGAGGATTTTCATCTGTGCCTCTAAATGGGGTAGACAGGTCGCGCACTCCTGCGCGGTGGGGATCCGGTTGGCGGGTGGGCGGCATTTCACCACATTGGCAATGTAGGCATTGGTCTTTCGGTCGAACCCCCCGGCGGCCAGTATTTTATCGAGCAACTGGCCAGCAGCCCCGACAAAGGGGCGCCCCAGCCGGTCCTCGTCGGCGCCCGGTCCTTCCCCGATGACCAATAGTCCGGGGCGGCCTTCACCGAAGACCACCTGTTGGCAACCGGCCCGTAATCCGCACCGTCGGCAGGTTAATACTTCTTTCTCCAGAGCATCCAGTTGGGCGATTATTTCCTGGGACATATCAACACCCCCGGTTATAGGTTGTAAAATTTATGTCTTATCATTTTTTATTCCGCAGGGAAAGGAGGAACCCTTCCGCGGCCATAAAATACAGCGATAATTTTGCCAAACGGGTTTCCCGTTTTCTTTCCTCCAAATTTATGATAATCTTTATCTATAGACTGTTGTCCCGGTTTAGATTAGGGGTTGGAGGGGTCATGATGATCAATACAGAACAGGTTCCGGTTAAAGTAGGGGACGAAATAACCGTGGAGATTAACGGCTACGCGACCCAAGGCGAGGGGGTTGGGCGTTTTCAGGGTTTTACCGTCTTTGTACCCAATTGCCTGGATGGGGAGACGGTGCGGACCAGAATCGAGTTGGTGAAGAAGAATTATGCCCGAGGGGAGCTCATAGAGGTGCTTCGGGCGTCACCCCACCGGGTGGCGCCGGGTTGTAGTCTTTATGCCCAATGTGGCGGTTGCCAGCTTTTGCATCTGGATTATCCCGGCCAATTGGAATTTAAGCGTCGGCGGGTAATCGAGGTGATGGAGCGGCTGGGTGGATTAAAGGAGATTACGGTCCACCCGGTAATCGGCATGCCCGAGCCGTGGCGCTACCGGAATAAAGTCCAGTATCCCTTTGCCCTTGATGAACAGGGGAAAGTAGTGATTGGTTGCTACCAGCAAGGGACCCATAATGTGGTTGATACCCGGGAATGTTTGATCCAACATGATTTAAACAGCCGGATTATGAACCGGATCCGGGAATTGGTACAAGGGATGGGGATCTCGATTTACGACGAAAGAACCGGGCAGGGTCTTCTCCGTTATGTCTTGGTCAAGAACGGTTTTGAGTCCGGCGAGGCAATGGTGGTTTTAGTCACCAACGGGCCGGATTTTCCCGAAGGAAAAGAACTGGGGAGGCTCTTGGCTTCGGATTTTCCTGCCCTGAAGAGCGTCGTCCAGAATATCAATACCAGCACTGGCAATGTGGTGTTAGGGGAGAAAAACAAGGTTTTATACGGGGAAGAAGGAATTATTGACCGCCTGGGGGAACTGGAGTTTAAAATCTCGGCCAATTCGTTTTTCCAAGTCAACCCGGCCCAAACCGAAATCTTGTACGCTAAGGCCTTAGAGTATGCACAATTGACCGGAGAGGAGCGGGTCCTTGATGCCTACTGTGGTGTCGGCACCCTCACCTTATTTATGGCTAGTAAGGCGAAAGAAGTCTACGGAATAGAAGTGATCCCCGAAGCGATCGAGGATGCCAAGGAGAATGCCATCCGGAACAATGCTGATAACGTGGTCTTTGTGATGGGGGCCACCGAAGAGGTCCTACCCAAGCTGGTGCGGATCGGGATTGATTTTGACGTGGCGGTGGTCGATCCGCCCCGTAGCGGTTGTGAAGAGCGGGTCCTCCAGACCTTTGCGAAGCTAAAGGTGCCCCGGATTGTCTATGTTAGCTGTAACCCGAGCACGCTGGCGCGGGATCTGAAGTTCCTGGTTAACCGGGGTTATGAGGTGAAAGAGATTCAACCGGTGGACATGTTCCCCCACACGTACCATGTGGAGTGCGTCACATTGATGTCAAAGCCTTAACCTTTGATATTACTGGCTTTTCGCGTTTACATTCAACTAGTCTACTCGAGAGAAAGGGTAAAATGCGTATATGGGAACATGTCGAAAACTCATATTTAATCCCCCAAGATTGATGGGGTTGAGTTAACACATTAGATAATGCCCATTTTTACATAGGATTGAGTAGCCAGAATGGATGTACTTTTTATAAAATCTGTCGATATTGTATTTAGAATAATATTTATTTAAATCCAATTTAAAAATCATGCGAATGTAAAGAATTTATTTGCATTATTATGAAACGAATGATATTATACAGTTATAAATAACTATAGGTGATTATCATGGCAATCAGTTATAAAAAGCTTTGGAAACTATTGATTGATAGAGATATGAAGAAAAAAGACCTGCAAAAGCTTGCAGGTATAAGTTCTGCAACAATAACAAAGCTTGGCAAAAACGAAAATGTGAATACTGAAGTATTAGAAAAAATATGTAGGGCTTTGGAATGTGATATAAGTAATATTATGGAATTTATACCAGATAATAAATAAAAATGATTAAAAACTAAAGGAGAAGCAATGATTACAAGGTATCATGCGATGTACTATGCACGTGTTCTTGCGCAAAGAGCAATAGGTGATAATATAGACAGTTTGTCACAATCATTATTAAATGCCGCTGTTGATATAAATCCACACCAAATTGAGGCGGCTTTATTTGCGTTTCGTTCTCCGCTCTCCAAAGGCATTATTCTTGCCGACGAGGTTGGTTTGGGAAAAACCATAGAGGCCGGATTAGTGCTGTGCCAATACTGGGCTATTGGTAAGCGGAAGATAATTGTTGTTTGTCCTGCTGCCCTCCGAAAACAATGGAGTTTTGAACTGACAGAAAAGTTTGGTATTGATAATGAAATCCTTGATTCAAAAAATTACAACGAATATGTCCGCATTGGGCGTAATCCGTTTGACAATAAAAAGGTTGTCATTTGTTCTTATAATTTTGCTGCCCGAAAAAAAGATGAAATACGTTTGTTTGGCTTTGACCTGGCTAT
>DUQR01000026.1 GCA_012837715.1 Bacillota bacterium | reverse complement strand
TCTATAACACGCGTCGCATCCAAAAACGTTTGGGTTATCTTAGCCCTATCGAATGGCTTAATTATTATCATGAGCTGGTTTCAGAAAGTGTCGCTTAATCAAATGTCCGGAAAAGTGTTGACTTCCCCTATGCCCATCTCAGCTTTACCATGGTGTGCAGAATCATAAAGCTGCTTGAATATATTAACACGGAAAGGAGGATAACTTACTAAAAATTTTTCGTGTCTTGACAATGGGGGGCATAATAGTTAAAAAGAATATAAAAAAAGGATTTATTAAATAGAGTCTCTAAACAATGTGTCAATAATGTAGTTGAAATATGTTTAATCGATGGAAGAAAAGGTGTATTCACGAAGCTCTCATTTCGGAAGATAGGTGTAGGAAGATGCTGTAGATTATTATGCAACTGATTAGGTTTAAGCTAGTTGAATATAAGGAGGACTTTTATAATGGAATATAGAGAACTTGGTAAAACAGGTTTAAAAGTTAGTACGATTGGCCTTGGCTGCGAACATCTTGATGGTAAGCCCTATACACAGATTGAAGAAACAATCAATGCTGCCCTTGAAAATAATATAAATATCCTGGATGTGTTCATGCCGGGGAAAGAAATTCGGGAAAACATCGCGAAAGCTTTAGGGGCAAGACGTAATAAGGTGATAATTCAAGGACACATTGGTTCGACGGATATTAGGCAACAGTATGATATAAGCCGGGATCTGCCGACAGTACGGCGCTACTTCGAAGATATCCTGCGCATTTTTGGCGGCTTCATCGATTTAGGAATGATGTTTTTCATTGACTCGGAGGAAGATTATAAAAATGTTTTCGAAACCGACTTCGTCAAATACGTAGAACATCTTAAAAAGCAAGGTTACATAGGACATATCGGCTTTAGTTCGCATAATCCAGCAATGGCCATTAAGGTGATTAATACGGGATTACCAGAAATGTTACTGTTTAGCATTAACCCTGCCTTTGATATGCTCCCATCGGAGGAATATATTATGGATCATCTCGAAAAAGGCTTTGATCCTGAACTATTTCGAGGAATTGACCCCAAGCGAGCGGAACTGTATAAGCTTTGTACGCAAAAACAGATTGGCATTACGGTGATGAAAACTCTGGGTGGCGGTAAATTGATTTCGCCGAAACATACTCCGTTTGCGAAGCCGCTTACCGTAGCCCAATGTATTCATTATGCACTGTCAAGGCCGGCTGTGGCCAGCGTAATGCTGGGTTGCCAGACACCAGGCGAGATACTAAAGGCGATACGATATTTTGAACTTGACGCTTCGGAGAAAGATTATGCTGAAATTCTTGGAACAATGCGTAATGATTTTATAGGTAACTGCGTTTATTGCGGCCATTGCCAACCTTGTCCGGCAGGGATTGACATTGCTACAGTCAACAAGTATCTCGATATTGCTCGGTTAGATTCCGCTCATATACCGCCATCCATTCGCTCTCACTACTTAAGCTTAGCTCATAGTGGAAGTGACTGCATTGAATGTGGTAACTGTGAGAAACGCTGCCCATTTGGTGTGCCGATTATCAAGAATATGGCTGAAGCAGAAAGACTTTTAGGCAAGAATAATTAAAAGCAAGAAGTTTAGTATAACTTTGCCTGGCTATTTGGTAGCTAGTAAGTTAGGAGGAGGTCTATTAATACATAAATGATTACAATTAGGAATGAAGAAAAAAAAGATAATAGAAAAGTGGAGGAAATCACAAGGAAAGCTTTTTGGAATCTGTATGCCCCGGGGTGCAGTGAGCATTACTTGGTTCATATCATGCGCTCCCATGAGGATTTTCTACCGGAACTGGATTTTGTGATCGAAGTTGACGGCAAAATTATCGGCAATATCATGTATACAAAGGCAAAACTGGTTGATGAAGCCGGGGAGGAAAAGGAGATCCTTACTTTCGGTCCGGTTTGCATTTTGCCGGATTACCAAAGGAAGGGGTATGGGAAGAAGTTAATGGAGTATTCCTTCGAAAAGGCGGCCGCCCTTGGCTATGATGTGATTGTCATCTTTGGACACCCCGGTAATTATGTAGGCGTTGGCTTTAAGAGCTGCAAAAAGTATAATGTCTGTCTTGAGAACGGGATATATCCCACGGCAATGCTGGTAAAGGAACTGAAGCCCGGCGCCTTGGACGGGAGGAAATGGGTTTATTATTCCAGTCCTGTCCTTGAGATAGATGAAAAAGAAGCCGAGCGTTTTGACGAGGGCTTTGAGCCTTGGGAGAAGAAAGACCAGCCAAGCCAGGAAGAGTTCTATATTTACAGCCATTCCATTGTCCAGTAAGCTTCCACGAAGAGGATATATTTTGATCTACAGATGTGGGATCATTGATGAAAGCCTGGGAAATAAGGAAATACTACATGAGCTATCAAAGTATTCAATTTTTTCGGTGGGAGATCCGAAACCATGCGGAAGATATTTTATAATCGAAAGATCTTTAAAAAGACGTAATGCAAAAAGGGGAAGTGACGCAAAAGAGTTATTAAAGTTGGTAAAGCAAAAGCATACGGTTTGGTCAAGTGTATATAATTTAGAAGCATCCGCCTCCGCATATCGCGGCCAGAAATCCCAAAAAAGCTTTCCGGCCGCTTTTTATTTTTTGACGGGAGGAGCTTATATTGGACGCAGACATGGAGAAAATTGAGCTAATAAAGAACGGGGCGGTCCAGATCTATTCCGAGCAGGGGCTGACCGAAAAGTTGCTCAGCGGCAAACGCTTGACGATTAAGCTCGGCGCCGACCCAAGCCGTCCCGACTTGCACCTCGGTCATTCGGTCGTCCTGAGGAAGTTGAAGCTATTCCAGGCGCTTGGGCACAGGATTGTCTTTGTGATTGGGGACTTTACCGCCATGATTGGCGACCCGACTGGCAGGAGTAAGACTCGTCCTGCCCTGACGTTGGAGGAAACGAGGGCAAGCGGGGAGAGCTATTTTAAGCAAGTGACGAAGATTTTAGATCCGGTAAAGACTGAAATCGCCTATAACTCCGAGTGGCTTTCGAAAATGAATTTTGCCGACGTCATCAGTCTCTGCTCCAAGTATACGGTCGCCAGGATCCTTGAGCGTAACGATTTTGCGAACCGTCTCGCGCAAAATCTGCCCATCTCCATGCATGAGCTTTTGTACCCGCTGGTGCAGGGTTATGACTCGGTGGCGATAAATGCCGATGTCGAAGTAGGCGGGACCGACCAGACTTTCAACCTGCTTGTTGGCCGTGACCTGCAAGCCGCCTACGGCCAGGCCCCACAGGAGGTTATTACCTTTCCTCTTCTTGTAGGGCTCGACGGCAAGGAGAAAATGAGCAAGTCGCTGGAGAATTACATCGGCATTGACGAGCCTGCCGACATCATGTTTGAAAAGGCAATGAAGGTGCCGGATAACCTGTTGCTTGACTACTATGTCCTGACCACGGATACCTTGAAGCCTGACGCCGAGGCGATAATCCGCCGGGAGATCCGTGAGGCCCATCTCAAATATGCCTTTATGATTACGGAAATGTACCATGGCCGGCAGGCGGCAGAGAACGCCCGGCAAAGATATTTACAGGTGGCCGGCGGCGCTGTTCCGGAGAGAATGCCGGAATTTACAGTATCCGGGCTGGAGATCATGATCTGTGACCTCTTGAAGCAGGTCGGGTTCTCCGCCTCAAAAAGAGAAGCCTGCAGGAGTATTGCCGGGCGGGGCGTTAAGATTAACGGCGTGACGGTCGAAGACCTGATGCTCAAAGTAACCGTAAGAGAGCCGTTTGTTCTTCAATTCGGGAAAAGCAGATTTATAAAAGTAAGAGCTGAAAAAGGAGATGAAGAATGAACTCGAACACCATAACGAGTTTCCTTTTTTAGAAAAGGAAGAAATGGGGAAGAAAAATAAGATAATTATTTTGATCGGTGGAACCAGTTGCGCCGGGAAGACGTTGCTTCCCAGAAGCTGCTGGAAAGGTACAAGATATAGGTTTTTCAAAAGAGTATATTGAGAAACATTTTGACTCGAAAATTATGAAATCGCTGTTTTTGGTGATGACGTCAATGATATAGAGATGCTGTCAGAATACAAGTATAGTGTGGCCATGGGAAACGCTGATGAGTATGTAAAGGAAATAGCAAATTACGTCACTTATGATCATGATAATGACGGAGTTCATCATGGCATATATAATATTTTAAGGATTTTTGGGCCTATTGGCCCAAATGGGGAGAATGCACTGGGGGAAGGTCTCTCCTTAAGATGATACTGTCACTAGCGGGGAGGACAGAAGCGGAGACTTAAGAATTTATTACTTGTTTTGAGGGTCGGGTTAGGATAAAATATAAAATGAAACTTTAGGCAAAATAGCGTTGTTATTTTCTTGGGAAATTAAGACAACCGGTCGACAATAAGGAAAGGATTTGGTATTTTGGCAGTTACCATTCATGATGTGGCGCGGGAAGCTGGAGTCTCTTTATCCACTGTTTCCCGGGTCTTTAATAATAAAGGAAACATTTCCAATGAAACGAAAGAAAAAGTGATTGCGGTGGCGGCAAAATTGGGTTACCGGCCCCGTTCTTATAAAAGACAGGAGAATACAGACAAGAAAAATATCGGGATCATTTTCAGCAAACGCTTAAGTAATTTGATCCATGACTCTTTTTCCTTTTACAGTCAGGTGATGGCCGGAGTAGAAGAGATCTTAATCCCCCATAACTACGAGATCTTTTTTCGGACAATTTCGGGGAAAGCCAAGGAAGATGCTGTAGTGATTAACGAAATTATCAAGGATGAAAAGATTGCCGGGTTAATTCTGACCGGATATGATATTGAGCGGGAAATAATCTTGAAGATTAAGAAGGGTAATCTCCCCCTGGTCTTAACCGATAATGAGGTTTTGGATGAAAACATTGATTGCGTTGTTAACGATAATGTGTCGGGAGCCCGGAAAATAGTTAAACATTTAATTAGCCTGGGTCACCAGCGGATTGCTTTTTGCGGCGGACCTTTAAGCCACAATTCGCTTAACGAAAGATATCAAGGGTATAAACAAGCCCTTAAAGAAGCGGGACTAGAAATAAATAGGCAGTGGGTCTTCTTTTGCGAACCCAGCTTTAATATCGAAGACGGTTATAATGCGGCGTTGAAAATATTTACTAATCCTACACCAATACCGACCGCTGTATTTGCGGCTAATGACCCAATCGCTTTGGGGGTAATGAAAGCGATTAAAGAATTGGGGTATCGAATTCCAGAAGAGATTTCCGTTGCCGGTTTTGATGATATTCCCACGGCTGAGCATACGGCGCCGGCATTGACGACCGTCCGCATCTATAAAAATGAAATGGGCGTCCTGGCGGGGAAAAGATTGCATGAATTAATTCATGGGGTTAATCCTAAACCCATTAAAATAGTGATGTCCGTTGACCCAGTCCTGAGAGATTCAACGGCGCCTTGTCCATAACCAACCGAAAATAATTTATCGAATGAATATTATCTATTTGCCCTGTAATAGGGTATTTTTTATGTGCAAACAAGACAATATGTTGCGTAAAATATTAGTCTGAAGCAAAAATTTTCATAAAATGGGGAGGAATAATTTGCTGGCGTCACGAATAATATGTTACAAAGGAATACTCCGGAAATATGCAGTCGAGGTGAAATTTGTGAAATTAAGGCGATTAACGGATCAACCTGTCTTGTTACCAAGAACAGAACACCAATGGGAGAGTAAAGCAGTCTTTAATACAGCGGTAGTATATGAAAACGGTATTTTCACTCTTTTATACCGCGCTGCTAATCAGCCTTTTAAACTCACCGGAGAAAAGCCCGATCCAGCCCATAGCTTTGAGTCGGTCATTGGCTATGCGGTAAGCACGGACGGTCTCAATTTTGAGCGGATGGATAAACCGGTCTTTGTGGGCGAAACGGCACAAGAAAAATGGGGTGTGGAAGATCCTAGAATTTCAAAGATCGAGGATATCTATTATATGTTATACACTGGGTTTGGTGGTCGTAATTGGGATGATATCCGTATTACCTTGGCGACCTCCCAGGACCTTTTATCATGGGAGCGCCGGGGCATAGTTTTGGATGAACCCAATAAAGATGCGGCTTTATTTCCAGAAAAGATCAACGGCCGCTATGTTTTATTACATCGAAGGCTCCCCCATATCTGGTTAGGTTTCTCGGAGGATCTGGTCCATTGGGATCAGCATCAGATTATTATGGAAACCCGGCTAGACAGTTGGGAAGAGAAAAAAATCGGCATTGCCGGTCCGCCCATCAAGATGGAGGAAGGTTGGCTTTTGATCTACCATGGAGTAGACAATAACCATGTTTACCGGTTAGGATTGGCGGTTCTAGATTTACAGGACCCGACGAAAGTCATCTATCGTCAATCCGAACCCATTTTAGAACCGGAACTGTCCTGGGAAAAAGAGGGGTTGGTTCCTAATGTTGTTTTCAGCTGTGGAGCAGCGGAATTGGAAGATGAAATTTATGTCTATTATGGCGCCGCCGATACGGTGATTGGGGTTGCTAGCTTAAATAAGGGAGAACTGAAAGAAAAGCTCGCCAGAGTCAAAAAAAATGAGGAAGGAGCGACCAACGCTTGAACCCAGGAGTAAAAGCCAGTTGTCAACAGCTATTAGCCGCGTATAAAGGGAAGAAGGTAAACTACTTTGGAGAAAGATTGCAGTTTGAAGGTGTTGATCAGCGCGATGTCTATAATATCACAGCGCCTTTTGTTGATGGAGGAGAGTTGGTCATTGCCGGACGGGTCGAAGATCGGGAAAGTGAAGACTCGCAAGTAATCTTCTTTAGGGAAAGGGATGGAAAATGGTTTCCGAAAGAAGACGCCCCGACCTTTCGTTTACAGGACCCCTTTGTGACCTGGATTGGCGGGGAACTTATCTTCGGCGGGGTAGAGATTTTCCCCCATCCGGAAAATGAGGGATGTCTTCAATGGCGGACCTTATTCTATCGGGGTTCCGACCTTAATAACCTACGCTGCTTTGCCGTCGGGCCTGATGGGATGAAAGATCTTCGTTTAGTGGAACTGACGGACGGCAAAATAGGCGTCTTTACCAGACCTCAGGGCGAAGTTGGTGGCCGGGGCACCATTGGTTTTTTTAAAATCCCTTCGTTGGCTGCATTAACCATTGAAAACATTGAAAGGGCCCGGTTACTGGAGAACCAGTTCTTACCGGAAGAATGGGGCGGGGCGAACGAAGTTCATTTACTTAAAAATGGCCTCCTTGGGGTCTTAGGTCATATCGCTTGTTTTAGCGCGGATAATTACCGACATTATTATTCCATGGTCTTTCCCTTCGATCCGGAACAAGAAAGCGCAGGACCGATGGAGATTATTGCCTGCCGGGAAGATTTCCCAAAGGGACCCGCGAAGAATCAAAAATTGGTCGATGTGCTTTTCAGTGGAGGTTTATGTCGAAATAACGATGGCACGGTAACCCTTTATGTGGGGGTTAGTGATGCGGAAGCCCACCGTATTACAATTCCGGATCCTTTTCTAAAGTACGAAAGGATGGAAGGAGGAATCACACCGGTTTAAAAGGGTAGGTAACCGATGAGGAAAGAACAAAAAGAGAAGCAAGTAAATTCAAGGGGGTGTCAGTTTGGAAAGGAAGTCAGCGGGAAGATATTTTTGGCTGGTTTTGATTATAGCCATCCTTGTCGCCGGTTGCACGGGAGCGAAAAAAGAAAAAAACACGTATACCTTCGCTACCTGGGCTGCGGGTGAAGAGCTCAAGGAATTCAGTGCGATCATCGACAAAGTGAACCAGGAAGCCGACGGCCAGTACCAGGTTGAAGTGCTAAGTATACCGTCGGACTATTACGTGAAACTGGCCACCTATATTGCGGCCAAGAAGACCCCGGATTTTTTTTGGTTGACCCAAGAATTAATCGCAAAGTATGCGGAGTTAGGCGCGATTGCCGATCTAACCGAGATGTTTAAGGAAAGTCAAGTGCTAACTCCCGAGCAGTATTATCCGGGCGTACTGCAATCCGCTACCTATAACGGACGGCATTATGGTTTACCATGGATCGCCAATCCGTTGGTTGTTTATTATAACAAGGACCTTTTTGATGCGGCCGGGGTACCCTATCCGCCGGCGACTGGTGGGTGGACCTGGGATGAGTTCATCGAAACCGCGAAGGCGTTGACCAGAACAGCACAGGATGAAAACGGAAACACCTATCAACAGTATGGTTATATCGTGGACGGCTGGCCGAATATAGAGACTTTTATTTGGGCTGGTGGGGGCGATATCATTGCGGATAATGGTGTTGATGTCCTGCTTGACTCCAAAGAAACCATTCAAGGACTGGGAATTCTCCAAAAAATACTGAAGACCGGGATTTCTCCTCCTTATCGGGAAGTGGGTAGTCTGGGTTCGAATAATGTTTGGTTTGAAAAGCAAAGAGTCGCGATGTTTATGGGTGGAATCCAGGATAATTTTGAAGTTAAGCTTGCCAAACTGCCTGAAAAGGAACAGTTCCGGATCGGGTATGCGCCGATGCCGGTCGGCTTGGATGGGAAAGCCCATGCCTTTAATTGGACGGCGTCAACAGTACTCAGCAGTAAATTGGCGAAGAGCAAACAAGCCTACGAAGTTATGGAGAAGATTACCTTTGAGTTTTTCAAATGGAAGATTGCTTCGCCGATCAGTGGGGAAGTTGAGCGCATTCTCCAGATTGCGCCAGCGAAAGCTGCTGCTTTGGAGACAATTCAAATCTGCCTCAACAATGCCCGCTCGGCCAATTACGTGCCGGAATGGAACGAAATCAATCATCATCTGTGGTTGAAGCTATATAGCGCTATGTTGAACGATCCGGATTTTGATTACGAAAGTCAAGTCAAAGCCATTGCCGCTGAAGCAAGAGCGCTCATCGCCAACAGGAAATAAACCGGAGGTTATCATGAAAAAGAGTCAAATTGGTTTCCTGTTTATTCTCCCCTGGGTCCTTGGGTTCATCATCTTTACGGTCT
>DUQR01000001.1 GCA_012837715.1 Bacillota bacterium | reverse complement strand
GGTCGGAACCGAAGAAAACCTGGAGGTGACGGCAGAGGGCGGTTCTTTGGTGGCTTTACCGGCCGGGACGTCCCTGGCGGAAATTGTCCGGGCTTTAAATGCGGTTGGCGCTACGCCCCAGGATATTATCAATTTGATTATTGCTATTGACCAGGCAGGGGCCTTATATGGGGTTTTGGAGATTCGATAAAAACAAAATTTGGGGAATTTGGCTTTGCGTTGTCCCTTGGGAAGCCAATTTAAATGGTCAAGGTAAAAAGTTTAAAAGGGAGCGGTTCCGATGAAAATCGATCCTCATCTGCCGGGAAGACCCTATACCCCGGCGTCGAAGGAAAACAAGGCCTTAACTGAGGAGGAACGGCAGTTAAGAGAGAAGTGCCAGGAATTTGAGGCGATCCTCCTGCAAAAGATGGTCGAGACCATGTTACAAGGCGAGACCAACCTTTTTGGCCAAGGCCTCCAGGGTGATTATTTCCGTGGTCTCTTTGCCGAAGCCCTGGCTAAGGAATTAGCGAAAGATCCCGGTTTGGGACTGGTGGATAATATGATCCGGTCCTATCAAAAAATGCCGGATTAGCAGATCAATAGAGCTGGCCGCGACAAATATTACTCTATTAAAAAAGTGTGCCGTCGAACGGCACACTTTTTATCTTAGGGGGGCCTGGTTATTCGCGCAAAGGACAACGTAAAAACCCTTATCTGCTTGCTAAGGAAATAGCGCCAGCTTTTATGGCCCGGTGGCCGATGTCGGTCCGGTAATGGGCGCCGTCGAACTTGATGGTGGACACTCCCTGATAGGCTTTGTTCAGGGCGGCTTCGAGGGTCTTACCCCACGCGGTGACGGCCAAAACCCGGCCGCCGGCAGTCACCAGGTGGGAACCGTGGGCGGAGGTGCCTCCATGGAAGACATAGACTTCCGGTAAAGCCGCTGCTTCCGCCAGACCGGTGATGATTTTCCCTTGTTGATAAGGGCCGGGATAACCGGCGGAGGTCATGACCACACAGGCGGCGTGGTGCTCGTGCCAGGTGATGGTTTGGCCGGCCAGTTTCCGGTTGATCACCGCCAACATGATCTCCACCAGGTCACTTTCGAGCCGGGGGAGAATAACTTGGCACTCCGGATCGCCGAAACGGACATTGTATTCCAGGACTTTCGGTCCTTCTGCGGTAATCATGAGCCCGGCATAGAGGATACCCTGGTAGATAATTCCTTCCTGCCGGAGACCGGCGATGGTCGGCTGCAAAACTTCCCTTTCCACCTGTTGCAGAAGTTCCGGGGTCAGGACGGGCGCAGGTGAATAGGCGCCCATCCCGCCGGTATTTGGACCCTGATCCTGATCATAGACGGCTTTATGGTCTTGGGCCGAGACCATCGGGATGACGGTGGTCCCGTCGGTAAAGGCGAGCACGGAAACTTCTTCACCGGTGAGGAACTCCTCGACGATGATCCGGGCGCCAGCCGGACCGAATTCCGCCGCAACCAGCATCCGCCGGACGGCTTCTTCCGCTTCGGCGACGGTCTTGGCCACCACGACCCCTTTCCCACTGGCAAGTCCGTCCGCTTTGACGACAAGGGGCGCGCCTTTGCTTCTAATGTAGGCCATAGCCTGTTCCGCTTCGGTAAAGGTCCGGCTTTCCGCCGTGGGAATTTGGTATTTTCTCATCAACTCTTTGGCAAAGATTTTACTGGCTTCGAGACGGGCGGCGGCTTTTACCGGACCAAAGATGGGCAGTCCCGCGCCGTTAAAGGCATCGACAATCCCGGCGGCAAGCGGCGCTTCCGGGCCGACGACCGTCAGCTCGATCTGGTGTTCCCGGGCAAAGCCGACCAAGCGCTCAATCTCTTCAACATTAATATTAATACACTGGGCAATTTCAGCAATCCCGGCGTTGCCGGGAGCACAGTAGATTTGGCTCACCCGGGGGCTCTGTTTCAGCTTCCAGGCGAGGGCATGCTCCCGTCCACCGCTGCCGACGATTAAAATCCGCATCTTCTTTCCCTCCTTGGCTGCTCTTCATCGGAACAAATTTTTTACGGATCAGATGGCTTCGTTTCCTCTTTGAGGGCTCCTTTTAGTGAATCAATGTTTGAAGTAACGGATTCCGGTGAAGACCATGGCAAGACCCAGTTCATTACAGGCGGCGACCGATTCTTCGTCCCGGACCGAACCACCCGGCTGGACAATGGCGGTTACCCCGGCGGCGGCGGCCACATCGACCGTATCCCGGAAGGGGAAGAAAGCATCGGACGCCAAGATACTGCCGGCAGCTTTCGCGCCCGCCTGTTCAACGGCGATCCGGGCGGCTCCGACCCGGTTCATCTGTCCGGCGCCAATCCCGATGGTTTGGCCGTCTTTCACGAGGACAATGGCGTTAGATTTAACATGCTTTACCACTTTCATGCCAAAAACCATATCTGCCAGTTGGCTGGGGGTAGGCTCTTTTTCGGTGACCGTTTGCCATCCTTCAGAACTAATCGCGGTCGGTTCTAAAGTCTGCAGGAGTAACCCGCCGGAGACCTTTTTCAGCTCAAGCGTCTCCCGTTGTTCCGGAAGCGGGATCTCCAGGAGCCGCAGGTTCTTTTTCCGGGTCAGGATCGCCAGGGCTTCGTCGCTGAAGGCGGGGGCAATGATCACTTCCAGGAAAATCGCACTCAGTTTTTCGGCGGTGCGGGCATCCAAGGGTCGGTTGACCGCCACAATCCCGCCGAAGATCGAAACCGGGTCCGCTTCATAAGCCCGGGTAAAAGCCGTATAAAGGTCCTCGCCGACTGCGATCCCACAGGGATTGGTGTGCTTGACGGCGACGGCGGCCGGTTCTTCAAACTCCAGGACCATTTCCCAGGCGGCGTTCAGATCATTGAGGTTATTAAAGGAGAGAGCTTTCCCGTGCAATTGTTTACCGGCAGCAACGGTCCCCGGGGCCGCTTGGGGTTCCCGGTAAAAGGCGGCCTGTTGGTGGGGGTTTTCACCGTAACGTAAGGTTTCCACCTTGGTGTAGGGCAGCACCAAAGTCTCCGGAAACAACGGACTTTCCTTGGTCTGCGCCGCCAACCAGCGGGTAATTAACGAATCATAGTAGGCGGTATGGTTAAAAGCTTCCACCGCCAAAGCAAAGCGGGTCGCTTCGGTGGTGTTTCCTTTTTCCGCCAGTTCCTGCAGGATCTCCGGATAGCGGTCCGGATTAACGACGACCGTCACCTGGCGGTAATTTTTAGCGGCAGCCCGGACCATGGTCGGTCCGCCGATATCAATATTTTCAATTGCTTCTTCCATGGTCACTCCAGCTTTGGCTACGGTCGCGGCAAAGGGGTAAAGATTGACGGCGACCACTTCGATGGAAGGAATATCATACTTCTCCATTTGCTGACGGTGGGTTTCCAGTTCCCGACGGGCGAGAATGCCCCCGTGAATCTTAGGATGGAGGGTTTTAACCCGGCCGTCGAGGATTTCGGGGAACCCCGTCACTTGGGCTACGCTTTGGACGGGCAGACCCGCTGCTTGTAAAGTCTGTTCCGTACCGCCGGTGGAGATCAAGGTAAACCCCTGTTCGACCAGACCGCGGGCAAAATCAACAATTCCGGTTTTATCCCAGACACTAAGCAAGGCCAGTTTCTTCTGGTTCAAGGTAACACCTTCTTCCTTCAATCTTTATTTTACCGCGCACCCACAAGTCAATTGCTTTTGGGTAAAGAACATGTTCAAGCCGATGAATCCTTTCCTGTAGGCTGGCGACGGTATCATCCTCCCGGACCGCGAGGGCTTTCTGGAGGATAATCGGACCGGTGTCCATCCCTTCGTCGACAAAATGGACGGTGCAACCGGTAACTTTAACCCCATAGGCTAAGGCGTCCGCCACGCCACGGCGACCGGGGAAAGCCGGCAGCAGTGAGGGGTGGATATTCATGATCCGGTTGGGGAAAGCCGCCACAAAGTCGGGGGTGACCAGGCGCATAAAGCCAGCCAACACCACCAGATCGATCTGCTTGGCTTGTAAGTAATTGATCAGGGCGCGGTCATAACTTTCCCGTGAAGGATACTCTGCTTTGCGAAAGACAGCCGAGGGAATCCGGTGCTTTTGGGCCCGGGTTAAGGCATAGGCCTTTTCTTGGTCACTGATTACTATCGTTACCCGGGCGTTTTGGATCCGGCCGCTTTCGATCGCTTCTAAAATCGCCTCTAAATTACTGCCGTTCCCGGAGGCGAGGACAGCGATCTTATACATCTTCATCCTCCTTCTCCCGGCTAGACCAGGCGTACGCCGTCACTGGTCACTACTTCACCAATGATGAGCGGTTTTTCCCCATTCTCCCGGAGCACCGCACAGGCCTGATCCGCATGCTCTTTGGCGACGAGGCAGACGAAACCAATGCCCATGTTAAAGGTGCGATAAAGTTCAGCTTCGGTCAGATCACCCAACTGTTGAAGCAGAGTGAAGACCGGCTGGGGCGTCCACGCTTTTTTGTTCAGCATAACGCCCAAACCTTCCGGTAGGCTGCGGGGAAGGTTTTCCGGCAGACCGCCGCCGGTGATGTGGGCCATTGCTTTGACCGGGACCCGGGTTACGAGATTAAGCAGGGATTTCACGTAGATTCGAGTCGGCGTCAGCAGCTCTTCCCCCAAGGTTTTGCCTAGTTCCGGCAGGAAGGTGTCAGGGCGGAAGCCGGCTATCTCCAAGAGGATTTTCCGGGCGAGGGAAAAACCGTTGCTATGCAGGCCGGTGGAAGGGAGGCCGATTACTACATCTTCCGGTTTTACTTCCCGGCCATCGATGATTTTGCTCCGTTCAACCACCCCAACGGCAAAACCGGCCAGGTCATATTCGTTGTCTGGATAAAAACCGGGCATCTCCGCGGTTTCTCCGCCAATGAGGGCGCAACCGGCGAGTTGACAGCCATCGGCGATTCCGCCGACAATCGCTGCCACCCGCTCCGGAACCAGTTTGCCGACGGCCAGGTAATCCAGGAAGAAGAGGGGCTCGGCCCCGTGGACCAGTAGATCATTGACACACATCGCCACCGCATCCTGACCGATGGTGTCATGTTTATCCATGAGAAAGGCAATTTTCAGTTTGGTGCCCACACCATCGGTGCCGGAGACCAACACCGGCTCCCGGTATTGCCCGCTTAAGGCAAAAAGCCCGCCAAAGTTGCCGATCTCTGTTAACACGCCCGGGCGGTGGGTCCGCTGGGTATGTTTCTTCAATAGACGGACCGCTTGGTTACCGGCATCGATATCCACGCCCGCCGCTTTATAGGTGTAACCCATAGTGCTCATACCTCCCATCCTTGTCCGTTTTGGGGAAGGGTTTTAGCGGGTAACAACCGTCGAAGCAGGCTTGGCAAAACCCTTCCTCCGGCAGATCTACACAGGCCAAGAGGCCTTCCCTACTTAAAAACCCGAGCGAATCGGCGCCGATGCTTTTGGCGATCTCCGGAACGCTCATCCGGGCGGCGATTAACTCCGCGGAAGAGGAGATGTCCAGCCCGTAGCAACAGGGGGCAATCACCGGCGGGGAACTGATCAGGACATGGACTTCTTTGGCACCGGCTTTGCGCAACATATCGACAATATGAATGGAAGTGGTGCCCCGGACAATGGAATCATCCACCATGACCACCCGTTTTCCTTCCACGATTTGCCGGACCGGATTCAACTTTAGTTGCACGCCCAGGGTGCGCAGTTCGGGTGATGGTTGGATAAAAGTCCGGCCGATGTAACGGTTTTTCACAAACCCCATCTCATAGGGGAGACCAAGCTGTTCCGCCACCCCGGAAGCAACGGAAAGCGAAGAATCGGGCACTCCGGTAACCATATCGGCGGCGACCGGGTGTTCTTGGGCTAAACGGCGGCCTAACCGTTTACGGACCATGTGCACGTTTTTGCCCAGCAAGTTACTGTCGGGACGGGCTAAATAGATGTATTCAAAGATGCACATGGCGTGCTTTGCCGGTGGGGCAAAGGTTTCAAAACGCACTCCCTTTTGATCAATGGTCACCATTTCTCCCGGTTTGAGATCCCGGAGATATTTGGCCCCGATCGTATCAAAGGCGCAGGTCTCGGAGGCCAGCACATAGCCGGAGTCGGTTTCGCCCAGGGAGAGGGGGCGAATACCGTGGGGGTCGCGAATCCCGATCAACTGCTCCGGAGTCATCAAGATAAAGGCATAGGCCCCCTGCAACTGCGGTAAAGATTTTTTTAATGCTGTTGTCAGATCTTTCTCCCCGGAGCGGGCGACCAAATGGGCAATGATCTCACTGTCGGTGGTCGTTTGAAAGATGGAACCTTCCGTTTCCAGTTGTTCCCGGAGGAGCTGGCCATTGACAAGATTACCGTTATGGGCAATGGCTAACGACCCGTTCCGGTAGCGAACCAGTAAGGGCTGGGCATTGAGGGGCAGATTATAACCGCGTGGGGCATACCGGACATGCCCTACCGCCAGATGGCCTTTCATCTGTTCCAGCTTACTCCTATCGGCAAAGACCTCCGCCACCAGACCGAGCCCTTTATACCCCACCATCTTTTGGCCGTCGGCCACGGCAATCCCCGCGCTTTCCTGTCCCCGGTGTTGCAAGGCATAAAGACCGTAATAGGTGAGGCGGGCCACATCGGCGCCAGGAGCATAAAGACCGAAAACACCGCATTCTTCAGTCATTTTGTCATTGAGCAGTTCGTCTAGGAAAGATGGCATGGGATTCCTCCTTGCCAAGCGGCCTGTAGTTCCGCCACTGAGAGGTTAAGCCGTTGGTTACCGTCGACGGTGATTTGGAGTTCATCTCCTCCGGTCTCACCGATTACCTGGAAGGGGACCCCTTCCTGAGCAGCCAGCGCTTCGAGGGCCGGAAGCTTCTCCGGGGACAGGGAGAGCACCACCCGGGACTGGGATTCCCCAAAGAGTAGGCTGTCCGGGCGCAGCCCGTTGCTGGATAGTTGGATCCGGGCGCCAATCCCCTTTTCAAAGAGGCATTCGGCTAAAGCCACCGCCAGCCCGCCTTCGGCGAGGTCATGGGCGGAACGGACCAGTCCTTCCCGGATCGCCGATAAGACGACGCGGTGGAGGGCTTTTTCTTTGCTGAGATCAAGGGCCGGTGGTTTGCCCTGGACCCGGCCGTGAATCAGAGCCAGGTATTCACTGGCGCCGAGTTCGTCAAAGCTCTCACCCAAGAGGACAATGCGGTCGCCTGCGGCTTTAAAGGATAGCGTACAGTATTTGGTGGCGTCTTCCAATAAACCGACCATCCCAATGACCGGAGTGGGGTAGATGCCTTCCCCGTTGGCTTCATTGTAGAAGGAGACATTTCCACCGGTGACGGGAGTTTCAAGGACGCGACAGGCTTCGCTGATCCCGGCAACCGCTTGTTGGAACTGCCAGTAGATCTCTGGTTTCTCCGGACTGCCGAAGTTGAGACCGTCGGTGATCGCCAGGGGTTCACCGCCGCTGCAAACGATATTGCGCGCGGCTTCCGTGACGGCAATTTTGCCCCCGGCATAGGGATCCAGGTATACATAGCGGGAATTACAGTCCGCCGTTAAGGCCAAGGCTTTTTTGGTGCCGCGAATGCGGATCAGCGCCGCATCCGATCCTGGACCGACCAGGGTTGCAGTGCGGGCCTGATAATCGAACTGTTGCCAAACCCATTCTTTGCTGGCAATATTGGGAGAAGCAACCAGTTTGAGCAGTACGGTATTATAATCTTCAGGGAGGGCAATGGTGGCCAGCGGCAAGTCGGCCGTGGTCTTGAGGTAGGCTGGTTCTTGGGCTTCCGGATAGTAGACGGGGGCGTCTTCGGCCAGACTGTGGGCGGGGATTTCGGCCACGATCTCTCCGTGCATCCGGATGGTGAGCATTCCGCCTTCCGTGACCCGGCCAATGGTGGTGGAAGTCAGTCCCCAGCGCTTAAAGACGGCATGGACTTTCGCCTCTTTTTCCGGCGACACCACCATCAGCATCCGTTCTTGGGATTCGGCCAACATAATTTCATAGGGCGTCATGCCTTCTTCCCGGCAGGGAACCTTGGACAGTTCAACATCCATCCCGGTCCCGCCGCGGCTGGCCATCTCCGAGACGGCACACGTCAGTCCGGCGGCGCCCAGGTCTTGAATTCCGTCCACATCGCCGTTGCCAATTAGCTCCAGGCAGGCTTCGAGGAGGAGTTTTTCGGTAAAGGGATCACCCACTTGGATGTCGGGGGCTTCGGTTTCTTCACTTAGTTCGACCGAGGCAAAGGTGGCGCCGCCCATCCCATCCTGGCCGGTGCGGGCGCCGGCAAGAATCACCGGGTTACCGATGCCGGTCGCTTTCCCCAGCCGCAGTTTGTTCGTTTCCAGGAGACCGACACACATAGCATTGACCAAAGGATTTCCTTGATAGCAGGGGTCAAAGTAGATTTCACCGCCGACGGTCGGAATTCCGATCCGGTTGCCGTAACCGCCAATCCCGGCGACCACCTGTTCAAACAGATAACGGACCCGTTCGTCATGAAGGGGGCCAAAGCGCAGGGAATTAAGGAGCGCGATCGGCTGGGCCCCCATGGTGAAGATATCGCGGATAATCCCACCAACCCCGGTTGCGGCCCCCTGGTAAGGTTCGACCGCCGACGGATGGTTGTGGGATTCGATTTTAAAGCAGACGGCGAGCCCGTCGCCGATCGCAACCACGCCGGCGTTCTCTCCGGGACCCTGTAGAACCCGCGGACCGGTGGTGGGGAAGGTTTTTAACACCGCTTTGGAATTTTTATAGGAACAATGTTCCGACCACATGACACTGAACATGCCCAGCTCCAAATGGTTGGGTTCCCGTCCTAAGGCTTCTTTGATCCGTTTATATTCATCGTCCCGTAGTCCCATTTTGCGCCAGTCTTCTGGTCTCATTTGCTACCCTCCCAGTATTTTAAGATTGAATTGAAAAGAGCCAGACCGTCGATGGAGCCGAAAACAGCCTCGCCCGCCCTTTCCGGATGGGCCATCATCCCCAGGACATTCCGGGTCTCATTACAAACCCCGGCAATGTTGCCCACCGAACCATTGGGGTTGGCTTCTGCCGTGACCTGGCCTTTTTCATCTGTATAACGAAAGACGATCTGACCGCTTTCTTCCAGCTGTTGCAAGGTGGCCGGATCCACATAATAGTTGCCTTCCCCATGCGCGATGGGGATGGAAAGCAGCTGGTTCCGGCCGAGGTTGCGGGTGAAGGGAGTATCTGTATTCTCCACCCGCAGGGTGGTAAAGTGGCAATGGAACCGTCCGTCGGCGTTGGTGTAAAGGGCGCCCGGCAGGAGACCGGCTTCGGTGAGCACCTGAAAGCCGTTGGCAATCCCCAAGACCAGTCCGCCCCGGCGGGCAAAGTCGACCACCGCCGGAATGATCGGGGAGCAGCTGGCCAGGGCGCCGCCGCGGAGGTAATTGCCATAGGAGAAACCGCCGGGTAAAATCAGGCAATCAAAGCCCTGGACCGAACTGGCTTCGTGCCAGATATATTCGACCGGTGCGTCCAGGACATCTTTGATCAGATGATAGGCATCTAGGTCCCCGCTGGACCCGGGAAAGACAATAATTCCAAACTTCATGGCGCAACCTCCACCAGTTCAAAGGTGTAACCTTCGATTACCGTGTTGACCAGCAAACGGGAGCACAGCTCTCGTATCTTGGCTTCGGCGCTGGTTCGGTCGGGGGCGCTAAAGGTTACTTCCAGGTATTTACCGACCCGCACCTGGTTCACCTCAGTGTAGCCCATTGCCGCCAGAACCTTCTCGGCCGCCTGCCCTTGAGGGTCAAGGATACTCGGTTTCAATAAGACTTTAATTTCTGCTCGCCACATTAATTTTCGCCTCCTGTTAATCGCCGGTATATTTCTTGATAAGCTTCTTCCACTCCGCCGAGATCCCGGCGGAAACGGTCTTTATCCAGTTTTTCGCCAGTGGTTGCCTCCCAGAAACGGCAAGTATCGGGGGAAATTTCATCCGCCAGTAGCACATTTCCTTGATGCAGACCGAATTCCAGTTTGTAGTCGACCAAAAGAAGGTTGCGGGTTTGCAAATGCCGGGTGAGAATTTCGTTAATGGTCAGGGCTTGGTCGGCCATGATTCCGACTTGGGCCGGGGTGGCCAGGTTCAGAACGGCAATATGGTCTTCGTTGATCAGCGGATCGCCTAAGGCATCATTCTTATAGTAGAATTCCAGGACCGGCCGGGAGAGGGGGGGTCCTTCTTCCAGGCCCAGTCGTTCAACCAGACTGCCGGCGGCATAATTACGGACCACCACTTCCACCCGGATAATCTCCACCTTTTTCACCAACATTTCCCGGTCGGAAAGGAGTTTGACAAAGTGGCTATCGACCCCGGCCTGGGCCAGCAAGGTAAAGAAGAAGGCCGAAATCTTGTTGTTTAAAATGCCTTTATTGGCGATCTGTCCTTTTTTCAGACCATTAAAGGCGGTGGCGTCATCTTTGTAGGCGGCAATGAGAAGACCCGGGTCTTCGGTGGTGTAAATCCGTTTTGCTTTTCCTTCGTAGAGTAAAGCTTTTTTTTCCATGGGGACCAGCTCCTTTCGATATCTTTAAAGATTGGAATCCGCCAGGGTTATACTTTCGAAAAGTGGTCGCTTACGTCGGCTTCGGCCTAAATGCCAACCCGGGCGAAGATCGCGTCAACCTTTTGTAAATGGTAAGTTGGGTCGAAACAAGCCGACAGCTCTTCCGCACTGAGCACCGCGGTTACTTCCGCGTCGGCGGCCAGTAAAGATTGGAACGGGATCTGTTCCGCCCAGGCCCGCATTGCGTTTTTCTGCACCAGATCGTAAGCGGCTTCCCGTTTCATTCCTTGATCAATTAAGCTAAGGAGGACCCGCTGGGAGAAAGTCAGCCCCAGGGTGCGTTCGAGATTTTGTTTCATCCTCTCCGGATAGACATGGAGATCGGTAATAATCCGTGTCATGCTGTGCAACATGTAATCCAAAAGGATGGTACTGTCGGGGATAATAACCCGCTCCACCGAGGAATGGGAGATATCCCGTTCATGCCATAAGGCCATGTTTTCCAGGGCGGCCATGGCATTAGCCCGCACCACCCGGGCCAGACCACAAATCTGTTCACAGTTGACCGGGTTCCTTTTATGAGGCATGGCCGAAGAGCCTTTCTGCCCGGCATAAAAGGGTTCTTCTACTTCCCGGGTTTCTGTTTTCTGGAGGCCACGAATTTCGGTAGCCAGTTTTTCCAAGGTCCCGGCGGTAATGGCTAAAGTCATCATAAATTCGGCATGCCGGTCCCGCTGCAGGATCTGGGTGGAAATGGGGGCTGGCTTTAGGCCCAACTTTTTACAGACATACTCTTCGACAAAGGGAGGGATATTGGCAAAAGTGCCCACCGCCCCGGAAAGTTTACCGTGGGCGATGGTGGCGCGGGCGTGTTCCAGCCGGGTGCGGTTCCGTTGCATCTCGGCCACATATAAAGCCATTTTCAGTCCGAAGGTCGTTGGCTCGGCATGCACGCCGTGGGTCCGCCCCATCATTAAGGTAAATTTATGCTCCTGCGCTTTAGCCTTTAAAGCGGTAAGCAGTTGTTCCATACCGGTGGCCAGGAGAGCGGCAGCTTCGGTCATTAAGGCGGCTAGCGCCGTATCCACCACATCGGAAGAAGTGAGCCCGTAGTGGAGATATTTGGATTCATCCCCCAGATTCTCCGCGACACAGCGGGTAAAAGCCACCACATCATGGCGGGTTTCGGCTTCTAGCTCCTGAATCCGTTGGACGGAAAAAGTCGCTTTTTCCCGGAGACGTTCGACGGCGGTTTGGGGAACCACACCCAGTTTCGACCAAGCCTCAGAAGCGTAGATCTCGATCTCCAGCCATTTCTGAAATTTGTTTTCTAAAGTCCAGATTGACGCCATCTCCGGACGACAGTAACGCTCAATCATTCTGTTCACCTCGGTGCTTTTGTTGTGGGGAGCAATTCCCCTTTGCGGTTATAAGCCCGGTTCTCTAAGATTGATCCATGGTGGCTAGGTAGGCCCGCCAACCGTCCGCTTCCAACCGGGCGGCTTTGGCTTCGACTTCCTGCGCTAGCTTGCTTTTGTAATCCCGTATTTTCCGGCGGTAGGCTTCTTCGGCCACCCCTAAAATCCCAACGGCAAGGAGACCGGCGTTTTTCGCCCCGTTCACCCCAACAGTCGCCACGGGGATGCCCGGTGGCATCTGGACGATGGAATAAAGAGCATCGGCCCCGCCGAAAGCCTTACCCAGCACCGGAACGCCGATCACCGGTAATTCGGTATAGGCGGCAATCACCCCGGCTAAGTGGGCGGCGCCACCGGCCCCGGCGATAATCACCCGGAGGCCACGACCGGCTGCTCCTTTGGCATAGGCTTCGACCCGGGCTGGGGTACGGTGAGCGGAAAGGATCGATAGTTCGTAAGGGACATCCAGTTCTTCCAGAATCTCCGCGGCAGTTTTCATGACGGGTAAGTCGGAATCACTACCCATGACAATACCCACCAGTGGAGTGGTTTCCATTTTTTTATTTCCTCCTTTTGCGATTTATTGTTGGACCGTTCAGAGTCTTCACCAAAAAGCAAAGGTCAATACAGGAAGCCCGTGGTTCGGACAGGTGAAAAATGAAAAGCCCAGCCAAGTAGGTTAGTGGAGTGAAACCTACCCGGCTGGGCTTTTGTCCCTTCGGTGTAGCACAAAGTGCCTGCGCCACTTGGACCTGCCCGCAAAAGCGGCGGAACCCTAGGCGCACTTTCCCCCGTAGTCAGATAATTTACGGTTATCTGGTAGAGACTTTCAGGCCATATCCCTGAGATTATACGAGTTCAATTATGTGGCTATTCAATTTATTACAAACTCTTTAATACACTGTTAGGGTATCAAATTTGACAAGGTCTGTCAATACAAGTTGGGCCGCTTTTCCGTTACTATTTTGAAAACGGAACCGCGCCCGTTTGGTTCATGAAGATTTCCTTGTTATTACCATTTGGTTAGTGTATAATATTCTGTGCAGTTATGTGAAGGTTGGGCTAATCTTTTTCTTTGTTGCGCTGAATTGTTTGATGGCTATAGATGGGGACAAGCAAAGAGTCCAAAATTGAGGGAACCTAACCCTTAACATTGACGTTTAAAGGGTTTATAGAGGCTAAAGAAGGATTCCTGTAAGATAAGGAGGATTAACTTGGCACAGACAAAAAGAGATGTAACGAAAGAGCATAAATATCCTTTGCGCTGGTTGGGAGAGCAGATCTTTAGTGAGGATGTTTATCGCCGGGTTGGTGGTTATCTCCTTTGTGGTCTTCTCTTCTTCGCCCTGGCTTGGGTCCTCGGCTATTTCATCCTGGGAGAAGGCGCCTTTAAGAACACGTTGCTGGTGGATAAGATCTTTGGGGTAAAAGGCGTCACTGATCTTGGTAGTGGTTTAGCGAACCGTACTTTCACGTTTTTCAAGTGGGAATTCGAGACCGCGGAGCTCGTCGACACCTGGGGAAATACGCTGTTGGTTACCGGGAAGATCTTTGTCCACCATTTATTGATTGTGCTTTTCTTTATCTTTTTCTTAAACCGGTTTAAGATTGGTCGTTTTCCGTTAGCTCTGTTTTACTTCTTGTTATATTCGATTTTAACCGGTTTTGTTGTCGGCACCAATTCCTACGCCTATCCGGCCCAGGGCTTTACCCGACTGGGAGCGCTCGTTACCTTTCTCCGTTTCGGGCTTTGGGTTTGGTTCTCCTATACGTTGCTTTTAGCGTCCACCGCCAATTGGACTTGGCTCCAGTCCAGTTCACTGCTGGACAGTTCTTGGGAGAAAGCAGGGAAGTTCTGGTGCTGGCCCCGGTTGTATGGGGATGATAAGGAAGTGTTCATCTTCGGTCTGCTGTTTCTCTTGGTTTCCAGCTTTGCCGAAGCCCGGTTGGTGGTCTATTACGGACAGCACTTCCTGTAAGTAGCTTTTTACGAAAGCCCGGAGTTTCCGGGCTTTTTTCCGCATTTGGGGGCTTTTTGCGTTGTTCTCTGATTTAACAATTCCGAATACAATACATTGATCGCCTGATTTAAGTTAAACCCGATGGCTTGTTTCCCAGTCCTGTTTATTGGTTACAACGCAAAAAGCTTATTTAGAGGAATGACGCTTTGGAGAAGCTAAAGGTATCCAGCGAGCAAAGGAGCCCTTACCATGACGGAACATTATTATACGGCGGAGCCCCGCTCTCCCCATCAGACGAAGGAGTTTAGGGTTACTCTCTGTGGAAATGAATTGCGCTTCAAAACCGATGCCGGTGTTTTCTCCCGGGACCGATTGGACCTGGGCACCAAACTATTGGTAGAAAGTATTGAGCTTTCCGGGGTGGAGGCGCCGTTGGATCTTGGTTGTGGTTACGGACCGATTGGACTTGCCATTGCGCGGGAACGACCGGCGGTTACGGTATACATGAGTGATCTCAACCGGCGAGCGACGGAGCTGGCGGCGGAAAATGCGGCGCTGAATAAGATTGGTAATGTGGTGCTCCGGCAAGGGGATGGGTTTCGGCCTTGGCAGGATCTTTACACCGACGGTTTCCGCTTTGATTGCGTGGCCATCAACCCACCGCTGCGGGCGGGGAAGGAAACGGTGCTCCGCCTGTTTACGGAAGCCCGGGATCACCTGCGGCCCGGGGGAAAGTTATGGGCTGTGATCCGGACCAATCAGGGGGCCAAAACCTACCTGCGCTCATTGGAGGAGATCTTCGGGAGTGCGCAGACGGCGGCGATCCAAAGTGGTTACCGTGTGCTGCTGGCCCGAAAAGAACAAGATTAATCTCTGCTCTTGACGAGGGGGTAATCTTGGCGTATACTATTATATGCTGCAGCGGGGTGTGGCGCAGTTTGGCAGCGCGTCTGCTTTGGGAGCAGAAGGCCCAGGGTTCAAATCCCTGCACCCCGACCATGCTTTGTCAATTAAAAGATCTTTCTTGACAAGGAAGCTAGCGATCATTTATACTTTATAAGTACACTAAAAGGCGGGAATAGCTCAGTTGGTAGAGCGTCAGCCTTCCAAGCTGAATGTCGCGGGTTCGAGTCCCGTTTCCCGCTCCAGAAAAAGGAAAAGCGACTTTACTTCTTCGGTAAAGTCTTTTTTTATTGTGGCCGCCATCATCGTTGTCTTGCGGAGAAGAAGCCTTTTGCCTTAAAAATAACCCATCACAGCACTTACCAGATCTGCTAGTTGTAGGGCTTTTTTCGTTGTTGGTGGATCCACCCGTACCGATACAATATATTGGTTGCCTGATTCAAATTAACCACTACATATAGTATCGAAATTCATTTTTTTTCGGTTACAACGCAAAACCTTTGTTGTCCCCTATAAATTGACAAGTGGTAACAAAAAAGCTTATAATGATAAAAGGTTGTCCGAAAAAGGAAGGAGGAGCTTTAGTGGGGGAATCATTGGTTGTTACAATCTTGATCTTACTTTTCTTCGGCTTTTTCGGTCTTTTAAGCCGTAAAGCGGAACGGGAAGTAGAACGCTATTACGAAGAGAAATTTCAAACCGGGAAAACATCCCGTTAGTTCTGGTGGTTTAGATTAAAAAATTAACCAAGAAATAAAGGAGGAGTTCCAGTGCGACGGGATTTACGCCGGAAAGGATGGTTCATCCTCATCCTGGTGGTAGCGGTGGGGGTTTATGCCATTCTTCCCATCTTCAACCCGATCTTGAAACAGCTCTTTTTTAAGGGCCAAGACCCCTTACGGCGGGGATTGGACCTGAAAGGCGGCCTGGAAGTTATTCTGGCCCCCGATTACTGGGTAGAAGAGCGGGTCTTGTCTGAAGTCGAAACTTATGTGCGGAAAGGCTTTGCTAATTTGGCTGTGGCGGAACCAACCGTTCGTCTGTTGGGTAAAGCCAATGATAATAATCGTTACGAAGGACTGGCCTTTAAGTTTGCGTCCGCGGAGGAAGCCAACCGGGTGCTCAAGGCCGGGACGATTAAGGAGAAACTGACGTGGCGCTCGGGGATTGAAGAGAAGAAGTTGAAGGTTAACACCGCGGTTTCAGCAGCCGATCCGTCGGTGCTAGAAGTTAGGGTGCAGGAAGACCCGGCCAACTTCCCCGAGGATGCATTGTACCAAGCGAAAGTGATTATTGAAAACCGGATCAATTCCTCCGGACTCTCGGAAACCGTTGTCCGCCTCGACCAGAGTAAGGGCCGGATCGAAGTCCAACTCCCGGGCGTCCGTTCCCAGGAAGAAGCAGAACGGCTGCTTAAATCGACCGGACGTTTAAACTTCCGTCTCGACGGTAAGATTGTCATGTACGGAAACGATCTGGAGGAAGCCCAGGCGGCTTTCCATCCCCAAACCGGCACGCCGGTGATTAATCTCAAGTTTGGAAAAACCGGGGCCAAGAAGTTTGGCGAGATCACCACCGAACACGTCAATGAGATCCTCGCCATCTATTTAGACGAGGAACAGTTGATGGCGCCGGTGATCTCCGAACCGATTCCCAATGGCGATGCCCAGATTACCATGGGTACGGGCACGACGATGCAAGAAGCTAAAGATTACGCCATCTTAATGAAATCCGGGGCGCTCCCCATCTCTCTCCGTTCGGTGTTGGTGTCCCAAGTGGCGCCGACCCTGGGCACGGAAACTGTTAAACTAAGCCTGATCGCCGGTGCTATCGGGATTGTTCTGGTTTTCCTCTTTATGCTTGGTTTCTACGGCCGGATGGGCGTGGTGGCTGACTTTGCCTTAATCATCTATACCCTCTTGGTCCTTGGGGTGCTTGCTATCTTCCGCGCGGTGCTGACTTTGCCGGGGATCGCCGGTTTAATCTTGGGGATCGGGATGGCGGTGGATGGCAACGTCATTATCTTTGAACGGATTAAAGACGAGGTCCGTGCCGGAAAGGGGATCCAATCCGCATTGAAAGCCGGGTTTGACCGGGCTTATGTGACCATATTGGATTCGAATATTACCACTTTGATTGTGGCGGTGGTTTTATCCGTCTTCGGCACCGGCGCCGTCAAAGGGTTTGCCGTCACTTTAGCGATCAGTATCTTAACCAGTATGTTTACCGCCCTTTTTGTCAGTAAAACCTTCCTGGAAATCTGGATTGATAAGGCACCCGATCGGTTTCTGCGCAAATACGGGGTTAGGGGGTGAAAGTGGTGAATTTAATGAACTTGATGAAATACAAAAATCTCTTTGTCGCCATCGCTGTGGGGGCAATGGTCTTAAGTATTGCGCTCTGGATCGGAAAAGGTCTGAATTATGGGATTGAGTTTACCGGTGGCACCAACATCCGTTATCCCTTAGCACAAAGAGTCACCTCCACGGAAGTACGAACGGCCTTGGATACGCCTGCGCTAAAGGCGCTGGATTTGGAGCTTAGTCCCCCCCAACCTTATAATTATTTGGATCCGGAGACCGGCGCGCAAAAACATGGGGTTTTAATCCAAACCCGCTTTATCAATCAGGAGGAGCAAGAGCAGATCTTGAAGGCGATGGAAGCGGCTTTTGGTCCGTTGGCTGATGAGGCGGCGCTCCAAATCAACCAAGTGGAGCCGATTATCGGTAAAGAGTTGCTGCTTAATGCGATCTATGCGGTCCTCCTGGCCTGGGCTTTCATGCTGGTCTATATTGCCATTCGTTTTGAATTAAAGTCCGGGGTGGTCGGCCTAGTTGCCTTGATCCATGATGTGCTGTTGATTATCGGCATCTTTGCTCTACTCGGGAAAGAAGTCAATCTGAACTTTGTCGCTGCGGTTCTGACCATCATCGGTTACTCGATTAATAATACGATCGTTATTTTTGACCGGATTCGGGAGAACCTTAAGACTAAAAAACGCACGGAAACCTATGAAGAAATCGCCAACCTATCCCTGCTCCAAAGTATGCGGCGTTCTTTGAACACCTCCATTACGACGGTGTTGGCGGTCTTAGTCCTCTATTTATTGGGCAGTCCGGCGATTAAAGACTTTATGCTGGCGTTGCTGATCGGTTTAACGGTGGGCACTTATTCCAGCCTCTTTTTGGCGACTCCCCTTTGGACTTTCTGGAAAAGCGGTGAAGAGAAAAAAGGCCGGCCGGGAAAAATGGCAACCGCCACCGGCAAATAAGCAATTGGTGTCGAGAAACCCTTCTCGTTACGGGAGGGGTTTCTTTCTATCTTTTCATCCGGCAGGAAATGGCTGGTTTGTACCGAACTGATCTACTTTAAGGAATTGTCAGGCCCTTGCGTACTGCTTTGAGATGACCGCTGTTTGCGGGCCGAACGCGATTGTTACTTATTTTTGCCATTTAAACCACGGCAGAGTGGAGGTGTCCCCATGCAGTTTATGTTTATCCTCATGTTGATCTTTGCGATCTTAGTGGCGATTTTTGCTTTGCAAAATGCTTATCCGGTGACGATTTATTTTTTGAAATGGCAATTCGAAGCCTCTTTCGGTTTGGTCATCCTGATCTGTATTTTAATTGGCGCGGTTTCCTTAGGCAGTCTTGGTTTGCTCCATAGAACCAAGGATCGGCTCAAAGCGCGGAATCAAGGTAAGATGGATGGGGAGACCGTCGCAGAAGAAGGGGAGTGGACGGAGGAACCTTCAGCGGAACCGCAGACCACTGCGCCCGGGGAAAATCTGATAGCCGAGACAACCGGTGAAACAGACACCAAGATAAACGCAGCTGGAGGTGGAGAAGATCCATTCCAAGAAATGGAAAATTAGTTCTGTTGAGCACCACTTTCCCCCCGAGTTACTTGCCGAATTCGGACTTACTCCTTTAATGGGAAAGCTTCTTGCTAAACGGAAGATTACTACCCGGGAGGAAGTCCGCCTTTTCTTCCAAGGGGGGAGGGCGGATCTTCCATCCCCCTTTCTGCTTCCGGGGATGGAGGAAGCAGTCGAGTTGCTTTTTTCCGCTCTTGAACGGCAGGAACGGATCTTAATTTACGGAGATTATGATGTGGACGGGATTACCGCAGTCGCGCTGCTCTTGCGGACCCTCCGCCCCTTTAATACCGGTAATATCCTTTATTACCTCCCGAAAAGATTGGAAGAAGGTTATGGTTTACATCAACAAGTCTTGGCCAAAGCCGTAAAATATGGATGTCGACTGGTGATTACGGCGGATTGCGGGATCACCGCCATCACCGAGGCGACTTACCTGCAAGAAAAGGGCGTCCGCCTGATTCTGACCGATCATCATGAACCGGGCCCCCAACTACCACCGGCAGCGGCGTTGCTAAACCCGAAAGTTTCCTCGGTTTACCCCTATCCCCAACTGGCCGGGGTTGGAGTGGTTTTTAAGCTGCTCCAGGGTTTAGCGGCGAAACGACCGGAGTTGGAAAATGTTTTATGGGAAAATATAGATTTAGTTGCGCTGGGGACGATTGCCGATGTTGTTCCGCTGTTGGGCGAAAACCGGATTTTAGTGAAAGAGGGGCTACGGCAAATGAACAATACGGCCAACACCGGGCTGAAGGCGTTACTGGCCCAGACGGGTTTGGCCGGGAAGCAGCTGGCGGCAAGTCATGTTGGTTACATTCTGGGCCCCCGGGTGAATGCGGTCGGACGGTTGGGTGATCCCACGGTTGCCCTCCGTCTTTTTCTGGAAGAGGATCCGGCCCGTGCCCGGAAACTGGCCACCTTGTTGGAGACCATGAACCAAAAACGGCAACGGGTCGAGGAAAAGGTACAGCAAGAAGCGGAAGCTTTAATTGCCCAGTCCCCTGCGGTGGACAAGGCTTTGGTGTTAGCCGGGGCTTGGCATCCCGGGGTGATCGGGATCGTGGCGAACCGGTTGGCCGATAAGTACTATCGACCGACAGTCTTGTTGAGTTTGGAAGGGGAAAGGGCCCGCGGTTCGGGTCGGAGTATTCCCGGGTTCCACCTTTTTAAGGCCTTAGAAGAATGTGCTGACTGTTTGATCAAATATGGTGGTCATGAATGCGCCGCTGGACTAGAACTGGAGAAGAACCGGCTGGCTGAATTCAAAGCCGCCTTTATTGCGGTGGCCGACGCCCGCTTGAGTCCGGAACTCCTTACTCCGGCGCTGGAAGTGGAGGAGGATATTCCGGTGGAAGCGCTCACCAAAGACCTCCTGGCGGATCTGGCCCGCCTCACCCCCTTCGGCGAAGGGAATCCGGAACCGGTCTTGGTCTGCCGGGATGTCAATCTTTTGGCCTGTTATGGCGTAGGTAAGGATGCCAAACACCTCAAGCTGAAAGTAGGGAAGGACGGCGCCTCCTGGGAAGCTATTGGGTTTAATTTCGGCGCCCCCACGGAGGAGCTGGAAGGGGCCAAAAGGGTGGATTTAGCCTTTAACCTTGAGCTTAATGACTGGAATAATCAATTGCAATTAGTCTTAAAAGATCTGAAACTAGCAGAAGTCAGCTAAAGATTGGCTGCGACTCTTTTCTACGCGGTTGCGGATCCGGTAAGGCTAAATATACCGGAAGTAGTTTGAAAGGTGAGCCCGATGACGATTGAGGATTTATTAAAAAAAGCAGAAAAATACACTCCCGAAGCCCGGGAGGAGATTCGGCGCGCATACACCTTTGCGGCCTCTGCCCACCAAGGGCAGAGACGGGATTCGGGAGAAGCTTATATTAATCATCCCTTGGCGGTCGCCAACATTCTGGTTGAGATGGGTCTGGACCCGACTTCCGTCATCGCCGCGCTCCTCCATGATGTGGTGGAAGACACGGAGATTGGTTTGGAGGAGATTGCCAACAAGTTTGGGGATGAAGTCGCCGGCTTGGTTGACGGGCTGACCAAATTGAGTAAGATTATCTTTCAGAACAAACAGGAACAGCAAGTGGAAAACCTAAGAAAAATGTTCTTAGCCATGGCCAAAGATGTACGGGTGATCCTGATCAAGCTGGCCGACCGGATGCATAACATGCGTACGTTGGGTTTTTTGCCGGTGGAACGGCGAAAACGGATTGCCCGGGAAACCCTGGAGATTTACGCCCCCCTTGCCCACCGGTTAGGGATGTACCGGATGAAATGGGAACTGGAAGATATCGCCTTTCATAATTTGGAACCGGAAAAATACTATGAACTTGTCCAGAAGGTGGCGCTAAAAAGATCCGAACGGGAGCGGGAGATTGAGGAGAATATTAAAGTCCTCGCCGACCATCTGGCCGAGCTAAAGATTAAAGCTGATATTCAAGGCCGGCCCAAGCATTTTTACAGTGTATACCAAAAGATGGTCAAACAAAATAAAGAGTTTTCCGAGATCTATGATCTGATGGCCTTGCGGGTCCTGGTCGATACCATCCAGGACTGCTACGAAGTTCTTGGGGTCGTCCATACGCTCTGGAAACCGATTCCCGGCCGTTTTAAGGATTATATCGCCGTCCCCAAGTCTAATCTTTATCAATCTTTACACACTACCGTCATGGGGAACCAGGGGGCGCCGTTGGAGATTCAGATCCGGACCTGGCAGATGCATCAGGTGGCGGAATACGGGATCGCCGCCCACTGGCGATATAAAGAAGGAAAAGCCGTGCGGGATGAGGACTTTCTCCAAAAAATTGCCTGGCTTCGGCATCTGCTGGAGTGGCAAGGGGAAGCCAACGATGCGGACGAGTTTCTGGAAAACCTCCGGGTTAACCTGTTTGAGGATGAAGTCTTTGTTTTCACCCCGCGAGGGGATGTGAAAAGTTTACCGGCGGGGGCGACTCCGGTTGATTTTGCTTACACGGTCCATACCCACATCGGCCACCGCTGTGTGGGCGCGAAAGTCAACGGGCGCCTGGTCCCCCTGGATCACCAGTTGAAAAACGGGGATATTGTTCAGATTCTGACCGCCAAACAAGATACGGGACCAAGCCGGGATTGGCTGAAATTTGTGGTGACTTCCAAGGCGAAGAGCCGGATCCGCCAGTGGTTACGGGAACAAAACCGGGAGGAGTATATCCTCTTAGCCCGGGAACAGTTGGAGCGGGAATTGAAAAAGAACGGGTATGAACCACAGGTCTATTTAAAACCCGAGATCTTACAGGAGGTAGCCCCCCGTCTTGGCTTTGTTCAGGGAGAGGATCTCTTGTTCGCGGTGGGCGACGGGAAATTAACCTCTGGCGCGGTGGCCGCCAAATTAGTGGCGGCGGTGGAACCGGAGAAAAAACAACCCTCCTTTGTGCCTGGGGAAAAGCCCATCGGGCGGCCGGGGGGTGTAAAGGTGGAAGGGGTTTCCAACCTTATGGTCCGCTTTTCCCGTTGCTGTAACCCGATCCCCGGCGATCAGATTATCGGCTACATTACCAGAGGGAAGGGAGTGGCCATCCACCGGGTGGATTGTCCCAGTCTTCCCACGGAGACCGAGCGGTTTATCCGGGTGGAATGGGATCAGGAAGAAACGGGTGTTTATCCGTTGACGATTGAGGTGGAAGCGGTTGACCGCTCTAATTTACTGATGGATATTATGAATATCTTCGCCCAACTGAAGTTTAACGTCAGCGCGGCCAACGTCCGGACCAACAAAGGCCTGGCTTCTCTAGATTTTACGGTAGAGGTCCGGCATCTGAACGAGGCAAAGGAACTAGTGAATCGGATCAGAACCATTAATGGGGTCCAAAAGGTGTTCCGGATCACCAGAGCAAGAAAAAGATGAGGGAAGCTTATTGCGTCGTGACCAAGAAAAGGCTCCCGATACAAGATATCGTATTGGAAGCGGTAAACTAAAGCACGACGCAACAAGCCCAAGGGAGGAAGCATGCGAGCGCTTATTCAACGGATCAGTTCCGCCCGGGTCCGGGTGGGGAACGAGGTGACCGGAGAGGTCGGCCCGGGACTTTTAGTCTTTCTTGGCGTTGGCCGAAACGACAGTGCGGCTGAGATCAGGTTCTTAACCGAGAAGATTGTGCATTTACGAATCTTCGAAGATGAAGAGGGGAAGATGAACCGGTCCGTGCAAGAGGTGGGCGGGGAAATCCTGGTTGTTTCCCAGTTTACCCTCTTTGCCGACTGTCGGAAGGGAAGACGCCCGAATTTTTTAGAAGCGGCACCGTCGGTGGTCGGTAATGAATTGTATGAACGGTTTGTGGCCGCCCTGCGGGATCAGGGGGTGCCGGTGGCCACCGGTCGTTTCGGCGCCAACATGGCCGTGGAACTGACCAATGACGGGCCGGTCACCATAATGCTTGATACGGCCGAGTGGACGAAGACACGGTAAAGGGAAAAAGCCCGATCAAGGTTTGGTTTTAGGGAGGTTACTTCATCAATGGAGGGTATATTTAAAGCAAAAAGAGAACTGAAGACCAAAGGAAAATGGGGTGGTATGATGAAGAAAATACAGCGAAGGATCTTAACGGTCTTATTACTGGTTATGCTGCTGATGATCGGCGGTGGAGTTGAGGCCGGGTTTTCCCCCCCGGTGAAGGAAGCGGTAATTTATCCCGATGGTTTTGCCTTTTTGGTGCGGGAAGGGGAGACTTCCTTGGAAAATGGCGAGTGTGTGCTTGATCTTCTCCCCCCGGCCCTGAACGGAAGTCTGAAAGTATATTCCGACGACCCGGATTTGGAATTGGAACAAGTCGTAGCCTATCGGGACCAGGTGGTTAAGGAAAAAAGCCTGGGGAGTCTGGAGGAGCTGTTCCAGGAAAATACGGGTAAACCTCTACAATTGATGGTCAACGGTGAATTGGTCAGTGGAGTGCTAAAAAGCTTCCTGCAGCCCTCTTTTTTGGTCTTGACGGTGAGCTATCCTAACGGGGTCAGCGCCGATGAGATTTATCCCCTGGAGATGATTGATTCTTACCACTTTCTTGGTTCAGTTGCTTTAAGTAAGGAAGAGACCGGATATGAGGGCAAGCTGAGGATTAAATTCCGGGAACTAGGTGTTCCGAAGGGTGTCTATCTGGTAGGGATCAGTTATTTACAGACCGGACTTTCCTGGAGCCCCGAATACATAATAAACCTGGAATCCGAACAAAGCGGGGTCCTTTCCTACTCCGGTGTGGTCTGTAATGAAGGGGCCGACCTGATTAACGCCACTGTTTATCTGGTCGAAAAGGGCGCGCAGTTTTCCTCCGAATTGTCGCCGTTGGTTTTCTTCCCTACGGATCAGGGTTATCTGGCCAAACGGGCCGAGCTTACAGTGATGGGGATTCAACCCGAGAAGAGTATGGCCTACACCCCAAACCTCTTAACAGTGGAAGCCTCTTCGTTGATCATGTATAAGCATAATAATGAGGTCACCTTGAAAAAAGGGGAACGCGTTCAGTTACCCCTCTTCCGCGGCGCCGTTCGGGTGGAACCCCTTTATCAAGTGCAACTTTCCCGCTCCCTCTTCAGCCAGGAGGTGTCAGTGGCGCCGGTTTGGAAAGTATACCGGGTTTATAATAATTCCTCGATCCCCTGGATCGAGGGGCGTGTGATGTTGATGATGAGGGGTCGGCCTTTGGGGATGGGGGAATTTCCCTATATCGCGATGAATCAGAGCGGGGAAATCCGGGTGATGACCGAACCGGAGATCCGGGTGCAGGCCTCCGAGGTTGAATTTGAACGGGTCCAAGGCTCTATGGTTTTCCAGGAGCAAGAATACACCTTTGTCCGTGTGCGTGGGGAGATTACGGTGGAAAATACAAAGAATAGCCAAGTTAAAATGAAAGTTACCCACCAGGTCCCCGGGGAAGTGCTTTCCGTCGGCGAAGGAGGCTCCGCGGTGAAAAAAGCCCTCTTCCAAATTGGTCCCAACCCCACCTCCGAACTAAGTTGGGAGCTTACGGTTTGGCCCCAAAGCCAAGCGCAGTTGACCTATACCTATCAAACTTATGTGCCAATTGCGGGGAAAGAATTTGGCCGGTAAGGAACGGAAAGCTAAAGCAAGGCTTGACAAGAGAAATGAAAGGTTGTATAATATATTTCGCTGAACGTGCCCAGGTGGCGGAACTGGCAGACGCGTACGTTTGAGGGGCGTATGGGCAACCGTACCGGTTCAAGTCCGGTCCTGGGCACCATAGAAAAACACACTGCTTTTGTACTTACGGGATCGGCAAGCAAGTTGATCCTTCTCCGGGGGAAGTTCAATCTTCCGAATAAAGTACCGAAGCAGTTTTTTTTAACCACCCGGTTATTAAACCGGGCCTTTTTTATAATATAATGAGCTTAGGAAAGAGCGGAAACGATGATGAAAACATTTTGCGTTGTCGCCGCGAACAGGGATCCCAATCAGATATTGGATAAGTCAAGGACAACGTAAAAAGCTTGATCTGGGAAAGGAGAGTGGGGCATGCGGGAACTAAATGTGGACCAGGTCACCGCGGCGGTTGCCCAGTTATCGATTGAAGCCTGCCGTTATCTAGGGGAGGATGTGCGAGCCCTGTTGGAGCAGGCCCGAGCCGAAGAAAAATCCGCGTTCGGCTGCTTTATTTTGGAACAGATCCTAAAGAACCTGGAGGTAGCAGCCAAGGAACAACTCCCCATCTGCCAAGATACGGGGATGACGGTGGTGTTTTTAGAGGTTGGCCAGGACCTCCATCTGACCGGCGGCGATTTAACCATGGCGGTGAATGAGGGTGTCCGCCGGGGCTATCAGGAAGGCTACCTCCGCAAATCGGTGCTCACGCCCTTATCCCGGATTAACACCAACGATAATACGCCGGCGGTGATTCATACAAAAATTGTGCCGGGCGACCGGCTCAAGATCACCGTTGCCCCAAAAGGGGCCGGCAGTGAAAACATGAGTCGGGTTAAGATGTTACAACCGGCGGACGGGATTGCCGGGGTTAAACAGTTTGTCCTGGAAACGGTGACGGCGGCGGGGGGATGCGCTTGCCCGCCGTTGATTGTTGGCGTTGGGATCGGCGGGACCATGGAAAAAGCAGCTTTGTTGGCGAAAGAAGCCTTGCTGCGCCCGGCCGGATCATCCCATTCCGATCCGGCGGTGGCCAACTTGGAAAAGGAACTGCGGGTTTTAATCAATAAAACCGGCCTCGGGCCGCAAGGATTGGGCGGAAAAGTGACGGCTTTAGCGGTGCATATCCAGACCTATCCTACCCATATCGCCGCCCTGCCGGTCGCCGTTAACCTCCAATGTCACGTTGCCCGTCACCGGAGTCTTCTTTTGTGAGGTGAATTACATGCCTAAGCTTAAAGCGTTTCGTACTCCCGCTTGCCCCGAAGAGGTGGCCGCTTTGGTCAGCGGCGATCTGATTCATTTATCGGGGGTGGTCTATACCGCCAGGGATGCAGCCCATTTACGCTTAATGGAGCAGCTGGAGGCCGAGCAACCGTTACCCTTTCCTTTACTAAACCAAACCCTCTTTTATGTCGGGCCCAGTCCGACGCCGCCGGGGAAGATCATCGGCGCTTGCGGACCGACCACCGGGCGCCGGATGGATGTTTATACCCCAAGCTTACTGGCGAATGGGTTAAAGATGATCATCGGGAAAGGTCCCCGTTCTCCGGAAGTAGTCGCCGCCTTCAGGCGGTACCAGGCTGCCTATTTAGTGGCGATTGGGGGCGCGGCCGCCTTAATGGCGCAATGTGTAAAAAAGGCCCAGCTTTTGGCCTATCCCGAATTGGGGCCGGAGGCGGTTTACCGTTTAGAAGTGGAAAAGATGCCCTTAATCGTTGCCATTGACGCCCAAGGCCGCAACCTTTTTGAGCTTGGACCGGAAGAATATGCTGAAGAAGGGTAGTTGGTCCGGATGATACCGCAGTAGCCGGCGCAGGTCATTCCTTTTCTTTAGGTACGTATCAACCTGGTTTCTCCGGTGTAATCAAGGAGAGCGAGGCGAGGAACTCCTTTTCTGAGGCACGCATGAAACCAGCGGGGGAAAGATATGATAAAAGCGAAAAAAGAAAGGGGGTTAATGATGCCGGAAGTAACCGTCTATACCACCTCGACTTGTCCCTGGTGTACTAAACTAAAGAATTATTTAAATGAAGAGGGAATTTCCTTTATCGAAGTGAATGTGGGCGCAGACCCGGAAGCGGCGCGGCGGATGATGAAGCTTACGGGACAGCGCAGTGTGCCGGTGACCACGGTCGCCGATCAAGTGATCATCGGTTATGATCCCGAGCGCATCCGGGCGGCTCTTGAATAAATGCGCGCGCGAAGTAAGGCGGTCAGATCAGTGCCTAAGTGGTTCCCAGGCTGATCTTGAGTGACGGGAGAAACGCCTACACGCGAAGTAAGGATGGGGGGAAGACTGATGAGTGGTGCCGAATATGAGGTGATGATTATTGGGGCTGGTCCGGCCGGGATGACGGCGGCCCTCTATTGTCGGCGGAAGGGTTTACATACTTTAATCTTGAGTAAGGATTTTGGCGGTCAGGCCAACTGGACAACGGTGGTCGAAAACTACATGGGATTTATGGAGATCGATGGACCGGAGTTGATGCGCCGCTTCAAGGAACAACTGCCCGGGGAGAATTTGACCATGTTGGAAGATGAGGCCATTGCCTTCCGGGCGGAAGACGGCCATTTTCTCGTGGAAGGCAAGGAAAGTGGCGCCCACCGGGGGAAGGCGGTGATTGTGGCCACGGGAAAAAGACCGAAAAAGCTTAATGTTCCCGGTGAGGACAGTTTACGGGGAAAAGGGGTCAGTTATTGCTCGACCTGTGATGCGCCCTTATTTCGCGCAGCGGAGGTTGCGGTGGTCGGTGGGGGTAACTCCGGGGTGCAGGCGGTCCTGGACCTGCTGGCCGTGGGGGCGCGGACCGTATATTTAGTCACTGACATGGAGATCACGGCCGATCCGGTTTTGGCCGAACAGATCCAGAACCATCCCCAGGTACGGATCTACCCTTATTCCCGGGTCGTGGCGGTCCACGGGGAAAAATTAGTGACCGGTATAACCGTCCGCTTGGAACAGAACGAAACCGAAGAAGAGCTGGCCGTGGAGGGGCTCTTTATCGAGATTGGGTTGGAACCGAATAGTGAGATCTTCCCCGAACTCTGGAAAAACCAGCGGGGAGAGATCGTCGTCGACTGTCATTGCCGGACTAGTAGCTCAGGGGTCTTTGCCGCCGGTGATGTGACCAACCTACCGGAGAAACAGATTATTATTGCCGCCGGCGAAGGGGCGAAAGCCGCCATTACAGCCTGGGAATATGTAACGAAGGTGGGGGCTTTGCAGGCGTCCGCGGCTATTTAAGCGACCACCCCCCGCGCCAGCGGGGGGTGGTTTCTGCTTGCCTATGGGATGGAGGATACTTTTAGCAGCAATGACAGAGGGTATTAAAACGGTTCGAAGGATGAACAATCACGAAACCCTGTGGACATGGGAGCTTACGGTTTTGAAGTTTAAAAGCGGATAATTGCAAGATTTGTAAGATTGCTAAAACCCGTTGAATATCGGAAAGACCCAAGGTTCCGTTCTGGAGAATAAATTGGGCCTGGTTCAGGCGGCGCAAAAGATCATTCTTCGGACCCGCAGCCAAGGGTAAGTTACGGACGGCGCCACGGATTAATTCAATACGGGTGATTAAATCGGCGGCGACCGCCGGGGTAAGGGCCCCCGGATTCCCCAGGAATTCGGCGACCGCCTGGGAGACCTCCTCAATTCGGCGTAAAACACTACAAGCACTGCTCATTTTATCACCTCCCGGTTTTATTCTATGATCAAACCAACGGGAGGAACGTAGATCAGGCTCAAATCAAGCTAATATAATAGGGAGTTCTTATTATTTCCTACCGCGGACCGACCGGGGAGCTGTCCCGCCGGCGGTGGGGGACGGCAGAACAGGCGCCGCCGTGGTTTCGATCACCCGGAGAATTTCGGTGGCGGCATCGGCCAGATTACTTTCACTCATGGCTTTGATGTAGTCTTGCCGGTTTTGGTAGAGCGCGAGAATCTGGTTTTTAAGGATGGTTTCGGTAATTTCCTCTTCGTAAAGGACCATACTAAAATTTTGGCCTTTAAAGGATTGGGCGTTGAGAATTTGATCGCCCCGGCTAGAACTCTTCGGTAGCGGGATCAGGAGATGGGGTTTTTTCAAGGCCAGGAGCTCAAAGAGGAAATTGGCCCCAGCCCGGGAAATACAGATGTCGGCCGCTGCCATAATATGGGGAAGTTCCAGCCCGAGAAAGGCAAATTGTTTATAGCCCTTAAAACCGGTCAGCTTCTCGTCGACATTGCCTTGGCCACAGATATGGGCCACTTGAAACTGAAGGAGCAGATCGGGAAGGATGGCGCGGATTAACCGGTTGATCGTGACCGAACCTAAACTCCCACCCATGACCAGCAGGACCGGCTTCTCCGGGGTAAAGTCACAGAGCTTAAGCCCTTGTTCCTTGGAACCGGCGAGCAGTTCCGGGCGGATGGGGTTACCGGTGAGGACCCGTTTGCCCTTGGGAAGAAACTTTATGGTTTCGGGAAAAGTAGCGCAGACCGCGGAGGCGAAAGGGAGGGCAAGCCGGTTGGCCAGTCCGGGGGTTAAGTCCGACTCATGAAGAACGACGGGGATCTGATTGAGCCAGGCGCCGATGGTGACTGGTACCGCGACAAAACCGCCCTTGGAGAAAACCACCTGGGGACGGAGCTTTTTTAGTAAGCGGTAGGATTGGATTAAACCTTTCACCACCCGGAAAGGATCGGTGAAGTTTTGAACGGAAAGGTAGCGCCGGAATTTTCCCGTGGCCACCGGATAAAAGGTGACCTGCTGCTCCTCGATTAACTCCCGTTCGATCCCGTCGTAGCTGCCGATATATATAACTTCCCAACCTTTGTTCCGTAATTTAGGGAGCAGCGCCAGGTTGGGCATGACATGACCTGCTGTTCCGCCACCGGTTAAGACAATTCTTTTCATGGAAGAACCTCCTTCACATACTCCCGGGGAAAGGGTACCCTTTTCGGGATTTAAAATATATTCGCGATCAACCGACATAAACCTTTTGTCAAAAGTATTAACGAAGGGCGCCAGTTATAACCGAAGACTTGGTAAATATGGTCAATAACCCGGTTTTACTGGAAAATTGACAAATAACCGGAAGGTGGTATAATTTTAAAAATAAGAATCGGTTAAAGAAGAAAGTGAGGAGTTATGCCGACAATGACGATTTCTGCCCTCAAAGACTATTTAGCAGCTACGAATCCAGCCGATCTAAAGACAGGATTCATCGCTTATCTTGCTAGTCTATCGGAAGTTGCGAAAATTGCTCCGGCGGTGGCGCGGAATATTGTTTATGAATTAAGAGACCAAAGGAATAATTTAAAGTTAATTGCCAGTGAAAACTACTGTTCCCTCCCTTGCCAGCTGGCCATGGGTAATCTCTTAACGGACAAGTATGCGGAGGGCTTTCCCTTCCACCGTTTTTACGCCGGATGCGACAATGTGGACCAGGTCGAAAGTTTAGCAGTGGAGCAAGCCCGCCGTTTGTTCGGGGCGGAACATGCCTATGTGCAGCCCCACAGTGGCGCCGACGCCAACCTGATTGCCTACTGGGCGATTCTCAACGCGCGGGTTAAAACACCGACTTTAGAGGAATGGGGGGTAAAGGACCCGACCCACTTAACCACGGAAGACTGGAATCGCCTCCGTGCCCTCTTGGGCAACCAGCGGCTTTTAGGGATGGATTATTATTCCGGCGGACACTTAACCCACGGGTACCGGCATAATGTCTCCGCCCAAATGTTTGAGGCTTTTAGTTACGGGGTTGATCGGGAGACCGGTCTCCTGGATTACGACGCCCTTGCCCAACAAGCCGCTGAGGTTAAACCGTTGATCTTATTAGCCGGTTATAGCGCCTACCCGCGGGCGGTTAATTTTAAACGTTTGCGGACCATTGCCGACCAGGTGGGTGCGGTCTTGATGGTGGACATGGCCCATTTTGCCGGCTTGGTGGCCGGTGGAGTTTTCACCGGAGATTATGATCCGGTCCGCCATGCCCATGTGGTAACGACGACGACCCATAAAACTCTGCGGGGGCCTCGTGGCGGCTTAATCCTCTGCACCCAAGAGTTTGCCGAACATGTGGATAAAGGTTGTCCTTTGGTGATGGGGGGACCCCTCCCTCATGTGTTGGCGGCGAAGGCCGTGGCCTTAACCGAAGCCAATGGCCCCGGGTTTAAAGATTACGCCCAACGGATTGTGGCGAATGCGAAAAGTCTGGCCGAAGCTTGTCTCGCCGAGGGGATGAAGGTCCTGACCGACGGTACCGACAATCATCTCTTGCTCATCGATGTCCGTCCCTTTGGCCTCACTGGTCGACAGGCCGAAAGTGTGGTCCGGGAATGCGGGATTACCTTAAACCGGAACTCCTTACCCTATGATTCCAATGGGGCCTGGTACACCAGTGGATTGCGGTTAGGGACCCCGGCCGTGACCACCCTGGGGATGGATGAGGCCGAGATGAAAGAGATTGCTGCCTGTTTACACCGGGTTTTAAGCAACACCACGCCGGAACGGATTGCCCAAGGACCCAAAGCCGGTCAGGAGAGCAAAGCCCGTTACCGCCTTGATGAACAGATCAAAACCGAAGTTCGGGACCGGGTCCAAGCCTTACTGGCCCGTTTTCCGGTTTACCCCGAGCTTGATTTAGAGTTCTTATTGAAATATTTCGGTTAGGCTTTTTGCGTTGTCCCTGGTTTTAACCAGGTCAAACAATAAATGGTATGGGTATCCCCTATAATGGTTACCCGAAAAATTGATCGGCAAAACAGAGGAGGAAGGAGGAAAGCGTTGTTCTTCCTTTTTCCATCTCTAAGGAGAAGCGGCAATGGGAACAAAGAATAAAGTAGTATATGCGACGGCCCAAGGAGAACTGGCCTTTGACCCTGATTTAGAAGCAGTGGGGGCGACTGGGGAAGAATTCTGGGAGCTAACGGCAGCCGATCTGATTCCCCTCCCTGCCGGGTCCACTCTCTTTTACCTTCCCGGCCGGGCGCCGCTGGGTTTGTCGGCCCAAGGGGAAGTGGAGACCATTGCGGAGCAGGGGGTTACAGCAGTGGCGGCGATTCTCCCCCAGGGTTATACCCGACTCTTTTTACCCGCCTACCAACGGGCGGCGACGGCGCCCCGTCTGCCTTTGTTCGGTTATACGGCGGTTGCTTATAAAGATGACCGGTTGTGGGTGGCTGCCCGGTGTACCGATGAGCTGAAAAAATGGAATCCCCAGTTTTATAATAGTCCGGATCTTCCCCGCCTGGTCCAGGAGAAACTGGCCCGTTATCCGGAGAACCGCATCCTTAAACAATTAGGCCACTGTGCCCAAGCCTATCATTGCTTCACGGCGCAGAATATTTTTTATGGCCGTTGGGAGGGGGGGATTCCGGTTTCCCCTGCGTGTAATGCCCAGTGCCTGGGGTGCATCTCCAAACAGGTTTCCGAATGTTGCCCCTCGCCCCAAGAACGGATCGGCTTTCAGCCGACCGTCGCCGAAGTGGTGGAGATTGCCCTCCCCCATCTGACGACGGAAGAGGCGATCATCAGCTTTGGACAGGGCTGTGAAGGTGAACCGCTGCTGGCCGGGGCGGTGATTAAAGAAGCCATTACCCTTCTGCGCCAAAAAACCAAGGCGGGGACGATCAATATCAATACCAATGCCGGACTACCCGACGTTCTGGAGGAGTTGGCCCTTGCCGGTTTAAATACGGCCCGGGTCAGTCTCTTCTCCGCCGACCCCAAGTATTACCGTTTTTACCATCAACCCCGGGGTTACGGCCTCAACCAAGTCGGCGAAGCCCTCCGCAGACTACACCGGCATGGGGTCTTTGTTTCTTTGAATTTATTAACTTTACCCGGATTTACCGATCGCCAGTCCCAAATGGAGCGGCTTTTTGCCTTTCTCCACCAGTATCCGGTAGGGATGATCCAGATCCGGAATCTGAATATTGATCCCGATTATCTCTGGGCAAAAATGCGCCGGGAACTAAAGACGCCCCCCGGGGCGATCATGGGGATTGACGGTTTTCTGACCGAGTTGCGGAAAGAATTCCCCGAACTAATTGTGGGGAATTACAGCCGGTTCCGGGAAGAACCGTCAGTCTGAGGACACCTCGGGAGCCTGGTCGGCCAGGCGGTTCGGCAAAACCCGGAGCACACCGCGGGCGATGTGGAAGGCAATCTTATTCTGGTATTCCTCCTGCCGGAGGAGGGCAGCTTCTTCCGGATGGGAGAGGAAACCGGCTTCGACGATGACGCCGGTCACCCCCGGTTGCTCGAGAATGAAATATTTGCCCGGCGCGGCTTTCTGGGGGTTCGGCTGAATCTTATTTAGCTCTTCTTGGATGGCAAAGGCCAGATCTTTTCCGGCTTGGTTCCGGTAATAATAAAAGGCAACCATCCCGCGGCGTTTCGGATCGGTTGACCAGTCACAATGGATACTCACCAGAAAGAGGGCTTTTGCCTTTTTCGCCTGTTCGATTCGGGTGTTTAAATCCCGGCGGTGTCTTCCCCCGACTCCCGGTTGATAGGTAGCCAGTTCCCGGTCGTCTTCGCGGGTCATCACGACATTGACACCGCTTTGCCGGAGATGATCCCGGAGTTTCAGCCCGATGGACAGGTTAATATCTTTTTCTAAATAGCCGTGGTGATCTTGGGTGCCACCATCGATCCCGCCGTGGCCGGGATCAATCAGGATGGTAGTCTTCTTGAGGGTGCCGCCGACCGAGGTAATCCGGAGGAAAAAAGAGAAGAACAGAGGAACGGTGAGCAGGATACCCAAGAGATAAAGACAGCATAAAATTTTCTTTTTGGGCAGGATGATTATACGCACCAAGGCTCACCACCGTATCTTTTTAATCAAGCTGATCACTGATTTTTATGCCAGTCTGAATGATTTATGCCTCCGGGAATGTTCTTTTACGGTGGCAGGAGGGGAGTGGTTTGCTGATCAGGTGGAGAAGATGGCCCCGGATCCGACGGCGGATCCCGGCGGTCGTGTGGGCGGCCCTGCATCGGTTGCAGAGCAACGGCTACCAAGCTTATCTGGTTGGCGGCGCCCCGCGGGATCTCTTGCTGGGGCGCACGCCTCAGGATTGGGATCTCGCCACCGACGCCCGGCCGGAACAGGTCAAAGCGGTTTTTCCCCGGACGGTTGCTTTAGGGGAGAAGTTCGGGACTGTGGTCGTACTCCTCGACGATACCCAGCTGGAAGTGACCACTTTTCGGCGGGAAGGGGAGTATAGCGATGGACGCCGTCCCGATTGGGTCGCTTTCACCCCCTCGGTCCAGGATGATCTGGCCCGGCGGGATTTTACCATCAATGCCATTGCCCTTGATCCCCTGGGTGAGAAGTTGATTGATCCTTATAACGGGGTAGGGGCCTTAAGACGCCGCCTCGTCCAAGCGGTCGGCGAACCCCGTCGGCGTTTTCGCGAAGATCCCTTGCGCATGCTCCGCTTTTACCGGTTCCAGGCGATCCTGGGTTTTCGGGGCGCCGCCGGGACCGAACAGGGGATTGAAGCGGAAGCGATCCGAAAAGTCAGCGGGGAACGCCTCCGTGACGAGCTAACCAAAATCCTGCTGGCCCCGGCGCCTGCCCGCGGTCTGGAAGGATTGGCCCGTTCCGGTTTGTTGACGGTAATGATACCGGCGTTTAAACCGGTTCTAGCAGAAGATCCGGCTTTGTTCCGGCATTTGGTCGCCACCGTAGAGGCGGTCAAACCCGGTGCGGAACTGCGTTGGGCGGCGTTCCTCCATGATCTGGGCAAAACCACCACCCGCCGGGTGGATGCCAGGGGGCGGGTCCGGTATTATGGACATGAAGAGGTTAGCCTGGAACTGGCGGCTTCCCTGCTGGAACGCTTTCGCTTTTCCAATGCGGCCCGACAGAAGATTATGACCTTAGTCCGCTGGCATATGTTTGCCGCCGACCCGATGTTGACCGATGCGGCCCTCCGGCGCTTGGTGGGTAAAGTCGGGCGGGAACATATTTTTGACCTGTTGGAATTGAGGCGGGCTGATCTTGTGGCGAGTGGAGGCCCGACGGACCGGGCCCGAGAAAGTCTGACGCTTTTCGCCCGACGGATCCAGGCCCTGTTGGCGGGCGAGACCGTGCTGACCCGGAAAGATTTGGCGATTAACGGCCATGAAGTCATGGCTTTCCTTCCGTTACCCCCTGGGCCGGAGGTCGGGGCGGTGCTTGACGAAATCTTCCAGTGGGTGACGGAAGATCCTTCCCGGAACCGGAAAGACCGGATCCTTTCCTACCTAGAAAAGAACAGGTCTCGATTCTTGCAGCTTTAACTTCAGCGCTTCAATTTTTCATCTCCGATTCTACTCATTTTCTTGCGGCTAAAAGCATATTTTGGTAAAAGCAGGAGCGAAAACGGTTCGCGGCAGGAAGGATGGGTAAAGTGGGAAAGGAAAAGAAAAAAGAGGGGTTTGGGGCGAAAGTAGCCGAATTTCTTGAATTACCTTCCGAAGTTGTCCTCAACCTTCCTCGTCTGATCCTTACCGGAGACCAACAGCTTTTGGTGGAAAACCATCAAGGATTGCAGGTTTATACCTGCACGGAGATTAGCCTTAATACTTCGGTGGGGGCGCTGAGGGTGATGGGGGAAGAGTTGAATATAAAACTAATCACCCAAGATCAAGTCAACATCGACGGCCGGATCCGGAAAGTAGAATGGGGTGAGCGGGAGGAGAACCCATGATCTCCCAACGCCTCGGCGCCTTCGCCCAAGGTTATTTGGTCGCCATGGTAAAAGGGGACCGCAGTGAAGAACTGATTAACCGGGGCCTGGCCGCCGGTGTCGTCTTCTGGGATATCCAAAGGAAAGCGCCAGGAACCATTCTTTTTAAGCTTTACGCCCGCCAGTATCCGCTGTTGCGTCCCTTTTTTTTCCGGACCCGGACCAAGGGGAAGATTTTATGGAGAAGAGGATGGCCTTTTTTATGGCAAAGGGTACGGCGGAAAAAAGGCTGGCTCCTGGGGATGGCCTTATTCTTCCTTTTGTTACTGAATCTTTCTTCTTTCATCTGGTTTATCCAGCTTAGTGGGCTTGAGCAGATCGACCCTACGCGCCTGCAAAGGGAACTGGCGGCCTTAGGCCTTGCTCCCGGTGTATCCCGCCGTAAAATCGAAGGTAAACGGGATTGGCTCATTCGGGAACTGCGGATCCGTCTGCCGGAAGCGGTCTGGATTACCATTGGGATAAAAGGGGTAGTTGCCCAGGTGACCATTGTCGAGAAAACAAGGCCGCCAGCGACAGAGGAGAAAAGTGGTCATCTGGTGGCAGGAAAGGACGGGCTGATCACCAGGATCTTGGTGATTGACGGGACCCCACTGGTCCGGGTCGGGGATATGGTCTCCCGCGGGGATCTTTTAATCTTGGGTGAAACCAGCCTGCGCCATTTGGATGGCTCCCTCGAGATGAAAAGGGTGAAGGCTGCGGGTGAAGTGCGTGCGCGGGTCTGGTATGAGCTGGAGATCGAGGAACCGCTGACCATTTGGGAGCCGAAACCGACCGGGAAAGAAAAGGTGGTGTACCGTTTACGCCTGGGCCGGCGGTTAATGCCCCTTTTTAGGCGTGGGCAAACCGAGGGACTAGTCCGCCAAACCCGGGCGGTCAAGACAATTTTGCCCGGAAGGAATGGGCCCGGTTTGGTCGAATTGATTAAGGATACCTATCAAACGGTGGAGTGGATAGCAATGCCGGTTCCGCCCGAAACCGCCCTGGCGCGGGCAGAACAAAAAGGAGAGGAAAAAATCGGGTTGGCGCTGCCTCCCGGTGTACAACCAGAAAGAGTTGATCAAGGTTGGACCGTTGAAGGGGGAGTGCTGAAGTACCGTTTAATTATCGAGACTGAAGAGAATATTGGTGTATCCGATTAAAAGGAGGAGTAGAAAAAAGGTTGCATCATTCCGAAATCACATTGGAGATTAACCCCCAGATCGCTCCGGTGCTCTTTGGGGAGTATGATCAGAACTTGAAAGATTTGGCCGCCGCTTTAGAGGTGAATCTTTCCGCCCGGGGAAACATGCTCTATCTGGCCGGTGACGAACAAAAAGTGGATAAAGCATTGGCCGTCTTGGAAGAGTTGAGAAACCAAGCGGAAAAGGGTGTTGTCTTAGGACCCCATGAGATCCGCTATACCGTCGATGTCTTCCTCCGCGATGAGCAGGGAGAAGAGGCGCCAACCGAGTTTAGCGCCACCCCAATCCAAGTAACCAACCGGGGTAAACGGATTACTCCCCGCACTTTAGGGCAGAAAAAGTACGTGGAAGCCATCCGTGACCATGTACTTACCTTTGGGATTGGACCGGCCGGGACGGGCAAGACCTATCTGGCGGTGACGATGGCGGTCGCCGCCCTCCAGAGCAAACAGGTCAACCGGTTGGTGTTAACGAGGCCGGCGGTGGAAGCCGGTGAGAAACTGGGTTTCCTGCCCGGCGATCTTCAGGAGAAGGTCGATCCTTACTTGCGCCCCTTGACCGACGCCCTCTTTGATCTTTTAGGGGCTGAATTATACCAGAAATATATGGAACGCCGGGTGATTGAGATTGCCCCCCTCGCCTACATGCGGGGACGCACCCTGGATGATTCCTTTATTATTCTAGATGAAGCGCAGAATACCACGACCGAACAGATGAAGATGTTCCTGACCCGGATGGGCTGGGGGTCACGGGTCGTGGTCACCGGCGATATTACCCAGATTGACTTGGCAAAAGGACAAGCATCCGGTCTGGTGGAAGCCGCGGAGATCCTCCGGGAGGTACCGGGGATCGCCTTCGTCTATTTAGGCGACCGGGATGTGGTCCGCCATGAAATGGTACAGAGGATTATCAAAGCTTACGAGAGAAGGAGTGAAAAGGAAGGCACTTCCGGTTTGTAAAGGAGGCCTAAAAAAATGGAGAACAAGGAGACCAACGTGGGCGAAAGAAGCCTTACTAACCGGCGACGGTGGCGCAACCTGATGGCTAGATGGTTATGGGTGCAGCGCTTTTTTGCCCAAAAAGTGGTCAGACAACGAATCCTGATTTTTACCAGTTTTTTGGCGATTGTTGCGATCTTACAGATTGAACTGGTGCCCAAAGCGATCCAGATTCAATTGGGCGAACCCTACGTGGGCGAAGACATTAGAGCACCGCGGACCGTTGTGAATACGGAGAAGACGGAAGAGTTAATGGAACAAGCGGCGGAGCGGGCGTTTGAAGAGAACAAGGATAAGTTGGAATACCAAACGATCAGCATTGAAGCGGGGATCCAAGCCGGGAACCGTTATAACCGGGTGGTGGAGATCTTCGCTGATTACCGGCGGATGCTCCATCAACCGGAGGCGGAAGAAAAGGCAGGAGAAACCAAACCGGAAACGGATCTAGAAACCGTGCCCAAAAGGGGTGCGGATAATTTGGGACCGACGCCGGACCTTGATCAGATCCGTCCAGCCCTGCGCAAAGAATTAGAGCTGGTGGATGGGAAGTTTGCGGAAGTGCCTGATCTGACTCTGAATACGGTCTTGACGATGGACTTGGCCGATTATGACCGGATGATCAGAAGTTTCCGCCAAGTCTATGTGGCTTTTGAAACCGAACGGAAAATTGGGCCGCAAACGATGGGTATGGTCCGGGATGAGCTCGTGCAGTTTGTCGGCTTGGAGCGGTTTTTGGTTTTGCCCCAGGACCAAACGGTGATTCAACCGTTAATGGCGGCGATGCTCTTTCCCAACTTGACCCGGGATGAAACGAAAATCCGGCAGTTACAGGAAGAAGCACGGCGGAAGGTCACTCCGGTCAAGGTCGAAAAGGGCAATCTGATCTTAAGCGAAGGAGATATCGTCACCAATGAGCATATTCAACTCCTGCGGGATTTAGCTTTGATTGATAACCGGGGGAACCGGGTGATCATCTTCTTCAGTTTGGCCGTCTTTTCTTTGCTGTTAATGGCGATTTGTTTGATTTATATTTATTTCTTCAAGAAAGAAATGATCAAAAAGGAACGCCACCTCTATCTGATGGCTTTGGTCTCGGTGGTCGTTTTGGCGGTGGCGAAAGCAATTAGCCTTTTGAATCTGGACTGGTTGGCCTACCTGGTTCCCCTTTCCTTTGCCGGCATTGTCCTTTCTTTCTTAAGCGAGCCGCAACTGGCTTGGGTCGTTACTTCGCTATTAAGTTTGATGGTGGGGCTAATCTTTGATTTCAGCCTGACGCTGACGGTGTTTTATTTTATTAACGGAACCGCCGCGATCTATCTGATGTTTAATCTCACCCAACGGAAAGAAATGATCCGGCGGGGTCTCTACTTGTCAGGGATTAACTTCTTTACCGTCGCTTCTTTGGGTTTCTTGTTCGGGATTAAACGCCTGAGTACGCTCTTTCTTTATGCGCTCATTGCCGGGTTTAACGGGATCCTCGCCACGGCGCTGGCCAACGGCTTTCTGCCCTTTTTTGAACACCTTTTCAGTTTGACTTCGCCGATGAGTCTGTTGGAATTGGCCAACCCCAATCTGCCCTTACTCAAACGGCTGTTGATCGAAGCCCCCGGCACCTATCACCACAGCATTCTCGTGGGGAATCTGGCCGAGGCGGCGGCTGATGCGATCGGCGCGGATAGCCTGTTGGTGCGGGTTGGCGCTTACTATCATGATGTGGGTAAACTACGACGCCCCTACTTTTTTGTGGAGAACCAAATCACCAATGATAATCCCCATGAAAAACTGGAGCCCAGTTTAAGCACGTTAATTATCACTTCGCACGTGCGGGATGGGGTTGAACTGGCCCGTTCCTATGGGGTTCCCAGTTCTGTAACGGATATTATCGAACAACACCATGGCACCGATTTAATCCGCTATTTTTACCAACAGGCTTCGGAAAAAGTGCAGGAAGAAAAAGAATCGGTGGAGAAGACCGATTTCTCCTATTCCGGCCCCAAACCCCAAACGAAAGAAGCCGCCCTGGTGATGTTGGCCGACGCGGTCGAAGCCGCCGCCCGGGCGATTGGACAACCTTCTTCCGCCCGTCTGGAGGCCCTGGTGAATAAGATTCTGAAAGAACGGCTAGAAAACGGCCAACTGGATGAGACTAATCTTACGCTTCGGGATCTGGATAAGATCAAAGACGCCTTCTTAAAGGTGCTCGGTGGTATTTTCCACCACCGGATCAAATATCCGGACACAATCTCAACGGAAAGGAAGAAGTTGGATGGGGGTAATCATTAATCAAACCGGCACGGAGCGGGGGTTGCCGGAGGAAACCAGCCAAGCCCTGGTGGCTTTGGTCGAAAAGGTGCTCTTGGCCTACGGGCGACCCGGCGCGGAGGTGGGTGTCACCCTCACCGATGAGGAGACTATTCACCAGTTGAACCGGGAGTACCGGGGGATTGACGCGCCCACTGATGTCCTCTCCTTCGCCCTGGACGAAGGGGAAACCAAACCGGACGGCGCCGCGGATTTACCCCCGGAATTACTTTACGCGGATTCACCCCCGGAATTACTGGGCGATATCGTGATCTGTCTTCCCTATGCGCGACGTCAAGCCGCCGAGTATGGCCATTCTTTCACCCGGGAGTTGCTTTATTTAACGGTTCACGGATTACTCCATCTTTTGGGCTATGACCACCAGACAGAAAGCGACCGTCGGCAAATGCGGGCGGAGGAGGAGAAGTTCCTTGCGGAAGAAGGCTGGAGCCGGAACGATGAAAAATAAGAACCTAGTGGAGAGTTTTAACCGGGCCATCGACGGGTTGGTCTTTTGTTTTCGGACCCAACGGAATATCCGCATCCACTTTTTGGCGGCGCTTTTGGTTTTAGGCCTTAGTTTGGGCTTGCATTTATCCAAAACCGAATTTCTCTTTGTTTTGCTCGCCATTGTTTTTGTGCTCGTGACGGAGATCATCAACACGGCGATTGAGGCGGCAATCGATCTTTTTACCGACCGGTATCATGCTTTGGCTGCCATCGCCAAAGATGTGGCCGCCGGCGCCGTCCTGGTGGCCGCGATAAATGCTTTGGTAACGGCTTATTTTGTTTTTTTCCCTAAATTAAATCCGGTCTTACCGAAAGTAATCGAGAGTATTATCAATTCGCCGGCCCACTTGACCTTGATCGCTTTAGGTCTGGTCGTCTTTTTTGTGGTGCTTTTTAAAGTATCCACAGGGACCGGTCGCCCCTTGTCCGGGGGGATGCCCAGCGGACACGCAGCGGTTGCTTTTGCCCTCTCGACGGCGATTATTATGATCAGTAAAGATGGTTTGGTGGCTAGTATGGCCTTGCTCCTTAGTTTGATGGTGGTGCAAAGCCGGGTGGAGGGCGGCATCCACAATGTAACGGAAGTCATTATCGGGAGTTTCTTAGGTATCCTAGTGACCTTTCTTATCTTTCAACTCTATCAAAACTGGGGGTGAACCTATTGACCGAACCTACCTTTTCACCAATTAGCGCGGAAGAGACCCGGAGGTTGCTGGCGGAAGCCAAAAAAGCCCGCGCGCGGGCCTATACACCCTATTCCCAGTATAAAGTGGGCGCCGCCCTTTTAACCAAAAGCGGCCGGATCTACGGGGGTTGTAACATTGAAAATGCTTCCTACGGGGCAACCATCTGTGCGGAACGGGTCGCGGTGGCCCGGGCGGTGGCTGAAGGGGAACAAGAATTTGTGGCGCTGGCGGTGGTTGCCGATGGCCCTGAACCCGGCTCACCCTGTGGCATCTGCCGGCAGTTTTTAGCGGAGTTTGCGCCTCGGCTCACCTTAATCATGGCGAACCTTACCGGAAAGGAACGCTACGGTAGCTTGGATCAATACTTGCCTTATGCCTTTAATAAAGATTATTTAGACGGGGAAGAAGCAGACTAACATGGACCGTTGGTTTGAAGGAGAGATGGGATGAACGAGTACCGTTCCGGTTTTGTCGGGATTATCGGCCGTCCGAATGTGGGCAAATCCACCTTGATCAATGCTTTGGCTGGCGAGAAACTGCTGATTGTCTCCCCTAAGCCGCAAACAACCCGTGATCGGATCCGGGTAATCTACACGACCGACCGGATGCAGCTAATCTTCTATGATACGCCGGGGATCCATAAACCCTTACATAAATTAGGGGAGCAAATGAACAAGACCGCTTTAAACACCCTGAAACTGGTGGATGTCATCCTTTGGTTGGTGGACCTTACCCAACCGGCGGGGAAAGGTGATGCCTGGGTGGGGGAGGCCTTGAAAAAAAGTGGACAACCGGTGGTCATTGCCTTCAACAAAATTGATCTGGCGCCGGCTTACACGCCGGAAGAGTTTCTTGCCCGGGTGGACGCCCCGGCTTGGCCATGGTTGAAGATTTCGGCTTTGACGGGCGCAGGCCTTCCTGAACTCTTGGCCCGACTGGAAGCCATGGTTCCGGCGGGACCCCAGTATTACCCGGAAGAGATGATTACCGACCGCCCGGAGTCTTTTCTGATTTCCGAGTTTATCCGGGAGGCGGTCTTAAGTTTTGCCGAAGAAGAGATCCCCCATTCCACCGCCGTCGTGATGGAAGAGATGAAGGAACGACCCACCGGGAAAATCTATATCCGCAGCACGATTCTGGTGGAAAAGGATTCCCAGAAAAAAATTGTGATTGGCCGTAATGGCCGCCTGCTCAAGCAGATCGGTCAACAAGCCCGGGCCCAAACTGAGGCTTTCCTCGGGCAACCGGTCTATCTTGACCTGTGGGTGAAGACCAGGAAAGATTGGCGCAACTCCCTCCCGGCGCTGCGGGAGTTTGGCTACTGGGACCAAGGGTCAGCCGATTAAGCATCAGTGCTTTATTATTAGCGTAAAAAGTTATCGACACTGAAGGGGCGTCAAACTTGCAAGTATCCGACTTTGATTACGAATTACCGGAGGAGTTAATTGCCCAGGAACCCCTCCCCAAGAGGGATCACTCCCGTTTGCTGGTGGTGGAGAAAACCACCGGAACCTACCAGCACCGGATGTTTCCCCAAATTCTTAATTGGTTGCAACCGGGTGATCTGATGGTTTTCAACGATACCCGGGTCATTCCCGCCCGCTTATGGGGGCGGCGTACTCCCGGCGGGGGTAAAGTTGAAGTCCTTTTACTCACCCAACAGCATGCCGACCAATGGGAAGTTCTGGTGCGGCCGGGACGGAAAGTTCCGCCTGGGCAGACCCTGGTTTTTGGCGCTGCGGGAGAGTTAACCGCGGTGGCTACCGAACGGACTCCTTTTGGCGGCCGGATCCTAAGGTTTAACCGGCAAGGGGCCGATCTGCGGGCAGCCCTTTTTAAACTGGGCGAAGTCCCGCTTCCACCTTACATTAAAACGCCCTTACATAACCTGGACCGCTACCAAACGGTTTACGCGCGACAGGAAGGCTCGGTGGCGGCGCCCACCGCCGGCCTGCATTTTACCCCGGATTTACTGGCGAAGATCAAAGCAGCCGGGGTGAAGACCGGTTACCTCACCCTCCATGTGGGTTTGGGCACCTTCCGTCCGGTGCAAGCGGAAACGGTCGAAGACCATCAGATGCATGAAGAAGCTTTCCAAATCAGTTCCGATTTGGCCCAGGCCATCGCCCAAACGAAAGCCGACGGCCACCGGGTGATTGCCATCGGCACCACTTCGGTCCGGGCTTTAGAGACCATGGCCCAACCTGACGGGACGGTGCGGGCGGGGGAAGGAAGGACGGATATTTTTATCTATCCGGGTTACCAGTTTAAGGTGGTGGATGGTTTAGTCACCAATTTTCATCTGCCCCGTTCTACCCTGCTAATGTTGGTCTCCGCTTTTGCCGGGCGGGAATTGATTCTGGCCGCCTACCGGGAAGCAATCAAAGAACGGTACCGCTTTTTTAGTTTTGGCGATGCCATGCTCATTATTTAGCGGGAAAAACAGGAGGAACAGATGTTTGAATTTGAGGTTGTCCATAAATCCACCGAACATCAGGGGCGTATCGGGAAGCTGCAAACCCCGCACGGGGAACTAACCACCCCCATCTTTATGCCGGTCGGAACCCAGGCTTCGGTGAAAACCATCAGTCCCGACCAGCTTCGTGCCTTGGGGGCTTCAATCATCTTGAGCAATACCTATCATCTCTATTTACGTCCGGGTCACGAGTTGATCCGGGAGGCCGGCGGTTTACATACCTTTATGAACTGGCCGGGAGCGATTCTCACCGACAGTGGCGGCTTTCAGGTCTTTAGCCTCTCGAAGCTAACCAAGGTGACTGATGAAGGGGTCCTCTTCCGTTCGCATATTGACGGTTCGGCCCACCACTTTACACCGGAAAAAGTGATGGAGATTGAGATGGCGTTAGGCGCCGATATTGCCATGGCCTTTGACCTTTGCCTTCCTTATACCGCTTCCTACGAAGAGGCGGCTCTCGCCCAAGCCAGAACCACCCAGTGGGCGGCCCGCTGCCGGGAGCGGCATGACCGTCCGGACCAAGCTTTGTTCGGGATTGTCCAGGGGGTTGCCTACCGGGATCTGCGGGAAAAGAGCGCCCGGGAACTGGTGGCAATGGATTTCCCCGGCTATGCGGTGGGCGGTTTAAGTGTGGGCGAGCCGAAGGATGTCATGTACGAAGTGCTGGATTACACGGTCCCCCTTCTCCCCGAGAACAAACCAAGATATCTGATGGGCGTCGGTTCCCCCGATGCGCTCTGGGAAGGGGTAGCCCGGGGGATTGACATGTTCGACTGTGTGCTCCCGACCCGGATTGCCCGGAATGGAACAGCCATGACCAGCCGGGGGCGGGTGATTATCCGTGACGCCAAGTATGCCCGGGACTTTGCGCCCCTCGACCCGGAATGCGCCTGTCCCACCTGTCAACAATACACCCGGGCCTATCTGCGCCATCTTTTTAAAGCCCGTGAGATCCTGGGCCTGGTGTTGGTCACCTACCATAACCTGTTCTTTTTAGCCCGCATGATGGAGCGGATCCGGCACAGCATTGAGCAGGGCGTTTATAACCAGGCGAAGCAGGAATTCTTTGCTTCCTACTATGGGAAATCCCCTGGAGAATGAATCTAGTGTAGGATTTTTTTCCTTCTTGTGGTATACTATACTACGATCTTTTACTACGAAGGAGGTTATGTTTAATGACTTGTCTCGCGGCCTTCGCGTTACAGGCGCCGGCAGCTCCCCAAGGCGGTTCGGTTACATCGCTGATCTGGATGTTTTTGTTGCTTGGTATTTTCTGGGTGATTATGATTCTTCCCCAGCGGAAACAACAGAAAAAACGGATGGAAATGCTGAATGCCTTGAAAAAAGGGGATAAGATAGTCACGATCGGTGGCATCCACGGTGAAATTACGGAACTGGGCGAGGAAGATATCCGTCTACGGATCGCCGATAAAGTTGAGATTAAGCTCACGAAGGGTTCGGTCTCCCGGGTGAAGGGAGAATAACCCAAAGCTTACTACCTTCAAAAGTGAGGAAAGCCCAAGCAGAACCTGTTCTTCTGGGCTTTTTCGCTATTTAGCCCTGCTCAACAAAGAAGGAAGGGTTTTTACCTGTTGATGAAATGATTGAGAGAAAACGGGGAGATATGATGAGATACATTAGCACGCGGGGGCGGAGCGGACCGGTGACCGTAGGGGAAGCCTTCTTAAACGGGCTGGCGCCCGACGGTGGTCTTTTCTTACCGGAATCTTTCCCGGTGGCGCCGGAAACCCTGGTTAAGACGATTACCGACTGGAATTATCAAGAACTGGCCAGCGTTATCCTAGGTTTGTTCCTTACCGATTACACCCGGCAAGAGTTGGCGGCTTGTATCAAGAAAGCCTATGGGGAACAATTTGATACCCCCGCCGTCACCCCGGTGGCGATGGTCGGGGAAAACCTGGGCTTTTTGGAGTTATGGCATGGACCAACCTGCGCGTTTAAAGATCTAGCCTTGCAGCTTCTGCCCCATCTTTTAGGGGTGGCGGCCGAAAAAAGCCAACGCCGACAGGAGCTGGTTCTTTTAGTGGCGACCTCCGGCGATACGGGAAAAGCGGCGCTGGAGGGGTTTCGGGATGTGCCCGGGACCAAAGTGATCGTTTTCTTTCCAGAAGACGGAGTCAGCACCGTCCAGAAACGGCAGATGATCACCCAGGAAGGACGCAACACCTTTGTAGTGGGTGTGCGTGGCAATTTCGACCAGGCTCAAGCCGGTGTCAAAGCCCTGTTAGCGGATGGGCGCTTCCGGGAGGAAATGGCGGCGGCCGGGAAAAGTTTTTCCTCCGCCAACTCCATTAACTGGGGACGCTTGGTTCCGCAGCTGGTCTACTACTTTAAAGCTTGGGCGGAGCTCCTCCGTCAGCAGGCGCTCGCCCCGGGGGAGACCTTTAATGTGGTGGTTCCCACCGGCAACTTTGGCAATATCCTTGCCGCCTACTACGGAAAAAAGTTGGGTTTGCCCATCCATAAATTAATCTGCGCCTCCAACCAGAATAATGTCCTGACCGATTTTATCCGGACCGGCGTGTATAACCGGAACCGCCATTTTTACCAGACGATCTCACCGTCCATGGATATTCTGGTCTCCAGCAATCTGGAACGCCTCCTTTACGAGCTGGTGGGGGAAGATCCCCGTCTGGTCGCAGCCTATATGGACCAATTGCGCCGGGACGGGAGTTACCGGTTGACCGCCGAAGAAAAGGCCAGTCTGGAAGAGAACTTTTGGGCCGGCTTTGCTTCGGAAAGGGAGACCACCGCGGCAATCAAAGCGGTTTATGACCGTTATCACTATTTAATTGATCCCCACACGGCGGTGGGGTACAAGGTGTATGAAGATTACCAGGAAGCCACCGGGGACCGGCGACCGGTGGTCATTGCAGCGACGGCCAGTCCCTTCAAGTTTAACCGGGGGGTAGCCGCTGCGCTCTTCAGCCCGGAGGTGGCGGAGCAGACCGATGAATTTGTCCTGATGGAGAAGTTGTCAGCGGCAAGCGGCGTTCCGGTTCCGCCGGGGTTGTCTTCCCTCAAGGAAAAACCCATCCGTCACCGCCGGGTGATTGAACCGGAGGCGATGGCGGAGACGGTCCGGAAAATTTTAGACCAATAAATCTCTTGCCGACCGACTTATGTTATGGTATAATGCGATTAATTATTTTCTAAGAACAAGGAAGAGGAAGAGTAGCCCCGGAGGTAGGGTCGAGCGAGCCTCTGCCGGTGGAAGAGAGGCCCCGATGGCCAGGGTGAAGTTCTCCTTGGAGTTGCCGACTGAAGCCTGGGTTAAGACAGGTGGTAGGTTGTGGCCGGGTTTGTTCCACCGTTACCAGCGAACAGCCATCGGGAGGAAGCTCTTCGTCCCCGTGGTGGAAAGTGACTTTTTAGTAAGCGTAGTGGTACCGCGGAAGCTAAGCCTTTCGTCTCGCAAGAGACGGAAGGCTTTTTTTAATAAGCAAGAGAAGGAGTGATCGTTTGATGTGGAGTCCAGAATACGAAAGTATGGCCCATAATCGGCGCCAGGAACTACAATTAAAAAGGTTAAGAGCTACGATTGAACGGGTTTATAAGCATGTTTCCTTTTACCGGGGGAAGATGGAGGCGGCAGGAATCATCCCTGACGATCTGCAGAGTCTAGATGATTTGCAATACTTTCCCTTTACGACGAAGGATGATCTCCGTGAAAATTACCCCTTTGGCTTATTTGCCACTGACTCCGACGAGGTGGTGCGGATTCATGCTTCTTCGGGAACCACGGGGAAGATGACGGTGGTGGGTTACACCAAAAATGACCTGGGCGTATGGGCGGAAGTAATGGCCCGGAGTATTGCCAGCGCCGGCGGGGGCCGACATGACCGGATCCAGGTGGCCTATGGTTATGGTTTATTCACCGGTGGACTGGGTGTCCACTACGGGGCCGAGTTGATCGGGGCCATGGTGATTCCGACTTCCGGCGGAAATACGAAACGGCAGTTACAGGTGATGCAAGATTTCGGAGTGACCATGGTGGCTTGTACACCGTCTTACGCTTTATACATGGCGGAAGTTGCCGCCGAAGAAGGGATCGACCTGCACTCGTTACCGATCAAAGCCGGGATTTTTGGGGCTGAACCTTGGTCGGAGCCGATCCGGAAACGGATCGAAGACCAATACGGGATCAAAGCCTATGATATTTACGGTCTTTCCGAGATTATTGGTCCGGGGGTGGCCATTGAATGCCAGGAACAGAACGGACTCCATATCGCCGAAGACCATTTCCTGGCCGAAGTGATCGACCCCCAGACCGAACGCCCTCTTCCCGATGGGGAAAAAGGGGAGTTGGTCTTTACCACCTTAACTAAAGAAGCCTTTCCGTTAATCCGCTACCGGACCAAAGACCTCAGCCTTTTGTATGCGGAACCCTGTGTCTGTGGGCGTACCGTGAAACGGATGCACCGTATTCTGGGGCGGACTGATGACATGTTAATTATCAGGGGCGTTAATGTTTTCCCGTCACAGATCGAAACGGTCTTACTGGAGAATGGCGACACCGCCCCCCACTATCAATTGGTAGTTGACCGGATCGGAAACCTGGATGACCTGGAGGTCCGGATTGAAGTCTCGGAAGCGTTGTTTGCCAGTGAGGTCCGGAAACTGGAAGAATTGGGCGCCAAGATTAGGCAACGGATTGAAAGCACTTTAGGAATCAGTGTCCGGGTGAAACTGGTGGAGCCGAAGACCATTCCCCGGAGCGAGGGGAAAGCCCAGCGCGTAATTGATAAGCGGAATCTTTACGGTTGATGATTGTTTCTCCCGATCTTCTATAGTAAAATTAAATTGTTAAAATTGGATTAAGGGGGGAGAGTATGAAAGTCAGACAAATATCGGTTTTCTTGGAGAATACAAGCGGCCGGTTGGCCCAGGTGACGAAGATTTTGGGCGCTAATTCCATCAATATCCGGGCCCTTTCCTTAGCGGATACCACCGATTTTGGCATTTTACGTCTGATCGTTAATGAGCCGTCCAAGGCTTTGACGGTGCTGCGGGAAGCAGGGCTTACCGTGCGCGCCACCGAGGTGATCGCGGTGGAGGTTACGGATCAACCCGGCGGCCTGGCCAGCGTGCTCCAGGAATTAGAGGATAAAGCGATTAATATTGAGTATATGTATGCTTTTGTTGGTAAAGCGGAGGAGAAGGCGATCGTCATCTTCCGGGTGGAAGAGATTGACCGGGCGGTTGCCCTGCTGGCCGACTCACAGGTGCAGTTATTGCCGGAGAGTAAAGTCTACCAGATCTAACAAGGAAACAGTTGCTGTGCCTGATTATTTTAGAATAGCATTTATTGCCGAAAATGACCCAATAGGCTAATTAATCAACCAATTCCCTGATCTACGGGGATTACCTTTGCGTTTGCGCGCGGGATCAAGAATTTAAGAAATAAAGCGGCTAAATTCATAAAAAATTATCCGGGATCGACCGAAATATATAGAGAGTGCAGATCCAATCCTTATGTTTTTCCCGCGCGCAAGAACAATAGTAGAGGAGGGGCATGGTTGGAAGAACGGAAACCCCAGTGGTTAAAGGTAAGGGTTCAAGCTAATCAGGGAAAAATTAAGGTGGAGCGTTTGTTGGCCAAGTTAGCCTTACCGACCGTCTGTCAAGCGGCCGGCTGCCCTAACCTGATGGAGTGTTATAGCCGGAAGACGGCTACTTTTTTGATTTTAGGGCAGGTTTGTACCCGTCGGTGCACTTTTTGCAATATTCGAAAGGGCCGACCGGAGAGGGTGGCTGCGGATGAACCGGCGCGGGTGGCGCAAGCGGTGGCCGCCTTGGGGTTAAAACATGCGGTAATTACTTCCGTGACCAGAGATGATCTACCGGACGGCGGAGCTGATCACTTCGCGAAGGTAATCACCGCGATCAAAGCGATTAACCCGGAGACAACGGTGGAAGTTCTGGTCCCGGATTTTCAGGGTGATGTTTCAGCTTTGACCACGGTGGTAACAGCAAGGCCTACCGTCCTCAATCATAACCTGGAGACCATCCCTCGGCTTTATCCAGCCGTCCGTCCCGACGCTGACTACCACCGGTCTTTAGCCTTACTCAGGCAGGCCAAAACGGTTAATCCCCGGATCCACACTAAATCCGGAGTCATGGTGGGATTGGGTGAAAACGAAGACGAGCTGGTCCAGGTCTTTAAAGATCTAAGGGCGGCTGGTTGTGAGGCATTGACCATCGGGCAGTATTTGGCGCCGTCCCGTCACCATCATCCGGTCATAGAATACGTTGCACCAGCTCAGTTTCGGCGTTACCAGGACATCGGGCTCGAACTGGGCTTTCGCCATGTGGCCGCCGGTCCTTTTGTTCGTAGTTCGTATCGGGCTGCCGAGATGGTAAGGGATTAAACTTTAACCCTTGGCGAGACCCGCCTGGGATGGCGTCTGTCTAAACAACACCAGTCAGCAGGATTTAAAGTTAAGGTTGGCGAATTTATACTTAGTCGAGAACGGGTAATGCTGATCCCAAACATGAAGGAGGGAACGGACTCTGTAAAAAAATGACCCGGCCGGAACCGCGGCAGGGCGGAATATATTCGATTGCTGAGTATGCTTCGGAGCCAAGCGATGAAGCGGCATGACCTTTGACCACAAAGGACCGGAAAAACGATGGGGAAGGGTTGTTTTCCCGCCCCCAAACGTAGCCGAGATGATCAAAGCAGCTGTTTTTCCTTACCGAACTGACGTGATGTTATATGAAGAATTTTAAAAGGGCTCCGGTTTTACAACGAAGGAAAGTGGTGACGGAATGCGCTATTTGCCATTGGATCAAATCACGGACGATATGTATCTTGCCAGACCAATTTTTAGTGGGGACGGAAAAGTTTTGTTATCAAACGGCGTTAAACTGACCCAAGCATATTTGGCACGTTTAAAAGGGATGGGTTATCAACACCTCTATGTTTATGAGGAGGGGGAAAAAGCAACGACCTTTACCGCTCCAATCAGTGACCAAACCATGCGGGATGCTTTGCATGGAGTGAAGGAGTCTTTTTTCAAAGCCGCCCAGCACCAAAAATTGAACTTAAAACAGGTAAGTGATGTGGTCAATTATATCCTGGATGAGATTCTCACCAACCCCACCGTCCTTTATAACTTGATGGATCTGAAAAACCATGATAATTATTATTACCTTCATTCAGTTAATGTGAGCATTATTTCGGCGCTGATCGGCAAAAAGCTCGGTTTAGCCAGGGATAAAGTGAAAGAATTAACTACTGGGGCGCTTCTGCATGATATAGGCATGGTTTGTATTGATCCGAACATAATCGGTCAGCCCCGACGCCTTTCCGATGCGGAGATGGCCGCCGTCCAGGAACATACTAACTTTGGCTTTCACCTTTTACGTTCGGCGCGAGATTTAACTGTTTTGGTCGCCCATACCGCTTATCAGCATCATGAACGGATGGACGGTAGTGGTTACCCGAAAGGAATCACCGATAAGGATATTCATCTGTACGGGAAGATTGTGGCGGTGGCCGATTCCTATGAAACGATGACCACCGGCCGGGTTTACCAGAAAGCATTATGGAGCCATGAAGCCATCCGGCAACTGCAGGAATCAGCCCCGGAAAAATATGATCCGGAAGTTGTGGCAGCGATGGCGGCCTCGGTTGCGCTCTACCCGGTGGGTAGTGTGGTTGTTTTAAACACGAATGAAGAGGCCGTTGTCGTCGATGTGAACGCCAAAAAAATTACCATCCAGTTTTCCAGCGGACCGCGGATTAATGCCCTTTTGGATTTGGAGCCCGATTCAGCGATTAAGATTGAAGAACGTTTGTCATAAAGCAATTCTTCCCCGGCCCTGGGCTGATTATTAAAAACGCCACCCGCAGAAGACGGGTGGCGTTGTCTTGGCGGCGCAGATCTGGCTATTAACCTTCATGGAAAAGGGGCGTGGAGAGATAGCGTTCGCCACCATCGGGGAGGAGAACCACAATCATACGGCCGTTGTGTTCCGGCCTTCGGGCTAGTTCGGTAGCAGCATGAAGGGCGGCGCCGGAGGAGATGCCGGCGAGGACACCTTCGGTCTGAGCCAAACGGCGGCTGGCTCGAAAGGCATCTTCGTTTCGAACGGGAAGCACTTCATCGATCACGGCCCGGTTGAGAATGGCCGGGACAAAACCGGCGCCGATCCCTTGAATTTGGTGGGGACCCGGCTGGCCGCCGGAAAGGACGGGCGAACCGGCCGGTTCGACGGCGATAATGCCGACGTCTGGTTTTCTCGCTTTTAAAAATTCACCCACACCGGTGATCGTCCCGCCGGTACCGACTCCGGCCACAAAAAGGTCGATTTTCCCGTCGGTGTCCTGCCAGATCTCTTCGGCAGTCGTTTGCCGGTGGATGGCCGGGTTGGCTAAGTTCTTAAATTGTTGGGGAATGAAGGCGTTAGGGATTTGGGCGGCCAATGCTTCGGCTTTCCGAATAGCGCCGGCCATTCCTTCCGCACCGGGCGTAAGCACCAGTTCGGCGCCATAAGCGGCTAACAGGGCCCTTCGTTCCTGGCTCATCGTTTCCGGCATGGTTAGGATGACGCGGTAACCGCGGGCGGTCGCCGCGAAAGCCAAGCCGATACCAGTGTTTCCGCTGGTCGGCTCAATGATGACGCTGTCTTTCTTTAGTAATCCGGCCTCTTCGGCGGCAACGATCATCGCGTAACCGACCCGATCTTTCACACTGCCAGCCGGATTAAAATATTCCAGTTTACCGATGACGCGGGCTTTTAACCCTAAAATTCGGTTATACTTGGTAAATTCCAAAAGAGGGGTTTTACCGATTAACTCCGTGATTTGCCGGGCGATCTTCGCCATGATTTATTCCTCCTTCTCTTTAACCTCCGGGGTTAGACCGGGCAAGGTCTCTTTGGCTACTAAATCCTGGAGGGTAAAAGAGGACATGACCTCCTCCATTTTGGCCGAGAGCTCCTTCCAAAAAGGCATCGTTAGACAAGAATCCATCTTGTCACATTCAAGAGGGGTTCCGATTTTAGCGCAATTCGCCAGTGTTAAGGGGCCTTCTAACGCCTGGAGCACCTCACCGACGGTAATCTGATCGGCCGGCCGCGCTAGGGTGTAACCGCCGTAAGAACCGCGGATCGCATTAACTAATCCGGCTTTACGTAACAGGGCAAAGACTTGCTCCAAATAGGATTCGGAGATACCCTGCCGTTCCGCAATCTCACGTAAGGGGACGGGGTTTTCTTGCGCGTTTAGCACCAAATCGGCCATGGAACGTAGGCCGTATCTTCCTTTTGTTGAGATAAGCAAGGTATACGCTCCTTTCTAAACCTAGTAAGATGGTAGGATTAATTAAAATCTAACACAAAAAGGGCGGAGAATCAAGTTACGGTTCGGCAAGGAACAAGAGGACCGGGGCGAATCGTGACCACTTTCAATCACCGGAAAAGAGCGTAGAAAGAGGATAGCAATCAAAAGAGGCCAATGGTATACTATAGCTAGGTTACCTACAGCACCGCCGCCGGATGGTCTTTCCTTCTTCCGGCGCCTATCTTGGCGAAGATTAATGCTCAGCTTTGCTGGCCGCCAGTGGGCAACAAGCAATTCAAGTTCGACGGAGAACACGATTCTGCCCCGGCTGGATAAAAAGCGGGTCAAGATATGCTTACAGCTGAGGAAGGAATGGGTATCAAGGGACGGGCGGTGTTTCTAGGGAAATGAGGATCGAAACAAGGGTCGAAAAGTAGTTTATGAAAGAAGAAAGGATGCAACAAAGATGTCGGAACAGAAAACAGCACAGAAGAATCTCAACCGGATGCAGGCCCTCCTCTACCTGGTGTTAACGGCAGTCCTTTGGAGTACCAGCGGACTATTGATTAAAATGGTGAACTGTAATCCCATTGCGTTGGCCGGGATACGGAGTTTTTTTGCCGCCATTTTGATGTGGGGATATGTCAAAAAGCCCAAACTGAACCGGTCGGGATGGCAGTGGGGGGCAGCGGCCGCCTATGCCGCTACTGTGATCTTATTTGTTCTCGCCAATAAAATGACCACTTCGGCCAATGCCATTCTTCTCCAATATACCGCCCCGATTTACGTGGTGCTTTTTGCCCGGGTTTTCCTGGGGGAGCGGACGAACCGGATCGATTGGGTGACGATTATAGTGGTCTTCCTTGGAATGGGCCTCTTCTTCAAGGAGGAACTGGCGCCCGGCGCCTTTTGGGGAAATGTTGTGGCGGTATTGAGCGGGATTGCTTTTGCCCTCACTGCCGTCCTCTTGCGCAAACAGAAAGGGGCTCAACCGGTGGAGTCGGTTTTACTCGGCAACATGATCACCGCGGTATTTGCGATCCCTTGGTTGTTCCAGGGTTCCTTACCCGACGCCAAAGGCTGGTTGGTGCTGATTTTTATGGGCCTGTTCCAAATCGGGCTTTCTTATATTCTCTATAGTATTGCTTTACAACACGTCTCTGCCATCGAAGGGGTGCTGGTTCCGTTAATTGAGCCAATTTTGAACCCGGTTTGGGTGCTAATCTTCACCGGGGAAAAACCAGGGGTCTGGGCCCTCCTTGGTGGGGTCATTGTTTTAGCTGCTGTGACCACTCGGAGCTTGTTATTGACCGTGCGGGGATTGAAATATAAAAAAAACAATCACCAAGACGGTAAAGGGAAATGAAAGCAAAGGGGGAGAAGCTCGAATGTTAAAGGAATTAACCCGAAGGAACCGGAGTTACCGCCGGTTTGTTGAGGAGGAACCAATTACCCGGTCCACTTTGGAAGGCCTGGTCGACTTAGCCCGTTTGACACCGTCCGCGGCTAATCGCCAACCCCTTAAGTATTTCTTATCCTGGACTCCGGAGCAAAATGGCGTAATCTTTCCTCATCTGCGCTGGGCTGGCTATTTGCCCGACTGGGATGGACCGGTGGCCGGCGAGCGGCCTGCCGGGTATATTGGGATCTTAGGCGATACCCGGATCAGTAAGAACTTCGGCTGTGACCACGGCATTGCCGCCCAAACCATCATGTTAGGAGCGGTGGAAGCCGGGTACGGCGGCTGTATAATCGCCGCGGTCGACCGGGATGGTCTGCGGGACGCCTTGCGCCTTCCCGCTTATTATGAAATCCTTTTGGTCTTGGCCCTGGGTCGGCCCAAGGAAGAAGTGGTCGTCGAAGAGGTGGATAAGGAGGGGGATATCCGGTACTGGCGGGATGAGAAGGATGTCCACCATGTTCCGAAACGGCGTCTAACCGATCTGATTATCAATTGAGAGGGAAAGCCTGTTCCCCGTCGAATAAAAGGTTCAAGGTCAGGTGGAGGATTGATCGTGTATGAAGATGACCTATGAAGAATTTAAAAAAGAAGCTTCCAAATTATGCGGAACCGACCTCTTTTTGTACAAAAGCCAGCAAATGGACCGGCGGATCCATGGCTTGATGTCTTTTTGGGAGATTAACGATTACGATGAATACCTTAACGTCTTAAAGACTAATCCCCGTCGCTACCAGGAATTTGTGAAGCGGCTGACGATTAATGTGTCGGAGTTTTTCCGTAACCCCGACCGCTTCATCGAGTTATGGAAGAAGATTTTACCGGAACTTCTCCTAAAGCCGGGGAGGATTAAAATCTGGTCGGCTGGTTGTTCCAACGGAGCGGAACCCTATTCGGTGGCCATCATTTTAAATGAACTCAAGGCGCTGGATCGGGCGACCATTCTGGCCACTGATATCGACCATGAGATCTTAGAAAAGGCACGGCGCGGCGTTTACCACCCTAATGAGGTAAAGAGTCTTCCTTCGGAGTTACTGGAGAAATATTTTTGCAAAGATGAAGAGCTCTTCTCTTTCAGCGCCGATCTGAAAAAACGGGTGGAATTTAAACGCCACAATCTCTTGCTCGAACCTTTTCCCCAAGAGCTGGATTTGATCATCTGCCGGAATGTGGTGATCTATTTTACCGAAGAAGCGAAGAACAAGTTGTATCGGGATTTCAACCAGGCTTTACGGATGGGCGGATATCTTCTGACGGGAGGAACCGAACCGATATTATACTACCGGCAGTTTGGCTTTGAGAATGTGGCCCTTTCTTTTTACCAAAAAACGGGGACGCCCCAAAGCGAAGAGGATGAACTCCAGAGGAGTCTCCCATGATTAAAGGTTTAGGGATCGATATTATCGAGATTGGCAGAATCGAATCTTTATTAAAAACCCGGGGGGAAGCAGCGCGGAAACGACTTTTTACCCCGCATGAATTGGCCTGTTGCGGGCGGGCCGTGCACCGCTTGGCCGGTCGCTTTGCGGCGAAAGAAGCCTTTTTTAAGGCTTTGGGCACCGGGTTACGCCGGTATAACTGGCAGGAAATTGAGGTACATAACGATCCTTTAGGTGCCCCCCATTTTCAATTCTCCCCCCGGGTACAGGCTTATCTGGCGGAGAAGGGTGTAACCAAGACCCATTTGACGATCGCCCATAGTAAAGAATATGCGGTCGCCCAGGTTATACTGGAGGGTGATGAGGAAGAATGAAAGTAGCAATAGCCCGGGAAATGCGGGAGCTTGATCGCCGGGCGATGGATGAATATCATTATCCAGGACTACTTTTAATGGAACATGCGGCCTTGGCTGTGTTCCAGCGGATCCAAGAACGATTCAGACCGGAAAAAGCCGCCATTATCTGTGGGAAAGGAAACAATGCCGGGGATGGGTGGGCTTTAGCCCGTTTGCTAAAACTCTCCGGCGTGGCGGTGATGGTCTTTTCCCCCGAGGTTGGAGTCGAACTTCCGCCCGATGCCGAGACCAACCGGAGGATGGCCCGGCGTTTGGGTTTGGCGGAACAACCTTGGTCTGCTCTGCTGGCCGCTCCGGAGCTCCTCGCTTCCTGTAATGTTCTGGTCGATGCTTTACTGGGGACCGGTTTTCACGGGACGGTCACCGGTGAAATGGCGGCGGTGATTGATACCCTTAATCAAGTAGCTTTACCGGTGGTCGCGGTGGATTTGCCTTCCGGGGTGGAAGCCGATACCGGCCGGGTAGAGGGGCCAGCCGTTCGGGCCAGCTTAACAGTGACCTTTGGTCTGCCGAAAGTGGGATTGCTGGTCTACCCGGGACGGGAATATGCCGGGGAAGTTGTTGTCGATCGGATCGGTTTTCCCCCACCGTTACTGGAAGCAACGAAAAGCCTTTATTATACCTTCGACCGGGCCGAACTCCAACCCTTACTACCTCAACGTCCACCGGAAGCCCATAAAGGCTCCCAAGGCCATCTTTTAGTGGTGGGCGGGGCGCCAGGGATGACCGGAGCACCGGTCTTAGCCGGTTTAGCCGGGTTAAGAAGTGGGGCGGGGTTGGTCACGATCGGTCTTCGTGATGGTTTGGTCCTCTCCGAAAAACCCTTGGAATTATTGGTTAAACCTTGGTCGGAGCTGAAATGGGATACCTATGACGCAATCGTGGCCGGACCGGGACTTTCGACCCAACCCGACGGGGCGGAAATGATAGAGACGATCCTAAAGTTAGAGGGGATTCCCCGTCTTTTCGATGCCGATGCCCTTAATCTGTTGGCTTTGACCCCCCATTGGTGGGAAAAAGCGCGAAGGCCAATCGTGCTGACCCCCCATCCCGGGGAAATGGCCCGTTTATGTGGCCTTTCCACCCCTGAGGTCCAGGCGGACCGCTTAGGTTTAGTCCGGGCAAAAAGCAAACAGTGGCGGGTTACGCTCGTGCTTAAAGGAGCTGCTACCTTGGTGGGGAACGGGGAAGAACCGATTTATATTAATACCACCGGTAATCCGGCCCTGGCGACCGGTGGAACCGGTGATGTCTTGGCGGGCCTGATCGGAGGCTTTATGGCTCAAGGCCTTCCGCTGTCGGCTGCGGCGGTGGCTGGAGTTTATCTTCATGGCGCCGCCGGCGACCTTGCCGCCGGGGAGATCGGCGCCGCCGGGATTTTGGCCGGTGATCTTTTACCCCGCATCCCGCGGGTTATGAAATGGGGGCGTCCAAGTGTTGACCGATAAAGAAAGCCTCCTCCGCCCGGTTTGGGTGGAGGTGGATAAAGCAGCGATCCGGGAGAATCTCCGGGGGATTAAAACTTTGGTCGGCCCCCGCCGGAAAGTGATGGCGGTGGTCAAAGCCGAAGCTTATGGCCATGGCGCCGTGCAGGTAGCCCAACTGGCCCGGGAAGAGGGGATCGACTGGTTTGGCGTCGCCACTCCGGAAGAAGGGATCGCGCTCCGTCAAGCCGGGATCAAGGCGAATATTTTGGTCTTTGCCCCTTTGCTCCCCGAACAAGTGGCGGCTTTTTGCCGTTACAATTTAGTAGCCACCATTACCACGCTGGAAAGCGCGGTCGCCTTTTCCCACGCGGCCACCAGTTGTCAACGGCCAATGCGGATCCATATCAAGGTCGATACCGGTATGGGGCGGATTGGCTTCCTGCCGGAGCAAGCCGGAGCGGAGATTGCGAAGATTACCACTTTGCCATATCTGGTGACCGAAGGTTTGTATTCCCATTTTGCCACGGCGGACGCCGCCGATCTATCCTATGCCCGTCAGCAGTTGGCCGCCTTCCAACGTTTAGTGGATGACTTGGAAAACCGGGGGATCCGGATCCCTTTGAAACATCTGGCGAACAGTGGTGGTCTCCTTAACCTGCCGGAGAGTTATTTTGATCTGGTGCGCGCCGGACTGATCTTGTACGGAATGTATCCCTCCCCCTGGTGTCACCGGGAAAAACTAACGTTGCAACCGGCTTTTCGTCTGAAAGCCAAAGTCGATTTCGTAAAAAGGGTTCCCGCCGGGACGGGAATCAGTTACGGCCAACTTTATCATACACCCAAAGCGACGACGATTGTCACCTTGCCCATCGGCTATGCCGACGGCTGGCGCCGGAAACTTTCGGGGAAGGCCAAGGTACTGATTAACGGGGAGTTTTACCCGGTAGTCGGTACCATCTGTATGGACCAGTGTATGGTTGCAGTGGGTGATGCCCCGGTCCGCGTCGGGGATGAAGTAGTCCTTATCGGGCGGCAAGCGGGAAAGGAGATTACCGTGGAAGAGGTGGCGGCCCACCTTGACACCATCAACTACGAGGTGGTTTGTCAAATCGGCGCCCGGGTCCCCCGGATTTACGTATAAACATCCTGCTTGATCCTTACAACATAAAAAGCTTTCTATCAGGAGAGCCCCTTTTCTGTGGGGAGCTGGTGAGGACGATCCACGAAATGTAATAGATTAAGTAAGAAAAGATCTTATAGGAGGGATAACCCATGGAAAACTTTCGATTCTTAAGTCCAACCCAGATTATTTTTGGCCGGAACGCCGAAGAACAAGTGGGGAACGAAGCAAGAAAGCTGGGCCAAAAAATCTTGCTCCATTACGGTGGGGGCAGTATTATCCGAACCGGTCTCTACGATAAGGTGGTTAAATCCTTACGGGCGGCGGGTGTCGATTATATTGAGCTTGGAGGGGTCAAGCCCAATCCCCGCTTAAGCCTGGTCCAGGAAGGGATCGAACTTTGCCGGGAAAACAAAGTCGACGGCATTTTGGCTGTTGGCGGCGGTAGTACCATTGATTCGGCGAAAGCCATTGGGATCGGTGTTCCCTACGCAGGCGACGTTTGGGACTTTTATTCCGGGAAAAGGCTGCCCGAAGAAACCTTGCCGGTTGGCGTAGTCTTAACGCTTGCCGCCACTGGGAGCGAAGCCAGCAACAGTTCGGTGATCACCAATGAAGACGGTTGGTTTAAGCTGGGGCTTAATTCCAACCTTACCCGCCCGGTCTTCGCGATTTTAAACCCGGAGCTTACGTTCACCCTTCCGCCCTACCAAACTGCTTCAGGAGCGGCCGATATTATGGCCCACGTCATGGAACGCTACTTTACTCCGACGAAAAATGTGGAGTTAACCGACCGTTTATGTGAAGGGGTCCTGAAAACGGTCATCAATAACCTGCCGCTGGCCCTTGCCCAGCCCGATGATTACAACGCCCGGGCCGAACTGATGTGGGCCGGTACCCTTGCCCATAATGATCTATTAAGTACGGGAAGGGTTGGGGACTGGGCTTCCCATAAGATTGAACATGAATTGAGCGCCCTTTATGATGTGCCGCACGGGGCCGGATTGGCGGTGGTCTTCCCGGCTTGGATGAAATATGTCTATCGCCATGATCTTGATCGTTTTGTCCAGTTTGCCGTCCGGGTTTGGAATGTGGAACCGGATTTTGCCAATCCCGAACGGACTGCCCGCGAAGGGATTGCCCGACTGTCCCGGTTCTTTAAAGAAAACGGGTTACCAACCACCTTGCCGGAACTTAAGATCCCTGCTGACCGCCTCGAAGAAATGGCGAATAAAGCGACCGACTACGGGAAGAAAATACTCGGGCAGTTTGTTAAGTTAAAGACCGAAGACGTTTTGGCCATCTATAAATTAGCACTATAAAGCCGGTTGCTTAGCCTTTGCCGGGAGGGTTCTTGTGTGGAGCGAACAAGAACCCTTCCGGTATTATTAAAAAAACCCTTGACGGGAATAGTAGTACTGTGGTAACCTGTTTAAGCGTCACTCATGGACCCCTTGAAACGCAAAGCAAAAAACCTTATAAAAAAAGGACTAGACAAGCGATACTAAACATGATATAATAAACGGGTGTCCTAGAGAGACAAAAAATAACTGAACCCTGAAAACTGAACAGCACAGACAGGTAAGCAGCTTTTCAACCGGGGAACCGGTTGG
>DUQR01000025.1 GCA_012837715.1 Bacillota bacterium | reverse complement strand
GGTGATAACATCACCATGTCGATTGAACTGATTACCCCGATTGCGATGGAAGAAGGGTTACGTTTCGCCATCCGGGAAGGTGGCCGGACCGTCGGCGCCGGAGTCGTGACGAAGATTATTGAGTAAGGTTTATGTTGGCGTGCAGCTTACTAAGCTGCACGCCTCCAAGGTTATGATCGAAATGAGGTCAATGCCTAATGGTCCAAGTTCTTTGTGAACCCGGTATCTTGCGTATTAATTAGGCAATACCTCAAGATAAATTGCGTAAAGTCTCCAGTATAAGGAGGGACGTTGAATTGGCCAATCAAAAGATTAGAATCCGTTTAAAAGCCTTTGACCATCGGGTACTGGATCAATCGGCGGAAAAAATTGTGGATACGGCAAAACGGACCGGTGCGGTCGTTGCTGGTCCCATTCCCTTGCCGACCGAAAAAAGTATCTTTACAGTGCTCCGTTCGGTCCATAAAGACAAAGATTCGCGGGAACAGTTTGAGATGAGAACGCATAAACGGTTGATTGATATCTTAGAACCAAGCTCCAAAACGGTAGACGCGTTAATGCGCTTGGATCTACCGGCGGGAGTTGACATTGAAATCAAATTATAGTTTGCTGTTATTTTCTTTAAATTTTATTTAGACTGACGAAATTTTCTTGTTAAGGTTAGGAGGTGACTCGGTTGGCAAAGGGTATACTCGGGAAAAAGGTCGGAATGACACAAATTTTTAATGCGACCGGCCGGTTAATTCCCGTTACTGTTGTTGAAGCCGGGCCATGTATGGTCATTCAGAAAAAATCAGAGGATAAGGAAGGATATTCCGCCGTCCAATTGGGTTTTGCCGAAAAAAAAGCCAAACGCACCAGTCAGCCGATGAAAGGACATTTTGCGAAAGCCGGGGTAAAACCAATGCGGTTTGTGCGGGAGATTAGAATCAGTCCGGAAGAGGCCGACCAGTATAAAGTGGGAGAACAGATCGATGTTTCCCTGTTTAAAGAAGGCGAAATTGTGGATGTGGTCGGTACGGCGAAAGGTAAGGGTTTTGCCGGGGTGATCAAAAGGTATAATTTTCACCGGGGTCCCATGGCTCACGGTTCCAAATACCATCGGAGTGCCGGTTCGTTAGGAGCGACTGGGCCAGCCCGCGTCTTTAAAGGCCGCCGTCTTCCCGGACGGATGGGTGGACACCGCGTTACGGTTCAAGGTCTGGAGATTATTAAAGTTGATCCCGAAAAGAACATCCTTTTAATCAAAGGGGCTATTCCAGGCCGTAATGGGGCTTTTGTCCAGGTTAAAGAAAGTGTGAAAGCAAAGAATTAGGTGAATTACCCACGAGGAGAGGAGGATTGGCATGCCGATCGTACCGGTATATAATATGGACGGGAAACAGGTCGGGGAGATGAATCTGGCCGATTCAGTCTTTGCCACCAATATCAATAACCATCTCTTACATCAGGCGGTCGTGATGCAACTAGCCACCCGGCGTTTGGGCACGGCGAAAGCGAAAACCAGATCCGAAGTGAGAGGCGGTGGCGCGAAACCCTGGCGGCAGAAGGGGACTGGCCGTGCCCGTCATGGCAGTAGACGTTCACCGCTATGGACGGGAGGTGGCGTGATTTTCCCGCCGCAACCTCGGACTTACGGATTTAAAATGCCGAAGAAAGCCTGGCGTCAGGCTTTACGCTCCGCGTTGGCGGTTAAAGTAAAGGACGGAAAACTGGTTGTTTTGGAGAGTTTGAGTTTTGCCGCGCCGAAAACCAAAGCCGCCCTTGGTGTGTTAACCAATTTGAAACTGGCTGACGCGAAAACTTTGGTGGTTACGGCGGAGAAAGATGAGAATGTGACGAAATCCATGCGTAATCTCCCCGGTGTTGTCGCCATGAATGCGGAAGGCCTCAATGTCTATGATATTTTACTCCACGACCACCTGTTATTAACCAAAGAGGCAGTGGGCCGGATTGAGGAGGCGTTAGCATAATGGATCCGCGGGATATTATTAAAAAACCGGTGGTGACCGAGAAAAGCACCCGCCTGATGGAGCTGAACAAATATTGTTTTTTGGTTGACCCTCGGGCGAACAAATTTCAGATCAAGGAAGCCATCGAGAGTATTTTTAACGTCCGGGTGGTGGAGGTCAACACCATGCGGGGGTTAGGTAAGTTGAAAAGGATGGGTCGTCATGAAGGACGACGCCCCAGCTGGAAAAAGGCTGTTGTGACCCTGGAACCAGGAAGCCGCATTGAATATTTTGAAGGTGTCTGATTTACTTTCACGGTAAAGGAGGTTTAAGCAGTGGCTATTAAGAAATACAAACCCACTTCCCCTGGTCGCCGTTTTGTCTCCGTATCCTCCTTTGAAGAGATTACTAAGACTAAACCGGAAAAATCCTTGTTGGAGCCGTTAACCAAAAGCGGCGGGCGGAATGCTGCCGGGCGGATTACGGTTCGTCACCGCGGCGGCGGACACAAGCGGATGTACCGTCGGATTGATTTTAAACGTGATAAATTCGGAATTCCGGCCAAGGTGGCTGCCATTGAGTATGATCCAAACCGGACGGCCCGGATTGCCCTTTTGCATTACGTGGACGGGGAGAAACGCTATATTATTGCGCCGGAAGGATTGCAAGTAGGCGATACCGTCGTTTCTGGACCGGATGCCGACATTAAGGTGGGGAACGCCCTGCCCCTGGCTAATATTCCGACCGGGACGATCATTCACAATCTGGAACTGGTCAGTAAGGCCGGTGGCCAGTTGGTGAAGAGCGCCGGCGCCGGCGCCCAGTTGATGGCGAAAGAAGGCAACTACGCCCATGTGCGGTTACCTTCGGGCGAGGTGCGGTTGATCCGACAGGAATGTATGGCTACGATTGGACAGGTTGGGAATATCGACCATGAAAATATTACCATCGGGAAAGCCGGGCGTGCACGCTGGCTTGGGATCCGCCCATCCGTTCGCGGTGTGGTGATGAACCCGGTTGATCACCCCCATGGCGGTGGTGAAGGTCGTTCTTCGGCGGGACGGGCTCCGGTTACACCTTGGGGTAAGCCGGCCCTTGGGCGCCGCACCCGGAAGAAGAAGCCATCCGACCGGTTGATTATTAAACGGCGGGCGTAAAGCCAGAAGGGAGGAAGAATAATGTCGCGTTCGTTAAAGAAAGGCCCGTATATTGACGCGAGTTTGTTGAAGAAAGTAGTCGCCATGAATAAAAGCGGCGAAAAAAAGGTGATTAAAACTTGGTCACGGCGGTCAACAATCTTCCCGGAACTGGTTGGCCATACGCTAGCGATTCATGATGGTCGTAAGCATGTGCCGATTTATATAACCGAAGATATGGTCGGTCATAAACTGGGAGAATTTGTCCCGACCCGTATGTTTCGCGGGCATAGTGGCGGCCGGACGGAAAGAAGTACCGGTTTAAAGTAAAATTTGATTACTGGTTACGATAAAGGATTTATAGTTAAATCAAGGGAAGCAAAGATTACCGCTTTTTGCGTTGTAACACTAAATGGGATTCCCACACCCTATTGTGTCCAGCTTGAATCAGGCGATCAAGATATTGGCTTGGGATGAGCAAATTAAGGGACAATGCAAAAACACAGATTAAAGGATTCGTCCTAAGAACGAGGGGAGGCGAGTCGATGGAAGCCAAAGCAGTAGCGCGTTTTGTGCGGATCGCGCCACGGAAAGTACGCCAGGTGGCCAACGAAATTAAAGGTAAAGGCGTGGACGAAGCACTTGAGATTTTACAGTTTACACCCCGGGCGGCGGCGGAAGTTTTACGGAAAGTTTTGCATTCTGCCGTGGCTAATGCGGAAAACAATTTGGAGTTAGACCGGAATAGTTTGGTGGTGGCTAACGCCTTGGTCGACCAAGGACCTACGTTGAAAAGGTTTCGGCCGCGGGCTCAAGGTCGGGCTGCCGGCATTCGTAAAAGAACAAGCCATATTACAATTATTGTAGAAGAAAAGGAGGGTTGAGGAAATGGGGCAAAAAATTCATCCGGTAGGTCTTCGGGTTGGTGTCATTCGTGATTGGGAAGGCCGCTGGTTTGCGGAGAAAGATTATGCCACCCTCCTCCACGAAGATCTGAAGATCCGCCGTTTTATCAAGGAAAAACTCTACAATTCCGGAGTGGCGCGGGTCGAGATCGAAAGGGCGGCTAACCGTGTGAAAGTGACCATCCATACCGCCCGGCCCGGAATGGTGATTGGCCGGGGTGGCACGGAAGTGGAGAACCTTCGGAAAAGCTTGGAGAAGTTAACCGATAAGCAGGTTTCGTTAAATATTGCCGAGGTGAAATTGCCGGATCTTAATGCTCAGTTAGTGGCGGAGAACATCTGTTTTCAGCTGGAACGGCGTAGCTCTTACCGGCGGGCCATGAAGCAAGCGATCAGCCGAGTGATGAAACTGGGGGCTTTAGGGGTTAAGATCCGTTGCAGTGGCCGTTTAATGGGGGCGGAGATTGCCCGGAGTGAAGGCTACAGCGAAGGGAAAGTGCCTTTGCATACCTTGCGCGCAGACATTGACTATGGTTTTGCTGAAGCGAACACCACTTATGGTAAGATCGGAGTCAAGGTCTGGATCAATAAGGGCGAAGTTTTGCCCGAAAAAAAGGTTGCTAAGGGTGAGGAGGGAAAATAAATGCTGGTTCCGAAGAGAGTTAAGCACCGTAAGGTGATGCGCGGACGGATGAAAGGAATGGCCTACCGCGGTTCCCAACTTACCCTTGGTGATTATGGGTTGCAAGCAGTGGAACCGGGCTGGATTACTAACGTACAGATCGAGGCGGCTCGTGTGGCCTTAACCCGGCATATTAAACGGGGCGGTAAGATTTGGATTAAAATTTTCCCCGATAAACCGGTCACGGCGAAACCGGCCGAGACCCGGATGGGTAGTGGTAAAGGGGCGCCCGAGTACTGGGTGGCCGTGGTGAAACCGGGACGGATCATGTTTGAGATTACCGGTGTCGAAGAGGAATTAGCCCGTGAGGCTCTGCGCTTAGCCGGGCACAAATTGCCGATCAAGACGAAATTTATTAAACGTGAGGAAGCGGGTGGTGAGTCCGATGAAAGCTGAGGAAATTAGAGCAATGACCGGTGAAGAACTGCAGAAAAAACTCGCCGACCTCAAGACCGAACTCTTCAACCTTCGTTTTCAATTAGCCACCGGGCAATTGGATAATCCGGCGCGGGTTCGGTCCGTCCGGAAAGATATTGCTAGGGTAAAAACAATCATGCATGAACGGGAAGGAAGAATAAGGGTATGATGGGAAAAGGAGGTTGGATGAGGAATGGCTGAACGTCTCGCAAGCAGAAAGACCAGAGTCGGTCGGGTCATCAGTGATAAGATGGATAAAACAGTCGTCGTTGCGGTTGAACGTTTGGAACAGCATCCGTTGTATAAAAAGATCATTCGGCGAACGGCGAAATTTAAAGCCCATGATGAAAATAATGAATGTCGGATCGGTGACCAAGTGCAGATTATGGAGACCAGACCTTTGAGTAAGGATAAACGGTGGCGGGTTGTGGCGGTCCTGAAGAAAGCCGAGTGAGAAAGCTTTTGTCTTGTTAGACGTGCTATAACCTCTCTGAAATGTGGATGGAAAGGGGGATACAGTTATGATTCAAGTGGAATCTTACCTGAACGTAGCGGATAACTCCGGAGCAAAAAAGCTGATGTGTATCCGTGTGCTTGGCGGTTCGAAAAAACGTTACGCTGGTGTCGGCGATCTGATCGTGGCCGTGGTAAAGGATGCGCTTCCCCCTTCTGCAGCCCGTAAAGGTGCCGGAATTGTTGGGGTGAAGAAGGGTGAGATTGTCAAAGCCGTAGTGGTACGGACGCGGAAAGAATCGCGTCGGCCCGATGGATCTTATATTCGTTTTGATGATAACGCGGCAGTAATCATTAATGAGCAGATGAATCCGCGGGGGACCCGGATTTTTGGGCCGGTCGCCCGGGAGCTGAGAGAGAAAAATTTTATGAAGATTGTATCGCTGGCGCCTGAGGTTTTATGAGTATTCGCTGGCGAATTTCGGATCTGATATGAGGGGAGGTATAGTCGTTGGGTCCCAAAACAATTCTCCGCAAGGGAGACGAAGTGGTTGTGCTCTCCGGAAAAGATAAAGGAAAACGGGGTAAGATTCAACGGGTTTTTGCGCGGGAAGGAAGCGTGATTGTCGAAGGGGTTAATTTAGTAAAAAAACATGCGAAGCCCACTAAGAATAATCCCCAAGGCGGAGTCATTGATAAAGCAATGCCCCTTTCTACGGCTAAAGTGATGCTGATTTGTAGCGGTTGTGGTCAGCCGGCGCGGATCGGTCGTGACCGGAACCCAGACGGTTCTTTAGTTCGAGTCTGTAAAAAATGCGGTCACCATATCGGATAAAGTGAGCGGTAACGTAAGAACAAAAGCTAATCTGTGGAGTTTGGGAGGAGGTGCTGACCATGTCTCGCTTACGGGAAAAATACAAAAAAGAAGTTGTACCCGGTTTGCAAAGCCGTTTTGGTTATAAGAATGTGATGCAGATTCCCCGTTTGGAAAAGGTCGTGATTAATATGGGGGTAGGTGAAGCGACCCAGGACGCCAAGGTGATTGATGCCGCGGTGAAAGATTTAACCCTGATCGCCGGCCAGAAACCGGTGGTGACGAAAGCGAAAAAGTCCATCGCCAATTTTAAGGTGCGCGCGGGAGCGACCGTCGGTTGTAAGGTAACCTTGCGCGGGGAAAGAATGTATGAGTTCCTTGACAAACTGTTTAATGTGGCTTTCCCACGGATCCGTGACTTTCGAGGGGTATCTCCCCAATCCTTTGACGGACGGGGTAATTATAATCTCGGTCTCAGAGAACAATTGATCTTCCCGGAGATTAACTATGACAACATTGATAAGATCCGGGGGATGGATGTGGTGATTGTCACCACAGCCCAGAGTGACGAGGAAGCTTATGAGTTGTTAAAACTCCTGGGTATGCCGTTTCGGGCATCCTAAGTAGTGGCTCGCGCTGGCTAGCGCCCGCTTGAGCGCAGTATTTTTACTAAGAAATTTAAGTCCTGCGGGGAGCGCTTCCGGCCCCGGCTGGGGAAGGCGGGCTAAGGCAACCATTCAGACGAGCGACAAGTGCCAAGTGGCGTGATCAATTTTCTAGCAGTCGCTCACACCGGCTACCGCCCGCACCACGAAGTGGTGAAAAAATGAAGCCAGGTGAGTCGAGATCCGTTATTTTCTTTAGTAGGAGGGTAAAAAATGGCCAAGAAGTCGATGATTTTAAAAGCCAATCGTAAGCCAAAATTTCCGGTCCGGGCGTATAACCGGTGTAAAGTATGCGGCCGCCCCCGGGCTTATATGCGGAAATTTCAGCTGTGCCGTATTTGTTTCCGGAATCTGGCCCACCGTGGAGAGATCCCCGGTGTGGTGAAAGCCAGTTGGTAAGGAAGGAGGTATCTCAACATGGTGGTAACTGACCCAATTGCCGATATGTTAACCCGGATTCGTAATGCCAATATCGCCCGGATTAAACAAGTGGAGATCCCGGCGTCCAACATTAAAAAGGAGTTAGCCCGTCTTTTGAAAGAAGAAGGCTATATTCAGGATTACGAGTTCATTGAAGATAATAAACAGGGAATGCTCCGTCTGCAGTTAAAGTTTAACGGGAAAGAACGGATCATCACCGGACTGAAGCGGATCAGCCGACCAGGGTTAAGGGTCTATGTGGAAAAAGATCAGATCCCGAGAGTGCTCGGGGGTTTGGGGATTGCTATCCTTTCCACTTCCAAAGGGATTATGACCGATAAACTTGCCCGCCAGATGGGAATCGGGGGAGAGGTCCTCTGTTTTGTCTGGTAAAAACGGCTGCCGGTGAAAACAAGGCGGCGGGAATCATCAGTAGAATTAATAATAAAGAACACCGGTTTTTGAATGGGGGTGTAAACAGTGTCCAGAATAGGCTTAAAACCAATTAATGTTCCAGCTGGTGTTGAACTCAAGGTTGATGGAAGTCGGATACGCGCTAAAGGACCCAAAGGGGAATTGTCCCAGGAAATTCCTGAGGGTGTGCGGGTTGTACAGGATGGAACGGTGATCAAAGTGGAACGGGCCAGTGATGACCGTTATCATAAAGCATTACACGGATTAACCCGGAGTTTAGTCGCTAATATGGTGGAAGGGGTCACCGATGGGTTTGCCAAGACTCTGGAGATTAACGGGGTTGGTTACCGGGCGGCGAAACAAGGAAACAAATTAGTGCTGAACGTTGGTTATTCAAACCCGGTGGAGTTTGAAGCCATCCCCGGAATTGAAATTGAAGTGCCAGCGCCGAACCGGATCATTGTCAAGGGTGCCGATAAACAGCGCGTCGGGCAGATTGCCGCTGAAATCCGCGGCGTTCGTCCTCCGGAACCCTACAAAGGGAAGGGGATTAAATACGCCAACGAAATAATTCGTCGTAAAGCCGGTAAGGCTGGGAAAGCCGGGAAATAGTCCGCTGAAAGGAGTGGAAATTGGTGTTTAAAAGAGTGAATCGGAATGAAGCCCGGATCAGACGGCACATCCGGCTCCGGAAAAAGTTAGCCGGAACTACGGACCGTCCCAGGCTGTCGGTATATAAAAGTCTTCACCATATTTATGCGCAAATCATCGATGATGTTCAGGGCAAAACCTTGCTTACCGCTTCTACTGTTGACCCGGAAATCCGAGCGCAGGTAAAAGGATACGGCGGAAACGTGGAAAGTGCGAAGGTGGTCGGGAAGGTTATTGCCGAACGAGCGCAAGCCAAAGGGATTAAAGAGGTTATTTTTGACCGTGGTGGCTACAATTATCACGGTCGGGTAGCGGCCTTAGCGGAAGCGGCGCGGGAGAACGGATTGGAGTTTTAAGCAAAGGAGGGATATGATGAAACGGATTAACCCAAAGGATCTGGAGCTAACAGAGCGCGTGGTCTTCATCAATCGAGTCGCCAAAGTGGTTAAAGGCGGACGTCGCTTTAATTTTAGCGCTTTAGTGGTGGTTGGAGACGGTCAAGGTCATGTCGGAGTGGGGTTAGGCAAAGCCGGTGAAGTGCCGGAGGCTATCCGTAAAGGTGTTGAGGATGCCAAGAAAAAAATGTTTGAAGTGCCCATGATCAACACTACTATCCCTCATCCGATCGAAGGTCGTTACGGGGCCGGCCGAGTAGTCCTGAAGCCAGCGGCGCCCGGTACCGGTGTGATCGCCGGCGGACCGGTGCGTGCTGTTTTGGAACTGGCCGGGATTCGTGATATCTTGACGAAATCGATTGGTTCCTCCAACCCCTTGAATATGGTCAACGCCACTGTGGCCGGTTTGCAAGAATTAAAGCAGGCCGCGGAGGTGGCGGCTTTACGGGGTCTCCCGATTGAAAAAGTTCAAGGCTAAGGGGTGGTGTAAAATGCCGAAGAAAAAGACGAAAGAGAAAAGCTTGGTTGTTACCTGGAAGCGGAGCGCTATTGGTCGGAAAGAAGACCAGAAAGCGACGATTGCCGCCCTCGGCCTACGCCGGTTGAACCAAACGGTAGTCGTGCCCGATAATGAGGTAACGCAAGGGATGATTAAAAAAGTCGAACACTTAGTAGAAGTCACTAATGGATAAGGAGGTGCCAATATGAGGCTTGAGGAATTAGGACCGGTAACAGGGTCAAGAACGACACCCAAACGGGTCGGACGGGGGATTGGCTCCGGTTTGGGAAAAACCTCCGCTCGAGGGCATAAAGGCCAAAAGGCACGCTCCGGTAGGGGGAAAGGACCTGCTTTTGAAGGCGGTCAGACTCCTTTGCAGCGTCGTCTCCCAAAACGCGGTTTTAAGAATTTCAACCGTAAAATTTGGGCGGAGATCAATATTGAACGTTTGAATTGCTTTAATGATGGAACCGAAGTTACCCCTGAACTTTTAATTGCCAACGGATTGATTAAGCACGTATACGATGGGGTGAAAGTATTAGGCCGGGGCGAGCTGGAAAAGAAATTAGTCGTAAAAGCGCATGCTTTTAGTGGCTCCGCGACAGCTAAGATCGAGGCGGCCGGCGGAAAAGCTGAGGTGATATAAGATGTGGGAATCTTTAAAAACCGCGTTTCGGATTCCGGATATTCGGAAGAAATTTTATTGGACCCTATTTCTATTGGCGGTTTTTCGTTTAGGTTCTTATATCGTTGTTCCCGGGATGACCCGTTTTAATTTTGGGGAAAATAACATCTTCAATCTGCTGGACCTTTTTTCCGGTGGAGCGCTCAGTAATATGTCCGTATTTGCGCTTGGGGTCCAACCATATATCACTTCTTCGATTATCATGCAACTTTTAACGATGGTGATCCCCAGTTGGCAGGAACTCTCGAAAGAAGGGCCGGAAGGCCGGAAAGTTTTGGCCCGCTATACCAAATACGCCACGGTGGTCCTGGGTTTAGTTCAAGCGTTGGCCATTACCATGGGCTTCCGCCAAGCGATGGAGGATCCGACGAGTGTCGCCTCGTTAATTACGGTTGTGCTGACCATGACGGCAGGAACAGTCTTCCTGACTTGGTTGGGCGAGACCATTTCCGAACGGGGGATCGGTAACGGGGTTTCCATGTTGATTTTCGCGGGGATTGTAGCCCGATTTGTTCCGGATTTTATCCGGACACTGCAAACCGTTGGTGAAGGTGGGATCACCCTCCTCGGGCTTCTCCTCTTTCTCGTGCTCATCGTAATTATCGTGGCTTTTATCGTGATTGTCACCCAAGGTGAGCGTAAGATTCCGGTACAGTATGCCAAGCGAGTAGTGGGGCGGAGGATGTATGGAGGGCAAGCGACGCATATGCCGCTCCGGGTGAACCAGGTAGGGGTGATCCCGGTGATCTTTGCTTCATCGGTGCTGGCTTTTCCGATGACGATCGCCAATTTCCTCTCCCCGACCAGTGGGTTTTACCGGTTTGTCCAAAAATTCTTTTATCCGGGGCAACCCATCTACTTGGTGATTTATGCGGTCTTTATCTTCCTTTTCTCCTACTTTTACACAGCCGTCACTTTTAATCCGATGGATGTGTCCGATAATCTAAAAAAATACGGTGGATTTATTCCGGGGATTCGACCGGGCCGTCCGACCGCCGAATATCTTGATAAGGTCTTAACCAGAATTACGGCGGCAGGTGCGCTCTTCTTGACCTTGGTGGCTTTGCTTCCGTATTTGCTTGGTCCCTTAACGGGAATTAGTCAGATCGGGTTTGGTGGGACCAGTTTACTGATTGCCGTCGGGGTGGCGATTGATACGATGAAGCAGATTGAAGCCCAGTTAGTGATGAGACAGTACGAAGGTTTTCTAAAGTAGGTGAACTTTTTGCGATTAATTCTTCTGGGTCCGCCGGGAGCCGGAAAAGGAACACAAGCCGCCCGCATCGGTGCGGAGTTTGGAATCCCGCCAATCTCCACCGGTGATATGTTTCGGGAAGCGATCAAGCTCCAGACAGAGCTGGGCAAAAAGGTGGAAAAGTATCTTAGTAGCGGTGAACTGGTTCCCGACGATTTAGTCTTGGGGATTGTTGCCGAGCGGCTTGCCCAGCCGGATACGGCTGGCGGTTTTCTACTGGACGGGTTTCCGCGGACGGTCCCGCAAGCGCAGGCTTTAGACGGCTATTTAGCGGAGAAAGGCCAAAGCTTGACCGCAGTAATCGAGATTGCGGTTGATCCGGAAATTCTGGTGGCGCGCCTTTCCGGACGGCGGATCTGCCAAAATTGTGGCGCGGTTTACCATGTTGTTACCAAAAAGGAACAGGAAACCGGGGTTTGTGATCTTTGCCGAGGACAACTCATCCAACGGGAAGATGATTACGAGGCAACGGTCCGGAACCGGCTTGCGGTTTATGCCCGCCAAACCGCCCCCCTAATTCAGTACTATCATGAAGCTGGACTTTTAATGCGGGTTGATGGCGCGAAACCCATTGCCGATGTTTACCGGGAGATTGAGCGTGGAATTAGAAATCGGGTGGAACAATGATTACGCGAAAATCCCCCTTTGAGCTTAACCGCATGCGCAAGGCCGGAGAAATTACCGCGTTAATTCTCAGCCAGGTTGCGGCGGCAGTCACTCCCGGTATTACCACGATCGAACTGGATGAACTGGCGGAGGCGGCGGTCAAGAAATATCAGGTCAAACCAGCGTTCAAGGGTTATCAAGGGTTTCCGGCAAGTATTTGTATCTCAGTCAACGACCAAGTGGTGCACGGTATCCCCGGACCGCGGCTGTTGAAAAACGGGGATATTGTCGGTTTAGATTTTGGTGTGGTCTATAAAGGATATTATGGCGATGCGGCGGTAACAGTAGGGGTAGGTGAAGTTGCCCTGAAACACCGGCGGTTGATGACGGTCACGCGGGAGGCTTTGTGGCAGGGGATTAATCAGGCCCGGGCTGGTAACCGGTTGTCCGACATCTCCCGGGCGATCCAAAAACATGTGGAGGAAAGCGGTTTTTCGGTGGTGCGCGATTTTGTCGGTCATGGCATCGGGCAAGCAATGCACGAAGAACCACAAGTTCCTAACTACGTTTCTTCCCTTTACCGTTATGATCCGGTTTTAAAACCGGGGATGACGTTAGCGATCGAACCAATGGTTAATGCCGGAGCCTATCAGGTTAAGGTTAGCCCGACGGACCAATGGACGGTAACAACAATGGACGGGTCATACTCAGCCCATTTTGAACATACCGTATTGGTGACGGCGGGGGATCCGGAGATTTTAACCCGGGTAACGGAGCTTCAGGGAGGAAACGGGGGAATGATTCGATGGTGAAAACGGCGGTGACCCAACCCCGCTTGGGGCAGTTGGTCATTTCCAAGCAGGGACGGGACACAGGGAATACATTCCTGATCATCGCTTTACTCGGTGATGACCATGTCTTGGTGGCGGACGGACGCAAACGTTCCGTGCTCAAACCAAAAAAGAAAAACTGTAAACATCTGGCCTTTACGCTTCAGGTGGCCGCGGAGCTCACCGCCAAACTGTCCGCCGGAGACCGGGTGACGGATGAAGAGATCGTCGACGCTATCCAGCGTTTGGGGGAAAATCAAAAGGAAGGAGAGGTAAGCCTTGGGGAAAGATGATATTATCGAAGTAGAGGGGACGGTAATTGAGCCGTTACCGAATGCGATGTTCCGGGTGGAACTGGCGAACGGGCATAAAGTATTGGCTCATATTTCCGGGAAGATGCGGATGAATTTCATTAAGATTCTTGCCGGAGATCGGGTGATGGTGGAGTTGTCACCCTACGATTTAACCCGCGGCCGTATTATCTATCGTTATAAATAATCCTTCTTTCTTTGCCTTTCCCTCGTTTTGGGTAGTTTTTAATTAGCAAATGTGAGGAGGTACCACATTGAAAGTTGCTCCGTCAGTGAAACCAATTTGTGAGCATTGTAAGATTATCCGTCGAAAAGGGCGGGTTATGGTGATCTGTAGTAATCCTAAGCATAAGCAGAAACAGGGATAAAAGGAGGGAAGCTTAAGTGGCACGTATTGCCGGTGTAGATTTACCAAGGGATAAACGGTTAGAGATTGCTTTGACTTATATTTATGGTATTGGGTTAACCTTGTCCCGGGAGATTCTGGCGAAAACCGGAGTAAGCCCGGATACGAGAGTACGGGACCTGACCGAAGATGAAATTTCGCGGCTGCGTGAAGTAATTGACCATGAATATAAGGTGGAGGGGGACCTCCGACGGGAAGAGAACATGAACGTCAAACGTCTGATTGAAATCGGGAGTTATCGTGGACTCCGTCACCGTCGAGGGTTACCGGTCCGGGGGCAGCGGACGAAAACCAACGCCCGCACCAGAAAAGGCCCGGTCAAAACTGTAGGACGCAGGAAAAAGGCATAAAGGAGGGATAACAAATGGCGTCTCCACGCAAAGGAACGAGAACGAGAAGAAGAGAGAAGAAATATGTAGAGAACGGCGCAGCGCATATCAAATCTACATTTAATAATACACTCATCACTATCTCAGATCAAAACGGTAATGTCCTGTCCTGGTCTTCCGCCGGGTCGATGGGCTTTAAAGGCTCACGGAAAAACACTCCATACGCTGCGGGAATGGCGGCAGAAACCGCCGCGAAGGCCGCGATGGAATATGGTCTGAAACAGGTTGAGGTTTATGTGAAAGGACCGGGCGCCGGGCGGGAAGCGGCGATCCGCTCTTTACAAGCAGCCGGTTTGGAAGTGAGTATGATCAAAGACGTTACTCCGATTCCCCATAATGGCTGCCGTCCACCAAAACGGCGCCGCGTCTAACTAGAGGAGGTGTATTACTAGATGGCAAGATATATCGGTTCGGTTTGTAAATTGTGTCGTCGCGAGGGGGAGAAACTTTTTCTCAAAGGCGACCGTTGCCTTTCTGAAAAATGTAGTTTTAACCGGAGAAGCTATGGTCCGGGCCAGCATGGACAGGGTAGAAGGAAGTTATCCGAATACGGATTACAGCTCCGGGAAAAACAGAAACTCCGCCGGATCTACGGAATTCTGGAAGCTCAATTTGCCCGCTATTTTGAGCTTGCCGAAAGGAAAAAGGGGATTACCGGTGAAAATTTACTGCAACTGTTAGAAACCCGGTTGGATAATGTGGTTTACCGTTTAAGACTGGCCGGTTCCCGGCGGGAAGCCCGACAACTGGTCCGACACGGTTTCTTCCGTGTGAACGGGCGCAAGGTCAACATCCCTTCTTATCAAGTGAAACCGGGCGATGAGATTACGCTCAAAGAAACGGCGACTAATTCTACCTTAATCAAAGGTATTCTTGAGGCCAATAACGGCCAAAATATTCCTGAATGGTTAGAATTGGATACCAATAGCTGGACCGCCCGGGTAAATTCTATACCTTCGCGGGAACAGATCGACGTTCCGGTTGAGGAACATCTCATTGTCGAGCTTTACTCCCGTTAAACTCATGGTCTAAGCCGGACCTAAGGATAGAAGGGAGGCTTTTGTATGATTGAAATCGAAAAGCCAAAGGTGACGATTGACGAAATCAAAGATGATCGGTACGGCCGGTTTATTGTCGAGCCTTTGGAAAGAGGCTATGGTACAACCTTGGGTAATTCGCTCCGGCGGGTGTTACTTTCTTCTCTGCCGGGAGCAGCGGTTACCGCGATCAAGATCGAAGGGGTTCTCCATGAGTTCTCCACTATTCCGGGTGTGGTGGAAGATACCGCCGAAATTATTTTGAACCTTAAAGAGTTACTGGTAAAACTGCACGGAGAAGGCCCGACTGTCGCCCGCCTTGAGGTGAGGGAGAGTAGAAAAGTTTTGGCCGGTGATATTGAGGTTCCTAGTGATGTGGAGATTTTAAACCCGGATCATCATATTGCCACCGTCAGTGAAGGCGGCAGCTTGGTGATGGAAATTACCTTTGACAAAGGAAGAGGATATGTTACTGCCGAGCGGAACAAAAATCCGGAGGATGTGATCGGCGTTATTCCGGTGGATTCGATCTTTACTCCGGTGCATAAAGTGAATTATGTAGTGGAAAATACCCGCGTCGGCCAGATTACGGACTACGATCGACTTGTTCTGGAGTTGTGGACCAGCGGTAGTATTAATCCGGTGGAAGCGGTGAGTTTGGCAGCGAAGATTCTGACCGAACACTTGATGCTCTTTGTTAACTTGAGCGATTCGGTGAGTGAAACCGAGATTATGGTGGAAAAAGAAGAAGAGTCCAAGGATAAAATCTTGGAGATGAACATTGAAGAGCTGGATTTGTCGGTCCGGTCCTATAATTGCCTAAAGAGAGCCGGAATCAATACGGTGCAAGAATTAATTAAAAAGACGCCGGAGGATATGATGAAGGTGCGAAATCTAGGGAAGAAATCCCTGGAGGAAGTGGAGCAGAAGTTAGCAGCCCTTAATCTCTCCCTCCGCAAGTCGGAAGAATAATTCCTTCCACCAATCTTTTGTTTAAAAAGTTTATAAAAGAATTGCGGTTCAATTTATTATCCTGAAGGAGGGAATTACCATGACCTTACGACGGTTTGGCCGTCAGATGGGCCACAGGAAAGCGCTTTTTCGTAACCAGGTGAGCGATCTTTTTACCTACGGTAAGATCGAAACGACAGAAATGAAAGCCAAAGAGATCCGGATCCTGGCTGAAAAGCTGATCACCTTAGGAAAACAAGGAGATCTCCACGCCCGCCGGGAAGCGGCTAAGGTGATTACGGATAAAGCCGTGGTCAAGAAGTTGTTTGATGAGATTGCCACCCGTTATACCGAGCGGAACGGGGGTTACACCCGGGTGGTCAAATTAGGTCCCCGCCGCGGGGATGCGGCGCCCATGGCGATAATTGAGTTAGTCTAAGCACGATGGCGCCATTTTTCATTTTAGATCAGGTCTCCTACTGCTACCCCGGCTCGTTAACAACCGGGGTTTGTCAGGTTAATCTGGTGCTTGAACCAGGAACCTTTCTCGGTGTGCTGGGCGCTAACGGGTCGGGGAAATCAACCCTGGCCCGTTTGTGTTGCGGTCTCCTGAAGCCTACGACCGGCCAAGTTTTGGTGGATGGTTATTCCACGGCCAACGAAGAAGAGCTGAGATATATCTATCGCCAGGTGGGAATGGTCTTTCAGCAGCCGGACAACCAGTTTGTCGCGGCGACCGTGGAACGGGAAATCGCCTTCGGCGTGGAGAACCGCACTTTGTCATCGGAAGTGATCCGGCAGACGGTCGGTCTGGGCTTATCCTATTTTGGGCTGGAAACTTTAAGAAACGCCGACCCCCATTCCTTGTCGGGGGGCGAGAAACGATTACTTTCTTTGGCCGATGTTTGGGTTTTAAAACCCAAACTGATCCTGGTCGATGAGCCGCTGGCCATGCTTGATCCAGGGGCGAAGCAGCGGATCACCCGGTTTTGGCAAGATTTACGGGATCAGGGTCAGAGTATGATCTGGTTCACCCATGGCTTAGCGGAAGTTTTATCCGCCGACTTGGTGCTGGTGATGGAGAACGGCCGGGCAGTCTGGACCGGTCCACCGGGGGAACTTTTAGCCATGCCGGAGCAAGCCCGCGCCTGGGGAATAACCCTACCGCCGGCGACAGAAGCCGCTGATCGGCTGGGGGTTAAAGAACCGGTGGTTACGAATGAAGATGAATTGGTGTCAGTGTTATGGAAATAAACGCAAAAGAGCTTACTGTGGTCTTTTCCAGGGATGGGGAAGCAAAGAAAACAGCTTTAAGCGGCGTCACTCTTCATTTAAAAGGGGGAGCCGCCGCCGCGTTACTGGGACCCATCGGTTCGGGCAAGTCAACTCTCCTCCGGACCCTGGCCGGGTTAATCAAACCGACTTCCGGCTCGGTTACGGTGGACGGTGGGGAAGGACCGGTGGTCCTTGCGATTCAAGAACCCCAACGGGGTTTTTTTGCCGCTACCGTTCGGGAGGAAGTAGCCTTTGGACCGGAGAATCTGGATATGGAGGCGGCGGAAGTGGCGGCCCGGGTAGACTGGGCTTTGACTGCCGTCGATCTGAAAAAAGAGCGCTGGACGGTTTCTCCCTTTCAGTTGTCCGGAGGGGAACAACGCCGGGTCGCTTTGGCAGCCGCCTTGGCGATGAAACCCGGTTTTTTATTATTGGATGAGCCGACAATTGGTCTGGATGGTCCGGGTCAAACTGCATTAATCACAACTTTACGGAAGATTAAGGCGGAAACCGGCATTGGCTTACTGGTTGCTTCCCATGATCCGGATTTTCTGTTTTCCCTGACCCAACGGGTGCTCCTTCTGGTCGATGGGCGATTGGCGGCCGATACGACCTGGGGGGGCTTGGTTGAAAAAGTAGATACACTCAGGGCGTATAATTTGGAATTACCCTTCCTACTCTCCCTCCTCTACCGTTTAGAGGCCGCCGGGGCGCCGGTGGCAGCGGCCCAGGAATCGGAGGAACAGGCTTGGGCCGAATTAAACCGTTTTTGCGGGGAGAGGATGAAAGGAGGGTCAGGCCCATGAAGAGCATCACTTACTTCCCGACCGTTTCCTACTGGCATGCCCGGGACCCCCGTTTGAAATTGCTGGTGGTGATTGTCGGGGCGACGCTTTCCTTAACTGAAAACAGTCTCTTTGGGCAATTGTTCCTTTTTGCCCTTCACCTTCTGCTTTTTATTTGGGCGAGACTTCCGTTGGCGCGGGGCTGGCGGATGGTGCGAATCTTCCGTTGGCTTTTGGGCTTAACCTTTTTGTTGAATCTAGTGACGGGGACACGAACTGGCGCTTTTCTCTATCTTTTGCGGATGCTGAATCTCCTTTTGATGAGTTCATGGCTGTTGGGGGTCACCGAAGCCTTAACTCTGATCAAAGGGGTGGAGCTTACCCTCAAGCCGCTGCGGCGGATACTCCCCACCGGTGAGATTGCCATGGCGCTTGGACTGGCCTTAAGTTTCTTCCCTTTGCTTTTGACCGAGGCACAGGAGATTATGTTGGCGCAACAAGCCCGGGGGGCAAATTTCAAGACCAATTGGACCAAGAAACTAAAGGCCTTGCTGGCCATGGTCATTCCGTTGTTCATCTCAGCGCTCCGTCGGGCGCTGGAGATTGCCCAAGCGATGGAAAGCCGCGGCTATGTGCCAGGGGCGCCTCGGGGGTCTCTTTATGAGTTGGCTTGGGGGAGCAAAGATACCTTAGGTCTAGTTTTGCTTTCTCTTTTTTTCTTCCTTTGGTGGGGATACCGGCTCATGGGGTAGGTAGTCGTCCATGCCGGTTACCGCCGCCTTGAACGAAGTGGTGTTTACGAAGAAATTCAAGTCGCCGGAGAACACCATCCGGCCCAGGCTGGGTGATGCCGGTCAAGGTAGTCTTCGATCCGGGGTGACAAGGAACGAGCGGCAAGATGTATTTTCCGGGTAGTCGTTCATGCCGGCTAGTGTCGGCTTGAGCGCAGGGATGAAAAGCAGAGGAGGGGCGTAAACTGGTCAATCTCAAATTAACCATTGCCTATGAGGGAACGGATTTTACCGGTTACCAACGGCAAGGGCAAGGGGAACGGACGGTTCAAGGGGAATTAGAAAAGGCCTTACAGAAACTGACCGGTACGACGCCGAAACTGATTGCCGCCGGCCGGACCGATGCGGGTGTCCACGCCAAGGGACAAGTGGTTAATTTTACCACTCAAGCCTCGATTCCCATTACCCGCTGGCCAGCCGCCCTCAACTCATGCCTGCCGACGGACCTCATTGTTTGCCAAGCCGAAGCAGTTCCCCTCTCCTTTCATGCCCGTTACGGAGCCAAATCTAAAACCTACCAATATATCGTTTCGCGACGGCGGTGGCCTGACCTTTTTCTCCGCCGTTTTTCCTACCATTATCCCCGTTCCCTTCAGTTGGAGCCGCTCCGCACCGCCGCCGCTTTCTTGGTGGGGGAACATGATTTTAAGGGATTTTCTGCTGCGGGATCTTCGGTGGTCACGACCGTACGCCGCCTTGACCGGGTGGAAGTGGCGGAACAGGGGGAAGAGATCTTTTTCACCCTAACCGGCAACGGCTTTTTATATAAGATGGTCCGGAATATCGTCGGCACTTTGTTATGGATTGGCGAGGGTAAAAAGGAGCCCCGTTTAGTTAAGGCAATACTAACAGAAGGGGACCGGCGCAGGGCGGGACCGACCGCCCCGCCCCAGGGTCTAACTTTATTGAAGGTGGAGTACTAGCCAAAGGTGTTTCGTTATCGGGTTCAAGCAGGCGTTAACTAGGGTGGGTCTCCACTTACGGTTAAGTTTGGTTAAATGGCGGCACGTAATTGTTTAACGAGGGCGGTCATTCTCTTCAGTCCCGGATCCTCCCCGATCGCCTGAACAATAGCGCTGCCGATAATAACCCCGTCAGCCAGACGGGAGATGATCGTGGCCTGCTCCGGGTGGGCGATCCCAAAGCCTACTGCTACCGGGCGGGAACTTAACGCTTTAACCTGTTGGATAAAATCGGGTAATTCAGGCGGTAGTCCGCGGCGGACTCCGGTCACCCCTTTGACGGAAACCGTATATAAGAAGCCGGTGCTTGCTGTGACGGCCAACAGGATCCTTTCCTCGGGGCTGGTGGGGGCAACTAAGAAATTTAGACTCAGGTCTAATTCGGCGGCTAAACCTCTTAACTCCACCGCGGCTTCCGGCGGTAAATCGGGGATGATTAACCCGGCGCCACCGGCCGCCTTGACTTCTTCCATGAAGCGCCTTAAACCCCGCCGGACAATCTGGTTATAATAGACCATGAAGACCAGCGGAACGGGAAGCGAAGTAGCCACTGGTTCAATGGTGGCCAAGAGTTTCGTCAAGGTGGATCCATTCTGCAGAGCCCTCATTCCGGCCGCCTGGATTAGGGGTCCGTCGGCCAAGGGGTCCGAAAAGGGAACCCCGATTTCGATCAGATCGGCGCCACAGACGACCAAGGTCTCCAGAATCCCCGGTAAACTTGGGAGATCCGGATCACCTCCCATAATATAAGGGATAAAAGCTTTGCGACCGGTCTTCTGTAATTCTTGAAAACGTAATGCCACCCGGTTCATAAATTCACCTCCATCAGCTGAGCTACCGTCGGAATATCCTTATCGCCCCGGCCGGAGAGGTTGATGACCATGATCTCATCCTGTTCGAGCTGACGGCCGAGTTTCATTCCTTCGGCGACCGCATGGGCGCTCTCCAATGCCGGGATAATTCCTTCGGTTCGGGTCAAAGAGGTAAAGGCCTCTAGCGCCTCCCAGTCAGTGATCGCCCGGTATTCTACCCGTCCCCTGTCTTTTAGATAACTGTGCTCCGGGCCAACTCCCGGGTAATCCAGCCCGGCGGAGATGGAGTAAGCCTCCCGGATTTGACCGTCCGGGTCGGAAAGTAAATAGCTTTTTGCGCCGTGCAGCACCCCCGGTGCTCCTTTTTTCAAGGAGGCGGCGTGTTCCTCCGTATCCAAGCCTTTACCCGCAGCCTCCACCCCGATTAATTTGACCCCGGGATCAGGGAGAAAAGCGGTAAAGATCCCCAGCGCATTACTGCCGCCGCCAACACAGGCCACTACGTAATCGGGGAGGCGGCCCGTAAGTGTCAGTAATTGGAGTCTGGTCTCCCGACCGATCACGGCTTGGAAATCCCGGACGATCTCCGGATAAGGATGGGGGCCGACCACGGAACCGATAAGATAATAGGTATCATCCACATTGGTCACCCAGTCGCGGATGGCCTCATTGGTCGCGTCTTTCAAAGTCCTACTTCCGGAGGTTACCGGCCGCACCTGGGCGCCTAAAAGTTTCATCCGAAAGACGTTCAAGGCTTGTCGGGCCATATCGACCTCCCCCATATAAACCACGCATTCCAAACCAAACTTAGCGGCGACCGTCGCGGTGGCGACCCCATGTTGGCCGGCGCCGGTCTCGGCGATGATCCGGCGTTTCCCCATCCGTTTGGCCAGCAAAATTTGGCCTAAGGCATTATTGATCTTATGGGCGCCCGTATGGTTGAGATCTTCTCGTTTAAAATAAATTCTGCCCTTGCCCAGCGCACGGCTGAAACGATCGGCGTAATACAAGGGGGTAGGCCGTCCGGCATAGAACCGATAAAGCTGATCCAACTCGGCCTGGAATTCCCGGGTGGGGGCATATGTCCGGTAAGCATCGGTCAACTCATCCAAAGCGGTCATGAGGGTTTCCGGCACATACCGCCCGCCATAGGCGCCAAAATACCATTCATCTAAGGGTACGATTGGAGACACCTCCTCTCATTATTGCCATTAGCTTTGCAAGTTTTTCCTGATCTTTAATCCCCGGACGTAGTTCTACGCCGCTGGACAAATCAATGCCGTCCGGGCGGACCCTCCGCAGAGCGGCGAGAACATTATCCGGATTTAAACCTCCGGCTAAAAGCAGCGGAAAACCCAGTTTCCGGTAAGCGGTAGCCAAATTCCAGTCAAAGACTTGACCGGTTCCACCGAAGGCACTTGTCGAAAAAGCGTCAATTAAGATTCCTCGCAAAGGGGCTCTTTTCCAAATAGGGTTAGGTTGGTCCCGGCCGACACGGAAGGCCTTGATCACCCGGCCGGCTAAAGCCTCACAGTCATCGGGCGTTTCATTTCCGTGTAACTGAGCCAAATCAAGACGGCAATCCTTCATCGTCTCCCGAATGTACAGGGGATCTTCATCGACAAAGACCCCGACTTTGATGAGGAAAGGGGAAAGACGGTTCGTTATCTGGTAAACCTGTTCGACGGTGACTTGCCGTTGCGAAGGGGCAAAAACAAACCCCAGGGCTGAGACCCCCATCTTTTGGCAGGCGAAAGCATCTTTCAAGCGGGTAATCCCACAAATCTTAACCGGAATCATCTCCGCATAATTCCCGTATTTTGGTGCCTGGATCAGCTGCGGTGACCAGCGCTTCCCCGACAAGGGCCGCGTTCACTCCTGCTTGGGCTAAGCGCATCAGATCGGACCGCTTATTAATGCCACTCTCTGCGACCACCACCTTGTCTTTGGGGATTGCTTCCAGTAAACGAAAGGTGGTCTCCAGATCAACGGCGAAGCTCTTTAAATCCCGGTTGTTGATGCCGATTAATTCGGCTCCCGCCTCCAAGGCAAGGGCTAATTCGGACCGAGTATGAATCTCGACCAATGCTTCCAGCCCCAAGCTTTTTGCTATTTGCAGATAGCTGGCCAGCTTCTGTCCGGTGAGGGCGGCGACAATCAAGAGGATGGCATCGGCGCCGTAGACCCGCGCTTCCAAGATTTGATAAGGATCGATGATAAAATCTTTCCGCAGGATCGGAAGTTTTGTGGTCTCCATTTTGACCATTTCCAAATGGGCGAGGGACCCCTGAAAGAACTCTTGGTCGGTTAAGACGGAAATGGCGGCCGCGCCAGAAGATTCATAAATCCGTGCTAAGCTTAACGGCTGAAAATTGGAGCAAAGCAAGCCTTTGGTGGGAGAAGCCTGCTTGATCTCGGCAATCAGCCTAATTGGCCCACCGGTCAACCTTTGACGGAAAGGCCTGGTGGCGGGGGCGTCTTTCAACCTTTTCTCCAATTCGCCAAGGGGGGTTTGCGCCTTTTTGCTCCTTACTTCGTTGAATTTGACCTGTAGAATCTTTTCCCAATCCATCATGTTCCCCCCACGACCTGGCGTAACTCTTCCAATTTGGCATAGGCTTTCCCTTCCCGGACCAGTTGGCGGGCGAAAGCAATCCCTTCTTTTAAATCGGTGACAACATCAGCAGCCAATAAGGCGGCCGCCGCATTGAGCAAGACAACGGCGAGTTTAGGACCTTGATCTTCACCTTGAAGGATTTCAAGGGTGATCTGGGCATTCTGTTTTGGTCCCCCGCCGCTCAAGGCTGTTTTCGGGGCGGCGTTCAGGCCTAAGTCGACCGCCCGGAAGCGTAGGCTGGTGATGCGGCCGTGCTTCAAGATACTGGCTTGATTCTCACCATCGAGCGACAATTCGTCCAGGCCGTCCCCGCCGTGAACCACAACCGCCCGTTCGATGCCAAGGCGGTCTAGCACCCGGGCAACAAGATCGGTCAGGTGGGGCTGGAAAACTCCGACCAATTGACAATTGGCGTTGGCGGGATTGGTCAACGGCCCTAATAAGTTGAAGACCGTTCGGAACCCCAATTCCTTGCGGGGGCCGGCGGCATACTGCATTGCCTGGTGAAAAAGGGGAGCAAACAAAAACCCGATTCCGGTTTCTTTTAAACATGCTTCCACTTTCTCCGGGGGCAGATCAACTTTGATCCCGAGGGCCTCAAGCACATCGGCGCTCCCACAGCGACTGGAGATCGCCCGGTTACCGTGTTTCGCGACGGGAATACCGGCCGCCGCCACAATAAAAGCGGTGGTGGTTGAGATATTAAAGGTCCGGGCTCCGTCCCCACCGGTTCCGCAGGTATCAATGACGGTTGGGGCCTGAAAATTGATCTTAATTGCTTTTTCCCGCATAACCCGGGCGGCGCCGGTGATCTCTTCAACGGTTTCACCTTTGAGGCGTAAGGCCGTTAAAAAGCTGCCGATCTGGGCTGGTGAAGTCCGGCCTTCCATGATCGCGTTGGTGGTCGCGATCATTTCGTTTTCTTCGAGGTCTTCGCCTTGGGCTAACTTAGCTAAGCTCTTCTTAATCAATCTCTTCTCCACTCCTCTCTTCTCCGTTCCAAATGGACCTTCCGTCACTTGCTCCTTGTCGCTCGTCATGCGGAGAAATGATTACCTTGCCCGCATTTATCCAGCCGGGGCCGATGACATTCTCCGCATGACGCGAATTTCTAGGGTCGATTCCACCTCCCTTCGGTACCGGTTCGGGCTAAGGCGGTTAAGATGGCCGCCGCCTTATTCAGGGTTTCTTCGTACTCTTTCTCCGGGTCCGAACCAGCGACAATCCCTGCTCCTACTTGGAAGTGGGCTTTTCGCTTTTGGAACAATACCGTCCGGATGGTAATACAGGTATCTAGATTACCATTAAAACCAAGGTAACCGACGCAACCGCCGTAAAACTCCCGTCTGGTTGGTTCCAGCAGTTCGATCATCTCCATCGCCCGCCGCTTGGGAGCCCCGGAAAGGGTTCCTGCCGGGAAGACGGCCCGGAGTAAGTCAAAGCCGGAATAAGCAGGAAGCAATTCGCCCTGAAGCGTAGAGACAATATGCATAACATGGGAGTAAAACTCAACCGTCATTAAATCTGTCACCCGGATGCTTTCTGACCGGCAAACCTGGTTCAGTTCATTGCGACCTAGATCGACAAGGATCATATGCTCGCTGCGTTCTTTCTCATCGGCCAATAGTTCCTGGCAAAGCCGTTGATCCTCAGAGGCCGAACTCCCCCGCCGTCGCGTGCCGGCGATGGGTTTTAAAGTAACGCGACCATCCTCTAAACGGACCATCATCTCTGGGGAAGAACCGGCCAGTTGATGGTCGCCAAAATCGAGATAATATAGGTAGGGGGAAGGATTTACCGTCCGTAGCACCCGGTAGAAGAAGAAGGGATCTCCTGCATACTCTTGGCTAATCCTTTGAGAGAGGACTACTTGACTAACTTCGCCGCGTTTGATGGATTCTTTGATCCGCGCAACACCATCCGCAAATTGGGATGGCAAGAGGGAGGTAGACTGAAGAGGTCTCTTCCCCGTAGTTTCTGCATTGGGAATTGGTCCCAACCGAAGTTTTCGCGTAAAGCCTCTGTTGATCCGGGCCAATTCCCGGAGGGTTTTTTCATAAGAGCCCTCGATATCTCCCCGATCGACCCGACTCAAGACAATGGTGGTTATTTTGTGGGAGACATGGTCAAACCGGATTAAACAGGTGGGAACGACCATAATAAGCTCGGGTAAGCCGATTAAAGAGGGGTTTTTTGCCGGTAATTTTTGGATATGGCGGACGTAGTCGTAACCAATATAGCCGACGGCGCCGCCATAAAAAGGGGTGAAATCCGGTAAAGGGGAGACCCGTAAAGCGTTTAGTGTTTTTTCGATCCCGGTCAGTGGCTCACCGTTAATCGTCGATGAACCCTTTTGTTCAATGACGGAAAGTTGATTACCCGTTGCTTTAAAGGTCAGCAACGGTTTCCAGCCGATAAAAGAGTAGCGGCCAACTTGTTTGCCCTGTTCGACACTTTCCAGTAAAAAACGGCCTTCATCTTCGGTTAACTTGGCAAAGAGCGTGACCGGGGTTTCCGTATCATTAAGTTGTTCAGAACAGATGGGAATATAGCGGTAGCCGGCGTCTGCTAATTGCCGGTACCGTTCTAATCCGGGCGTGACTGTTGCCGGTAAGGACTTTTTATTCGTCGCCAGAAACTGATCTGTACTCATCTCGACTCCTCCTTCAGCGCAGAAGATAAAAAAAGACCATGACTCCTAAGAGCATGGTCTTTTTTACAAAAAGACAAAGAAAACCATGACTGCTCAGCTCGTCTCTACTCAACTCTACTTTTCTAAACTAATCTCAACTCGGCAATCCTAAACTAATCTGGGGGTGTTAAATATAACGGGATCGGGCTTCCGCTTTCTGGTGTAACCATCAAAGAAGCCCGACCGAAGCTCTATTCCTGACTGGTAAGAATGATCCCATGTTTAGTGTAAATTTCTGCCCGCCCCCTAATTTTCATGGCGGCGGTATGTTGGGTAAACTGAACGATCATGACTTCACCCCGGTCCAGTTTTTCGGAGTGATGAAACTTGGTGTTCCGGCCACGGGTTAAGCCGATAATAGTTACGCCGTCCTCTAAGGCACGGACCGTTATGTAGTCTCCGCTAATCGATTCAAATTGCTCAACTTGGTCCATCTTCTCACCATTGATTAATATTTTGGTTTTACTTATTATAGTAATCATAGGATTAACTGTCAAGCATTTTTGTTACGGGAGAAGCATTTTATGGAAAGCAATTAATAAAGTAATTATTAAAGGCCCACCCTTGACCGTAGACTATCTTCTTGGTATAATAAAGAAGTTCATGAATTGAGGTTAATCTTACCTGAGACTCACGAGCCCCGAGTCGACGGGATATTAGCGCCTCGTTGTAAGGGAGGTTTTGATGTTGCGAACCTATCTGGCCAAACCAGATCAGAGAGAAAGAAAATGGTACGTGGTTGATGCCAAAGGTCAGACCTTGGGAAGATTAGCCAGTGTAGTTGCGGGGATTCTCCGGGGAAAACACCGGCCTGATTACACCCCCAATGTTGACTGTGGCGACCACGTGATTATCGTTAATGCGGATCAGATCGTTCTGACCGGTAACAAATTACAGCAAAAGAAGTACTATTCCCATTCCATGTACCCGGGAGGGTTGAAGGTAACGTCCTATATGGATTTAATGAACAAAAAACCGGAGTTCGTGGTGAAAAAAGCCATTTACGGGATGATTCCCCATAACCGGTTAGGACGGGCGCAGCTTAAAAAGTTAAAAGTATATCGTGGACCGGAACATCCCCATGCGGCTCAGAAACCCGAGCCGTTGGAGATTAAGGGTTGAGTCGAAGGGAGGTAAAGAACCTTGCCTAGTGCAAAAAAAGGGGAACAAATGAGATACTACGGTACCGGCCGGCGTAAAACCGCCGTTGCTAAAGTATGGTTGGTTCCTGGGAAAGGTAATATTCTAATCAATAAAAGGGACCTCAGTAGTTATTTCGGACGGAAGGTCTTAGAAGTCTTGGTGCAACAACCATTGAAACAGACAGGGACGGCCGGAAAATATGATGTGATTGCCTCGGTGCACGGAGGCGGCATCAGTGGACAGGCCGGAGCTGTACGCCATGGTATTGCCCGGGCTTTGTTGAAAGTTGATACCGAATATAGAATACCGTTGAAACGCGCCGGGTTCTTGACCCGTGATCCCCGGGTGAAGGAACGGCGGAAATACGGATTGAAAAAAGCGAGAAAAGCCCCCCAATTTTCCAAGCGTTAAATGGCAAACCAAAGGCAAGGCACGACTTTTATGGTCGTGTCTTTTGGTTTTTGCCGCGGAAAGCCGTGGTAAAATGGGAGGAAAGGGTAAACGGGCGATATTGGTTGGGGGCGGCCCTTTGCACGAGCTGTTGCTCCGGGCGGCGTTAGCCGCGGGGAACGATCTTCTGGTGGCGGTGGACGGGGGCGGTCAGCCTTTAGTCGATCTGGGTTATGAGCCCCAGGTTTTACTGGGGGATTTCGATTCGCTCCCCTCGGCTTACAAAGAGGCGTTAATGGCCAAAGGAGTTAAAGTATTATCCTACCCACCGGAAAAGGACTGGACCGATCTGGAAATTGGTCTGGATCAGCTGTTCGCCGCGGGCTATAAGGAATTACTGGTCTTTGGGGCGCTGGGGGGCCGCTTAGACCATACCTTAGCCAATCTAGCCTTATTAGCTAAGGGACGAGCGCAAGGCTGTGAGTTGGTGTTAATTGGCGCAGAACAGGCGGTAACATTGTTGACGGCAAAGGAGAGACTAAGAATATTCCCCTTTCCCGGCGGCCATTTTTCGTTACTGCCCTTTGTTGGCACAGCCTATGGCGTTACCATCCGTAATGCGAAATATCTTTTGAATCAGGCTACCTTGGCTCTGGGTTCAACCCGTGGGGTCCATAATGAGTTTTTAAGAGGACCGGCCGAAGTTAGCCTTGCTTCCGGTTCGGTGCTGGTTATTGTGGAGGGGCTTAAGGGGTGGCAGGGTCAAAATAGTGTCTTCCAGTTACTACCAAGTTCAGAATAGCAGGAAACAGCCCTTTTCCCGCGAAATACTAATGAAAGGATTATTCGGCATTGATGTCGCTTTAACCCATTTGTGGCAGCAGACGGACCAATCAGCAGACTTAATATACTTCGCAGTAGCTTTCGAGGTTAAAGAGGACAGGCCCAAGTTTTGCGTGGGTAAAAAGCCCAGAGGATCCAAAGTGGACTGGAATCGAGCGAAAAGTATATAATATTATGGGAGAATAGCCTGGGGGTGCTTTAGTAGTGATTAACCGTCGGGTGGTAGTTCTTCTTCCTGAAAGTCTGCTGGAAGAGGTGGATCGGGTAGCGGATCAAGAGTATAGCAGCCGTAGCGCTTTTATCCGTGCGGCAATGCAGCATCTACTGGAGGAAAAAAGACGCGCTGAACAGAGGGAGAAAATGGCTGTTGGCTACCAAAGGATGGGCCCCCTCAATTTAGAGCTGGCGGAGGAAGGTATTGGTCAGGATGGGGATGAGATCGAGCGTTATATAGATGCACTGGTGGTGGGTGAGGATTCTTGATCGTCAAACGCGGTGACCTTTTCTTCGCGAATCTGAATCCGGTGGTTGGTTCGGAACAAGGGGGGTTACGGCCGGTAATTATTTTGCAAAATGATATCGGTAATACCTATAGCCCAACGACAATTGTGGCGGCCATTACGTCTCGGATTAAGCGGGCGAAGCTTCCGACCCATGTCGAGATTAAAAAAGACTATACCCATCTGGACCGGAACTCAGTGATTCTTTGTGAACAAATCCGCACGATCGATAAGCAACGATTGACGGAGAAGATTGGCGAACTTAACGCAGAAATGATGATCAAGGTTGATGAAGCGATTAAGATTAGTTTAGGGTTAACCCCCCTGGGCTAGAAAAGGATAGCCGCCCGTTATTGGGCGGTTCTAATTTATCTGGACGGCAGGATTTTTTTGGTGCAAGGCCGAAATGGTTTATTTGAGTCAGGCGGAGAATACCATCCGGTCCCCACTGGGTAAATGCTGGTGAAGGTAATCTTCCGAGTGACCAGTGACCAAAGGGTGTTTTAACGAATAAAAATGGATTGGCCAGAAGAGGTGTTTTTATTTTGAGTATGGATGCGGTAAGAGTAAGATTTGCCCCGAGTCCGACTGGTTATTTACATATTGGCGGAGCCCGTACCGCGCTTTACGATTGGTTGTTGGCGCGGAAAACCGGCGGACAGTTCATCTTGCGTATAGAAGATACCGACCGGAACCGGTTCGTTCCCGATGCGGTCGATGATATCAAAGCCAGTCTGCGGTGGATGGGCTTGACGTGGGACGAAGGTCCCGAGGCCGGCGGAACGGCGGGCCCCTATTTTCAGTCGGAACGGCTGGATCTTTACCAAAAATATGCCGAAGAACTGGTGCAAGCCGGAAAGGCTTATTATTGTTTCTGCTCCCCTGAACGCTTAGCGGAGATGCGAAAAAAGCAAGAAGAAGCCAAAGCGGCTTCCGGTTATGATCGACATTGCCGGGAGCTGAGCCCGGAAGAAATTGAAGAACACCGGGCGGCAGGTGAACCATATGTGATCCGCTTTAAAGTGCCGCGGACCGGAAAGACTAAAGTCCGGGATGAGCTTCGGGGAGAGATGGTCTTTGACCATGGGACCTTGGATGATTTTGTTATTTTAAAATCGGATGGTTATCCTACCTACCACCTAGCTAGCGTGGTTGATGATCACTTGATGGGGATCTCCCATGTGATTCGTGGTGAAGAATGGATCATCAGTCTCCCTCGCCATTTCCTGCTTTATGAGGCCTTTGGTTGGCAACCGCCGACCTTTGTCCATCTGCCCATTTTTCTCTCGCCCGATGGGAAGGGTAAGTTGAGTAAACGTCATGGCGCCACCGGGGTCCGTGAGTTCAAAGAGAAAGGGTACCTTCCCGAGGCTTTGGTCAATTTCTTACTCCTTCTCGGTTGGCACCCGTCAACCGACGAGGAAGTTTTCACCTTAGAGGAAGCGGCGGAGGCTTTTTCGGTGGAGCGGATCAGTACGTCACCGGTCAGTTTTTCCTTGGATAAACTCGACTGGTACAACGGGATTTATCTTCGTCGGTTATCCCATGAGGAACTAGCCCAACGGTGTTTACCGTTTTTACAAAAAGATGGGTTGCTGCCCGACCCATGCCCGCCGGAGCGGTTTGCTTATTTAGTGCGGTTAATGCCCTTGATTCAAGAACGGATTAAACTGTTATCCGAGATCTCCCAAGCGGTCGGGTACTTTTTGCAGGAGGAGATTGAGCCGCCGGAACCAGCCCTCATAATAGGGAAGAAGGGTACACCTGAAGAAACGGTGACCATTTTACAGGAAACGGTGGCGGTGATCGAAGCGCTTACCGATTTTGGGGAGGAAAATTTGGAGCAAACCCTACGGGCACTGGCCGACCGCTTAGCACTGAAACCCGGGCGGGTTTTTATGCCGATTCGGGTAGCAGTAACCGGGCAAGCGGCTACCCCGGGGTTGTTCGAACTGCTAGCGGCTTTAGGCAAGCAAAAGGTGCTTAACCGTTTACAACAGGCGATTACAGTGCTACGGAAAGGCTAAAGGAAAGCGCCTTTTTCCGTAGTTGCGGGAAGGGGGAACGTAGGTGAAGAAAAGAGCAGTCTTGGTCATTGCCGAAACGAACTTCCGGGATGAGGAATATCTGGCGCCGAAGGAGGTCCTCTCCCAAGCAGGAGTGGAAGTGGCGACCGCTTCGACGAAGCTGGAGGAGGCCGTTGGTAAACTAGGGCATAAGGTCCGTCCCGACCTTTTGGTTTCCCAAATCAAAGTCGAGGATTATGACGCGCTGGTCTTTGTCGGGGGTGGCGGCGCCGCCCAGTATTTTGCCGATGAAACGGCCCACGTTTTAGCCAGAAGTTTTATCAAAGCAGACAAGGTGGTGGCCGCCATCTGTATCGCCCCGGTAATTCTGGCCCGGGCCGGTCTGTTACGGGGGAAACGGGCGACGGTCTTTCCCGACGGAGAACCTGAATTAATTGCGGCCGGCGCTATCTACACAGCCCAAAGGGTAGTCAAGGACGGCCGGATTATTACCGGAAATGGTCCAGAGGCGGCGGAGGCTTTTGGTCGGGAAATTGTCAACGCCTTGTAATTCGCTCAGCGTTAGAGTTTTAGTTAATTTCGATTCTGACCAAAAAGGGAGGAACAAGATGGGCCGTTTATTTGGGACCGATGGTGTGCGCGGCGTCGCCAACCAAGAACTAACGCCGGAACTGGCTTTTCAACTGGGAAGGGCCGGGGCCCATGTTCTAGTGAACAAAAAGGGAACGGCCGGTGGCCGGATCATTGTCGGTCGGGATACGCGGGTGTCCGGGGAGATGCTAGAGGCGGCGCTTGTCGCCGGGATTACCTCCACCGGGGTCCGGGCCGAACTACTGGGGATCGTACCCACACCCGGTATTGCCTATTTAATCCGGAAATTAAGGGCGGATGCCGGAGTCATGATCTCGGCCTCCCATAATCCGGTAGCCGATAATGGAATTAAGTTTTTTGATGCGGCCGGGTATAAACTCACCGATGAGGTTGAAGATGAGATTGAAAGTTACCTTCCCACCGGAGAGCCCGGAAGGGTGGCCCGTCCGGTTGGGTTGGAGGTAGGACGGGTTTTCCATCGGGAAAAGACGGAAAATGATTATATAAAATACTTAACAACCACCACCGGGCTTAGTTTTGCCGGAACAAAGGTGGTCCTAGATTGCGCCTGTGGGGCGACTTACCGGGTTGCGCCCCAGGTCTTCGCAGAATTAGGCGCAACCGTAATCCCCCTGCATAATCAGGCTGACGGTTCCCGGATCAATGTTCATTGCGGATCGACCTATCCCCAAGTCCTCCAGGAAGAAGTGGTCCGCCAGGGGGCGCAGGTCGGTTTTGCCTACGACGGGGACGGGGACCGCGTGATCGCCGTTGATGAAAAGGGCGAAGTGGTTGACGGCGACGGAATAATTGGTATTTGCGGTTTACAGTTAATGGCCGAAGACCGTCTGCCCCATAACGCGATTGCCGTTACCGTATATAGCAATCTCGGCTTAATCGAGGCCTTTCAGGAGGCCGGCGGCAAGGTTGTCGTTACGGAGAACGGAGACCGGAAAGTCCTCGCCGCCATGCGGGAAAAAGGTTTAGCCTTGGGCGGGGAACAGTCCGGCCATATTATCTTTCTGGAACACAACAGCACCGGAGATGGGATTCTTTCTTCATTACAGTTAATGACTGCTTTGCTTAAAGCCCAGCAACCTTTGTCCGAGCTAAAAAAGAAAATACGAAAATTCCCCCAACTCTTGGAGAATGTCCGGGTGGCGGAGAAAGAGGGTTGGGAAGATAACCAGCGGATCAAAGCGGTAATAACCAAATGCCAACAGCAACTGGGTACGCATGGACGAATCTTTGTGCGCGCTTCGGGGACGGAACCGTTAATCCGGGTGATGGTGGAAGGACCTGATCTTGAAGTCTTACAAAGAATCGGTAAAGAGATTGTCCAAGTGATCGCCGAAGAATTACCCTCGGGGGAGGTTCCATTTTAAACACCATATACTGTCGGGATTCTTTTTGTATTGGCAACGGAATAAGTTTAACTGGGTAGATTACGGACAAGACCCGTAAATAATAGAGAGAAAGGGATTTGACCTTTCTCTTTTGCTTTTTTAGGCTGTTGCCCGACCTGCCTTCAACCCCCGCTTTGTAAAGCATACTTTGCCAAGCAATTCAAGTCATGGGGAGAACGTCTCTCCTCTTTTCTAAGTAACGCGGGGGCAGGAATTGGGTGGTAGATCAAGAATTTATAGCTGACCCCGGAAAAGGGGAATGATAAGGAGGTATGGCTGGTGCAAAGGGAGGAGTTAATTGCGAAGTTGGCGCGGGAATTAGCGGTTGAATTGGGTGAAGAGGGATTTCAAAACCGTGCACGGGAGAGAGTTTCCGATGTGAAGATTACCGTCCCTAATGATTTGGCTAAACTGATCGACCATACGCTGCTGAAACCGGAAGCCACCTATAATGAGATTGAACGTTTATGTTTCGAGGCCAAGGAGTACGGGTTTGCTTCGGTCTGCGTCAACCCGGCCTATGTACATTTGGCAACGCGCCTTTTGGGCGGAAGTCCGGTTAAAGTCTGTACGGTAGTGGGTTTTCCTTTAGGGGCCACTACCTATACAATGAAAGCTGAAGAAGGAAAAGAGGCGGTGGTGAACGGCGCCGCCGAAATCGATATGGTGATTAACCTAGGCGCCTTGAAGTCCGGTTTCTATAACCTGGTTTACCAAGAGATTAAAGCCGTGGTGGAAGCCGCTTCCTGTCACGCGTTGACCAAAGTGATCCTGGAAACCTGTTTCTTAACGACCGAGGAGAAGATCAAAGCCTGTTTACTTGCGCAATACGCCGGGGCTGACTTTGTTAAAACTTCGACCGGTTTCGGGAAGGCGGGCGCCACTGCGGAAGATGTAGCTTTGATGCGGCAGGTGGTCGGGGGGACGATGGGCGTAAAAGCGGCCGGCGGGATCCGCGATTTAGCCACCGCCGAAGCGATGATTAAAGCCGGGGCTAACCGGATCGGGGCCAGCGCCGGTGTGAAGATTATGCAGGAATTTGCGGCGCGGATCGCAAAGGGGCTGGAGGGTTAAAATCCAATTAACATTACCCGGTAAAGAGTGGGGTAGATTTGGGAAACATATAAATATAGCTCTTTATATCTCTGGTTATCTAGGTATTGTACCCTCTTTCGACCAAGAAGGTTTCTTCCCTTTCCACCACGAACATTAGGGGTGAAATTGGAATAGATTCACAATGGAGGTTATTCGATGCGGGAATTAATCTTTGGCGTGGTCGGGGGTTTAGCCTTATTTATTTATGGTATGAACCTGATGAGCGAAGGTTTAAAGAAAGTTGCTGGTGAGCGACTGCGGAAGATTCTTGAAGCCGTCACACGAAACCCCCTCATCGGTGTGGTGGTTGGCACCCTTGTTACGATGGTAATTCAAAGCAGTAGCGCCACTACGGTGATGGTGATTGGCTTTGTTAACGCCGGTTTAATGAACCTGCAACAAGCAATTGGGGTGATTATGGGGGCTAATATCGGGACCACGGTTACCGCACAGCTCATTGCCTTTAAGCTCGGTGATTATGCCTATTTGCTCGCTGGGATCGGTTTTGCCCTCTATTTTTTTGGGAAGCGTAAGTATGCCAAACACGTCGGACAGGTAATCTTCGGTTTCGGTTTACTGTTTATTGGGATTAATACCATGTCCGCTGTTTTAGAACCGTTAGCCAGCAACCAAAGCTCCTTAAACTTAATTACCAGGATGAGCAGTAATCCGGTTTTGGGTTTGCTGGTTGGTTTGATCTTAACGACGGTGGTACAGAGCAGTAGTGCGGTCATTGGGGTGCTCCAAAGCCTCGCTTCGCAGCCGGTAGTGGAAGGCGGACTGGTTCATGCTTTGATTCCTCTGAGTGGTGCTGTTCCCATTCTCCTGGGGAGTAATATTGGAACGACGATTACCGCCGCTTTGGCCAGCATCGGAGGGAATAATGGGGCGAAACGATCCGCCCTCTCCCATAGTCTATTTAATGTTTTGGGGACCGTTATTTGTCTGTTTTTTTTGGTCCCCTTTATTAAATTTGTGTACCTGGTTTCGCCGGCGCCGAATCCGGCGGCCGGGATCACCGAAGCTGCGGTTGTATCCCGCCAGATCGCTAATGCCCATACCTTTTTTAATCTACTGAATACCCTCATTTGGCTTCCGTTCACCAAATTTTTGGCGACCTTTGTGACCAAGCTAATCCCAGGGGAAGAGCCGCTTACCGAACGGAAAGTTCGCTACCTTGATGTTCATGTCGTTGATAACGCCGAGATTGCCCTAAACCTTTCCACCAAGGAATTGTTGCGGATGGGCCAGATTTCCCAAGAGATGCTGGCAGAGGTGGAGAACTATCTCCATACCGGGGAAGCCAACGACGATCTCAGTGGAGTTCAGGACCAAGAAGATACTTTAGACTATCTCCAAGCGGAAATCACCCATTATTTATCCTTGATTGTTTCCCGGAATTCTTTGACCGAGCGGCAATCCAATCTATTGGCCAATTTGATGCATATAACGGGAGATCTGGAACGGATCGGCGACCATTGTACCAATATTCGGGAACAAGAGGTTTATCTTGAGGAAGGTAATATTACCTTCTCCAAGATGGCCCAGGCGGATTTAAACAAGGTTTTTGCCCTCTCGAAAGAGATGTTCACCCATTCCCTGGCGGCATTGGAAAAGAGCGATGCCGGACTGGCCATAAAGGTCTTGGAGTTGGAAAGCAAAATGGATGTGATCGAGAAAGAAGCCCGTTTTAACCATTTGGAACGTTTGAGTGTGGGTTCGTGTAACCCCAAAGCGGCGGTTATTTTTAATGAGTTAATGCGGAATTTGGAACGGATTGCGGACCACTGCAACAATGTGGCGGAAGCGGTTTTAGACCACCTTAACGCCTAGGAATAAAGGAATAACTAGATGGAAGCCACTATTCGGGGTTAAAGGCGTAAGCGAACAGGTTAAATCGGAAAATGTTTAACTATAGTAAATATTAACCATTATAATATTGAATATACTTGACTAATTTGCAGGGATTGGCTATAATTAGGTTAAATTAGCCATCCGGGTTATAAGTGGCAAGTAAATGAAATATACTACTTGCTGGGAAAGGCTAATTTAGGAAAGGAAGGAGAGGATCGGATGAGCTTAAAAGGGACTCGTACGGAGCAGAATATTCTAACCGCTTTTGCCGGTGAATCACAGGCCAGAAACAGGTATACTTTCTTTGCCTCGCAGGCGAAAAAAGAAGGATATGTTGAGATCGCAGAGCTCTTTGAGGAAACCGCCAATCAGGAAAAAGAACATGCTAAACGCCTTTTCAAAATGTTGGAAGGCGGCGAAGTTCAGATCCAAGCTGGCTTCCCCGCCGGGAAAATAGGCACTACCGCCGAGAATTTAGAAGCGAGTGCTGCTGGGGAGAATTTTGAGTGGACCGAAATGTATCCGGAATACGCCAAGATCGCCAGGGAAGAAGGGTTTGAAGAGATTGCCAAAGTGCTGGAGGCGATCGCTGTTTCCGAGAAAAACCACGAACGCCGCTTCAAAGACCGTTTGGCCACTATTCAGGCGGGAACTGTCTTTAAGAAGGCCGAGTCCATCCGGTGGATCTGCCGGAATTGCGGTTATGTCCACGAGGGTCAGGAAGCGCCTGAGTTATGTCCGGCTTGTGCCCACCCGCGAGGCTACTTCACCCCGTTGGAAAGGGCTTGTAACTGAAAACGCTTTCCCGTTTGTCTGGGCAAGGAATAGAATAAAGCCTAAAAAGATAAAAAACTATAGACCAGTTACCCGGTCTATAGTTTTTTTCATTCTGCCGATGGGCACCAATACAGGCTACGGCGGGACTCGCGGTCATCCGGTTTATAGTTTTATTCTCCTTCTGCCCTTAAGGGCAGGTTATCCACAGTCATGCTGGATCTATCCATTGCTGCGGAGAGGGTAAAGATTTGACTAATTTTGATTAATTCTCCGGCTAAATCATTAAGCTTGTTGGCCAAATCCTTAATTTGGTTGGTGAAAGCCGATTGTTCTTCTGTAATCGCGGAAACTTCTTCGCAAGAAGCGGCCGATTCCTCTGAAATGGTGCTTATATTGATAATAGACTGTAGGGTTTCGGTTTTAAACTCATCGACTTGCCGAACAAGGCTGTACATCTGGGAATTAAGGTCAATGATGCCGTCCAAGGTTGAACTGATCTGATCAAAGGTATTAATGGTCAAGTCCACCACCTCCCGTTGTTCCTCAACTATTTGGTGGGCTTGATCGGCATTGGCCGTGGAATTTATGATCAAGGTTTCCACTTGGTTTAAGATCTGCTCAATCGTTTTGGCCGAATCCCGGGATTGATTAGCCAGTTTATTGATCTGGGTGGCGACGACGGCAAAACCCCGGCCGGCGTCTCCGGCCCGCGCCGCTTCGATGGAAGCGTTAAGGGCTAACAGGTTGGTTTGTTCGGTAATATTGGTTATTACTTCGGTAATCCCGCGGATTTTTTCCAGACTAAGATTCAACTTATTGATTTCCCCCGTAATCTCCTTGGTGATCTGATTTGTCTGGCTTGTTTTTTCCTTTAAGAGCAAGACGGTGTCCTTAGACTGATAGGCTAGGCTCCTTGTTGTTTGCGTAATTTCCTCAATTTCCCGGGCTTTGGCGGAAACATAATCGATTTTTTCCGCCAAAAAATTGGCTTGGGCGGCTGATTTCTCCGCCTCGATAGTTTGCTCCGTGGCGCCTTTGCTGATCTGCTGAATGGAGAGGGCAAGTGTAGACATGAATTCTGCCGATTGGCCGGCGTTTTCCCGGAGAAGAGTGCTTTGATCCCAAATGACATTGACGGCGTCTTGATTCTTAATCAGCAAAGCGTTGATATTTTGCACCATCCGGTTAAAAGTAAGGGCTAGCTCACCAATTTCATCGGCGGAGGCCACCTCGATTTTGGTATCCAAATTGCCTTCACTGATGGTTTTGGTGGCATCCCGCAGTTTAATGAGGGGTTTGGTAATACGGCGGGCAAGATAGCGGCCGACAAAAATAGCCAGGGTTAGGCTGAAAAAGGTGATTAAGATGGTGGTGACCAGGGCCCTAATGACCGGAGCATAAGCTTCGCCCAAAGGCAATTCCACCACGACCGCCCAGTCTGGCTCAACCAAGGGAATATAACTGGTGATCACCCTGGTGCCAAGGATTCCCTTTGCGATGCTGGTTTGACTCTCAACGGAGGAAGTTTGGGTTGTAAAATTGGCTACTGGGGTTAGACCGGAGAGATTTTCGCCGCGTAAGACCCGGCCAATGTTGGCGAAAGCTAACAAATCGCCATTCCGGTCGACGACATAGGCCACCCCCTTTTCCCCGATTTGGATGGAGGCGACTAAATCCCACATAAATTTAAGATTGATTTCAGTAACCAAATAACCAAGGGAATCACCTAAGACATTTTTGATGGGAACAGCGGTGAGCATCATCGGTTCAAAGGTGATTTCATCGATGTAGACCGCGCCTATATAATTTTCGCCGTTGTTCAGTTGTTGCCGGATTTGGGTTTTGATCTCCGGAGTTAGCTTAGTCGTGGCTTGATGGGAGGTCCGGGAGAGGACGTATAATTCCTGTAGCTGTTGGTTTAATAAGGTGATATGGCGAAAAGAGGGTTCCATCCCCAACAGTCGGCTTAAGGTAATACCCCATTCTTCACGCGAGGAACTTTCGAAATTACTGATATAAGCGGCGACGGAAAGAACATGTAACTTTTCCTGGATAAATCCCTTAACGGTTTCAGCGGCTTCTTGAGCGATTAATAATTGTTGTCCGGCAATAATATCACGATTGTTGAAATAATTGCCAACCATATTAATACCACTCGTAATAAAAAGGGGGAAGGTGCTAAGTCCTAAAAAGGCCAGCGTCAAGGTGAAAGCTAAACTTCTTGACTTTTTCTTTTTTCCCCTCTGCTCAGAGGCAAGTTTGAAGGCTAACAACGAGACCACTTCCTTAATGTTAAACAAAATTTCGTTATTTTGTTAACGGATAATTTCATCAGCCTGGTTCAGAATAGTTTCATCCAGATTTAAGCCTATTTTTTGCACAATGCCATAGTTGATCTGGAAAAAGCTTTCCGAGGAGATAACCGGAGTAACAGCGGGGTCGGCTCCTTTTAAAACTTGATCAACCACGGTGGCCGATTGCCTTCCGGTCGCAATGAAATCAATATTCACGCCGAAAATCGTCCCATAATCCCCCTCGCTAATCAGGGCACCAGCTATTGGCATCCGGCGGGGAGCGGCGAAATTATTCAGCACGGCAAAGGCGTCGGGGGTGACGGTCAGCGGTTCGGCTAAGAAAAGGATGACGTCGAAGCCGGGATCGGCGGCTTGTCCCCGGCGATCCAATTCGGCTTGGAGTTCGGCGGCATCGGCGGCGGGGAAAAATTCGATTTGCACCCCGGCGGCTTTAGCCACTGGGATGAGGGCATCGATCTGACAATCTAAAGGGTAACCTTTCTGGATGGGGATCCAGTAACGGGTTGCCTCTGGTACAATTGCCCGCATCAATTCAAAACGCTTGATGGTCAGATCAGGACCGGGGTAACGAACACCAGTGATATTTCCTCCCGGTTCCCGGATGCTGTTAATCAGATCGTTATCTTCGATGTTGCAAAAACCGAAAACAACGGGGATCTTACTTTCCGCCGTGGCCAATTTGGCTTCAATCGTCGCTTCGGTCGGGAAGGTAAAGATTAAATCAACCTTATCGGCAACAAACTTTTGGAGGATCTTTTGATACTCAGCCATGTCAAAATTGGAGCGTTGAATATCATAAACCACATTTTTCCCCTCAACATAACCTAGTTCGGTCATCTTTTCCTGGAAGCCGACGACAATGTCATAACCATAATCCAGCCCGGATAAGACCCCAATGCGGTAAATTTTTTCTTTACGACAGCCGGTAAAAAGGAAAGTGCAGCATAAAAAGAGGATTAACCCCCACACCAGGATAGGATCTTTTCGACCCCGGTCTTTCGTCACCAATTTGCGCATCATTATAAACCTCCTTTTAAAGAACATAAAAAATAAGGCATGCTCCCCAGTTTTAAATTTATGTTAAATTCAGAGAAAGGGTATTTTTTATATCGGCAGATTTCCAAAATGCATTAACATATTTTTTAATATAAAGGAAATTAGAGCCTGAAATAAACAGATATAGCCAGTTCCTTTGGGTGAAGTAAGGAAGGAATGGTGAGGAACTCACTTCTAATCCGTAGGTCGCCGGTTCGAAACCGGCAGGATTAGGATACCGAGGTTCCGCACCGGAGAGGAACTTTTCCCGGAACGTTGCTCTTGAGGAACGTGGGGTCTTGTATACAATATAACTGGGGTTTTACTCGCCACTTACCTTGACAGGGGTTGGGGGTCATGTTTTAATGGGGTAGGGACTTTAACTCGTCGCTTAGCCCAATGTTTACCCGCCTTTATCCAGCCGGGGCTGGCTGGTGTTTGCTGCCGACGAGTATTTATTGATGAAGTATTTTTGGCGAACTTTTCGTTGTAAACTTTAATATGGTTGTTTGACTTGAAGTGGGCGCTCAGTATATTGTATTGGGATTGGTAAAGAAAAAGACAATGCAAAAGGCCCATTTCAGGTTCGAGATTGTTACAAGTGGGTGATTTCTATGGTGAAGATTATCAGTAAAAACGGGGCTTATCTGATTCGTAACCGGTTGTTTGCCGAACCGGGGCTGACGGCGGCGATCGTCAATCAAGCTTTGCGCCAGGAAGGTATGCCGCCCCTTTCCGATGAGGAATTCGACCCTACGCAGGCGAAAACCGGGACGATGGCCTACCAAGTTTTAACCAGTCATAATACATCGGGCAATCCATCGAGCTTAAAGTTGAAGTTTGATGCCTTGGCCTCCCACGATATTACCTATGTCGGCATCATCCAAACGGCGAAGGCCAGCGGGTTGGAGCAATTCCCCCTTCCTTATGTCCTGACCAACTGCCATAACAGCCTGTGTATGGTGGGCGGGACGATTAATGAAGATGATCATGTCTTCGGGCTGTCCGCCGCCCGCAAGTACGGGGGGTATTTTGTCCCGGCCCACCAGGCGGTCATTCACCAGTTTATGCGGGAGATGTTTGCCGGGGGTAACCGGATGATCTTGGGTTCCGATAGCCATACCCGCTACGGCCCGCTGGGCACCATGGGCATCGGCGAAGGCGGCCCCGAACTGGTGAAACAACTTTTAGGCCGCACCTATGACTTGCCTTACCCGGAGGTGGTGGCGGTTTATTTAGAAGGAGAGCCGCCCTGGGGGGTCGGACCGCAGGATGTGGCCCTAGCTTTAATTAAAGCGGTCTTTAAAAGTGGTTTTGTGAAGAATAAAGTTCTCGAGTTTATCGGCCCCGGCGTGGCTAATCTCTCCGTTGATTACCGGAATGGGATCGATGTGATGACCACCGAGACGACCTGTTTAAGTTCAATTTGGCAGACCGACGAGCAAGTGGCGGAGTATCTCCGGATCCATGGCCGTCCGGAAGCCTACCGCCGGTTGGAACCGGCTGCGGTCACTTATTACGATGGCTTAATCCGGATTAATTTAAACACGATCGAACCAATGATCGCCCTTCCTTACCATCCCAGTAATGCCTATTCCATCCGGGAATTTAAAGAGCATGCCGGGGATATTTTGGCCGCCGTTGACGCCGAGACGAAAAAGTTATATCCCCAACCCGACGTGAAGCTGGATTTAACCGGAAAAATCCGGAACGGTCAAATCTGTGTCGATCAAGGGGTGGTGGCCGGTTGTGCCGGTGGAACCTTTGAGAATATCTGGACGATGGCGGAGTTGATCGGAGAAAATGCCATCGGCCGCGGCGAGTTTGCCCTTAGTATTTACCCGGCCAGCCAACCGGTTAACCTGGAATTGATCAAGAAGGGCGCCGCCACCAAGTTGCTGCAGAGCGGAGCAACCTTACGGACCGCCTTCTGCGGCCCCTGTTTTGGCGCCGGCGATATTCCGGCCAACGGGATGCTTAGTATCAGGCATACGACCCGTAACTTCCCCAACCGGGAAGGTTCCAAGCCACGGGAAGGCCAGTTGGCGGCAGTGGCGTTGATGGATGCCCGCTCTATTGCGGCCACGGCGCTTCGGGGCGGAGTATTGACGGCCGCGACCGAATTGGAGCCCCGGCCGATCCCGCCGGTTAGTTATGATTTTGACCGGTCGGTTTACCGGCGGCGGATCTATGCAGGTTTTGGTCAAGCCGATCCGGAAGCCAACCTGAAGTATGGACCGAACATTACCGATTGGCCGGAGATGAGGGCGCTGCCGAACGATTTAATCCTGAAACTAGCGGCGGTGATCACCGATCCGGTGACAACCACCGATGAACTGATTCCCTCCGGGGAGACTTCATCCTACCGTTCCAACCCTTTGAAGCTAGCCGAATTTACCCTCTCCCGGAAAGATCCGGACTATGTCCCGAAGGCCAAGGCCTTTGCCCGGTTGGAACAGGAACGCCGCGCTTGGACGAAAGGGCAGGATCTTTCGGTGGAACTGGCCCAATTGATGGCAGCGGCCGCGGGGGTGACCGGGCAGACCGTGGAGGGTTTGATCACCGAGACCGGACTGGGAAGCGCGCTTTTTGCCGTTAAACCCGGGGATGGTTCCGCGCGGGAACAGGCCGCCTCTTGCCAAAAGGTCCTGGGCGGCTGGGCTAATATCGCTGTGGAGTATGCGACCAAACGGTACCGTAGTAACCTGATTAACTGGGGGATGATCCCCTTCACCATCGACCCGGCGGACCAAGGGCGCCTGGTCGTTGACGGATTACTCTATATTCCGGCGATCAGGACGGCGATCCGGTCCGGGGCCGCGCAAGTCCAAGCCTATCTTTTGCCCGAGGGCCTTCCGCTTTGGTTGAAAATAGAAAACCTTTCCCCCGAGGAGCGGGCGATTATCTTAGCCGGTTCTTTGATCAATCATTACGCTAATAATCGGTAAAATTTATCCCCCTCGTCCAGAAGGAAAGATTAGATTAAATCAAGAAGGAGATTTAAGGTGATCTTAGATCTCTTTTTTTACGGGCCGCGGCAGGAACCGGCCAGAGGTTGCGGCGTTTAGGTTTGTAGAGAGTGATTAGGGAGGGGAAAAAGCTTGAATAAAGCGGGCTTGGAACTTATAAGTTATAATAGATCACAAAGGGAAATTTATTGTTGCGAGGTGATAGGATGGTTTTAATTCACGAACCACATGACCAGACAAAAGAAAGCCCACGAATCTGCGTTTTAGGCGCCGGGCACGGTGGGATGGCAATGGCCGGGCATTTAGGGATGGCTGGATATAAAGTAAGTTTATACAACCGTTCGGAAGAGCGTTTGGAACCGGTGCGGTTGATGGGTGGGATTGAATTGTCCGGGGTGGTCGAAGGGTTCGGCCCGGTTGATTTAGCCACCACCGATTTGGCGGCGGCCATTCGTGGCGCAGAGATTTTAATGGTAGTTGTCCCCGCTAACGGCCATACTTTTATTGCGGAACAAGCCGCCCCCCATCTCCAGGACGGTCAATATATTCTTTTGAATCCAGGCCGGACCGGCGGAGCATTAGAGTTTTGGACAGTCTTAAAAAGGTTGGGTTGTAAAGCCCAAGTTGTTCTCGGCGAAGCCCAGACGCTGCTCTATGCCAGTCGCAATATCAATCCGGCTCAAGTTCGCATCTTTGGGATTAAGAATAATATTCCCATTGCCGCCCTGCCGGGGAACCGGACGGTGGAGTTGGTCGCGAAACTAAGAACGGTCTTTCCCCAATTTGTCCCCGGTGACAATGTGCTGAAAACCAGTTTAAACAATATTGGGGCCATCTTCCATCCGGCGTTGACCGTTTTAAACGCCGCCCGGATCGAGTCAACCCGGGGAGAATTTCAGTTTTATATGGAAGGGGTTACTCCCTCCGTGGCTCATGTCTTGGAAGCCCTCGATCAGGAACGGGTGGCTGTCGCTGCTGCCCTGGGGATCCGGGCGATGTCGGCGCGGGAATGGCTGTATATGGCCTACGATGCGCCGGGAAAAACCCTCTTTGAAGCGATGAGGAATAACCCCGGGTATAAAGGGATCAATGCTCCCTCCATGGTCGATCACAGATATCTATGGGAAGATGTGTCGATGAGTCTGGTTCCCATCGCCGCTTTGGGGAAACATCTAAAGGTGGCGACCCCGACCATTGAAAACATCATTCATTTGGCTTCCTTGATGAACCAGACCGATTACTGGGCCGAAGGACGGACTATTGAAAAGATGGGGCTTGCCGGTTTGACCGTAGCGGAGATCCGACGGCTGGCCTTGGAGGGCGATGTGCGGTGAAGAAGATTATTGGGGCGACCCTTGGTAATTGCGTGCATGTGGCCGGGGTCTACAACTTCTTAAACTTAGCGGAACTTTGCGGTTACCAGACTAACTTTTTGGGAATCGGGGTGAAACCGGCCCGGATCATTGGGGCTCTACAGGAAGTAGAGCCCGATTATCTGGCGTTAAGTTACCGCCTGACGCCGGAAGTGGCGGAGAAGTTGTTGGCCGATTTAAAAAATGCGCTGCAGGAAGCGGGGTTGACCGGACAAAAGATGATCTTTGGCGGCACTCCGGCGGTGGCGAAAGTGGCGGCGGAAAGCGGCCTTTTCACCCGGATCTTCAGTGGGGAAGAGGAAGCAAGTGCGGTGGTTTCCTTTCTGAAAGGGGAAGAAACCGATGAAGAAGCGGGTCCACGGGGGGATACCCTTTTGGAACGGATGGGGCAGAAACACCCTTATCCGCTGCTTCGCCATCATTTTGGGCTGCCGAGCCTGGAAGAAACAGTGCGCGGCGTGAAAACAATCGCCGAAGCAAAGGTTTTAGATATTATCTCCCTGGGGCCAGACCAAAACGCCCAGGAATCCTTTTTCCGCCCCGCTGAGATGGACCCGAAGCAGGAAGGGGCCGGCGGGGTTCCTCTGCGCCGGGAGGAAGATTTAATCCGGATCTACCAGGCTTCCCGGACCGGTAATTATCCGCTTCTACGCTGTTATAGCGGGACCCGGGATTTACTGAAATGGGCGGAACTGGCGACACGAACGATCAAAAACGCTTGGGCGGCTATTCCCTTATTCTGGTATAGTCAGTTGGACGGACGGGCCGATCGTCCTTTGACCGCGGCGATCCAAGAAAACCAGGCCGCCATGGCTTGGTACGGGGAACGGGGGATCCCGGTGGAAGTAAACGAAGCTCACCATTGGAGTCTCCGGAGCGCCCCCGATTCGGTGGCGGTGGCTGCCTTTTACCTGGCGGCTTATAATGCGAAAAAGGCCGGGGTGGAGCATTATATTGCCCAGATTATGCTGAATAATCCGCCGGGAACCAGTGGGATAATGGATTTGGGCAAAGCCTTGGCCGGTTTGGAGTTGGTGGGCCGTTTGGAGGATGACCGGTTTAAAGTCTACCGGCAGGTCCGGGCCGGACTGGCCAGTCTCTCCGTCAAACCATACGTGGCCAAAGGCCAACTGGCGGCCTCAACCGTTTTGGGACTGGGGCTCTCCCCCCAGATTATCCATGTGGTTGCCTATTGTGAAGCCGAACATATCGCGACTCCGGCGGAGATTATCGAGAGTTGTGAGCTTGTCCACGGAGTCCTGAAAAACTACCTGTATGACGCTCCCGATCCAACGGCAGACCGTCGGATTCTGGCCAGAAAAGAACAGCTGATCACCGAAGCGGAATTAATATTAAAGGCCATTCGGGCGCTGGGGGCGGCCAAGGAGTCGGATCCCTTGACCGACCCCGAAACTTTAGCGCAAGCGGTTGGCTTAGGAATCTTAGATGCGCCCCAACTGAAAGGTTCGCCGGCGGCGCCGGGACGCATTAAAACCCGCCTTTGGCAAGGGGCCTGTCGGTTGTGGGATGAAGAAAACCAGCGGGTCACCGGGGAAGAGGAACGCCTAGCCGGGCATAGTAGAAGTGGTTAAACGGTGAGCACCATGGCGAAGCGGAAGAAAAAGGGCTCCCGGCTTAAGGGTTGGTTGCTTCAATTCGCGACTGCTTTTGGGTTGACTGCCTCGGTGTTAGCCGGGTTTTACGCTGGTTACCTCATTGGGCGGTTCTACGGCGGGGAGACCTATACGGGGATTATCGGTGCCCTTCTCGGGTTTGTTGTCGGGATTGTCGGCCTTATTTTGATCACCATTGGTGAAAATAAGGAAGGTAAATAGAAGATTTATAAAAGATTTACAAGGACTTTTGTCTTCAGATATCGAAATTATTACATCAGTTTCAATGAAGGTTATCCCACCTCTGTTCGGGTTTTTTGCGATGTCCTTTGCTCTAACATTTCAATACAATGTATTGATAATCTTATTAAGCTGAACACTATATATTGTATTGAAATCCTTTTTGATAGTTTCAACGGAAAGTTATGGTAGGTGTTGGCGAAGGAGGAAAGAAAATGGCGAAAGAGATCTGGCAACAATTGACTTCCGCGGAGGAAGAAGCAGACCGGCTGATCGATGAGGCAAAGCAAGAAGCTGCTGCTTATTTAGCTGCTCAGCGTAAAACCCTAGCCACGGAAGAAGAGCTTATTTTGGCGACCGCCCGGAAAGAAGGAAAGGCGGAACAGGAAAAGATCCGCTCTGAAGCGGAAGAAAAAGCCGCTTCCTTATTAAGGACGGTTGATCAAGAAATAAAGGTTTTACGGAGTAAAGCCGCAGAGAGAGTACCGGCGGTTGTTGATTTTATTAAAGAAAGGATCAGAGGATAATGGCCATTGTACCAATGAAGCGTTTGGAACTCTATGGACTGAAACGGCATAAAGCCTCTTATCTAGCGGAATTGCAACGCCTTGGTCTCGTCGAATTGATTAAGCCGGCTGCGGAAGAAAGGTGGACCACCGAGAGCGGGGAAGCGATCGGAAGGGAGCTGCACCATATCGATGAGCGGCTGGCTGAGATTAACCGGGTGTTGGCGGTTTTCGAACGTTTTGCCCCACAAAGACCCAGTTTTGTTGAACAATTTGCTGGCATTAAGACCGTTTTAACCTGGGAGGAGCAACAAAACTACCTGGCGCGACAGGAAGAAGCGGTAAGCCTTACCGACCGGGTTTTTAATGCCGAAAAAGAACATACCTGGTTGGAACAGGAAAAATTAAGGGTGGAAAGGGAGATTGCTAGCTTGCAGCCTTGGGCCGGTTTGGATCTACCGGCCGAAGACTGGAAGGGGTCCAAGCGGGTTGCTCTTTTATTGGGTAGTTTTGACCGGGATCCCCGGTTGTTAACCGAAGCCTTGGCCAGTGAGCAAATTGCTTATTATTTCCGGCAAATTGGCGCGGATGATCACCGTCAATACTATATCTTCTTTTGCCTGCGGGAATCTCCGGCGGAAGAGGTTTTACGGGCGAAAGGTTTTCTCCCGGCCCGGCCGGAACTGACCACCGGCGCCGTTGGTGAACGGCTGGCGGTTTTAACCGCTAAAAAGCAGGAGCTTGCGGCGAGCCTGGCCCAAATTGAGGACAAGCTCAAAACGCTAGCGGAAGAGAGACCGCTCTTTCAGACCCTATATGATTTTTGGTATAACCAAAGGTTGCAGGTGGAAGCCAAAAACCAATTACTGACGGGGAAGGCCGTTTTCGGGCTGGAGGGCTGGGTTCCCGCAGCCCAATGCACCCGGGTTGAGCAAGTAATTACGTCCCTAGGACTACCCCATTATATACGCTTTATCGACCCCCAGACGGAGGAAGAGATCCCAATTTTGCTGGAGAACAAGAAAGTGGTTACCCCCTTTGAAAAGCTGGTTGAGGCCTTTAGTCTTCCCCGTCAGGATGAAGTCGATCCCTCGGCGGCGATTGCCCCCTTCTTCTTCCTCTGTTACGGGATGGCTTTAGGTGATGCCGGTTACGGGCTGGTGCTTTCTTTGATCTGTGTGGTGCTCATGGCTAAGCTTACGATGGGCCCGGGCGGACGAAAGATGGCTTGGCTCTTTTTTGCCAGTGGTCTGGGCGCGGTCTTTTTTGGGCTTTTGACTTCCAGTATTTTCGGGTATTCCCTGTATCCGGGGTTCTTTAATGTGATCGAAAAGCCCCAACTCTTATTAATCGTCGCGCTAGGTTTAGGCCTAGTCCAGCTTTATACCGGTACGGTAATCAGCGCCTGGATCAGTATTAAAAATGGAGATTGGGCCGAAGCGGTCTTGGGAAAAGGGGTTTGGCTTTTATTCCTGACCGGTCTGTTACTAACGGCCGGTGGTTCCCAGCTTGGACTGGAAGCTTATGCCCAACCGACTAAATACGTAACCGCCCTGACCGCGGGATTACTGGTCATTGGCAATGCCCGTGGCAAAAAGGGATTTTGGGCCAAATTAAAGGCGGTTCCCGGCGGATTATTAAACATTTACGGTAGTGTTGGCTTCTTCAGCGATGTGCTCTCCTATTCCCGGCTGATGGCCCTAGGCCTTTCCGGAGCGGTGATGGGATCGATCATCAATTTATTCGCTGAAATGACGTGGGGAGCGCCGGTCGGGTGGATCTTTTCGATCATTATTTTCTTGTTCGGACACGGACTGAACTTCGGCCTCAATATTCTCGGCGCCTATGTGCATTCCAGCCGGTTACAGTATTTAGAGTTTTTTAATACTTTTTTCACTGGTGGGGGGAGGCCCTTTGCGCCCCTGAAACTAGAGCAGATAAATATTTTCTTGAAAAAGGAAAGAGAGGTATAAAAAGATGGTGTTAGGCACTTTGTATGCATTTCTCGGCGTGGCAATTGCGGTTTTATTTTCCGGGATCGGTTCGGCTTACGGGGTCAGCATCGCCGGAAAACTGGCGGCGGGCGTGGTGACCGAAGATCCGAAGAAATTCGGTCAAACCTTGATTTTAACCGCCCTCCCCGGGACGCAGGGGATTTACGGGTTTGTCATCGGGATGTTAATGGTCTTTAAATTTGCTGCGGTTGGCGGGCCAATTCCGTTGGAAGCCGGGATTCGTTTTCTCATTACCGGGCTGCCGATTGGGATTGTCGGTTTATTTTCTGCGGTTTTACAGGGTAAAGTGGCGGCGGCTGGGATTGGTATTGTGGCGAAACGGCCGGAAGAGTCGGCGAAGGGGATTGTCTATGCCGGTTTGGTCGAGACTTACGCGATCTTAGCCTTTATTATCTCGTTCTTCCTCTACAACTCGATTACGCTTTAGGTGGGATTCATGATGGCCCAAGCATTAACGGAATTAACCAACCGGATTATGGAAGCGGCGCGGCAAGAGGCGGCGGAAATAAAGGCGCGGAGTCAGGAAGAAGCGCAGCGGCTGGCGGAGGAGCACCGGCGGACGACGGCGGAAAAGGCGGACACCATCCGGACCGAGTGCCGCCGACAAGGTCAGGAGGAAGCCGACCGGCTGATCAGGGAAGCGGAGATGGAGGCCAAACTGCGTCTGCTCCAGACGAAGCAAGAATTGATTCACAATACCTTTGAACAAGCCCTCACCATGTTGGCTAACCTGCCGGTGGAGGAAAAGAGCAGACTATATCAAGATCTGTTGCTAGCCACGGTCGTAGACGGTGAAGAGATCATTGCCGTTTCCGACGGTGAAAAGGGGATTTGGACCACTGTTCTTGCCCGTGTCAATCAAGAATTAGCGCGGAAGGGGCGTCCGGGTAATTTGAAGTTACGGACGGAACCAGCCCCGATCCAAGGCGGGTTTCTCCTGCTTAGTTCCACCTATGAGGTGAATGCTTCTTTAGAATCAATCCTTAGTGATTTAGAAGAAAGATACTTTCCGGAGGTTGCCGGAATCCTATTTTCATGACGGGGGGGTTAGAGATGGCTGACAAAGACTACGCCTATGCCGTTGGTCGGATCCGCATCCTCGAGACCAAATTACTCCCCGCCGCCTTTTTTGAGCGTTTGCTTAAGGCAACCTCGGTGTCGAACGCCTTACGTTTACTGGAAGAGACGGCCTACTCGCTAGAGGGAGAGGCCACCGATTATGAAGGGGTCTTTGAAGAAGAACTTTTACGGTTTTACCGTTTTTTACGGGATTTGACCGGGGACGCCCCTGAACTTTTAGTCTTTTTACAAAGATGGGATCTGCAAAACTTAAAACTACTGGTGGCGGCCGACGGCGCTCTTCAGCCCAGTCCGTTGGGGACAATTCCCTTTTCCGAATTAAAACAGATGGTGACCGCCGGTGATTACAAGAAGTTGCCACCCGAGTTTGAAGAGGTGCTTTCCCATCTTCCGGAGACCGGTCCCGACCGGGCGGCTGCTTTCGATCAGGCTTATTACCGGTATGGGTGGCGCATTTTTGGCAAAAAGTCCGGTTTACTCCGGGATTACTGGCGGGCGCGGATGGATCTTTTGAATCTGCTGATCTTTCTCCGTCTGCGGAAAAGGGGCGCTTCATTCGGGGAATTATCCCGTTTTCTGGTGGAACCGGGCTTTATTAACCATCATGAGTGGTTGTCCCGGTTTGAAGAATCCCAACCGGAGTTGGGTTCGCTTTTAGAATATACTCCGTACCGGGAGCTTTTGCCGGGTGGGGAAAAAAACCTCACCGAACTCTCCGCTCTGGAGCGGGCCATCGATGATTACCTACTGTCCATTGCGAAAGCAGCAAAAATGGTCCCGCTCGGGATTGAACCCATCATCGGCTACTTACTAGCCAAAGAAAGAGAGATTCTTAATCTGCGCTTGGTGTTCACCGGGAAGCTGAATAAACTTCCGGAAGAGACGGTCAGAAGGAGGTTACGGGATGTCTACTTTTAAAATGGCCGTCATCGGAGAAGAAGACTTGATCCGTGGGTTTGGGTTATTGGGGTTGGAACTTTTTCCGGTGGTAAGCGGTCAGGAAGCCAGAGACTTACTCTTTGAATTGAAGGATGACCGGAATTACGGAGTGATCTTTATCACCGAATCGATCGCCCAGGGGTTTACGGGAGAGATTGAAGAATGGGGTAGCAGACCGTTACCGTGTATCACCTATATACCGGGGGTGGCCGGCAGCGAAGGCTACGCCGCGGAACGCATCAGGCGGATTGTGGAGAAAGCGGTCGGTGTGGATATCCTAAAGGGGAAAGAGGTCGGTAAAAAGTGAGTACGGGAAAAATTATCAGAGTGGCCGGACCTTTGGTGGAAGCGGAAGGGGTGACCGGCGCCAAGATGTTTGACGTGGTCCGGGTCGGGAACGAGAAGTTAATCGGCGAAATCATTGAACTCCGCGGCGAAGAGGCTTCGATTCAGGTTTACGAAGATACCAGCATGATTGGGCCCGGCGCCCCGGTTTATTCCACCGGTTTACCGTTAAGCGTTGAACTGGGGCCCGGATTGATTGGCTCGATCTATGACGGGATTCAACGCCCGTTAGACATTTTAGCCTTGCAAGGGAACCGTTTGGCCCGGGGAATTGAGGTGCCGGGACTGGTCCGCGATAAAAAATGGCATTTTAAGCCGCGGCTTGCCGTGGGCAATGCGGTTGAACCCGGGGATATTTTGGGTGTGGTCCAAGAAACCGTTGTGGTTGAGCATCGGATCCTGATCCCGCCGGGGGTCAAAGGTAAGCTGGTCAAGATTGAAGAGGGTGAATTTACCGTTGATGAACCGGTTGCCGTGGTGGAAACGGACGAAGGTGTCAAGGAACTAACCATGATGCAACGCTGGCCGGTGCGGCGCTTGCGGCCATACCGGGAAAAGTTGGCGCCGGACCGGATTATGATGACCGGGCAACGGATTATTGATACTTTCTTTCCGATTGCCCGGGGTGGAACAGCCGCGATTCCCGGGCCTTTTGGCAGCGGGAAGACCGTAGTCCAACACCAGTTGGCCAAGTGGGCCGATGCGGATATTATTGTCTATGTGGGCTGTGGTGAACGGGGGAATGAGATGACCGACGTCTTGACCGAATTCCCCGAACTGCGCGACCCGCGGACCGGTGAAGATTTGATGAAACGGACCGTTTTGGTGGCCAATACTTCCGACATGCCGGTGGCGGCCCGGGAAGCTTCGATTTACACCGGAATTACTATTGCCGAGTATTTCCGGGATATGGGTTATAACGTGGCGATTATGGCCGACTCCACTTCCCGTTGGGCGGAAGCCCTCCGGGAGATTTCCGGCCGGTTGGAAGAGATGCCAGGGGAAGAAGGTTATCCGGCTTACCTTGGTTCTCGGTTGGCCGAGTTTTACGAGCGGGCCGGGCGTACCCGTTGTCTAGGCGCTGAAGGGCGGGAAGGCTCTATTACCGCCGTAGGAGCAGTTTCGCCGCCGGGCGGTGACCTTTCCGAACCGGTAGCCCAAAACACCCTCCGTGTGGTGAAGGTGTTCTGGGGCTTAGATTCCGCGCTGGCTTACCGTCGCCACTTCCCGGCGATTAACTGGTTATTAAGTTATTCCTTATATAATGAACGGTTGGATGAGTATTTCCGCCTGGAGATTGGTGAAGAATGGGTCAATCAGCGGCGTCGGGCCATGCGTATTCTCCAAAAGGAAGCGGAGCTGGAAGAGATTGTCCGTTTGGTTGGGATTGATGCCTTGTCGCCCCGTGATCAATTAACAATGGAAGTTGCCCGCTCTATCCGGGAGGACTACCTCCATCAGAATGCGTTCCACGAGATCGATACCTATACCTCCCTCGAGAAGCAAGCGGCGCTGCTCAGGATCGTCTTAAGCTTTGAGGATGTGGCCGTTGCTTTACTGGAAAAAGGAATGGAGATTAAAAAGATTTTGGATCTACCAATCCGTGAACGGATTGCCCAAGCCAAATTCATTCCCGAGGACCAAATGGTGAAATTTACTATGCTACAGGCAGACCTCGAGAAACTCACCACCGAGCTCGAGCCTACCGGGGAGGTGCTTTAGATGCTGAAGGAATACCGGACCGTACGGGAAGTAGTCGGCCCGCTTATGCTGGTGGAAAAGGTAACCGACGCCAGTTACGAGGAACTGGTCGAAATCAAGCTGGCCAACGGCGAAATGCGACGGGGGCGGGTGCTGGAGATTAACCGGGATAAAGCCCTGGTCCAACTCTTTGAGGGGTCGACCGGGTTAAATCTCCAGGACAGTAGAGTACGGTTTTTAGGACGCAGTATTGAACTGGGGGTGGCCCCGGATATTTTAGGCCGGGTTTTCGACGGGATGGGCCGGCCGAAAGATAAAGGTGCGGCCCTGATCCCCGAGATGAAACTGGATATTGACGGGACGCCAATCAACCCCTTTACCCGGGACTATCCTTCCGAATTCATCCAGACCGGAAATTCAGCCATCGACGGCTTGAATACCTTGGTCCGGGGACAAAAACTACCGATTTTTTCGGCTTCCGGTTTGCCCCATGCGCAACTGGCCGCCCAGATTGCCCGTCAAGCCAAAGTACGGGGCAAAGGAGAGCGCTTTGCGGTGGTCTTTGGCGCCATGGGGATTACCTTTGAAGAAGCCGACTATTTTATCAGCGATTTTCGCCGAACTGGCGCGATTGAACGGGCGGTTCTCTTTATGAATCTGGCCAATGATCCGGCGATTGAACGGATCTCCACCCCCCGGATGGCGTTAACTGCCGCCGAGTACCTCGCTTTTGAGCTTGGCATGCATGTCCTGGTGATCTTGACCGACATGACCAACTATGCCGAAGCCCTCCGGGAAGTCTCGGCCGCACGGAAGGAAGTGCCGGGCCGGCGGGGTTATCCCGGTTATCTCTACACCGACTTGGCGACCATCTACGAACGGGCCGGCCGGATTAAGGGTCGAGATGGTTCGATTACGCTCATCCCCATCCTGACCATGCCGGAGGATGATAAGACCCATCCTATTCCCGACCTGACCGGGTATATTACGGAAGGGCAGATCATTTTAAGCCGCGAACTGCACCGGAAGGGGATCTATCCGCCCATTGATGTGCTTCCTTCCCTCTCGCGGTTGAAAGATAAAGGCATTGGGTCCGGAAAGACCCGGGAAGATCATGCCGATACCATGAACCAGCTGTTTGCCGCCTATGCCCGGGGGAAAGAGGCGAAAGACCTGGCGGTGATTCTGGGTGAAGCGGCCCTTTCCGATTTGGACAAGAAATTTGCCGCCTTTGCCGATGAGTTTGAAGATCGTTACGTCCGGCAAGGGTTGGACGAAAACCGGAGTATTGAAGAGACCCTTGATCTTGGTTGGGAGCTATTACGCCTTATTCCGCGGCATGAATTGAAGCGGATTCGCCAGGAATATCTGGAGAAATATTTACCGAAAGGGCCGGTCCAAGAATAAGCTACTACTTCAGGCCTTGGGGGTGATCGATTGGAGATCCGAGTAAACCCGACCCGGATGGAGTTGACACGGCTAAAGAAAAGGTTAGCCATGGCGGTGCGGGGCCATAAATTGCTCAAGGATAAGCTTGATGAACTGATGAAGAACTTTTTTGACCTGGTTGAAGAGAACCAGCATCTCCGGAGCGAGGTGGAAGCAAATCTCGCCACCGCCCTCGGCGGGTTTGCACTGGCCCGGGCAGTGATCTCCCGTTCAGTCTTGGAAGCGGCAATTTTTACTTCCCGCGGAGATGCTGCTTTACAGGCGGAGACTACTTCCAAAATGGGGGTGGAAGTGCCGGTCTTTCGATTGGCAATGACCCCGGCCCTTGGCAACGGGTTCGGGATGACCGAAACTTCCGCCGCCTTTGACGAAGCCATCGACTTTCTGGCCAACAGTTTTCAAGCCATGGTCGAACTAGCCCAGGTGGAGAAGACGGTTGAGCTGATGGCGGCCGAGATCGAACGGACCCGCCGGCGGGTGAACGCCTTGGAATACGTGCTGATTCCACAGTTGAGAGCGGAGATTAAGTACATCACCATGAAGCTGGATGAGAACGAACGGGCTAACCTGACCCGGTTGATGAAGGTCAAAGATATTGTGCGGAATAGGTAGGAAAAAGCCTTGGTTTCTTTTTTTGAAACCAAGGCTTTTTGGTTGATCGGAGTGGTAATTAACTGTTGTCTGCGCATCAAAGGGGGCGGTTGGTGCTGCCGGTCTCCTTCGACTCGCTGAAAGGCGAGGGATATTCTTACGTAAAATAGCTGGGTTTCTTCTCCTACCTTGCGGTATGCAAATAGATGTGAAAACGCCCAAATATTTGCTATAATAAAACTAACCTATCGGCCCTGTATAGAACAAGAGGCTTTGGTTAGATCGGATTGGAGAGATAGAAGTGGATTACTACGATGTCATTAAAGCGGCTTATTTATACTACTACAAAAATTACACCCAAACCGAGATCGGTAAGATATTTGGGGTTTCGAAAATGACCATTTCGCGGATGTTACAAAAAGCCCGTGACGAGAATATTGTCGAGATCAAGATCAATATGCCTCATGAATTTAACCAAGATTTACAGAAGGAATTTATTGACACCTTTCCTTTAAAAGATGTTTTCATTGCTAAAAATATTGCCAATGAAAATGTAAAGGCTTTGCTCGGGCGGGTTGGTGCTTATTGCCTCAATCTTTATCTCGAGAATAATGATCTTCTTGGCGTCGGAGGCAGCGAAACCCTTGCCCACCTCGCTGAAAACATCGAACCTTATGGTTATAAAATTAATTGTATTGTCCAATTGATGGGTTCTTTGGAGAATTTAGTCCGGCCCTACAATTCATTCTCAATCACCCAGACTTTTACGGAGAAGTTTAAGGTGGAAGGATGCTTTTTTTCTGCTCCTGCTCGGCTTGAAAAACCGGAGATGAAGAACATCCTACTTAAAAATAGTCAGTTGAAGAAGACGACAGAATTATGGAAAAAATGCACGGTGGCGTTGATTGGGATCGGTGGGGTTAAGCATACTATGCCCCGGTATTTTTTGAGTATAGACGAATTTCAAGAACTAAAAAGAAAAGGCGCCGTCGGCGATATTTTGGGTAAGTTTTTCGATTTGAACGGGAAAATAGTCAATGAAGAGATGAATTCGATCATATTAAGCATTTCTTTGGAGGAATTAAAGCAGATTGACCGGGTGATTGCGGTTGCCGGTGGAGAAAACAAAATTGAGTCGATCTTAGGGGCTTTAAATACAGGAGCAATCGATATTTTAGTCACGGATGAGGATACCGCCATCAAAGTGCTCAAATTAAAGAACGAGCTGGGGAGTTCTGGCTAATGATTATAGCTGTCAGGAAAATGTTGTATCCCGTTGGTTTGTACCAAGGGAAAAGGGGGTTATTTCGAATAGGCATCCGGTTACCAGACCGGATGTTTTTTTATCCATAAAATGGCACACGCTCGTCGCTTTAGCGTACTGCTAAGGCCCATGATAATCATCGACGATATTGTTTGAACTAATTTATAAAGAGATGTTAATAACCGCTTGACAAAGTTTAAAAAAAGAGTTATATTACAAGTAACATTAGATGTTAAAAGTAACATATACAGAAGATCACAACGATTAAGGGACCAACACACTTTATTTCGAAATATACAAAGTGTTCTTGGGAATCTGTAAAGGATGATTTTTCCTTTGAAGGAGGTGGATAAAAGAGCAGAGATCGATTGTTACCCAGAAAACTAAAAAAATGGAGGTATTAAGGTGAAAAAAAGGTTTTTTGTCGTAATTGCTCTATTGGTTGTGTGTATGGTCAGTGGTGTTGCTACTGCGCAGAAAAAACCCTTGGTTTGTGTTTCCGTTGTTGGAACTGAACATAACTGGGATATCAATGCTTACAATGGTGTTTTGGATACCTTAAGGGCTGCTGGCGTTGATGTTCGTGCTTTTGATGGAGAAAGGAAGGACCAAAAGCAAGCCAATGATCTTGAAACCATTGCACAGTTAAAACCAGATGTAGCCGTCGTCATTCTGGGTACTACAAACGTGTTGTTACCAGGCTTAAAGAAAATTAATGATCGAGGCATTCCCATCGTTACAGTAGATCTCCAGAACCCCTATAGCACCTGTAATGTTTCTTCCAATAACTACGCAATGGGTATTGATATCGCCTTACAAATCGTCAATGACTTGAAGGGCGAAGGCGAACTTGCTGTTTTCTATAGACCTGGTTCGTGGGTGGCAGAGGTGCGCCGACATGGTCTGGATTTCGTATTGAAAGATTTTCCGGGAATTAAAATTGTTGCCGAACAGCCGTATGTTGTTCCTGGCACAGTGCCTGATGCCATGAATAAAATGGAGAATATTTTAAAGGCCCATCCAAATTTAGATGCGGTGTGGAGCGTATTTGACCAGCCGTTGATTGGTGCGGCGATGGCTATTCAAGCAGCCGGAAAACAGAATCAAGTTAAATGTTTCGGCATCGATGGCGATCCCCAAGCCATGGCTATGTTGCGTTCTGGTCAGTCGGCTTATGCGGCCACGATTGTACAACAGCCTTACCTAATTGGGGAAACAGCAGGAAAAATTGCCTTAGATATTATTAAAGGTAAAGAGGCGCCCTACGCGGTCTATGTTGACCACCTTGTGGGAACGGAAGAGAACGTGGAAGAGATTATCCAAACCGTGGATACCTACAAGGATATCAGATAGCATTCAAGAGGAAAATTGGAGCCAGAACATTCTGGCTCCAATTAAACTACCGGATTAAACTGGGGGGGGAAGATAACAGATGGCTGACCAATATATCTTGGAAATGAAAAACATTACGAAACTGTTTCCAGGGGTTAGGGCCCTCGATAATGTGGATTTTTGCGTGAAAAGTGGCGAAGTCAGGGCATTAGTTGGGGAAAACGGGGCGGGCAAATCCACTTTAATTAAAATATTAACGGGTGTTTATAAAGCAACTAGTGGTTCAATTACCCTTATGAATCAGAAAATAGACAACCCCGACAGCGCAACCATAAAAAGGATGGGGCTAAGCTGTATCTATCAAGACCAAAACTTTGTTCCCTATTTCTCGATTGCCGAGTCTTTGTTTATGGATGATTTGCCGCAAAAAAACTATGGTTTAATCGATCAAAAGAAACTCTTCGAAAAGGCGGAGGCATTACTGAAGCGATTGAACATAAACTTGGAGCCCCATTTGTTAATGGGCGACTTAACCGTATCGGAACAACAATTAATTCAAATAGCCGCTGCGGTACATGGTAAGGCATCGATTATGCTGCTGGATGAACCAACGGCTCCTTTATCCAGCGATGAAGTTGAAAGATTGTTTCAAATCATCAATGATCTGAAGAAAGATGGGGTCACCATTATTTATATATCCCATCGTTTAGAAGAGATCTTTCGGATTGCGGATACGGTAAGTGTGTTAAGAAACGGTAAGATGATTGATACTTTAAATATTAAAGAAACAAACCAAGACGAGATCATTAAATTAATGGTCGGTAAAGACGTGGAGGAAAAGTACCCCAAGACCAAGGTGAAGATCGGCGAGGAAATTTTCCGTATTGACAATTATACCAGTGATAAAGTTAAAAACGTCAGTTTTGACCTCAGAAAGGGCGAGGTTTTTGGCATTTACGGAGTGGTGGGCGCCGGAAAGACCGAATTGGCGAAATTAATCTTTGGTGCGGATAAAAAAGAAGACGGTAGGTTGTATATTGACGGCCAGGAGTGTGTGATTGAGTCTCCCAATGCCGCGATTAAAAAAGGGATTGCCTTTGTTTCTGAAGACCGAAGAAAAGAGGGTTTGGTTGGGGATTTCTCGATCTGCCGAAATATTACCCTGGCTAGCTTGTGGAAGTATATAAAAAGAATCTTTATTAACTTTAAACGAGAAAGAACCGTCTCCCAGACCTATGTGGGTGAATTAAATATTAAAACCCCAACAATCGAAACCTTAGTGCGCACTTTAAGTGGGGGAAATCAGCAGAAAGTGATCTTATCCAAATGGTTAAGTAGCGATGCGAAGATTTTCATCCTTGACCAACCGACGATTGGGGTGGATGTTGGGGCCAAAACCGAAATTTACCGCTTAATCGGTACACTAGTCAGTAATGGCGCGGGTGTGATCTTTATCTCTTCGGAAATTCCGGAGATTATTAACCTGACCGATCGGGTCGGCGTGATGAAACATGGCGAGATGGTAAAGATCCTCGACACAAAAGAGACGGATCCGCAAAAGCTTCTGGCCTACGCCTTAAAGGGGGGGGAGTTATAAGATGAAAAACAACAGCAAACTCAAGGGACAATTAAAAAGTCTTATTATCTATATCGGGCTCTTATTGATCTGTATTGTCTTTGCCATTCTAAACCCGACATTCATCTCTCCTTCGAATTTGATGACGATCCTAAGCCATATGGCACCCCTGGCGTTGATGAGTTTTGGCTTAGCTTCCGTTATGATGGCCGGCGATTTTGACCTTTCCCTTGTGGGGATCACCGGATTTTCAGCGGTAACAATAATTGTCCTTGCTAACCAGTTTAATTTGCTTGTCGGCTTATTGGGTGGCTTAATTGTGGCGGTTTTAGTTGGTTTTCTCAATGGATTTTTCGTGGTTAAAGTTGGGATCCATCCTTGGCTGGCGACAATTGCCATGATGAGAATGACCTTTGGTCTCGAACAAATCTTGTCCAAAGGGTATGCCCAGAACTTAAATCATCCGTTCATCTACTGGCTGGGGCATTCGCGGATCGGGTTTATTCCCGCACAGACCATCTTTGCGCTTCTCATCTTTGGTGTGATGTATGTTTTAATTCAAAAACATAAGTTTGGTTATCATCTTTATGCGCTCGGTGGCAATCGGATTGCGGCGCAAATTGCGGGCATCAGGGTGCAAAAACCGCGGATTCTTGCCTACATGCTTGCCGGTGTCCTCTGTTTCTTTGCAAGCATCTGTTTGACCGGGACACTTTCCGGCTATACTCCCTTGGCTACTGAAAAAATGGTCAATGATACAATTTTGGCCGTTTTTATTGGCAGTAGTGTTTCCAAAAGAAAAGTGATCAATATTCCCGGAACGTTTTTGGGAGTCATCATCATGGGCATTTTCTCGAACGGCCTTGCTTTAATCGGTGTTCCTTCCTATTGGATGCAACTAGTAAAAGGGATATTGATTATTCTGGTGATTGTAACGTCTTCGCGCAGTGAAAAAATGGTCCAGATCTAAAATATCAAGGGGGGAGCGTAATGAAGAGTAAGTTTAGCAGTATGAGTATTAAAAACTTATTACTCAACTATGGTGTGTATCTTGCCTTTTTAATTGTTTGCGTCGCCTTTTCCCTGTTAAGTCCAGCTTTTTTGACCACAGCCAACCTGCTGGATCTGTTACGACAAATTAGTATTGTTACGGTTGTGGCCTTTGGGATGACTTTAGTAATTATAAGTGGCGGAATCGATCTGTCGACCGGGGCGGTGGTCGGGATTGCCGGTCTGGCTTTGACCACAGTATTAGAAAAAGGGGGAGGCCTTCTGGTTGGTTGTTTGGTCGCTCTGCTCTTTGGTGTGCTCTTCGGTGTCATTAATGGGACTTTAGTGACCAGGGCGAATATGAACCCTTTCATTGTAACCATCGCCACCCTTTTAATCGGAAATAGTCTCCAAATCGTCTACACTAGAGGTGGTTTACCGATCTACCTAATGATTCCCCCGAAAAACTTTATGTTTATTGCCCATGGTAGAGTGGGCGGAATTCCAGTCCCCGTTATAATTCTGCTGATGATCTTTGGTTTATATTATTTATTACTACAACGCAGTTCCTATGGTCGATATCTATACGCGATTGGTAGTAACATCGATGCTTCGGAACTATCCGGCATTAAATACAGAAAAATAGTAACCTTTGCCTATATCCTATCAGGGATTTCTGCGGCCTTAGCGGGGATTGTTCTCTCTTCACGGGTAATGTCGGGACAGCCCTTGGCGGGTGAAGCCTACCTCTTAGATGCGATTGGTGCCTCCTTCATGGGGACGATCATCTCTAAAGTCGGGCGCCCCTCTTTACTTGGTACAATGTTTGGATCCTTGTTTATCGGCGTAATGATGAATGGCTTAACATTACTAAATGTCGTCTTTTACTGGCAAGAATTTGCGAAAGGGTTCCTAATTCTGTTCATCCTACTAATCTGGGCACTACAAAAAGCACAAAGAGAGGTCGTGACGGGTAAATGAAAAAGTGTTTATTGACAGCAACTTTCGGCGAAGAAGAACTACAGATTCTAAAGGAACACACTCAAGTTACCCGAGGGGGATGGGTGATAACCGGCAAAAAAACCCCGTCGTTGGAAATGGCGGAAATCGTGGGTGACAACGAAATTTTAATCGTGGAACTGGATAACATCGGACGTGAAGTGTTTGAAAACAGTCCCCACTTAAAACTTATTGGTTGTTGCCGCGGGAACCCGGTAAATGTGGATTTAAAAGCCGCTACTGAATTTGGCATTCCTGTCCTTTATACTCCAGCCCGTAATGCCATAGCCGTTGCCGAGTTAACCATTGCGATGATGGTGAATGTTGCCCGTAATGTGGGGCCGAGTTATCTTAATCTAAAGGCGGGTAAATGGGGTATCGATGGTGTTATTCCATTCACATACTATAAGGGGATTGAGTTGGCCGAGAAAACCATTGGTTTGGTGGGGCTCGGCGCTATTGGCCGGGTGCTAGCGGAAAGACTAAAGCCATTTGAGATGAAGATTCTGATCTATGATCCTTATATTTCCGATGAAGAGATTCAAAAATATGGCCAAAGGGCGACCCTAGAAGAGGTATTGCGTGAATCCAATTTTATCTCGCTGCACTGTACTGTGACCGAGGAGACCCGCGGCATGATTGGTAAAGAGCAGTTTGCCTTGATGCGGAAAGATGCTTTTCTGATCAATACTTCCCGAGCAGTGGTTACCGATCGAGAAGCCCTAATTGAGGCCTTGCAAAACAAGAAAATTGCCGGAGCTGCGCTTGATGTGTATCATGAAGAACCGCTTAGTCCGGATGACCCAATTTTAAAACTGGATAATGCCTTTATTACTCCGCACATTGGTGGCGCAACCTTCGATGTGGAAAGGCATCAGTCCCGTATTATCCTTACGGATATCCTCAGGTGGCTAGAGGGAAAACAACCGGTTAATGTGGCGAATCCTGAGGTTCTAAGGATGTGATGATGTGAAGAGTCAAGACTACTTTATGGTGCTTGATGTTGGTACTGGAGCAGGGCGGGTCGTATTATTCAATGAAACTGGACGGTTGATCGGGAAAAGCTACCAAGAGTGGTCCTACCGGATTAATGGTGGTGCTTATGAGTTTTCGGCCGAAGAATTTTGGTTGCTTCTCAAATCATGCATGAAAGAAGTGATCAAAAAGACCGGCATCAATCCTAAAGCAATTAAAGCCATTACTTCCACCAGTCAACGGGAAGGAATCGTCTTATTAGATCAGGATGGTAATTATCTATATGCCGGGCCGAACCAAGACCGGCGCGGTGAAGAATATAATGACGATTTAGCTGGGAAAGATGGGGCTTTAATCTATCGAAAAACCGGTCATTGGCCTGAACCGTTCTTCGCTCCTGGTCGGCTCTTCTGGTTTCGCGAACATAAGAAAGAAGTCTACGACCGGATTGCCCAGGTGTTGCTGCTGAATGACTGGGTGCTCTACGAATTGACCGGGGAAAAATATTCCGAACCGACAAACGCCTGCGAAACACTTTTTTATAACCTTGAAACCGGCAGCTGGGACCAAGAATTATTAGCCGATATGGGTTTGTCAACCGATATTTTAGCGCCAATCAAAAGGAACGGCGAGTTTTGCGGCTATGTCCAACCTAAGTTGGTGGAAGAGCTGGGGTTATCGGCAAAGACGCCTGTCATCATTGGGGTGGCCGATACCCAGGCTGCTTTGTTAGGTAACGGCCAATACACCCAGGGCGAGGTCGGAATTGTGGCCGGGAGCACATGTCCTGTTCAACTCATTACGGATCGTTTGATTATCGACGATCAAATGCGTACCTGGTCGTGTGCCTTTATCTCCGAACACAAATATGTACTGGAAGCGAATGCAAGAGCAACAGGGCTTTTAATGCGCTGGATGCGGGATTCTTTCTACCAAAGCGGTTCGGTTCAGCAGTCCTTTGCGTTGATGGAAGAGGAGGCGGCGACGATTCCGCCCGGAAGTCATGGCGTCATGGCCTATTTGGGTGCGGTAATCAGTGATGTTAAGGACAAAAAGGTTAACAGTATGCGGTATATTTGCGGCTTACCCCAGGATTATTTTGGCACAGATGGACGCGGCATTTTAATGCGGAGCGCGATTGAGAATGTGGCTTTTGCGATTAAGGGCAATATCGAATTGCTCTATGAAATATCCCGGATCAAACCGATTCGCTTGGTTATTACTGGGGGAAACACGAAAAACAGATTGTTCTTAGAAATTTTGGCGGCTACGCTTGACCTGCCATTGTATGTCGCCACTCAAGATGAAACGACTGCCCTTGGCGCCGCGATCTGCGCAGCCGTTGGAGCCGGTTGTTACGACAGTTTTGAAACTGCCGTCAATATAATGGGCTCCAGAATAGAGGTGATTGAACCAAACAAAGAGTGGAAGAAGGAATACGTTTCGTATTATCAACGATGGAAACAAAACTTTGAAAAGATGAGAGGGATCTAAAATGAACGAAAGACAATTACAGGAGAAGATCATTCAGATTGGTAATGATCTGATCGCGCAGGGCTTAACAGAAGGTACTGGGGGGAACATCAGTGGACGTTTACCCGGGGCGGATTGGATTTATGTCAGCCCAAGCGGAATACCCTATGCGGAAATCAAACCGGAAGACCTCGTTAAGATAGATTTAAAAGGTGAAATTATCGGTGGAACTAGGAAACCTTCGATTGAGCACAATTTACATCTCAAGGTATTCCAAAACCGGCCAGAGGTTAACGGGGTAATCCATACCCATTCGACTTATGCTAGTGCCATGGCTACCTTACACCGGGAGATCCCCCCGATTTTAGACTCGATGGTCGCCTCCTTTGGTGGGCCGCTTCGAGTTGCTAAGTATGCGACGATGGGCTCGATGGAATTGGCGGAGAATGTAAATGAAATTCTGAAAACGGATAATGGTGCCCTGCTTGCTAACCACGGTGCCATCGCGGTCGGAACCGATCTGGATCAAGCAATGCGTCGTTGCCATTTGATCGAAAAAGTCTCACAAATAATGTTGTTTGCCAGTTGCGCCGGTACGCCCGTGGCAATCAGTGAAGAAAACATTAAGAAAGCTTTAGCCTTCTTGCGGGCCAATTATGGACAAAAATAGTTGGTAGCAAAAAGGGGTTCGGGGGGGAGACACGGCTAGTCTTAAATACAGGAGGGTGTTATGATGGAGAACTTTATTTACCAACGGACGACGGAACTAATCTTCGGAAAGGACCAAATTGTGTTAGTAGGTGAGAAGGCTAGCGCTTTTGGTAGAAAGATTTTATTGGTCAGCTACGGTGGCGCCTTTAACGAGAACGTTTATTATAAACAGGTGGTTTCTTCCTTAAAAGCAGCCGGGCTTACCGTTTATGAGTTAGGTGAGATCAAGCCCAATCCCGATATCTCCAAGGTGAGAGAAGGGATCGGGATTTGTCGGGAGAAGGGGATCGATCTTGTTCTGGGCGTTGGTGGGGGCAGTGTTATTGACACCTGTAAAACCATTGCGTTGGGTTACTACTTACAGGAAGATCCGTGGGAAATCTTTACCAGCGGGAAAATGCCGGAGCAGGCGCTCCCGATTGGAGTGGTGGTAACTTTAGCGGCCACCGGTTCCGAGATGAATGCGAGCGCCGTGATCACCAACGCTCAAACTGAGCAGAAGCTATCCTTCCGTTCACAACTGGTGGTACCAAAGTTTTCGATCCTTGATCCGCGATTGACTTTTACTGTGCCGAAAGAGCACACCGTATATGGAATCGTCGACATTGCCGCCCATGTCTACGAACAATATTTTGATCAAGTGCCCGATACCCCGATCCAAGACCGTATGGCCGAATCGGTTTTGCAAACACTGATCGAAGAAAGTGATAAGGTAATCGCAGATCCCCAGGATTATGGGGCACGGGCTAATATTATGCTCGCCAGTACCCTTGGTTTTAATGGGATCTTGGGGATCGGGAAAGCGACCGACTGGGCAAGTCATAAAATCCAACATGAGCTTGGTGCCATTTATGACATCCCCCATGGGGGGGGCCTGGCCATCATCTTTCCCAATTGGATGAAATATGTATGCGAAGCGGGCCTCGGCAAATTTGTGCAGTATGCAACGCGCGTATTTAAGGTGGATCCAACAGGAAAATCGGAAAAGGAAATTGCCTTAGAAGGAATCGAACGCACTAGAGCCTGGTTTAATAGTATGGGTGCCCCATCCCGCTTGGCAGATTACAGCATTGGTGAAGAACACTTAGAGTTAATGGCCGAAAAAGCCACAAAAAATGGACCGTTGGGTAACTTCAAGAAACTATATAAAGAAGATGTTTTAGCAATCCTAAGAATGAGTTTGTAGTATATGTAGCAAAGACTTGGGCGGTATATGTAGTAAAAAGCCTTGGTTTCAAAATAAGAAACCAAGGCTTTTTTTTGGCAGAATGGAGTAGAGATTGCTAGATTATGCTCAAATCCGCTCAAAAAAGGAAGAACTTATGGGTTAATGCTTTCTTACAAAGAAATACAATCTCCTCCGAAAGGAGGAGACGGTTTCATCCAAATAGCGCGGAAAAATCAATCCTCCAGTGGAAGAAGGAAAGTTTGATCTTTTTTATACTTAAGCTGAGGGAAAAAGTTTTTATGCCTGTACTGACAGGTATCTTCTGGGTAAGTAGCGAACGAGTATAGTTAAACTCCGAAAGAGAGGCTGCCGGATAAATGAAACCCGTGACTTTGAGTGGGAAAGAGATCATTAAGGATGCGGGAAAAGGGGCAATTTTTGGCATCGGGATCAGTTTTGCCTTTCGCTTGGCCTTGGCCGGGATCCCAACCAGTCTTCTGGATGGGCTGAAGACCGCGGCTTTTGGGATGGTGATCGGCTTTACGTTGACCTTTTGTATTGAGCACTTAACCAAACTGATTCTTCTTTTATTACCTGGGTTAACCAGTTTTCTGCCGTTTTATTTTTTCCTCAGTTTTATGGTGGGTTTTGGGGTCTTTTATGGCGCTAGCTATTATTTTCAGCCTTTTGGCTTTAAACCATATGATATTTTTCGTTTTAGTCTGGCGGTGGGGATTTTTACAGCCATGACCGGGCTGTTTTTCGCTTTTACCTGGGAGACCAAAGAAAAGCTACGCTTGGAAAAGGAAAATAAAGAATTAGCGATCTTGGAAGAACGGAACCGGATTGCCCGGGAACTCCATGATACGGTGGTGCAAAACCTCTTCGGGATGAATTTACATCTGAATGCCATCGATTATCTAAATGAACACCAGCCCCAGGATTTACCTGGAGTTATCGGGGGGTTGCAAAAGACCGTGGCGGAAATCCAAGCAAAGATGCGTCTGATGATCTATGAATTAAAGCCAACGGTTTTTATGGGGAAAGGGTTGTTCGAAGCCTTAGAAGAGCTGGCAACGGTATTCCGCGCCAAATACAATTTGCGGATTATCACCGATTTTGAGAGTCAGGAAGAAAACCTCTCCGGCAAAGTGCAAACCGGGCTCTATCAAGTTTTCCAAGCAGCGCTCAGCAAGATCGCCCGGCAGGCGCAAGCCTCAACAGTGCAGGTAAAGTTGGAGATTACCAGTGGTGGCTCCGGAAGATTGATGATTTATCATGATGGCCAAGGGGGTGCGGGAGAAGAAGAGCGAAACGGTCAAGACACCCGGCGGCATCTTCAGGAGCGGATCGGGGAGATGAACGGCAGGATGCAAATAGATACCAAGGCGGGTCTGGGAACTACCATTACGATAACATTTTGAAACGCTCTCCTAAAGTTCTAATCGGTTATCTAGATTATTACATAACTTGCGGGGTAGGTGCTAGACGGCTATTTTCAGAAAGGCCGGTGAGGAGGAAAAGATGAAAAGGTTGGATCTTCCAGCCCTGATGAGCGATGGCGCCAAAGGCGCGCTGATCGGAATAGGGGTCACGATCGCTTTTATCTTAATTACGTATGGATTTCCTGATACTGTTGGGGCTTTTCTGATGCTAATCGGTTTCGGTTTGGGAATCGGGTTTCTACTAACAGTCGGTAATGAGCTGGTGGGAACAGTAACCCAGTACCTCTTCCCCAAGATGCAAAGGTGGCCGTTGTTCAATGTCCTGCTGGTCTTTCCGGTTAGTGTCGGAATATTTTTTCCCGTCTTCAGTCTTTTTTTTCGGCATATCCCTATTGGTTGGAGATTGACCTATAGTATAGGCGCAGGAATCGCCTCGGTAATGGTGGGGTTCTTCTTTGTTTACGCCCAGGAGAGGGGAGCAAGGCTCCGCTTGGAGCAGGAGAATCAGCGGTTGGCGGTGCTAGCGGAGAGGACCCGGATTGCCCAGGAGTTGCATGACTCCGTCTCTCAAAACCTTTATGGGATCAGTTTGCATCTGAGCGCTTTGGAATATTTACAAAAGAAAGATCCGGAAGCTTTCCAAAGAACCACCCAGATCTTACGGGAGATGGTCAGCGAGGCCCTGGAAGAGATGGAACTCTTGGTCTATGAATTGCGGCCGCTAGTTATGGAAGGCGGGTTTTATGAAGCCCTGGAGAATCTATGCGGGCTTTTTCGGTCGCGTTACAAGTTGGCGATCGCCACCAGTTTCAAGGGGGTTGATGAAAGCCTGAAGCTTAAAGTGCAAACTGCATTGTACCGTGTGGCGCAAGAGGCGCTAAATAATGTAGTAAAACATGCCCAGGCCAAATCTGTTCGGGTGGAGATGGAGCTCTCATCCCCGGGGAAAGGGGTTTTGCGCATCATTGATGATGGGCGGGGGTTTGATCAGGCGGAGATCGGCGGGGACCGTCAGTACGGGCTCCAAGGAATGAAGGAACGGGTGACGGAGATAGGCGGTAAGTTAAGGATTGAGTCGGTAAAAGGCAAAGGAACTACGGTTACGGTAAACTTTTAGCTGATTAGAGGCGTAAGTACTTGTCGGAAGCACATTTTGCTCCACTGTTTGTCCTAGCGTGGGGCTTCTCTTTTTAGTGTTCAAGTTTAAAAAAACGAAGCGAAATACCATTGGCCAGTGAAAGAAAAGGGGCGGGCGCGCCCCTTTTTTTTGTTGAGATCCTCCCTCCTCCGAAAGGAGGAGAGCGTCTCATCCCAAATAGCGTAAGAAGTTTCAATCTTCTAGTGGAAGAAGAGTGGCTTCGTTTTTAATATACTAAGAGCCAGAGAAGGCTCTGTGCATAATGAATAAAACGTCATCACCATGGTGGTTGGTGGTAAAAAGAAGGAGGGAACGAAAATGGGCAATCAAAGAAGGTCGATTTTGCGGAAAAGAGTGGTTACTACCGTACTATTACTCTGTTTGCTTGTCTACTTTTGTCAGGCAGTAATAGCCATGGGACCAGGCGGTCAGGAAGATGCCTTAAAAGAGGGGATAGCGTGGTACTTAACTGCGCGCCGGATCTTCTATAATGCGGAGGCGCCGACGGAGGAGGCCAAAAAAAAGCTTCTGGCGGTGAAGGAGTTTTTTGGGCAACGCCTTACTGGGGCTGAGCAGTATTACTGGTTGGCCATGGTCGAGTTTACCCTAGCTGAACTGGAGGAGATGAGAGGAGAGAAACGGGCTGCCGCGCAGGCTTTCACCGAGTGCAGCCGTTGGGCGGAGAAGGCTTTGAAAGCGAACAAGGGCCTTAGCGACGCCCACCGGATTTTGGCCGATTCCTATATGCGGCTGATGAGTTATAACGGCGCCATCTATACAATGAGTAAGGCTCCGCAAGCCGTTAAACTACTGAATAAGGCGATCAGTCTCGACAAGAAAAACTATGCCGCCTTTATTGCGCTGGGTGTTTATTACCTGAATGCGCCGGCGATCGGCGGCGGAAGTGTGGAAAAAGGGATCGAGGCGCTCCGGAAAGCCTTGGAGAGTAAGGATGAGTTTGATCTCTTCCTCTCCTATCTCTGGCTCGGAAAGGCCTATGGTCAGTTGAAAAAGGAAGAAGAGGCGCGGGCTTGTTTTAATAAAGCGCTGGAGATTTATCCCCAAAGTCCATGGGCGATGGAATGGTTGAACCAGCTGAAGTGAGAGGAAGGGAAAAAATGGCTATTTTAGAGGCGAAAGGTGTGGAGAAAGTCTACCAGAACCAGGTTGAACGGGTGTATGCTTTGAAGAAGGTCGATTTTAAGATTGAGACCGGAGATTTTCTGATGATCAATGGCCCTTCCGGTAGTGGTAAGACCACTTTACTTAATCTTCTTTCCGGGATCGACCAACCAACAACAGGCGAAATTTATCTGGATCGGCAACCGCTAAGCAGGTTATCGGACAGCGAACGAACGGTTATGCGCCGCGATAAGGTGGGTCTAATCTTTCAGTCTTTTGAGTTGATTCCGGTGCTAACGGCTGGTGAGAATGTGGAGTATCCTTTATTACTCCAAAAAATAGGCCGCCACGAGCGGCGGAAACGGGTAAAAGAGGTTTTGACGCAGGTAGGCTTAGAGGAACAGATGAACAGGTTACCTTCGCAGCTATCAGGCGGACAGAAACAGCGGGTGGCGATTGCCAGGGCGCTTGTCACTAGACCAAAGCTAATTCTGGCGGATGAACCTACGGGCAATTTGGACTCGGAGAACGGAATGAGGATCATCCGGCTATTGCTGGATCTAAATCGGAAATACCAGGTGGCTGTGGTTATAGTGACCCATGATTTGACACTGAACCAATTCGCACGCCGGGTTTACCTCCTCAAGGACGGAGTATTTGCAGATCAAGGGGGAGTGGAGAATGTGGAAGATCGCTTGGCGTAATGTGCTTCGGAACAAACGCCGTTCGCTCCTGAGCGCAGTAATTATCGTCATAAGTGTGATGGTTTTATCTTTGGTTAAGGGCTATATCACCGCCACCTACGAAGGTTTGGAAATGATGGCGGTGATGGAATATGGTAATTTACAGATCGCGAAAGAAGGGTATTGGGAGAATACGGATAACGAACGGCATCTGTTAGACAAAGAAGAAATCAGTAAAATAGGTGAAATCTTGGCGGAAAATCCGGCGGTAATCAGCTCTTCCGCGGAATTGGCGGTTTATGGGGTTATGGGGACTGAAAAGTCCAGTGTGGTAGTGTCAGGAAAGGGGATAGAACCGGGGAGCGCCCAAAGTCAAAATATCCTGATTGTAAGTGGTAGTAATCTCTTCGCGGGCGATGTGGACCGGGTCCTTCTTGGGAAAGGAGTCAAGCAGAAGTTGGGTCTGGATGAGGAGGAGTGGGTTTCCTTGCTGACCACCACTTTGGATGGAGCGTACAATGCCGGTAATCTACAGGTGACCGGGGCTTTCTCTGTGGGTAATCCTGATGCGGACAATGCTTTTATTATGCTACCCCTCAGTTATGCGCAGAGGATGTTGAATACGGATGGTGTAGATAAATTTGTGGTGAGTTTAGCGGAGGTCAGCCAGACCGAGGCCACCATCTCCTGGCTGCAAGAACGGTTTAAGGAGGAAGGGATCGAAGTGACGATTAAAAGCTGGCTGGATCTGGCCACCTTCTACCATCAGGTTCGGAGCCTATACGAGATCATTTTCTTCTTTATCTCGATTGTCCTCTTTATTATTGTCTTCTTCAGCATCCTAGAGATTATTTCCATGGCCTTCTTTGAAAGGATGAGCGAGATCGGTTCGGTCAGGGCAATCGGCGCCAAACGCCGTCAGGTCTTTGCTTTATTAAGCCTGGAAGGGCTGTTCCTCAGCCTGATTGCGGGAACACTGGGCGTAGTTGGAGGATGGCTGGCCGGATATCTGATCAACCAAGGAGGCATTACTTATACCCCGCCTTCAATCAGTGATCCGGTGCCGCTCTATATTGACCTGGCGCTGACCAACGGCCTTCTCCCCTTCATTCTGGTGGTAACCGCCACTGCGTTGTCGGCGTTTATCCCAGCGACTAAAGCGGCCCGGCTGAACGTAGTGGATGTACTCCGCCATTTGTAGAGGATGGCACAGAAGAGAAGAAGGGAAGTTGATGGGAAAGAAATGGGAACGGGTCTGTCCGGGACACCCTTTATTTGAGAAGAAAAAAGGGGGGTTAGTCATGAAAGTCAGACTGAGGATTAGAATAATGGTCGGCGTGGTTGTATCCTCTTTGTTATGCCTATCGCTCAAAGCTTTAGCCCAAGATCCAAAGGGAATTCTGGAAGAGATCTACGCCCGACAGGGTCTAGGCGCCGGTTCGTTCATTTTGAACTTACGGGTGGATTCCTTTGACGGGGAAACGCAACAAACGGCTGAGGTCCGTGTCTATCTGCACGCCACCAAAAAACAGATGGTGACCTTTATCAGCCCGGAAAGGCTAATAGATCAGTCTTTTCTCGTCATTGGGTCTAATACTTGGATGTACCAGAAAGGGTTAAACCGCCCTTTGCGCATCTCCGCGCAGCAAAAGCTCTTTGGCGAAGCCGGGATCGCTGAGACGGTCGGGATTGATTATCTCCATGATTACCGGGTAGTAGCGATGGAAGAGACCGCTACCCACTATCAATTGGCGTTAGAGGCTTTGGAGAGGAAAACCGCTTATCAAAGGGCCAAGCTTTGGATTGAGAAAAACGGGGTAGTGGTGGAGAAGATTCTCTTGTTATCTGTGCATGGTGAACCTTTAAAGGAATTGCGCTATGACCATTACCGATCGCTTAACGGCCATGAAGTGGCGACGATCGAGATTAGGAACCAGCTTTATGAGAAGGATCGCCGGACCGTGCTGAATTATCTCTCCATTCAAAAGCGGGAACTGCCGGAGACGGCCTTTGATCCTTTAATGATGGGCAAGTTTCAGCTTCTGGTTAAGGAATAGGGGCTGTATAAACATGACGTGGAGAAAGATGAAGATTGATCAAAACAAAGTAGGTCAGTGGCTTCTTCGCGGGGCGCTTTGTTTCCCGTTGATCGTAGGGGGTTACTTGGTCAGCGCTAGCCAAGCCTTAGCCGGGGTCGAGATGCTCAGCGGTGCGCTCAAGACTGAATTCGCCTATCATCAGGTGAGTGCAGAGTTCCCTGCTCAGCAAAGACTTTTGATCGAGACTGAAAGCGACACCAAGATGGGACTGAGTTTATCCGGTTATCGTGGCGCCTGCCAATATGAACTGAAAATAACAGGGCATTTTTCCGATTTTCTTCTGGAGACGGACCAAGCCACAATCAGCGGTTTCTCCGGATCAGCCCTATGGGAGCTGGGAAAGAAGGACTGGACCTGGGGTAAAGGCCTGGCCTTTATCCCCAATTACCCACTGGGGAGGGAAGACGCCTTTTGGGGTCTGGAAAGTAAAGTTATATTTTCCCCGTATGACCTGGTGGCTGGAGCGGCGTGGGAAAGTGCCCATTCCGGCGCCAGCTGGCTAAGAGTAGGGAAAATGCTGGCGACCGGTGATTGGGAAACGGTTATATCCTATATTTGGCGAGACGGGGTTAACCACTGGCAAGGGGGGGCCGAGTTTTCTTGGGATCTCTTGAATGGACTCAGCCTTCACGGGGGAATGAACACCGAGTTTGCGGGAAAAACTAGCAAATATTTGCTGGGCGGAGTATATACCGGCGCCTATCTTACCTTCATCATGGAGTATTACTATACACAGGGTCCTTATCTATTTGCCAGTCTTGGTAGAGAACCCGGGCTTTTTGGCAGATGGCAATGGGGAATTAAAAAAATCTTTCATCTTCAAGACGGTGGCTGGATTAGGATCATTAACCTGAAGTATCTTGGCGACAACACGGTTACGCCGGAGATTGTCATTACCAACTTTGGCGGCGGGAAAAACAGCGCGGCGCGGAAAAACCCCATTGCTCGGGAGTATGTGTTCCAGATTGAAGCTAAATTCTGAGTGTAGAAGATCGTTTTGCGGATAATTGTAAGCAACAAATACGGGATAATTATGTAGTCTTCCGAAGCAAAAGCGCAAAGGAGAGCAGAGAATGAGGAGAATAATGATTCACAAGGCGCTGAGCGTCTTCTTACTGGCGCTGGTGTTATTGCTAAGCGATTATTTACCGGTGAGGGCTGAGTTTCACCTGATCTTGCCTTTTGATCAGAGCACGATTGGGGTGGAGTATGCTTATCCATGGGGTGATTTTACCCCGCAATTGGGAATCGCCTATGACTATGGAAGAGATAAAGTGCTTAGTTATATCGGGGCCTCTTATGAGACTACTCCTTTTCTATGGCGCCTTTTTTATGGGTATTGGATGCACCAGTATGTGCCGGGGTATGCGCATCAACAAGGAATAACCGGTAGGATCTGTTACCAAATAGCGGCCGGGCATAGCCTAACCGGAGGGATTTTCTACGGAGCAATAGAACGGGATGGGACAGGGGTCCAAACCAGACTGGTCTTTCTTGATTACAGTAAACGACTCTATTTTGATTGGGATCGGGAGGTTAAGCTGCTGCTAAAGACTGTAGCCGGTAAAGTGAAGGAAAGTGGCGCTTCATATTATACCGCTACCCTAAAGCTTCCGGTAATTCTGGGCGATTTGAAGATCAGACCATGGCTCGGATTCGCCAGAGAGACGCAGTTGCTTACACCCTACTTCGATTTGGCGGATCTGATCCGCGGGTATCGGAAGGACGAAATGACCGGAAACCGGGGACTGGCTCTCGCAGTTGAGCGGCAATGGGCCTTATTCCCCTATAGTGACCTGCCGTTTCTGGGTCTGCTAAACGCTGCTGTTTTTGTGGACGCCGGAGGCGTAATCGGGAGTAATCAGCGGGTCGAAGAGTTTGTGCTCTATAAAAGTATTGGGGCCGGCCTCGTTTTCAAGATGGGCGAAGCAGAGCTGCACCTGGAGCAAGTCTATAACCAGCTAGGGGAAAGACGGATCATTTGTTACTGCTCACGCTAACCTGTTAATAAATAGTTGTCGATATACTCCAATCGGCATTGTAATAATTTTGCCTCTGTATAGGCTAGACGGAGGCTTTTTCCTTTGTAGTGCTCACCTAATAATGATAAGCCCCCTATCCTATGTCGATAGGGGGCGTTGCGCTCATGTCGCTGTTTTATTCACCTAATTTGCCAATCTTCTCTAAATCGTCGGCCACAGCTCCTAACCCATATTTGACGAGTGTGGCGCGGGTTGGATAACTTGTTTCTTTATTCCAGCCATGAAGCTCATAATACTCATCAAGTAAGCGATCGTAATCTTTTTTATCGATCCTCCAGCCTTTTAGTTTACCGGAAGGGATGGGTTCAGATAAATCGCGTGGTGTCGGCAGATCATCGGCCCGGCCTAAATTGGTAAACCTTAAATTAAATGCTTTTTCCAAGTTTAATTGTCTCATGGCAATCTCTTCGAACTCTTCGACAGTGACTTCACGACCGATTGCCGCAGAATAAAACTCGGCGAGATGAGGGAGATTAAGAAAATTGATATCTACTGAGATTGTATTATAGTGGCAGATTCCTAATGAGTTATTGATCCGGTGGGAGACTTCCATATATTTTACCAACTCTGCTTTCCCCTCATAAGACAAGGGATCTAATGGATCCTCAACATCAACACCAAACACTTGTCTGGCTTTTTCCTGATTGTCATTGGGGAAAGTCTCGGTAATCAGTGCCCCGGTCGTATGGCCGCCCCCTCGGGTTGAGGTCGTTGTCCCCAAGCACCACCCTACTGAGCCGCGTAAAACTTCATAAAGGTCTTGTCCCTTTATATGCATGGCATAATAATCACTATCCCGACCGATGATCCGGGCAGCCCGGGCGCATCCCTCGGCGAGAAGATTACCAAATCCTTGCCGATAGGCTATTTTTTTGGTCAAGGCCAAGACAAGTTCGGCATTGCCCCATTCTAATTTGAGGCCGCCTGTATCCTTTTCCGTGATTATTCCCCGCTGAAAACATTCCATTGCCCAACCAATTGCGCCGCCAACGAGGTTGACATCCAATCCTAGTTGGTTACAGAGGGCGTTCGCCTGAACCATAAAGGTTGGTTCTTCCACAGCCAATCTGGTTTGTATTGTACTGAAGGTTTCCCATTGATTACTGGTAGTTTTCAGACCTTTGTAGGGTCCTTCAGTTATGTGGAGGCGCCTTCCACATCCGCCAACCCCACATCCGGGAAAACTTTCCGGGCCAACCTCATATTTTTTCACTGTTACTCTGGGATCCATTTTCTCAAACAAATGCTCCGGAATGGAAGATTCTTGGCAGTTTTTCCAATTATTACCGGAGATATCTTGTTTCCTACCGTAGCAGTGTAGAGTACCGTATTTCCCTAAATTACTTCCTTCGAACAATTTCAAATATTCTTTTACTGCGGTCATAAAACGTTTGGGTTGAGCTACTTTGATCGAGTGGGAGCCTTTAGCGATAATCATTTTTAGATTTTTCGAACCCATTACCGCTCCGCATCCGCATCGACCGAAGGCTCTATTTTTATCCTGGATGATACAGGCCCCTCGAACCAGATTTTCTCCGGCGGGCCCAATGGAAACGGCATGGAGATCCGGGTCGTTAAGTTCTTCCCGGATCGAGTCAAGCGTCTCCCAAGTTGTTTTCCCCCAGAGATGGGAAGCATCCCGGATCTTAATCCGCTCATCTTCAATCCATAGATAAACCGGAGTCGATGCTCTTCCTTCGATTACTAAGAGATCGTAACCGGCATATTTTAGATGTAAGCCGACGTAACTATCACTAAGCCCGCTAGCCCAACCGCCGGTAACTGGACCTAACGTGCTCACGCTCATCTTATTGGCGCCGATGGCCGGAGTGCCCAACAATGCTCCGGAACCGAAGATCAATTTATTCATCGGATCGTAGGGGGTAACCCATGGTTGTAGTTCATCGTAGAGGATTTTAATCGCAATACCAGTGGAACCAAGCCAATCATCGATATACTTAGAAGTTGGTTCAGTGTAAAATTCGCCGGTAGAGAGGTTTATCCTTAATATTTTGCCAGCATAAGCATATAAATTCTCCGACATAAATAGTTTGCCTCCTCCTTTTCTTGTTAATAGGGCTTTTTGCGTTGTTCATTGCTTTAACCATTCCAAAATAATATATTGATCGTATATGTTGTGTCGGAATCCTTTTCAATTGGTTACAAAGGGAAAAAGCCTCTATAGCGTCAATCGGTCTTGAATCATTTATGATCTGTGTGAAGAGTGCGGTTTAATCATTTTTCTTGCTGATAAACTCATCTAATATTTCTTGCAAATATTCGCTATGTAAACAATACTGTATACATAAAGGTGTCTCAAGTCCTTGACAGTGATCGCAGGCAATACCAGCATCATCATTCTCGAGTAGTTCCACAATATAGCCTTCTTCATCTTTCTTCTTAACAATTCTAATACTTGATTTAGCAAAAGAAAAATCACCAGTAGGGGGTGCGGACAAAATCCTGGACTTGGAATAGTCAGGAGGATGTCCATGTACTCATACGAAGATCGTATTAAAGCAGTGAAACTATATATTAAATATGACTTAAGTGTAGCAGACACAATCAGGG
>DUQR01000024.1 GCA_012837715.1 Bacillota bacterium | reverse complement strand
GCCCGCCATTCTTCCCCGGCGAAGGGGGCAGGAAAGGTTTCTTCCAAATAAGTGGAAAGTTCAAGCGTTAAGTCTAAAAGGAGATGGAGAGCGGAAGAATCCAGTTCCCGTGCCCCCTGCCGGACGAAATGAAGGTATTGCTCCACTTCGCTTATGAGCAAACTGATGGTTTCCGCCCCCATGACCGCTGATGAGCCTTGGATTGTATGGATAATCTGGTCTAAGCGCTCATGGTATTGGGCGGCGCTCTGTGGATTCCGGTCCAATTCCCTCAAGATCAGCGCTAAGCTAAGCAATAAATCGGAAGTCTCCGCCGTATAAGCGGATAGGACTTCTTGGTCTTCCGTAAAATCCGGCATCTTCCTCCTCCTTAAAGCAAGAATTAGTCTTGGGAAAGCTCAGCCAAGCGGGCTTTGATTTTTGCGTAGTCAATTTCCAGGGTGGCCAGTTTCTTCCGTTCCTTCTCGACCACCGCGGGGGGGGCTTTGGCCACAAACTGCTCATTGGCCAGCTTCCCGCTGAGCCTTCTTCTTTCCGTTTCTAAAGTCGCTTGTTCCTTCTGTAACCGTTTCAACTCTAATTCCAAATCAACCATTCCGGCTAAGGGTAAATAGATCTCAACCCCTTCCACCACCGCGGTCATAGCTTTTGCCGGCTTAACAGTATCACTGTCTCTTACTTCCATCTTGCTCAAACCGGCCAGGGTCTGAAGATAGAGTTGATTTGCGGTGAGGATGGATTGCTTCGCCGGAGGCGTCAAAAAGATCGCTTCCACTTTCCGGCCAGGATCGACCCCAGCTTCGGCCCGGATATTCCGGATCGCGCGGGTGATATTCATGATGAGACCCATTTCTGCTTCCGCCTGTTCGTCAATGAACCGTTGGTCCGGCGTGGGCCAAGGGGCACACATCAGTGTCTCTCCCTGGTGGGGCAGGGTCTGCCAGATTTCTTCCGTTATAAATGGCATATAGGGGTGGAGCAAGACCATGATCTGCCGGAGCACGGTCACCAGGACCGTTTGGGTCCTCTGTTTCGCTTCTCCTTCTAAGCGGAGAGCAGGTTTGGCCATCTCAATATACCAATCGCAGAATTCACTCCAGATAAATTCATAGAGCAGATTGGCAAATCCTCCTAGGTCATACCGGTTAAGCATCCCCTCGGCTTCAGCAGTTACCCGTTGCAGTCGGGATAAGATGTAACGGTCGGCCAAAGAAAGGGCGGAAGGATCGACCCTTTCCTCCACTTTCTCCGGATAATCCTCCAGATTCATCAGGACAAAACGAGCGGCGTTCCAGATCTTATTAGAAAAATTACGGATCCCGTCTATCTTCTCCATTTGGAACCGCTGATCCTGCCCAAGGGTGGTTCCGGTCGCTAGTGTAAAGCGTAAAGTATCTGCCCCATATTTTTCGATCACATCCAAGGGATCAATATTCGTCTCCGGCCGGGATTTACTCATCTTCTTCCCGTCCTTATCCAAGACCAGTCCGTGGATTAACACCTCATGGAAGGGGATCTCCTCCATAAACTCTAAACCCATGAAGATCATCCGGGCAACCCAGAAGAAGATTATATCCCGGGCTGTCACCAACACTGCCGTAGGATAAAAGTGTTTTAGTTCAGCCGTCTCCTCCGGCCAGCCCATCGTGGAAAAAGGCCACAAGGCGGAAGAAAACCAGGTATCCAGGACATCCGGATCCTGTTCGAGGCTGGTCTGGCCACATTTAGGACAGGCCTCCGGTTCTTCGCGGGCAGCAATCTCCGCCCCACAGTCCTGGCAGTACCAAATGGGAATCCGGTGTCCCCACCAAAGTTGCCGGGAGATACACCAATCCCGAATATTCTCCATCCAGTTCAGATAAATCTTGGTAAACCGTTCGGGCACAAAACGGATCCGTCCGTCTTGGACCGCCTTAATCGCCGGTGCGGCCAGAGGTTTCATCTTGACAAACCATTGTTTGGAGATGAGAGGTTCGATCACCGTCTCGCAACGGTAGCAAGTCCCCACCGCATGGGAAAGGGGCTCTTCCCCGACTAGATAACCACCGGCTTCCAGATCGGCAAGCAGCTTCTTCCGGCAGTCATCCCGGTCCAAACCGGCGTATTTACCGGCGGCTTCCGTCATCCGCGCATCAAAACCAACCACAGTGATCTGGGGCAAATTATGGCGTAAACCGACTTCAAAGTCGTTAATATCATGGGCAGGAGTGACTTTCACCGCACCGGTGCCGAACTCCGGATCAACCATCTCGTCAGCCACGATCGGGATCTCCCGGTTCACAATGGGAAGAATCACCTTTTTCCCCACGAGACGCCGGTAACGTTCATCGGCCGGGTGGACAGCCACCGCCGTGTCACCAAGCATTGTCTCCGGACGGGTGGTTGCGACTTCGATGTAGCCCTCCCCTTCCGCCAGCGGATAACGTAAATGCCAGAGACGGCCGGCTTGGTCTTGGTGTTCCACCTCAATATCGGAAAGGGTAGTCGCACACTTGGGACACCAATTAATCAAATAACTTCCCCGGTAAATCAAGCCTTTTTCGTAAAGACGGATAAAGACTTCCCGCACGGCCCGGGAACAACCCTCATCCATAGTAAAACGTTCCCGTGACCAGTCACAAGAGGACCCAAGCTTTTTCAGTTGCCGGATAATAGTACCCCCGTACTCCTCTTTCCACTGCCACACCCGTTCCAAAAACTTCTCGCGCCCGATTTCCTGCCGGTTAGTCCCTTCTTTGGCCAACTCTTCCTCCACTTTCACCTGGGTAGCAATGCCGGCGTGGTCGGTCCCAGGAATCCACATGGCATTCTCCCCTTTCATCCGGTGGTAACGGACGAGAATATCCTGGAGCGTATTGTTTAAAGCGTGGCCTAAATGGAGTTTACCCGTGACGTTCGGCGGCGGAATCACTAAAGCGTAAGGTTTCGCCTTGGCGTCAACCTCCGCATGGAAATAATCGTACTCAAGCCAAAAACGGTACCATTTCTCCTCTACTGTTTTCGGGTCATAAACCTTCGGCAATAGCCGGTCCATGTCCATTCCTCCCCTTAAATAGTTCATTCTTTCTAAAAAGAAAAACCTTTCATCCTTAAGGACGAAAGGTTCAGTTTCGTGGTACCACCTTAGTTCCCCTACCCTTATCAGAAAAGTAGAGGCGCTTTAACAGCATTAACGGGCTGACCGCTCCGGTTTACTCCCCTCAAGACAAGCTTTTCAACCGAAGAACTCCGGGACGACTTCACCATGGCAGGGCCGCGGGGTCTTCCAGCCTGAGAACCCCTTCTCTGTCGGTGGACCAAGGTTACTCCTTCCGTTCATCGTTGTTCACGTACACTTTTAAATATAATACATGTTGACTTTCGGCTTTGTCAAGAGTTATACTGTTTTTTCATTTCCGCCAGACCCCAATTGGGCACTTCGTCCCGATGTCCGGCGGTGCCAAAAACCTCCATCCTCTTCTTCACCTCGGCGGCAATGGCTTTCCGCGCCACCGTATTATATTCTCTGGGGTCAAAAGCTTTTGGATTCTCCACAAAGAATTGGCGAATTGCCCCCGTGGCTGCTAAACGGATATCGGTATCTACATTAATCTTATTAATCCCGCAGACAATCGCTTTCTGTAAAGCGGTTAAAGGCACCCCTTTCGCGGTCTCCATGTCACCACCATATTGGTTAATGATATCCAGTAATTCTTGGGGGACACTGGAGGAACCATGGGCCACCAAATAAGTATCGGGTAAATATTTCCGGATCTTTTCAATAATATCAAAGGCTAATTTCGGCTCGTTTTTAAATTTGTAAGCCCCATGGGAAGTACCGATTGAAATGGCCAAAGCGTCAACACCGGTTCTTTCCACAAACTCAACCGCCTGGTCCGGATCGGTCAAGTGGGTTTGACCGGAACCAACTCCGTCTTCAATTCCGCCAAGGGTGCCCAGTTCTCCTTCGACAGAAACGCCAAGGTCATGAGCGTATTTAACCACTTCCGCCGTGACCTTTACATTATACTCAAAGGTGGACGGAGTTTTAGAGTCTTCCATTAACGAACCATCGATCATCACGGAAGTAAAGCCTAGATCAATTGCCCGTTTCACCGTCTCAAAACTATTCCCGTGGTCTAGATGAATAGCCAAAGGAACTTCCGGATTCAGTTCGGCGCCAGCCTTGATAATATTAACCAGATACAAATCCTGGGCATATTTTAAAGCCCCTCTACTCACCTGAACGATGACGGGGGAATTCGTTTCCTTTGCCGCCATCATAATCCCTTGCATCTGCTCCATATTATTGACATTAAAGGCGCCAATGGCAAAGGGATTCCCCTTTTTATAGGCTTGTAAACTGGTTTCTAAAATAGCCTTTGAAGTAACGATCATTTTTATCTCTCCTCTTTTTCATAATCTAGTTTTACTCCGTCGACCAAGACGTGAGCAACTACCAATTATTCTTCCTCAATCGTCCGTGACACCACCCACCTTTACAAAGCGGAAATCCTAGTTTTACCTTTATCATGCTTCATCGCTTTTCTCGTCGGATATTTCTGATTCGGCGTTCGCTGCCCTTTCTGCTTCTGTTTCTAGAGGATCCATCTGCTCCGCGTTGTCATTCTCAAACGTTTCCGTCTGCTCGATCCCCACTGCATCTTCTACTTCTATTGTTTCTTCTTGTCCGTCCTTGTTTTCGTGTAGAGCATCGGCCACGATTTGGTCCAACTTCGCTTGTAAAGTGGTGACAACCTTCTCCAACCGATTAAAGCGGTATTCGGTGTCGCTTTTTAACAGTAAAGTAAACCCCCAGGCGTAAACCAAAAAATAAACCAAAAAATCCTCAGGATCGAATCCGTCAAAGAAAAAAGCCCAAATAATCGAGGCTGAGGCGATCACCAGGAGGACCAAGCCAAAATAATAATTACCATCCCGGTCGAATTTGAAGTTGAACCTCATTTTTTACCCTCCTACTTAAAAATAGCTTGCGTTGTTCACCCGACTTTGATTAAATTACTGAGGTATGCTGTTGGTAGTCGGCATGAACAACCAATTCAAGCGCCGCTGTGCACGGCCAGCTTCTGTCCGTCTTCGATGCTTCTCGACTGGACCTGGCCTCGAATTTTCACCATTGGGCTCCGGCTGGCGGAAGCCAGCGTGCGCGACCACCTATCCTCAATCGGCGGTCAAATCAATCTGTATTTGTTGATTAATGATCCAGTCGTCGACGATGGGTAATTCATCTAAACTATTAAGACCAAAATACTTCAGAAATCCTTTGGTTGTCCCGTACAGAATGGGGCGGCCGGGGCCTTCTTTCCGCCCGGTCTCTTCAATTAGCCCTCTTTCTAACAAAGTCGAGAGGGAACTATCAACCCGCACTCCGCGGATGGTTTCTATTTCCGCCCTGGTAATCGGTTGTTTATAAGCAATAATCGCCAGTGTTTCCAACGCGGCTTGGGAGAGGGGTACTTGTCGGGGAACCTTCTTTAATTTCTCTAAATAAACCGCCAGCTCCGGCTTTGTCACGAATTGGTAACCACCGGCTATCTCCTTGATTTGAATCCCCCGTTGCTGGTCATTATATTCTTGGGCCAAGTCCGCTAAAAGGCTGGCTATGGTCTCTTCGTTCAGCACGGTAATCATACTCATTTCTTTCACGGTGACCGGTTCGGAAGAAGCAAAAATCAACGCCTCTAACACCGCTTTTGCTTCACGCCAATTCACGTCTTCTCCTCCCAGCGCGCAATGACAATCTCGCCGAAGGTCCTATCCTGCTCCACATAGATTTTACGCATCCGGATCAATTCTAAGAGAGCCAAGAAGGAGGTGACAACCGCCTTTTTTGAAGTCAATCCTCCAAACAAAGCACTAAACATAACCCGGGGTGCTCTAGCTAAATGTTGGATAATTTCTTCCATTTTGTCTTGGATCGAATATTGTTCCTCCGGCATTCCTTCCAGTTCGAGACGGGGAACTAAACTTTCCAGAAGGGCACTGAAGGCTTGGATCAAGTCCCAAAGCGTAACCTGTCCGACTGGTTCGGCCGCTGCCGCTACCTCTAAGTCAGGGAAAGAACCACCCGTCCGCGTAAAGAATTGACTGGATTGCCTTTCTCGATCTTGAAGTTGAGCGGCAACTTCTTTTACTCTCTTATATTCCAACAGCCTTTCCACCAGTTCCATCCGGGGATCCTCTTCTTCCATGGTTTCCTCTTCCGTCTCCACCACCGGACGGGGTAAAAGCATACGGGCTTTAATCTGCATTAGAGTGGCCGCCATTAACAAAAAATCAGCAGCCACCTGCAAGTCTAAAAACTCCATGTTGTGCAGATAAGCCAAAAACTGGTCGGTAATTTCAACAATTGGAATATTGTAGATATCTATCTCCGCGCGCTTAATTAAGTGCAATAAAAGGTCGAGGGGACCACTAAACACCTCCAGGGTTACCTGGTAAGTACCCTGTTCATTTATTTCGGTCTTAATTTTTGGCATCGGCGTTTTGGAGGAGGGCCAGTTCCAAGTTGGTCCGCTCATTAGGTTCATCATGGTGATGTTTGATTAAGGAAACCACGGTCGGGTCAATTCCTAAACTCTCCGCCATATAGGCGCCACGGGACGGATGATGTAAGTCAACATAAAGTGCATGGTTTAACCCGCCTTCCCCCCGTTTTCCCCACTTCGTACGTAAGCGTGGAAAAAAACGGCGGATCAAACCGACCAGAATCCGGTTCCACCAAGCGATTTCCCCCTTAACTTTCCCCACATCATGGAGTAAAGCCCCTTTGATCAAAGGCCGTAAATTCGCCCCTTGTGTGTCGACCTTTTCGGACAAAAGATACCGTGCGACAGTAACAGCATGCTTTTGGTCGGAAAAACTCATTTGATTAAAGAGAAAAAGACCGGCTTCATCCAGATAACTTTCGACCAGTTCACGATCGACTTTATTTAGTTTGCGACGGAAAAGATTTATAACCCTTTGTCCAACAGCCAACAGCAACCCTCCTTCCTTATTGCCTCACATGAGGCCGGTACCAAGGGAGTTGGTTTACTTAAAAACACCACCTAAAACCCGGTGATCAAGGAGACACCAAAGGACAAGACAAAGGAGAAAAAACGGTTAAAAGCATCACCAAAAAAGAAAAGTAGCGCAAACAACAGGAGAAAACCATAAGGTTCAAGCCGGTCATAAAGAAGCACAGCTTGTCCCCGGAGAAAATAGCGGACCAGCCGCGATCCATCCAATGGCGGGATAGGCAATAAATTAAAAAAAGCCAAACCCAAATTCAATAAGAGACCGATATAAAGAAAATCTATCAGTAAAGAGGCTAGTTTAGGAGTGAGCGCCAGCGGCCACCAACCCTGATTGAAGAATCTTAACGGTAAGCCAAAACAGAAGGCCAACCCGATATTGGCGGCCGGACCGGCCAGGGCCACGAGCACACTGCCTTTCAGTGGATTTTTATAGTAACGCGGGTCAATCAGGACCGGCTTCGCCCATCCAAAACCAAAACCCTTCAGGATGCTGATAATCAACATCAAAGTGCCAAAGGGATCTAAATGGGCTAATGGATTTAGGGTTAAGCGCCCCGTCAGTTTCGGGGTGGGATCACCTAACCGGTAAGAAACCATCCCATGGGCAAATTCATGCACAACCAAAGAGAGTAAGATCAACGGTATAGACATAATCAATATGTAAAGATCGGTCATTAAACAACCTCCACCGCAAAGCGGAACGCAAGAAGCCCCACCTGCGAGTAACCCTCAAATTATTATAGCATAAATTGGCTACCGGTACCACTAAACTGAAGTTTCTCCCCGCTTCCATACCCGGCGGTAAAAAACAGACGGGATCCCGTCTGTTTTACCTACCACCAAGCCCACCTGTTTCGGGGTTTATTTGGCAATCCTTTCTTCCGGGGCTTTCAGCCTTAACCGGGCCGGAACAAGGTCGTTCTGAACGATCTGCGCATAGGTCTCCCGGGCGACAATTAACTCGGCTTCCCCATTGGCCACCAGAACCATCGCGGGCCGCGGTAACCGGTTATAATTACTAGCCATCGAATAATTATACGCCCCGGTCCCAAAGACCGCCAAAAGGTCCCCGGGCGCGGGCGGGGCGATCGGTAAATCCCAAATCAACATATCCCCGGATTCACAGCATTTCCCGGTTACCGTTACGACTTCAGTCAGAGGTTCATTCATCTTATTCGCCAACACCCCTTCGTAAACGGCTTGGTAAATGGCAACCCGTGGGTTATCCGCCATTCCACCGTCGACCGACAGATAGGTTCGCACTCCGGGGATGGTTTTGATATTTCCCACCGTATAAAGGGTCGTCCCTGCGTCCCCCACAATGGAACGGCCTGGTTCCAAAACCAACTTCGGAAGGGGATACTGAAGCGCAGTTAATCGGACCCGTGTATGGTGGCCGATTTCACGGACAATCTTCCGGAGCGGTTCCGGTTCTTCTGACTTATTGTAGGCTATGCCAAAGCCTCCCCCCAGGTCCAAGATGGGCGCCACATAACCGGTTTGCGCTTGAACCTCAACCATAAAGGTGGCTAAAACTTCAATGGCTGCTTTAAAAGGAGCCACCGCAAAAATCTGGGATCCGATGTGGGAATGAAAACCCACCAGTTTAATCTGGGGCGAAGCCAAAGCCATCTTAACCGCTTCTAAAGCACTGCCATCCCCTACCCCCAGCCCAAATTTGGAATCTTCCTGTCCGGTCTGATCATAAGTATGGGTCTGGGCTTCAATTCCCGGTCTTAACCGCAGAAGGACCCGGGGCCGGGTCCTGGTTTCAATCGCCAATTGAATCAGGGTTTCCAGTTCCATGAGACCATCAACGACAATCTGGCCGACACCGTGGCGCAGGGCCATCATTAGTTCGGCGCGGGATTTATTGTTCCCATGGAAATAAATACGTTCCGCCGGAAACCCGGCTTCTAAAGCCGTATAAAGTTCCCCGCCGGAAACCACATCCAAACCAAGGCCTTCCTGATATACTAAACAACACATGGCTTTGGTCAAAAAAGCCTTACCGGCATAAACCACCTCAGCGTCGGGATAAACATCTTGGAGGCTTTCCATATATTCCCTACAATTAGCTCTTATTTTTTTCTCATCCAAGACATAGAGGGGGGTGCCAAAAGAACGGGCCAGTTGAACTAGATCACACCCGCCAATTTCTAAATGTCCTTAGGAGTTGATGGTAAAATTACGTTGAAAAACTTCGCTAGCCAGCATCTTATTCCTCCTCAACAACGATTACCGCGACCGCCCGGTTAAAAGAAAAAATACTTTTATTTATATTTTACTTATTCTAGCATCATGGGGAACTTGAAGTCAAGAATCCTTTCGTTAAAAACCATTAACACTCGAAACAACTTCCGCCGATAAATTCCCGCAGAATCGAGTTGGTCGGCACTTCCTTCTCGTCCAGGGGTAAAAAGTAAGCAGTGAACTTCAACAGCCGTTTAGCCTCCGCATATTCAGGAACATCCGGTGGGATGGCTTTTAAGAGCGGTTCTACATACTTTTTGAGAATGGCCAGTTCATAAGTGAGGGCTGAATTAAACATAAGATCAGCTTCCTCCTGGAAGGGAAAGATATTCTTTTCTTCCCCGGCCCGGACCGCCGTCCAAAGCCGCAAGGTAGTTAGAGCATCGTGGGAACGGAACTGGCTGTCCCGGACGATCCGCCGGATCAGACGGTTATCCGTTGTCGGGATCCGGTTATGGTTATCCATATTCAATTGGGTCAAGGCGCTGATATAAACCTTGAATTTCCGGTCCTTCGGCACCGTTTGGGTCAACCGTTCGTTTAATCCGTGGATACCCTCGATTAAAATTGGTTGGTCCGGTTTAATCTGCAGGACTTCGCCTCGATATTCCCGTTCCCCCTTCATGAAGTTGAACCGGGGAATCTCCACCTTTTCCCCCATAATCAGATCGGCTAACTGTTCGTTAAAAAGGTCAAGATCAATCGCTTCCAGGGCTTCAAAATCCGGTTCTCCTTTTTCGTTGCGGGGCGTAAATTCCCGGCTGACAAAATAATCGTCTAAAGACAAGGAGACCGGACGCACCCCATTGACCCGAAGTTGAATGGCCAGACGTTGGGTAAAGGTGGTTTTACCGGAAGAGGACGGGCCGGCGATCATCACCAACCGTACCCTTTCCCGGTCCCGGGTTATCTCATCGGCAATCTGGGCAATCTTCTTTTCCTGGAGCGCTTCGGCCAAACGAATTAATTCTTCTCCCTTCTTGGCCTCAATCAACCGATTCAGAGAAGCAAGATCACTAACCCCTAAAACTTCACCCCATTTTTCATATTCATAAAACACCTGGGAGAGTTTGCGCTGTTCGACATAGGGGGGGACTTTTTCCGGCGAAGCTTGCGACGGGAACCGGAGGATGAAACCGGGAAGATGAAATAGTAACTCAAATTCCTTTAAAAACCCGGTGCTGGGTAGCATATAACCGAAATAGTAATCATAATAATCGCCGCAACGGTAAACGGAGATTTCTTTAGTTTGCTTGTAGCCCATTAATTTTACTTTGTCGGTTAAACCTTCCTCTTCGAAAATTTTAATCGCTTCTTCCACTGGCATTCGTAGTTTCTCAATTTTTTCATCAGCGGCGATAATCGTCCGCATTCTTTGTTCGATCTGCCGAAGATCCTTTTCCAGCAGAGACCGGCCAATGTAAAGCTCCCCATAGAGGCCTTTACTCAGCGAATACATGATCCTGACCTGACAATGGGGGAAAATTTCTTTGGCCGCGCGAATAAAGACCATCATTAAACTCCGGCTATAGATCCGCACTCCGTCCACATGGGTTAGATCCACCGGCATAATGGTTGTATCCTCAGTTAAGCAAAAAGAGAGCTCCCGCAGATCTTTCCCGACGATTGCCGCCACGATTTGAGGATGACTCTGTCCAGGCCATGCCTCCAAGACCTCCTGGACGGTGACTCCTTTGGTCACGACCTTCGTCTCTCCGGCCAGTTGTATTCTGATCATTTCCATAGTAATCCTCCTTCTAAACTCCCTTTATCTTCATTGGGTTCTCTTTCTCTTTCAATCCAGACCTGAGGAATTGGCTAATTTTCCAAACTAAAAGCGGTAGACGGCGAAGGCTTATCAGCACTATATATTGTACTGGAGTCCTGATTATTTTATTGGTTGCAACGCAAATAGCTTGAATGAAAGCATTGAACTTTGGAACTGAATATGGTAATATAATTATTGGTCCGCGTCTGTAGCTCAGTTGGATAGAGCAATGGACTTCTAATCCATAGGTCGCAGGTTCGAATCCTGCCAGACGCGCCAGTTAGATTTGTTCCAATCTTTCAACCCTTGATTAGAAATACCCAGATTTTTGGGATAAAATCAGCACCTTTAAACCTAACCTTCCGCCTACCGGAAGGTTTTTTCTCTTTCTCGGTCTCATCCCCTGTGGGAACTGGTGCGATAATCTTATCTTACCTTTTTCTCTTCCTTATTGTCAACACAAAGGAAAGCTTAGGTAAGGTCAAGCGACCGCGCAGACCAGAATAAATTAGGGGCTTCCGGCAGTTATTACCTGGTGGCGCCCCTGAACAAACAACTAATCAATATCTTTCCGCGGAAAAATGGTATTCTCCTGTACTTGGCTATGGGGTACGGGTGGGAATTTCCAAACTAATCGCCGTGACAGCGCGGGGATAGAGTGGACAGAGGTTATTGTCCTAGAGGTGGGGCAGGGGAAACCGGGGCCGTCTTTACCTTTATCAAGTAGGCGCAGGCCAATTTCCTTTTCAAGCATACATTATTGCTGATTTGACCTGGCATAATTCTTTGAAAAAAGCCTTTGTCTCGTAAGACGGCTGGATACCCAATTCTTCAAAGAGGGTTTTAGCGAAGGCTGTATATTCTTTTTTTACAGCCAATAGATCTCCCTTTCCGGCAAGGGTTGCCAATAATAAACGCAACACTTCTTCGGAATACGGGTCCTCCGCCCTGAGCTGTCTGATATGGACCAGAGCCCGTGAATACATCTTGTTTTTCAAATAATAGCCGGCCAGTTCTTGCTTTAAACTGATGTTGATATTTTTCAGTTTTTCTTGAACCGGAATCACCCATTGGTAGTCTAGATCCTCAAGATAATCGCCACGATAAAGAGCAGCCGTGGTTTCCAGTTCATTCGCCAAAGTCTCCGTCATGGTTTTGCCCAGGGCTCTTTGCATTGCTTCTTCAAATTGATATCTATCAATCAAAACACTTCCGGGGCGGAGTTGATAACGTCTAGAACCGTAAATGATTATCTCTTCCTTCGTATACCGCTGTATAAGCTGGCGTAAATAATAAAGTGTAGTGTGAAACACAGCGGAGGCTTTATCCGCATCAAGATCCGGCCATAAATCCTCCAAAATTTGGCCGGTACTTACCGGTTTACCCCAATGGGCAAGATAGGCTAAAAGGTCACGGGATTTAACCGTCCGCCAGTTGGCCTTGATTTCTTCCTGGCGATGAAAAACCCGGAACGACCCGAACATTTGGATTCGGAAAAGATAGGAACCATCCTCGCTTCTCGCTTCGGAGTAGTTTCCAGGTTCGATCTTGACCAGACGATTACTGCCCCTACCCTCCAAATTAATAGGCCGTAGCTTCCCCCGACTACTATTCTCGGGCGTGATTTGCCTGGCCATCTTGATCAGTAAGGCCGCCGAATTTTTCCATCTTTCTCCCGCTTCCTTATCCTTTCCCATTTCCAGTAAGATCAGACCGAGAATCATTTCACAGATGGGTGTTACTATTCCTCCATGTAAGAGCGCATCCTGATAAGCGTTTTCTCCGATCGTCAGTGCTTCATCCCGCTCCCCTTTCTTTAAATAGCTCAAGGCCCGAAGGGAACGGTTAATTATCCCGATATACTGAGCACCTTCCATTTGCCGCAAGATTTCATCCCCATAGCACAGCAGATGTTCTGCTAAAGTATTAGGGTTAAGAGGATTTTTATGCAAACAGCCGGTGTTTTTCTGTTCTAACTTTTTTTGTCCGGAGTCTCCCTCAAAATGCATTTGTGCATTTTCCTCCCAACATGGCTTTTTGCGTTGACCTTAGATTGATCGCTTCAAATACAAAATATTGATCGCCAAAATTGAGTTAAGAACCATATATGGATTTGAATCTGTTTTATCGATTGCAACACAAAAAGCGAGCAATAAAATTATTGGCAAAGCTACCCTTTCCATTATTGACTTGTCGCATATTATTGATAAAATAAAGAATGGGATTTTGTTTACGATTTTTTTACTTTTATTCACGCGGATTATTCTAGGGCTTTCTTCTTTACTATACTGCATATTCCATTTCTAGTAATCACCCCAAGGGTGATTACGGCCCTTAAAAAGGGTGATTTTTGGGGTGATTTTCTTGATCACCGCGCAAGTGTGAAAATCAACAGAGGCCATTTGGGGAATTCTGGAGGAGGTTCCAATTTCTTTTACCCGCAGGCACACGAAGAGCAACGCGAGGGGAAAGAAGAAGCTATTACCAGAGTTGTAATTTCTTTTGCCCGCGCACACGAAGATCAACGGTGGTAAAATGGAGGCGTTTCAATTGAAGAGAAAGATAGTCTTTACGACTTTCTGTCTAACGTTATTTGTTTCGATCATTGGGTGTATTGGTGAAAGACTGGATCCCAAAAACCCGGTAATAATCACAATGTGGCATAACTATGGCGGTCAGATGCAAAGCGTAATGGACGAACTGATCGACAAGTTCAACAGTACGATTGGGCGGAAAAAAGGCATTATAATCAGTGTTACCTCCATTTCGGCTTCAAAAGATATCCAAGAAAAACTGTTCATGCTTGCTGCGGGCGATCCCGGAGCGCCGGAGATGCCCGATATTGTGACAACTTATCCGAAAACCGCCCTCATTCTGTGTGAACAAGGACTTTTGGCCCCTTTGGACGAACAATTCACCACGAAGGAACTGGATGCTTATCTGCCCCAATTTGTCAAAGAAGGCCGGCTGTCCGACGGTAAACTTTATGTTTTTCCGATCGCTAAATCGACCGAGGTTTTGTTCGTTAATCAGACCTTGTTTGATCGTTTTTCTGCGGCCACCGGTGTTCAGCTTGGGAGCCTCGCAACTTTTGAGGGGATTGCTGAAGCTGCGGTTAAGTATTATGAATGGACAGATTCGCTGACACCCAATATCGTCAATGACGGCAAGACATTCTTTGTCGCCGATTCCTGGTTCAACATTGCTCAAGTCGGCGTCGCCCAATTGGGTGGGGAATTTGTCTTTCCGGATCAGCTGAATGTTACTTTGGATCTCTTTAAGCCCATTTGGGACTTTAGTGTTCTTCCCGCGCTTACCGGCGGTTATGCTGTGACCGACGGTTATTCCTCCGACCTGGCCAAAACCGGTGAGATCGTCTGCTCAATCGGTTCTACAGCTGGAATCCTTTTTTACGGCGACAGTATTACTTATCCCGATAATACCACTGAGGCGGTCACCTATAGTATCTTGCCTTATCCGGTCTTTCGGGGCGGTAAAAATATCGCGATCCAGCGGGGCGGGGGGATGTGCGTCAAACGCTCTTCACCCAAAAAGGAATACGCCGCTGCCTTGTTTTTGAAATGGTTCACCCAACCTGAGCAGAATATGCGTTTTGTTTATTCCACCGGTTATTTGCCGGTAACCAAAGAAGCCTTTGAAAACAATATGAAACAGGAGATTTATGCGGCGAAAACGCCAAATCTCCAGAAATTGCTGGAAGCGACCACGCACATGTACGAGGAATACACCTTCATGATTCCACCAAACTACGAACAATTTGACAGGTTAAGTAAAGAATACGAGCTTAGGTTGAAACAACTAATGTTGACAGGAAGGAAGAGCGTTCTCCAGGATAATAAAGCCCCGTCCATTGTCAGCGAAGAACTTTACAGCGCCTTTATCAATCTATGAAAAATCCGTTGGCAGGTGCGGCAAGCATGTTAAAATCAATCTCATTACAAAAAATCCAGAGAAAAATCGGCTTGTTTAAAGAACCCCGGCTTTCTTTACGATGGCATACATTTGTTTATTTTATCCTCTTTTTGTTGGCCGTGATGTCGGGATTATTTTTGCTCCTTTTCTCCACCGGAGGTTTTTCCGTTGGCTTTAAGGAGTGTCATGTTTTTTTAAAAAACGAGCTTGAACATATTACCGGGAATGTAGCACAGGAATTTGGCGCCCTCTCTGTAGAAGGGGTGGCTCTGGCTGAAAGTTTGGCTGAGCAAATTGAAAGAAAGCTAAAAACCGCCGGTGTAAACCCTTCCGGGCTAAAAAACCATCCCCATCTGTTAGAGCCAATCTTGAGCGAAGCGGCCGACCGGTTGCTCACGGCTTTGCAAAAGAACAAATGCAGCGGTGTCTTCCTAATCCTGGACGCCACCGTCAATCCGGCGCTGCCCACCGCGGAAAACTCCCGGGCCGGGCTTTTCCTTAAAAACATGGAACCCAACGTGATCAATCTTACTTTTCCGACGATCCGCTTTTTACGGGGCTCCTTTGCCATTGCCCGGCAACTGCATCTTAATTTACTGCCCCAATGGCAAATGGAATTCCAGGTAACGCCGGGCGACTTTTTTTTTAAAACCATAAACGCCGCGACCGGCAGTGTTCTTCCCCTGTCACGCTTATATTACTGGAACCCCTGTTCCGCATTGGTCGGCAATTACGAAAAAGCCATGTTGTTGTGCGTACCGCTCAGAACCTCCGACGGTACAGTGATCGGCGTTTGCGGATTCGAGGTCAGCGCCATGTTGTTCAAGCTCAAGAACACGCCCAACAACTCCACCTACACACGGGCTTTTACCATCTTCGCGCCTTTGTATGGGGATGTTCTTAACACCTCTAAAGCGATGTACGCCGGGAATTACAGCGCCCTCCCCTTGCAAAGCGGCGGTGTTTTATCAATTATGTCGCCGAGAAAAGGAATTTCAAGTTATTTGTCATCGGCGGACGGGTCGATTTATTTCGGCCTCCACCAAAAAATAAACCTTTATCCGAAGAATGCCGCCTTTTCGGAAGAGGAATGGGCTCTGGCCGTCTTGATCCCAAATCAAGATCTAAGGGCAAATATAAGGCGCCAAAACCAACTGTTTCTAGTTCTCCTTTTTGCGCTGTTCATCTTTAGTGTGGGTACAGCCTTGCTGATCAGCCGTAAATCCGTGGCTCCGGTGCTTGGCGCTCTGGAAATGGTTAAAGAACGCAAGGTTTCCGGGGATATGAAAACCAACATTCAAGAGATCGACGATCTGATTGCTTTTTTAGCCGCCCAAGACGCGACCAACGACGATCTTCCCGGACCGTCGAAAGAACCGATCGAGTCCTCCGCCTTATTCAGCGCCTTTGTGAAAAATATCAAGACCCTTTCCCCTGCCGAACGGGCGGTCTTCAACCTCTATATGGAGGGATATACGGCCCAAGAAATCGCCAAGATTTTGTGCCTATCCATTAACACCATTAAAACCCATAACAAAAGGATCTATACAAAGCTTAACGTTTCCTCCAGAAAAGAATTGCTGGTTTATGTTAAGATGATGCAAGAGGTCGACGGTAAACCGGATGTTCGACAAAAACAATAAGAATCCGCACGTAAATACCCTAATAGCAAAGCGGTGCAAATAGTCATCAGTAAACTCTCAACTATTTTGCGGCTTATGTTTTTTCAAAATTTACTTCCAAGACAGCCCTTTTTGCCCATGCGACAAGAAAGCTTTTTGCTGGTTACTGTTTTTTGAAGGTTAGAAACACAGTACCATCTTCAGGATCAAATTCGTATATCATTTCATTTTTACTGGTAATTTCCATCCGCGAAGCTTTTAAAGTATTAGCATCCGGCAAATACCCTTCCAATTGAAGCTCGTTGGCAACACTGCTTCCGAATTCATCCTCAACTTCTTCCCTTGCCCTGATTATGATAGTTTTCATTGTCTGCTGGCCAGCTTTGACGAGGCTTGCCAAAATGTAATTATCACCCAATATAAAGTTATCCGAGGCGGTAATATCCAGATGTCCCCCCTTAAAAACATTACAAGTAACCTTCCCTGTAAAATATCGAAGAAAATCACTTTGATCGTCACCCGCAATCACTTCACTGACTGTAATTTCAACCGTAGGCGACACGTTCTCACTCTTCCATACCCCTTTAAAGGCACTAAAATCGGCGCTGCCGCCGTTTCCACCGTTTCCACCGTTTCCACCGTTTCCGCCGTTTCCGCCGTTACCAGTTTTCCCGCCTCCGCCGCCGCACCCGGTAACAGCTAACGCCAAAACAACCAAGACCAGTATAATACAGAACAACTTGCCTGCCCGGGCAGAAAATAACTTTCGACGTAACATTTCAAACGATTCCTCTTTTAAAATTTCTTACTCTATTATAAAAAATGGCTATAAATAAATTCTAAACAACAAGGTAAAAGCTTTTTGCGTTTTATTCAACCAAAAGGTTTCCATTACAATATTGGCTATCAATATATTACATTGGAATTGTAAAATCGCAGAACAACGCAAAAAGCCCGGTAAAGGCAGATCGACCAAAAACGGCAGACGCTTACTTTGGCTTATAAAAGGCTCTTTTGTTGTTCGGCAATAAGCTTTATTAAAAAAGGCGGTTACGTGTGCGCGTAACCGCCCCTTCTCTTAACGATACAACTGGGCAAAATACTCTTTTAACATCCGGGCTGTGGAAAATTGCTCCTGCGCCATTTCGATCGAAGCGCCCATCATTGCCAGCCATTTGCTCCGTTGTTGATAATAGGTGGGAATCACTTCCGTCCGGAGAACCCGGTAGAGGGCGTCCCGGTCGTGGGTATCCTGGTCTTTTCCTTCGTACCCATCCCCGAACTGCCAGCCGTTCACCCCGTGGACACAACCTTCCGGCCACCAGCCGTCCAAGGTGCTAAAGTTTAAGACCCCGTTCATCGCCGCCTTCATCCCCGAAGTTCCACTGGCTTCCTGGGGACGCCGGGGGTTGTTCAACCAGACATCACATCCCCGGGTCAGGAGCCGCCCCAACTCCATATCGTAGTCTTCCAAAAAGACCACACTCTGCGGATATCTTTTGCTCATCCGGTATAAATCGGCAACAATCTCCTTCCCGGCTAAATCGTTGGGGTGGGCTTTACCGGCAAAAACCAGCTGGAGCCGGCCTTTTTCCAGGTATTCCCCGATTATTTCCGGTTTGCTAAAGATTAAATTCCCCCGTTTGTAGGGGGCCACCCGGCGGGCAAAGCCAAAAGTTAAAACATCCTCGTCCAGCCGGACACCACTGCGCCGGTAAATCTCGGTAATCATTTCCCGCTTTGCCTGTTGGTGCGGGGCCCATAAGTCTTCTTTGCACGCAAAAGCTTTGGCCATACGTTGGTCTTGCCAGGTCCCACGAAAGACGCCATTGGTAATGGCAATGATCTTAGCCGCGCCCGGCACATCCCCCCACATCCGCCGGGCGGTTTCCCCATGCAACTGAGCCACGGCATTGGCTTTCCTCGCCAGGCGCAACCCGGCAACGGTCATCGAAAAGGGTTCGCCCCCCAAACGGAGCATTTGCCCAAAAGTCAACCCATTATAGGCGCCCATGTACCTTAACAGCTCGTGATCATGGACTTCATTTCCCGCTTTTACCGGGGTATGGGTGGTAAAGACAATTTTTCTTTTCGCCTTGGCCCAGGATTCCTCAAAGCTTAGGCCCTCTTCGTCCATCATGGCCCGGATTAATTCCACCCCGGCAAAAACCGGATGGCTATCGTTAAAATGGTAGATGGATACCGGAAGGTTTAAAGCGCGGAGGGCTTTAACCCCGCCGATCCCTAGGATCATCTCCTGGGCAATCCGCTCTTCCGAAAACCAGCCATACAATTGACCGGTAATCAAGCGGTCCTCATTCTCCGGTAAATTTGCATCCAAGAGGTAAAGAGGGACATGATCAAACTGGGTACACTTCCAGACCTTACACTTAATCTGCCGCCCCCGGACGCGGATCCGAACCGTGATTCCGGTATCTTCAAGAAAATCATAGCGTCGCTCATAATAGGAATCATAGGGGTAGCCCTGAGGATCAATCCGTTGGGAAGTATAGCCTTGACGCCATAAAATGCCGACCCCGACCATGGGGTAACCACCGGCTTTGGCTTCCTTAAGAATATCACCGGCTAAAATGCCCAGTCCCCCCGAATAAATGGGAAAACTTTCGTCTAACCCAAATTCCATACAAAAATAAGCGATGGTGGGTACAGCATTCTGCTTTTTCCCCATTAATAAGCCTCCTCTTCCCCAGTCTCTAAGATGATCACTTCTCCCGGCGCTAACTCCCACTTTTCCGTCACCGGCCAAACCAATTGTTCTTTTCCCGCCGGATAAACCAAGCGGACCCCCGGGTGAGCCCGGAAAGGCCGGGGTAACACTTTTTCCCACCAAATTTCGGTCGCTTGCCGGAGATCCTTATTGGCCAAGAAAACAAAACCCCTTTGTTCCGCTGTGGAGTAATAACCCAGGCAAAGCAGTTTTTTCCGTTTGCGCCGGTTATAAGACCACAAAAAGTTTCGTTGGTCCTTAATTAAACCGAAATAGCGGATGCGTACATCGTTAGCTGTGCGCAATAAAGCGCTCATCCATGCAAAATCATCGTTCCGCCAATGCAAACAGTAATTGTCAAAAAAGGCGAGCTTACCGTACATCGGATCATCCGGTTCGAGCACATACCGGCCTTCCTCCGTATTATCCAGCCCTAAATTCATTGGCTGGCGTTCAAGTAATTCCAGTCCGTTATTGATATAGGGGATCGAATTCGGCAAAAGATAATTCAAGAGCATTAAGATTTCGATCGGCCGTTTGTCCTGATAATAATAGGCCAAACGGGGAGTATCCGGCATTTCCAACGCGGCGGTCACCGGCAAAGCCGAGTGGAAAGTCTGCCGAACCATTTCCACTGGGAAGTCCGGATCCAACCAGCGTTTATAGAGAGTCCATAAACCGCCGGTAATAAAATGGAAGCCGTTTCGTTTCATCGCCGCCGCATTGCGCGGGTGAAATTCCTCCGACCACAACAGAAAAGCCGGGTTGACCTCCTTCACCGCTTGAATCAAGCTCCGGAGTAAGGTCGGTGGAAGCGCATGTCCCATATCGATTCGGGCGCCATCAATCCCATAAACCTTCTGGTAATACGGGATAACGTCGGACAGATAGGCCCATAATTCATAATTGGGCGCTTCTCCTTGATAGAGGTTGGCACAAGCCCCGTCTTGAAGAATAAAAGGGGCGAACCCATGGAAAGAGCGGTCCGGAACCGGCCCGGGCTTTCCCAGATAGATGCGGGCTTCCCGGTGTAAATCAAAGAAAAGCTTTAAATAGGTGACATCAAACCAAGGTGGCTGCGGATCATTCAACATATTGGAAAAACCGGGCGCCGTCGTGATCCCAAAGGTCTCCTCGATCAAGGAGAGAATATTCTCTCCGGTCCGGTGGTGCCGGGCTTTAATTTCCGCCCAACCTTTGGGGTCCAACTCCGATGGGGGACAAGTAAATTGCTGTAGATAGGCGCGGAGCTCTTTAGTACGGTAGAGTCGACGGAGGGCTTTCCCCCGGGGGTAAGTCAGCGGCGGTGTCTTCTCTGCCGGTGGCAGGGAAAATCCGGTCTCCGTCCGGATTTTTATCCAGTAAAACCAGTCGGGGTGGTCAAGAATCAAATCATGATCCCGGGCAACCGTCCGGAAGACGAAATCCACCATGACCTTCATCCCCAAAAGGTGGCAGGCCTCGATAAAAGCTTTAAATTCTTCTTCGACACCAATAGTCTCCCCCTTCAAGAGGGGATCATGTAACTCGGAAGCCAAGCGATAATGGTTCTTAATCGCATAAGGACTCCCCAACTCACCTTTGCAATATTTAGCCCCGGAGGCAAAAACGGGCAGAAGATAAATAATGCCCACTCCCAGCTCTTTTAAGAACGGCAATAAAGCCATGGACTTCAAGAAAGTGCCGGGATTCGGCCGGTTGTCCTCGTGATGGGGCCAAGCCGTAAAGGTGCGGGGAAACATCCCGTAGATCACCGCCCCGTCCTCCAGGAGCCCAACGGTTCCTTTCGGCGCCGTACGGGAAGAAGAGCCTTCCTGTCCGGCCCGGATTATTCTTTCCAGACAAGAACGGTAAAAATGTTCCGGGCACACCCGGATCTCCCCGGGACGCCCCGGATCTTTTACATAAGCTGTGTAACCAAAATAGTTCCAGGCTTCCGGGATAAAGAAATCCCGTTCCCGCTTCCCTTCCCTACTTTTTAGAAGCTTGACGACTTGCTGTATATTGTCCATTGTTCCTCCCCATACGTGAGAGCCTAGGGGCCTCTCTTTTCAGGGCTGCACCAAATGATCTATTTTCCCAAATCATCGCTAGTTGGAGATGGTCAAGCCGACCAGAAAATCTTGCATATCAATAACGGCCACATTCAAGAGGATACCTTTCTTCAGCAGGATTTTCGCACCCAAATTTAAACTGTAAGCGTCGTATTCCCCAACTAACGTGACCTGTGGAAATTCGTCCGGGTAAAAGACTTTGCTTATTCCAAAGAAGAGACCACCCAGTTCACCCCCGCCCAAGCCAAAATTCCAGCGGAGATGATGCGGGGCAAGGACATGGCCGAAAACCACATACGGAGAGAATCGATCCTTGCCGATATCCTGGATGCCTAAGGCTAAACCAAAGTTCTTTTGGGTCTCGGGGATGAACTGGTACTTGAAACGGACTGAAAATTCATGATCCTTCCGGCTCAGATCAATGGCGGCTCCCAGTTCGAAATCGGTCACCAGGCCGTAATCTAACTGAATCCGACCGCGGCGATCTTCAGCGATATGGGCGCCCAAGGTATACCCACCCGAAGGGATAACCCGGTTGGTCGGACTGTTGATGAAGTCGGATCCACCGAAAATCCCTTTTGCCACCACCGTCCGTCCGGTCCCCAACATTAAAACAAGAACTACCAATAGAATTAATGGAAAATGTCGTCTTTTCATTGGGCAAATACTCCTTTAATCTCCTTTTTTGTCAAAAGTAATAACTAATTCTATATTATGCTAGAAGCGACAATTTCCTTCCGGAAAAGCCTGTTAATAACTAGAATTCAATCCCACGCCGGGCACCGATCCCCCGGGTGTAGGGGTGCTTTACGGCCTGCATTTCGGTGACCAAGTCCGCCAGGTTGATCAATTGTTCCGGCATCTCACGGCCAGTTAGGATTAGTTCGACGTCAGCGGGCAGGTTCGCCACCAAGGAACAGACTTGGGTCACCGAGAGTAAGCCCAAGTTTACGGCATGGCTGATCTCATCTAAGACTATTATTTGGTAGCCGGAATGGATCGCGGTTTGGATTTCGGTCCAGCCTTTAGCCGCTAGCGCCAGTTCCTCCGGATCGGGCTCCCGGTTTACCAGCCAGCGGCCGGAGCCGTATTGCCGACAAAAGATCCCTAACTGGCCCAAGCTTTGTGCCTCGCCATTCTCCCCTTCGGTCTTTAAAAACTGAAAAACGGCAACGCGAAGACCATGGCCATGTGCGCGTACCGCTAAACCCACCGCCGCCGTGGTCTTCCCTTTGCCATTACCGGTATAGATTTGAATCATAAGATGAAATCAACCTCTTCTCCACATTTGCCACAATGACCGTCTTTTATTCCTTCCAGCTTCACCCCATACGCTTGCCGCTCTACCAGCACCGCCTTACACCGGGGACAATAGGTCGTACTATACTGAAAATCGGCAATGTTCCCTAGATAGACATAGCGCAGTTCTTTCCGGGCGATCTGGTAAGCCTCCTTTAGCGTGGCTAGGGGCGTAGGGGGATTTTCCATACGGTATTGGGGGAAATACTTCGAAAAATGAAGGGGAATCTTACGGTCAAGGCCAGCTAGAAAATGAACCAAGGCTTTGATGTCTTCATGGCGATCATTCTCCCCCGGAATTAATAGACTGGTCACTTCCAGGTGCACGGAGCCCGCGAGCCGCCGGGCGGTCTTAAGCACTGGAGCTAATTGGGCTGCACAGTACTTTCGGTAGAAAGTATCCGGCCCTTTCAGGTCCAGATTAACCCCATCAATATAAGGTAGTAAAGCCGCTAACGGTTGGGGGTTGAGATAACCGTTCGTGACGAGGACGTTTTTCAAGCCCCGCTTTTGCGCCAGCCGGGCTGTATCCAGAAGATAATCGAACCAGACCAAAGGTTCGGAATAGGTATAGGCCAAGCCGATATTGCCTTTCGCTTGCAGACGGACAGCCAGATCCACCAGTTCTTCCGGGGAAAGCTCCTCGGTTTCTGCATCGGCCTGGGCAATCTGCCAGTTTTGACAGAATTGACAATGGAGATTACAGCCGACCGTCCCGACCGATAGAATCTTCGTCCCGGGATATAAGTGGTAGAAGGGTTTTTTCTCAATGGGATCAAGGGCTAAAGCGGAGATCCGGCCGTAGTTGGCCGCATACAATTTCTTCCCCCGCGCCATCCGGCCGCGACAACGACCGGTTTCCCCTTCTGCCAGGTGACAGGCCTGGGGGCAAAGGGTGCAGAGGACTTTCCCATCGGGCAAAACATGATAGTAAGTAGCTTCGCGGGCGGTCATTCTTCCCTCCTTAGAAATAGCGGATCACCTCAAAGCGTTCCAACTGTACCTCCTCGTTCCGACCAATCCCCGCTTTTTGTTTGGCGATCGCCACTTGCTCTTCCACCGTTTCGATCCCATCCAAGTTCGGCAGGAGCAAACCGGTCTTTCCGGCACGGCGTACAATTACCCCGTACTTTTGGGGATCTAAAACCTCCGGGTCGGCCACCGGCTGGGGAAGACCCAGTCGGTCCACGGAATAGGTCAAAGCGGACAACTCCGGGGCTTGGATCGGATCAAAGCGGGGATCCTGAACGGCGGCTGCGATCGCATTATGTTTAACCTCCTCGGCGAAGTTGGGTTGGGTGGGAAAGATCGTTCCGATACAGCCGCGGAGCTGACCATTTTTTTTGATGGAAACGAAAGCTCCCGCCTGTTGTTTACCTTCCACATAGGCGGTTTCCCCACCGCTCCCTTGTAAAAAAGCAAGCGCATCCGGTAATTCTTTTCCAAGCAAATAGTTTTCCACCGTTAGCCGGGCCAACCGGACAAAGGGCGATTCCTCAGCCCGAAGCTTCCGCATGGCTTCCCCGCGACGACGGCGGAGCATAGTCAAGAGGCTGTCTTTGGTTTGCTCCTTTCCTCGGGGCTGAAAACTAACCACCCCATAGCCGACGCCGTATGGTCCTTCGTAATTTAATACCTCAATTTCCACTTTTAAACCGTCAAAGACCCCCAACAGCATGAGGAGAGTACGGAAACCACATTCGGCCGCTTTTTCCACCAGGATCGGATCAAGATCAAAAAGGGCTTCTCTTTTTTGCGCCCGCAATAACGCCATGAGGGTTTCGTCAAATTCCTTCCCCCGTGGATCATAAGGCGTTGACCCACCGGGTTGGAGACAATGGGAAAGATCCCCGCTGGCGATCACCGCAATCCGCCGGGTTGATTTATGCACCGCCCGTCCGATCGCCACCCCTAAAGTATATTGTTCCAACCAAGGTAGCAGAGACATACCGGTAGCCACCAACCGGACGCGATCATCGGCCAAAAAAGATAAAGGAACCAACACGCCATGATCCAACTGCGGTTCAATCCCATAACGGAAAAAATGATCATCCGTCAGTTCCAGACAGGGTAAATTCTCCTTGCTCCCTTCTTCAATAATGGCGTCGATTAATTCCCGATCCACTTCCCACTGCCAAGTCCGGCGCGAACCAAACCGGGATAAATCCCCTTGCAAACACCTGCCGCCCCAAATCGCCAATCCGTCTTGAAAAACCGGCCCGTGTGGGGAGAAGATCAAGATCGTCTCTGGATTGGTTGCGGCCAAACGCTGGGCTATGTTTTCCATGGCCTCCACCGTTTTAAGGGCTTTTTTGCGCTGGGTTCCCCCAATATCCTCAAGAATAATCGGTGGGTGTGGTACAAAAGCACCGTATGCGAGCATGACATTCCCCCCTCTAATCCAAATAATACTTTGCTTCTATCCAATATCCTTTCTCTTCGGTCGGGTAGAATCCTCCCCGGGGCGCTAAACCCAATGTCCAACCAATTGGACCGGTTCTACTTTGGAGGCGCAACAACCACCCGCCGGTTACTTGTTCCTCCCAGGCGCAAAAAAGTTCCGCCCGGATGATCAATGGTGGGGAAAAACCCTGAAAGCGTAAGCCCAACCGGCAATCGACCGGGGGCTGTTCTGTTTCTTCTTCCGGCAAAAGAACATAGGAATCGGTCGCTTTCGCAGCGGAGACCAGCCAGATCCATTTGGTGTTGGAAGGATAAGGATACTCCAAACTACCGGTGAAACTAACTTGTCTCCCCTCTTTTCCGCTTCCCCGGCTTTGCCAGTTATACCTACAATTAGCGGTCCATAAAGCCTTTTGGCTTATATTCCAGTTCCATTCCAACCGGAAAGACCGATGGTAATAGTTTTCCCAAGCATTGTCCGGATAAATCCGGGTGCTCTCCGCCCACCGACCCAAAAAGGTATGGGGAGAAACTTGCCAGGTCAGCTCATTACTGAGGGCTGTTTTCATTGATGATTTCCGGTGCGTGGGATAGGTTTTCCATTCTCGGTTCCATTCTCCTTTCCAATACAACCGTGGAACCAGTCGCCAGCGTAGACGCGCCCCCACAATTTGTTGGTCATAATCTTCCAGCGTGGTCCCAGCGGTTACCCGGCGCCATTCTCCTTCCCCCCAAAGGGATAAAGCCACCGGCTTAGTCTGGGTCTTTTCTAGTTCAACTTGGAACCAACGGAAATCACAGGTTGGAGCAAGCGCATATCGCCCGGCCGCTCCTAACCACCAATCCTGTTCAATTCTTCTCCGTAGTTCGCTTTTGTAATAAAGCGGCGTACTGGGGGAAGGGTGATTTCGCCAGCGCAAATCATGTGTCCACCGCAAACCGGAGGTATAATAACCCCAGCCGCCACCCGCCAGGAAGAGAGTTTCTTGATCATTCCATTTCAGTTTGGTTGAGACCGGATCAAACCGCCATTGGGCCGACGCAACTAAAGGTAAAGTCAGAATCAGGAAAAAAAGAAAGGCCAATGCTTGGCATTTCCGCGGTAGCAAAGAACTCACCCCCACTGCCGCTTTTTCCGTAATTCTTTCCCTCTTTAGTCTTCGCGTTTCTTCCTTAATTTCCTGCTTTTCCCAATGGGCTAAGCTGACGCCAGATCGCAAAAGCCCTTTCTTGGTTAACAAGAAAGGGCTTTACGCAGAAACTCTTATTCAACAATCTCCTGTTTAGTATATTCTTCCGGCTCGATGGCAACCTCCCGGACACCGGGAGCTTTTCCATTGGCCCCGAACAAACGAATCTTGGCACGCACTTCTTCCATAAGGGCTTCACGGGCTTCCCCCAGATATTTCCGGAGATCAACCGTATACGGATCTGCCTGGAAGATTTCCCGGATTTTCTCAGTAAATCTCTTGCTCAGTTGGGTATGGACATTAATCTTACAGATCCCCGCCTTGACAGCGGCGGTTACCGCTTCATCCGGAACACCGGAGGCGCCGTGTAAAACCAGGGGAACAGCGACCACTTGTCGGATGGCTTTAATCCGCTCGAGATCTATTTTGGCCTCTTTAATCTTCATCTTGTGCATATTACCAACCGCGATCGCCAATGCATCCACTCCGGTCTGTTCCACAAAGGCCTTGGCTTCCTCCGGACAGGTCAAATATTTTTGCAGTTCCCCCAAGGTAATGCCGGTTGGATCCTTCGGTACTTTTCCCAGCTCCGCTTCAACCGGAACCCCAACGGCATGCGCCGCTCTCACCACATCTCTGGTAATCCGGACATTCTCAGCAAAATCCAGATTTGATCCGTCATACATTAGGGAAGTAAAGCCTGCCCGCAGACAGCGGATATTATAAACAAAATCCACGCCATGATCCAGATGTAAGGCCACCGGAACCGAGGCTTTCACCGCCAGACTCCGAATAATGGCCGCCATCTCCTCTACGCCACCATGTTCAGCGCCCCCTTGGCTCACTTGAACAATAACTGGAGCATTTTCTTTCTCGGCAGCCATCACAATGCCTTGCGCCATTTCTAAATTATTGGCGTTAAAGGCGCCGACGGCATATCCTTTACTTTGGGCGTCGAGTAACATACCCTTGGTGCTAAATAAAGGCATTCTCCGATCCCTTCCTTATCTTGACTTCGCCTTTTCCTAGTTCCTTTATCAATAAATACTAAGCTTTAGTTGCACTTAGGGTAAAGGGAGCGAAAAGGTAAGCTCAAATAGTTATTCCGGTCCGTTCAGACCTTTTCAACAAACTCTTCCAAAAGACGCATATCACCGGCAAAACCCTTCGCCGTAGTGACCGACGGTGGATAGTTAACGAAATCCGTCCCAGCTATTCCGTAGGCAGAATAGCCCTGGCGGAAATAGGGAACTTTGATCAACTGGGCCAGGATCTCATCGGGAATATCCTCGTCTTGCTGATTCTCCAGCGGCTCTTCTTCATAAAGTTTCAAAAAGTCACCGACCATATCCGGATTCATGGTATAAACGATGGGTTCACCGGCCATCTTCTCAATATGCCAGACCTTAACCTTACCGTCAACCTCCGGACCGGGCCTGGCCGAACAGAGTAGCAGTTTGCTTTCGAAACCTTCTTGCTCCAGGATTTTAATGGCCTTTTTGCAGACCGCCAAACCGGCCCAGTGTCGAATGGCCAGATCATCCAGGTCAACACCGACAGCCGCCGCTTGTTCTTTAAATTCTTTTGCTTCTTCAAAACGACCGAGCATCATGGTAATCACCGAACGCCATTGACTGTAGTCCACGCCATTGGCTTCCCCAAGTTCTTTACCGATCCGGACTGCATTGGCCACCGCTAAAATCTGGGGCACGGTGAAGCAGACGGTAGCATTGGTCGGAATGCCCAAAGCTGTCAGGAGCATAATGTTATACACCCCTTGTTTGGTCGCGGGGGATTTAACCATAATGTTGGGGGAAAGCGCTTTCAGACCAATTCCTTGCCTTAACATCTCCCGTGTATCAGTGATCAGCCTGGGGTCCACTTGGGCACTGACATGACCGTATTTATAATTTGATTTTTCAAAGATCGGCAGGTATTTCTTAACGCCTTCTTCCGTAATCTTGGTATAGGTCATCCAGGCCTGTTCCTCTAAGGAAGCGCCCGCATGTTTCTCTTTAATCTCTTTGATCCAGGGTTTGCATGCTTCCGGGATCCAATCCAGGGTTTCCCTTGTTAACCGCGGATTGGTAGTTACACCACGAAAGACCGAATCTTCCGGTTTTTGCTCATTATAAAGTTTTTCCACCCACCCGGCAAACTTGTCGCGTTTTTCGGCAGGAATCTCCTTTAAATATTTCTCTTTCCATGCCGAATAAACCAATGGGGAAGCGTCCCACCAAACCTCAAAATCATCACTGATCGCCTGTAATCTTTCGAGAGGACTCTTGTCGAATGCCATAAAATTTCCTCCTTCAGCTGTTTCGTTATCGACTACTTAGAAAAGAGCTAGAGTTGTTCACCCGACTTTGATCAAATTACTGATCTATACTGTCGGTAGTCGGCATGAACAACCAATTCAAGCGCTGCTCGGGCTTGTCCCGACCCTGGCTTTGATTTTAATCACTCCGTTGTCCTTGCTAGCTAGGGTGTGCAACTACCTAATCCGAGCAGTTTATCCATCTCTTGATACTCCCTTTCGTTTGGAACCTTATGATGCCACTCCACTTTGTTCTCGGCGATCGGCAATCCTTTACCCTTGATGGTTTTCGCAATAATAACCGATGGTTTGCCAGGGGTAAAGGGAATACTTCTTAAAGCCTCATCAATCTGATGATAGTCATGACCATCAATCTCGCGGACCTCCCACCCAAAACTGGCCCATTTTTCGGCTAATGGTTCAATATTCATGACCTGATCCACATAATTACTGACCTGCAGATTGTTCCGGTCAACAATCGCCACTAAGTTGTCCAATTTATAATGGGCCGCCGCCATCGCTCCTTCCCATATTGAACCTTCCTGGGTCTCACCATCACCCAGAATGGTATATACTTTATACTCTTTATGGTCGGCTTTGGCCGCCAGGGCCATACCGATCCCAATATTAAAACCATGTCCCAGGGAACCGGTATTCGCTTCCACTCCCGGTAAGTTTCGTTCGGGGTGACCACCAAGTTTGGTGCCCAATTCTCGACAATAAGTCTTCAGCAACTCCTCAGCGAAGAAACCTTTCTTTGCCAAAGTAGCATAGAGGGCCAGACAACTGTGGCCTTTACTTAAGATCAAGCGATCCCGCTCCGGCCAGGAAGGATTCTTCGGATCATACTTCAAATGGCGGGAATAAAGGGTCCACATCACATCGACAATCCCTAAGGCTGGTCCTAAATGTCCGGTTCCGGCCCTAGTCGCCATCTTAATGGCTTCCTTCCGAACTGCAGTGGCTTCCGTTTGGAGTCGGTTTAAATCCTCTGCCGCTAACATTAACAACCCTCCCCGTTTTTTATCGCAAGTTCAACAAGCCTGGAAACTGACGGGTCTTAACAAGTCATCATTAAAATGGGGTACCCAATCCTTAAATCTGGATAAGGGACGCAAAAATCTGGACAAACTCTTCATAACTAATTCCGGCTTCACCAATCTCGCGGGGATCGATCGTTCCTTTTTTACTGCCATGATAGTCAGAACCGCCGGAGATATGGAGCCGCTGTCCATACCGGGCTTTAATTTCCCGTTCAATCTCGTCAACGGTTTTTTGCCCTTTATAGCTGGTTTTATTGTAGGTATACCTGGCTTCGATTCCGTCCAGCCCATGGTCGATTAGGCCCTCAATATACTCGGCTCTTGTCATTTTTCCTAAACCCGGTACTTCGACAACTTCGTCGATTAGGTAGGGGTGGGCGAGAAAAGCCATTCCCCCACAATCGTGAATCAACTCAATCGCCCGGAAAGGGTGGATTTTTTCTCGACGCACATTTAACTCCGGATCACTCTGCACCAGGATTTTGGCGCCCCCCCAACTTTCCGCATAGCCTTTTTCGGCTATTTTTTCAAAGATAAACTTGCGCTGTACCTCGTCGGGATCCCGTTGGTGGACCACTCCGTTTTGGTCAGTAAAACGTAATATTTCACGATCAAAATCGATGGGTATCCCTTTGCCCGTCAGCATAACGCAGAGTTTTCGGTAGGCCTCGCTCTTACTAAGTTTGGCCCGCTCCATTTCTTGGTGGACCGCTGGAGCCGACCAATCCAGCCCGTACCCGAGGATGTGAACATCATTCACATCGGTATCGGTGGAAAACTCATAACCCCGGAGCAGAACCAGCCCTTGCCGCTGGGCATAGGCACAAATATTAACCTCTTCACCAGCGACCTCAACCGTCTCCGGGGGAACAATATCATGGTCGGTAATGGCGATGGCTTTCATGCCTAAAGAAGCGGCGCGGTCAATTAATTCCTTGGGAGTGTTATTACCGTCGGAACGATTGGTGTGGCAATGCAAATCGCATTCATACCGGTCCGGTCGCCCGTTCTTCATGACAACACTCCTCCTTTTTCAACTAGGTTAAGCCTTACGGTACTGACGATCGATTTCGTCGATCAAATCCACTTTCGGTTGGGAGCGGCCACCGGCAAATTCCGATTCCAACCAAACATCAACCAGCTTGTTGGCAAGTACGGTTCCGATCACCTGCGCCCCAAAGGTTATGATCTGGGCGTTATTACTTTTTCTCGCCCGTTCAGCCGAATGAACATCATGACAGGTTGCGGCCCGTACACCAGGTATTTTATTGGCGACAATCGCCATCCCCAAGCCGGTTCCACAGACGAGAATACCCCGGTCGTTTTTCCCTTCCATAATGCTGACCGCGACCCGACGGGCAATCTCCGGATATAAGACCGTTTCCCCTTGATTACAGCCCATATCCTCGAATTCCACACCACGCTCTTTTAAATGAGCTTTGATCGCCTCTTTCATTTCGTAAGCGTTCTCATCGCATCCAATGGCAATTCTCATGATGACGCCTCCCTTTCGTAAAGCTTGCGGGCTTCACTGATGATGTGTTCGGAAGTTAAATTAAAAAACGTGAAGAGATCCTCTTCCTTACCGGGAAGGCCAAAACGATCTTCCACGCCCATCCGGCGGACGGGAACCGGCCATTGAGCACTAGTAACTTCAGCAACGGCGCTCCCTAAACCACCGACCACATTGTGTTCTTCTACAGTTAAAATCCTCTTTGTTTCCTTGGCGGCCTTCAGGACTGATTCCTCATCAAGGGGTTTCACCGTATGCATATCCAAAACCCGGACTTTGATCCCTTCCTGTGCCAACCGGTCGGCCGCCACCATTGCTTCGTAGACCAAACGGCCGCATGCAATAATCGTTAAGTCAGTACCATCTCTGATCTTCCGGGCTTTCCCGATCACAACCGGCTCCGGGCAAGAGACATGCGGTTCCTTTGCCGTGCCCCGGATCCGTAAATAAGCAGGTCCTTCATAATTGATTAAGGCTTCCACCAACCGGTAGGTCGCTGCTCCGTCGGCGGGAACCAACACTGTCATATTGGGAATCGACCGCATTAAAGCCACATCTTCCAGGGCTTGGTGGGTCATTCCCAGCCAGTCAGAGCTAAAGCCAACGTTCGTTCCGACAATGCGTACATTTAAATTGGCAAAAGCGATGTCCGTCCGGATCTGCTCACAGGCGCGCATCGTCAAAAAGGTCGCGTAGGTTGAAACAAAAGGTATCTTGCCGCAAAAAGCTAAACCGGCGGCAATACTCATTGCATTCTGTTCCGCAATCCCAAGATTAAGCGCGCGGTCAGACGCCTCCTTGCGGAAGGCGCCGAACCGGGACTCGGAATCAGCGGCGACCGAAAAAACCCGCTTATCTCTCAGCCCAAACTCAGTCATAGCTTCACTAAAGGCTTTTCTGGTTGAAAGGTCACTGGTTAGATCGATAGCCATTGGAATACCCCCTTCCTCAATCCGTCGTAAATTCTGGTTCGACTTTATTGGGCATACATCGCGCCGCTGGGGCTTGTCGCCCACCTGGCTTCAAAATTTCATGCAAGATTACCTTGACCAGTCTTTACCCAGCCGGGGCTGGATGGTGTTCTCGGTATGACTTGAATTTCTTGGCATTGTATTCTTCGTGAAATAGAGGTTGAAAGCGGGCCGAGCGACAGGAAGTCGTGGGCCGCTTCGGTTCAGGAAGAACCATGAAGCGTTTGCCCGCTTTCAAGCGGAACTGAGTGTTAGAATACGCCAAAAAATTCACCGGAAGAAGGAAATACCAGCCGGCCCCGGCGGAGATTGTCACAGCTCTGTTTTCACCACTTCGTGGTGCGGGCGGTAGCCAGCGTGAGCGACTTCTTAGGCTCTATTGGTGAAAAGCCGCTTCTCGTCGGGCACCACGATCTCGAACTTCTTGACTTCTTCAAGGAAGTTGGCCAGGGCTTGACCGGCCTTCACAAAGTATTTCTCACCCTTTTCCTTGCTG
>DUQR01000023.1 GCA_012837715.1 Bacillota bacterium | reverse complement strand
TTCTCCAAGCGCCAAAACCCGAAGTGAGTTTGGACGCTAGTTTGACCAATGCCCTCAGCTATTCTTATCTACCGCTCGAGAGCTTCCGCGATACGGCCAATTTCACCTCATATCTGCAATTACCGGATCATTTGTTCACATTTCAGCTGCAAACCAGTGTTACTGATTATCCCGGTCTCCGGATTGAGCCCAATTTTTACGATTATTATCTTTACCTCGATCAATACACATTCGGTTGGCAGAACGAGTGGTTTACGTTGCAACATGGCAATATCAACCTTCCGTTTGAATCCGGCTTGTTACTCTTTGGGCTTGGTTTCAAGGGCAGCACGCTTAGTAATAATAACTCACCCAATCCGGCCCGGCAATGGAGGCTCTTTAAGGGGACGACAGCCAGCTCTTTTGGACTGGGGCTTTCGTTAATGGAAACAAGCGGCGGGATTTACCGTTGGCAAAGGGGGACCACCAAAAACCAAATCTACTATCTGCAGATGGGGAATGATCAGGCCAGGGTCGTCGGTTTCCTGGACGACCGCGTATTCGGGCAGGGGCTCCTCCGTTCCGAACTAATCTATGGTCTGGCGGAAAAGGGTGGCGGTGGATTCCGGCTGCAAGGCGCGACGGAGCTGGCCGGTGTATTTTGGGACGCGGACTGCATTTTATTGCAAGAGTCTTATCCCCTCCCCGGTCTCTCACCGTTGCCTTCTACCCAAGGCGGAGCTTACCAGTACGCGCTCAGGGGAGATAAATTATTCGCCAACCAACAACGGGTCAATTTCGGTTATACCTATTCAGCGAACAACCTGAACGGCAGCGCGCCAAGAACCCGCCGCACGCAAAGCTGGCAGTTGAATTTCTCAGGCGCCTTTGCGCCTGACTTTGGGTGGCTCATCGGGTATCAAAAGGGAAAACGGGAGGAATACGGGCGATCGGAACAACATTTGTACAAAATTGGAGTTCATCAGAGAGTAAACGATGACAACTGGTATAGTAACCTGTCGATGGCAAACTATCCGACAGACCATACCAGACGCTACCAGTGGGATATCGGTTACACCAAACCCTGGCTCCAATATGGACTAAAGACAACCACCTCCTTACAGTATACTGTCGAGAATAAAACTGAAAATCGGCAAAGCAATAATGCTAGACTACGGGTGGCGATGGAGAAAGGCTGGTTTGCGGACCTGGCCAAAAGCTATTTGGTTGTGGTGTATAAAAATAAAGACGAAAAAAACCCCTCAGGGGGAGGTTTTAGCGAAGAATTATCGCTCGAAGCTGTTTTGAATCTCAAAATGGGGAAACACAATGTAATCAGATTTGGCGGCAATATTTCTTTTTGGGAAAACAGTAACAGTTACCTGGGTCATGGAACAGACTATCGCTTGGATTTGCTATGGCAAGCCCGCTTATTTTAAGAAAACACCCTTTTTCCTTAAGTAAAATACCTGGCCACGGGGAAACCTAGCGCTACCGGTCGATTATGCCTGTTTTTATTACCAATAGGAGCAATTACAATACTGGCTCTACAAGGAAGAGGTCTTATTTTCCGCAGTTTATGCCCGCTATGAAGGGACCAGGCCGGACGCGCCCCGCTAAAAGGTGGCCAGCCTGCGTTTGGCTTTTGTGATGTAAAGGTTGTTGTGCCTTAAGTTTAAGATAATAAGATGATGCCTTTTATTTTAGGCGACTTTGACCCGGAAGGGCTGATAATCACCGAGTACGATCACGGATCTGGTGACAAGGGCTTTTTTAGCCGTTTTGAAAAGGGATGATTAAATTAAAATTCCTGGGTTTTGCCGCCAAAATGTTTTTTAGGCTAATTTGCTTTATTACCGGCTCACTGTTATGTTATGCCTTTTACGACCTCTACCCGAGGATCATGTACGCCATCTTTCCTCATTTTCCTACTTTGCTTGATGACGTTGGTTTTATGGCATTATGCCGGGCCTTGATCTTCCCTTTTACGGCCTTGCCTTTATTTTTTTTACTTAACCTAGGAATTTTTAGTAGTAAGTTTTCCGCCTATCTTCGGAAACTTATAACCCGTATTATTTCGTTCGCGATGATAGCTTTTTTATTATATGAGGCATTTGTTTTCAGGTTTTATAATTATTTAGATTATATTGAAACTATATTAAGCTCTTTTTAAAGCTCAACATGGAGCCGAGCTGTCCCAGTAGAAAGCCACCGTTTCCCTGATTGTTTGGTCGGCAGTATTGGTCAATTTGATGGTGATGGTATGCCGCCGGAGCTCAAATTGGCCGGAAGCAGGTAATAAATGGTGTTGCCGGACGAGGTAACTTCCTGCTCCTCATTGTCTTAAGCTGTATTCATTTGGCGTTCCGGAAATTGAAAAAACTCTCTACCAGGATCACGACCCCTGGGAAACTTGGAAGGGCGGATTGCCGGAGATTAGGATCAGTGACCAGCCGCTTCCAGCGGTAGGGAGAACTTTATCCGGAAGTATAATCCGCCGCTCATATCGTCCACTGGTTATGAATAATCCCTACTAAGCGCCATTCATTATCTGATTCCTCGAATACCAAGCGGAGGCTTTTCCAGTCCATCCCCTGATAAGCCGGATCAAATCCGGAAAAGTAATACTCGACGATGATCGGATTGTCATAAACCTCAAACTGGTTTTCCAGCATATTCCCAATGCTTAATACTTGGTTGTACCCGATTTGCTCGGCGTTGATAAAGTCGGCGGAGTAGATAAATTTGGCATAATATTCGCTGGGGGTTAAAATGATCTCCTCACCGCTACCGTCATAATAGCCCCACAGGTAGCGTTGCTGGTTATTAAAGAAATTCCTTATTTCATTCGGGGTAAAGACCAGGTCCCGCTCGCGATCAACATAGGTGTACGGAGTGAACCGGACCCCTTTGACCGGGTGGACATATGAGGCTATTTTTTCGGCCTCTTTGGTGCTTAGCGCCTGCATGACGGCATTGGCCACATTGGCGATGATTGCTTCGGCTTCGGTGCTGGGAATGATCCTACTGTCCTTTGCTCCGGATGCTGCCAAAGGCGTTTCCAGACCAACTTCCTGGCCGGTCTTGTCTTCGTTCCCCTGTGTATCCTCTTGCTGACGTTCCGGAAGGGTAAATTCAATGGTGGTTCGTAACTGATGATCCTCAATTTTAACCCTGTCTTCCTCCGGGATGACCAGAATCTCGATCTCCGCACGGTAGCGCCCCGGACTTACTACATTACCTTTTTTATCCCTTAGATCCCATTGGTCTTGCCAGCGCAAAGCTTCCCCCGGGTTAATCCGCTTATAGACCAAGGCCTGGGTAAAGGCTTTACCGTCAGAATACCGGTAGACTTCTTCATTCTTTTCATCTCTGACCACCAGCTCAAACTGCTGCCCCGAACCAAACGGCAGTTCCATTACTTCCGGCAAGTGATTGGTTAACTCCAAATTGAAGATCACTTTATCCTTTGATATCTGACCTTCGCCGCTGGTGGAGAATTGCCCACTTGTTAAGTTTAGCTGCTCCGTTTCTGCGGTGCCCGAATTCGAGCTGCCTATTTTGTGGGCTTGTCTTATGAAAAGGGCGAGGGAAACAACAATTATTCCAACGACCATAAAAATATTGCCCAAGTGTTTTTTTTTCATCGAATCACATCTTTCATGGTTGATATCTTTTAATGACGATGAGCGGCGGTGTTTTGTTCCGGCTTAATAGCGTATTCTATTGGAAATTTTCGAGGAAGCTGTAATTATGCCAGCGGTTCACGGGCACGCGTTTAGTTTTTGTTGAGAGTCGATGAGTATCATCAAAGAGGACGTTGTACTAGAAAAATAAAGCGAAGGAGTTGTTAAGTAATGGCGAAGGGATTTGGTTCACGGCTGGTCTTTATATTGGCGGTGGTTTTAGTCTCTACGGGACTAGCTTTGGCGGCCACTCCGGAGTTTTCTGCAGAGATGATTCAAACCGACGCCAAGGGTAAGGTGACAACAGGAAAAATCTATATTCAAGGGACAGAGAAAATTCGTCAAGAGTTTGGTGATGGGGATGAGGTCAGTGTCACCATCCTGCGCCTGGATAAAAAGCTCAGTTGGACGTTACTGCCTGAGCAACAATATATGGAGGTGGACTTCCCCTTTGATCCGAACCAACCCAACCTGGAGATGGAGTATGAGGTAGCAACGCTCGGCAGTGAGACTGTCAATGGATACCCCTGCCAGATCATTCAATATACTTACAAAAATCGGAAATACGGTATTTTGGTCCAATGGTTCTCGGAAGAGCTGGGTTTTGCCGTTAAGACACAGACAAAGGATGCCAAAGGGAAAGTCACTTCAACCGTTGAGTACCGGAATATTGTCGAGGGTAAGCAGCCGGATGAGTTATTTGAGCTCCCCAACGGGTACACGAAGTTTTCAATTATTCCGAAACTACCCTTTTCCTTTTAGAGGAAAGGTGGAGCGCTTTTTCAAGGAATATATAAATTAGAAAGGAAACAAATGGTTCCTTCCTAGAGTGATCAATTGATCCCCTTTCTTGATTGGCGCTTAATGAGTCTTGGGGCCCCTTGTAACCGGCCATGGTTCTTTTCGATCACCATTTTATCCAGGTTTTGAAAATACAGATTCAACAATACAAGAAGTTGGAGGTATTATTTTGTTCGTACACAAAGTAAAAAAAGGTGAAATTTTCCGGGGCAGGAGAGTAGGAACCTTTTTCGGACTGCTGTTTTTTCTTCTGTTATTACTAGGCTTAACGTCTAGCAAAGTCTGTGCCTATGAAACGCCTACCGGATATGATGATCATGATTACCAGAAGGTAATCGCTTTTTTGGAACTCCCAAACGGTACCGGTAAAAATGGCCACCAGATAAGCGCAGGTTATAACCCGGCGGATCCGAAGACCTGGGAGGGGGTTACATGGAGTAGTGTGGGTAAGGTAACCCGCATTGATTGGCCTGGCAAAGAATTAGTAGGCGACCTGGATTTAAACGGTTGCACGGCTTTGAAATTTCTTTATTGTAATGACAACGGACTGACTAGTCTCGATGTCAGTGGTTGTACTTCTTTGCAACTTCTAGAGGGCTATAACAATGGACTATCCTGGCTAGACGCTAGTGGTTGTACAAATTTGTTCTGGTTGATATGTTATGCCAACCAACTGACCAGCTTGGATCTTACTGGTTGTTCTAGATTACAGGAGCTATCATGCAACAACAACCAACTATCCAATCTGGATGTTAGTGGTTGTACCAACTTAAAGGATCTTTCCTGTTCTTCTAACCAGCTGACCAGTTTGGATGTGGGCGGGTGCCCGGCTTTGCGGACGCTTAACTGTTCATCGAACAAGATTGCCAGCCTGAACCTGAAGGGCTGTACTGCTTTGGAGAGTCTCTTCTGTGATACTAATGAACTGACTGGTCTGGATGTGAGCGATTTTTCGGCCCTAAAGACGCTTAACTGTTCATCGAACAAGCTTGCCAGCCTGAATCTGAAAGGCTGTACTGCTTTGGAGAGACTCTCCTGTGAAGCCAATGAACTGACCACTCTGGATGTGAGCGGTTTTTCGGCTTTACAGAGTCTTTCCTGTTCATCCAACCGGCTGACCAGTTTGGATCTTAGTGGTTGCACCAAGTTAGATACACTTATCTGTTTCTCTAATCAACTGACCAGTTTGGATGTTAGTGGTTGTGTGGCGTTGCTGAAGATTCAATGTTTTTCCAACAAGCTAACCAGTCTAGATGTGAGTGGCTGTACGGCTTTGCAGACGCTTTCCTGTGATTCCAACCAACTAACTAGTTTGGATCTGAGCGGCTGTCCGGCTTTGCAGACGCTTTCCTGTCATTCCAACCAGCTGACC
>DUQR01000022.1 GCA_012837715.1 Bacillota bacterium | reverse complement strand
TTTCGACAGGACCAGGGTAATCGCCGCCGTCGTTGTGGTTTTACCGTGGTCCACGTGACCGATGGTACCAATGTTCGCGTGCGGTTTTGTCCGCTCAAATTTTTGTTTTGCCATTTCTAATCCTCCTCATTAAACTTCTTAGCAATTTTTACCTACTTAGAAAATCCTCTCGCAGCTCGCTACTGGTCACTCGTCGCTCGCTGAATGACTTGCCTTCGCGAGCACAGCTGATTTTTTATCTTCTCGCTTGCCCCAGCTTACTGGGGTGGGCGATTACCTATAAAACACATCTTGTCGCTCGTGGGAATGATTGCCTTCACCCGCCACCCAGCCGGGGCCTGAGGCCTGCTTTGTGGTGTTATTCGGTAATAAGTTCTTTGGCGATATTCGCCGGCACTTCTTCGTAATGGGAAAAAGTTAACGTATAAATAGCCCGGCCCTGAGTAAGAGAACGCAATACAGTAGCATAACCAAACATCTGGGCCATCGGGACATAACCATGGATCGCCTGGGCCCCGGGACGGGGTTCCATCCCCTCCACCCGGCCTCTTCTGGAATTGAAGTCGCCAAGCACGTCGCCAAGGTAATCATCGGGGGTGATAATCTCCACCTTCATGATCGGTTCCAACAATACCGGCTTGGCTTTTTTACAACCTTCTTTAAAGCCCATCGAGGCGGCAATCTTAAAGGCCATTTCGGACGAGTCGACTTCATGATAAGAACCGTCTACCAACGCCACCTTGACGTCGACCATCGGATAACCAGCCAAAACCCCATTCAACATGGCTTCTTTAATGCCGTTTTCAACGGCGGGCACATAATCTTTGGGCACCACCCCACCAACGATTTTATTTTCAAAGACAAAACCGGCCCCCGCCTCGTTTGGCCCGATCTCCAGCCAGACATGGCCGTATTGTCCACGACCACCACTCTGCCGGATAAATTTGCCTTCCGCCTTCGTTGTTGCGCGGATGGTCTCACGGTAAGCCACCTGGGGCCGCCCGATGTTAGCTTCAACTTTAAACTCCCGGATTAACCGGTCGGTAATCACTTCTAGATGGAGTTCGCCCATCCCGGAAATAATGGTCTGCCCGGTCTCCGCATCAGTATGCACCCGGAAAGTCGGATCTTCTTCCGCAAGTTTAACTAAAGAGAGGCCTAGTTTGTCATGGTCCGCTTTGGTCTTGGGTTCAATGGCCACCGAAATCACCGGTTCCGGAAATTCCATGGACTCAAGGTACACCGGATGGTCTTCACTACAAAGGGTATCCCCAGTGGAAGTATCCTTCCAACCAACCGCCGCCGCAATATCGCCGGTGCGCACCATTTTCGTCTCTTCCCGGTGGTTGGCATGCATCCGTAAAATCCGTCCAACCCGCTCCCGCCGATGGGTATTGGCATTATAGACATAAGAGCCGGCGGCGAGTTCCCCCGAATAGACCCGGAAAAAAACGAGTTTACCGACGTAAGGATCGGTCATTACTTTAAAGGCCAAAGCCGCAAAGGGCTCTTCATCGGAAGACTTCCGTTCAATCACTTCTTTGGTCTTGACATCCTTCACGCGGACGGGCGGCAGATCAACGGGGGAGGGCAAATATTCAACCACCGCGTCCAAGAGTAGCTGAACGCCCTTGTTCTTAAAGGCGGAGCCGCACAAAACCGGGGTCAGTTTAGAGTCAACCGTCGCCTGCCGCAGGGCGGCCCGAATCCGTTCGGGGGCGACCGGTTGCCCATCTAAATAGCTTTCCATAATCTGTTCGTCAAAATCAGCCAGTCTTTCCAAAAGATTATTCCGGTGTTGCTCCACCTCAGCGTTGAGCTCGGCGGGAATCTCTTGGGTTTTGCTTTGTGTTCCTAAATCGTCAAGGTAAATGACGGCCTTTTCCTCAATCAGGTCGACAATCCCCCGGAAACCGTCCTCCGCCCCAATGGGAATCTGGATCGGTACCGGATTGGCCCCCAATTTACTCTTCATCATTTCCACAACACGGAAAAAATCAGCGCCCACACGGTCCATCTTGTTGACAAAGGCAATCCGGGGAACATGATATTTATCAGCTTGACGCCAAACTGTCTCCGATTGCGGTTCAACTCCCCCAACCGCGCAAAAGACGGCCACCGCGCCGTCCAGCACCCGTAAAGAACGTTCCACCTCCACGGTAAAGTCCACGTGCCCGGGCGTGTCAATGATGTTTATTTGATGTCCTTTCCACAAAGCTGTAGTGGCCGCTGAAGTAATGGTGATCCCGCGTTCCTGTTCCTGGACCATCCAATCCATCACGGCCGAACCCTCGTGGGTCTCACCCATACGATGTACTTTACCGGTGTAGAATAGAATTCTTTCGGTAGTGGTAGTTTTACCCGCATCAATATGAGCCATAATACCAATATTTCGAATTTGGTCAATCTGAAAATCCCTACTCACTAGTTAAACCTCCAACTGTTCCCCAGAGAAAACAAGCTCTCTGTTTGCTTTCTACCAACGGTAATGGGCAAAAGCCTTGTTGGCTTCAGCCATCCGGTGGGTATCCTCTTTCTTTTTAATGGAAGCGCCCGTATTGTTAGCCGCGTCCATCAATTCGGCAGCGATTTTTTCACTCATGGTCCGCTCTGCCCGCGCCCGCGCGCTCAAGACCAACCAGCGCATAGCCAAAGAGACCCGCCGGTCGGGCCTTACTTCCATCGGCACCTGATAAGTGGCGCCACCAACTCGGCGCGGTTTGACCTCCAACACCGGCATTACATTCTTCATCGCCTGTTGGAAGACTTCCAACGGGTCTTTGCCGGTCTTTTCCCCGATCAGATCCAGGGCTTTATAAAGAATTTTCTCACCAAGTCCTCTTTTCCCGGAATAGGTGATCTTATTGATAAACTGTGTAATCATCGGGTCATTATAGATCGGATCAGGAATAATTTCCCTTTTGGGTGTTGCTCCCCGTCGTGGCAAGTTTAACCCTCCTTACTTTTTAGCAGTAGCAGTTTTCGGGCGTTTAGCGCCGTACTTTGATCTGCTTTGCTTGCGATCTGTCACGCCTGCGGTATCTCTGGTTCCGCGCACAATATGGTAACGGACACCCGGCAGATCCTTCACCCTTCCACCACGGATCAGGACCACAGAGTGTTCCTGAAGATTATGCCCTTCCCCCGGAATGTAGGCGGTGACCTCTAAACGATTGGAAAGACGTACCCTCGCCACTTTCCGCAAAGCCGAATTGGGCTTCTTCGGGGTTACGGTCGATACTCTAGTGCAAACTCCTTGTTTTTGCGGGTTACCCTTGGCCGATTCAAACATATCCTCTTTTTTATTGTTATAAGACCAGAGTAGTGCAGGAGCTGAACTTTTGTGTTCTACTTTTTTCCGTCCTTTTTTTACTAATTGATTAATAGTTGGCATCATTCCACCTCCTTCCTATTCTTGGACCAATGCAACTACTGCTGCGCTGACATCAATCCGGCAAATCTGACCCAATTCTTTGCGTCCAACCCGTGTAATCACAATCTTCACGTCTTTGCCATGGCTGGCCATTTTGATCCGGCGTAGAATGTGTTCATCAACATCGTTGGCCAGATAGACTACACAGGTTTTATTTTGTTGAATTGCCCGGAGTGTCTGTTTTAAACCAATCACTCGTTTCTTCTTGGTATTAAGGTCAGGTTCTCCCAATTGTATTCTCTCCTTACGTCCCAAGAAAATATTTGTTGAACAACCCAGACTTAAATAGTTTACCACCTTCACTTCGAGGTGTCAATAAAATATTCTTGAAGTTGCTTACGTTCCTTCCGTTCCGGATGGAATTACCTCCGTCAACTCGTCAGTCTCCTCCTGACTAGCGGTAATGGCCCGATATTTTGGCATACCGGTTCCGGCCGGAATCAGCTTCCCGATAATCACGTTCTCCTTCAGGCCAATCAGGGCATCGCGCTTCCCTTTGATCGCCGCGTCCGTCAGAACCCTGGTGGTTTCCTGGAAGGATGCGGCCGACAGGAAGCTCTCGGTGGCCAGCGAGGCTTTGGTGATCCCCAAGAGAACCGGACGGGCCACCGCCGGCGTCCCCCCTGCCTCTTCCACCCGGTAGTTTTCATCTTCCAGTTCCATCAGATCCACAAGGCTACCGGGTAAAAGATCGGTATCCCCTGGGCTTTCCACTTTCCGTTTCCGGAGCATCTGGCGGACCACCACTTCGATCTGCTTATCGTCAATCTCTACCCCTTGTGAACGGTAAACCTCCTGTACTTCATGGACCAAATACATCTGCACACCCCGGATTCCTTTAATCTTCAGGATGTCATGGGGGTTCACCGAACCTTCGGTCAGCCGATCACCGGCTTCAACCTTGCTCCCATCTTTCACCTTTAAGCGGGCGCCGTAAGGGATCTGGTAGAGGCGTTCCTCTCCTTCGTCCGTTTGGATACTAACCCGCCGGATGCCTTTGACTTCCACAATTTTTGCCGTCCCGCTGACTTCAGTAATGATGGCTTGGCCCTTTGGTTTTCTGGCTTCAAAAAGTTCCTCTACCCGGGGCAGACCCTGGGTAATATCTTCACCGGCCACCCCACCGGTATGGAAAGTTCTCATCGTCAGTTGGGTGCCGGGCTCCCCGATGGACTGAGCGGCAATAATCCCGACCGCGTCTCCCACTTCGGCGATGCGTCCGGTCGCCAGGTTCCGTCCGTAACAACGGGCACAAACCCCATAGCGGGTCCGGCAGGTCAACACGGAACGGACTTTCATCTGTTCAAAACCGGCCGCCATGATCCGGTCGGCAAGGGGTTCCGTGATTTCTTCATTAAAACCGACAATGGTCTCACCGGTCTCCGGGTCAACCACCTCTTCGGCGGCCACCCGCCCGGTAATCCGTGCGCTCAGGGGCTCGATTACTTCATCCCCGTCGGTAAGCGCCTGCAAAACAATGCCGTCGGAAGTGCCGCAGTCCTCTTCCCGGACGATCACATCCTGGGCCACATCAACCAGACGGCGGGTGAGATACCCGGAGTCGGCGGTCCGGAGGGCCATATCGGCCAAACCTTTCCGGGCGCCGTGGGTGGAGATGAAGAATTCCAACACGGTCAAACCTTCACGGAAATTAGCCTTAATTGGCAGGTCAATAATGCGTCCGGAGGGGTCGGACATCAAGCCGCGCATCCCGGCCAACTGCGAAAGCTGGGAAACATTACCCCGGGCCCCGGAGTTGGACATCATCGCCACCGAGTTGAAGGGGTCAAAGTTTTTAATGACCGCCTGCGTCACATCTTCCTTTGCTTTCGCCCAAATATCAATGAACCGTTGGTACCGTTCTTCTTTGGTAATTAAACCCCGCCGGTACTGTTGTTCGATCAGATCCCCTTGGCGTTCGGTCTCGGCAATAATCTCTTTCTTCTCTGCCGGCGTCAAGACATCGGCCGCACCGATCGTCGTCCCCGACTGGGTTGCAAAGCGGTATCCCAACCGTTTCAGTTGGTCCAGAATCTCGGCGGTCCGGTGGGTGCCATAACGTTGACACACAAAGGAGATAATCTGATTTAAGATCCGCCGGGAAGTACCGTTATCCCCAATCTTCGCAAAAATACCGTCCAAATAATCCTGGTCAATGTTGACCCGGTCCTTAAAGATTAAGCGTCCGACCGAAGTCTCGATCCTGCCTTTTTCCGTGCGCACTTTAATCTTGGCGTGAAGCTCAATATTTCCGGTGTAGTAGGCGAGCATCGCCTCGGTCGGCGAAGCAAAGAGACTGCCCTCACCTTTCGCGCCTTCCCGGATGATCGTCAGGTAAAAGCAACCAATGACCACATCCTGGTTGGGAGTGGCCAACGGTCGTCCGTGGGCCGGTGATAATATATTGTGGGCCGATAACATCAGAATTCTGGCCTCCGCCTGCGCTTCGGCGGAAAGGGGAACGTGCACCGCCATTTGGTCACCGTCAAAGTCGGCGTTATAGGCGGGACAAACCAACGGGTGGACCTTAATCGCCCGGCCTTCCACCAGTACCGGTTCGAAAGCCTGGATCCCTAAACGGTGTAAAGTCGGCGCCCGGTTTAGCAAGACCGGATGCTCCTTAATCACTTCCTCCAAAACATCCCAAACCTCGGGGCGGGCCTTTTCCACCATCCGTTTGGCGCTTTTAATATTATGGACAAACCCCTGATCCACCAGTTTTTTCATGACAAAAGGCTTAAAAAGCTCCAAAGCCATTTCTTTCGGCAGACCACACTGGTGGATTTTAAGGTCGGGACCGACAACAATAACCGAACGCCCCGAATAATCCACCCTTTTTCCCAAGAGATTCTGACGGAAACGGCCCTGTTTACCGCGGAGCATATCACTGAGGGATTTTAACGGCCGGTTACCCGGTCCGGTGACCGGTCGACCCCGGCGCCCGTTATCAAAAAGGGCATCGACTGCTTCCTGAAGCATCCGCTTCTCATTCCGGACAATAATATCGGGAGCGCCTAATTCCAGTAACCTTTTAAGCCGGTTATTCCGGTTGATGACCCGGCGGTACAGATCGTTCAGATCGGAGGTGGCAAAACGGCCCCCGTCCAACTGTACCATCGGCCTCAGTTCGGGCGGAATCACCGGAATGACATCAAGAATCATCCACTCGGGCCGGTTTCCCGACTTACGTAAGGCTTCCACCACTTCCAGGCGGCGGGTGGCCCGCACTTTCCGTTGACCGCTGACTTCCCGGATCTCCTTTTTTAATTCGGCCGCCATCTGATCGAGATCGATCTCGGCCAGTAATTTCTTGATTCCCTCCGCGCCCATCATCGCCGTAAAAGTATTACCGTACTTTTCCACCGCTTCCCGGTATTCATTCTCCGATAACAACTGTTTCTTACTGAGCGCGTTTTCTTCCGGGCCCGGATCAACAACAACGTAAGAAGCAAAATAGAGCACCTTTTCCAGCGCCCGCGGGGACATATCCAAGAGCAACCCCATCCGGCTGGGAATCCCCTTGAAATACCAGATGTGGGAGACCGGGGCGGCCAATTCAATATGGCCTAACCGTTCCCGGCGCACTTTGGAGCGGGTCACTTCCACTCCGCAACGGTCACAAACGATCCCCTTATACCTGACGCGTTTATATTTACCACAATGGCATTCCCAGTCCCGCTGGGGGCCAAAGATTTTTTCACAGAACAACCCTTCCCGTTCGGGCTTTAAGGTCCGGTAGTTAATGGTCTCCGGTTTCTTCACTTCTCCGCTTGACCAAGCCCTAATCTGTTCGGGGGAGGCCAACCCGATTTTAATAGAGTCAAAATTGTTGGCGTCCAACAAGGCTCAATCCCTCCCTGGCGCAATTTTTTCGTAGTCTTGATGACCGGATCAACTATTTTTCCCGAATCGCCCGGAGCAAATCATCGGGTGGAAACCTTGGCGCCGACTGGTCGTCGGTCTCCACTTCTTCGTCCAATTCTGCAGGGAGCTCCAGTTCTTCTTCTAAACCTTCTTCGTCAAAGTCTTCCTCTTCTTCCTCATCTAAACTCTCCGCTTCACTTAGACTTTGATCGCTCTCGTCAACCTCATCATCGTCACCCTCGTCAATCTCGTCGTCCCCGTCGTCCCCATCAACCACGCTTTTCCGGGACGGGGCTTTTCCGGTGAAGGAGGGTTCTTCAATCTCCAAACCCAGCTCCTTCGCCATCTCCCGCACATCATCCTCATCATCTTTCAGCTCAACTTCGGCCTCTTCGGCCAGGACCTTTACATCCAAGCCCAGGCTCTGCAGTTCTTTGATTAAGACTTTAAAACCTTCGGGGACACCAGGTTCAGGCACATTCTCCCCTTTCACAATCGCCTCATAGGTTTTAACACGGCCAACCACATCATCGGATTTGACGGTCAGTAATTCCTGAAGCGTATAAGCCGCCCCGTAGGCCTCCAACGCCCAAACCTCCATCTCGCCGAACCTTTGTCCACCAAATTGGGCCTTCCCGCCCAGTGGTTGTTGGGTTACCAAGGAGTAGGGGCCGGTAGACCGGGCATGAATCTTATCATCCACCAGGTGGGCCAGTTTCAGCATGTAAATATAACCAACGGTAATGGGGCGGTCAAAGGGTTCTCCGTTCCGGCCGTCGTAAAGGGTAACCTTCCCGTCGAGGGGGAGATTAGCCTGTTCCAAAAGACCGGCGATCTCCTCTTCCGAAATTCCGTCAAACACCGGAGTCGCGATGTTAAAGCCCAATGACTTTGCGGCCCAACCCAGATGGGTCTCGAGGATTTGACCCAGATTCATCCGGGAGGGAACTCCTAATGGGTTGAGGACAATCTCCACCGGAGTCCCGTCAGGCAAGAAGGGCATATCTTCCACCGGCAAGATCCGGGCGATTACGCCTTTGTTCCCGTGGCGACCGGCCATCTTGTCCCCTTCAGAGATCTTCCTTTTTTGGGCGACATAAACCCGGACCAGCTTATTTACCCCGGGAGAAAGCTCATCTTCGTTCTCTCTGCTAAATACTTTCACATCAACCACAATACCGGATTCACCATGGGGCACCTTTAAGGAAGTGTCCCGGACTTCCCTGGCCTTTTCCCCAAAGATGGCCCGTAATAATCTTTCTTCCGCCGTCAGTTCGGTTTCCCCTTTCGGGGTGACTTTACCGACTAGGATGTCCCCCGGACGAACCTCGGCGCCAATCCGGATGATTCCGCTTTCGTCCAGATCATCCAGGGATCCCTCGGAAATATTAGGAATATCCCGGGTAATCTCTTCCGCCCCCAGTTTGGTATCGCGGGCTTCACATTCATATTCCTCAATATGAATGGAAGTAAAGGTATCGTCCATAACCAGTTTTTCACTGATCAGGATCGCGTCTTCGTAGTTAAAGCCCTCCCAAGGCATGAAAGCGACTAACACATTTTTTCCCAACGCCAATTCGCCATGGTCGGTCGAAGGGCCATCCGCGATCACCTCTCCGGCCACCACCCGGTGCCCGTAGGCCACGATCGGCCGTTGGTTAATGCAAGTCCCCTGGTTCGACCGTTTAAACTTCTGTAAGGGATAACGATCGAGCCGGCCGTCGTCGGTGCGGACATGAATCTCCTCACTGGTAACTTTCTCCACAATTCCGCCGCGTTTTGCCGTAAGCACCACCCCGGAATCGACAGCCGATTTGTATTCCATCCCGGTCCCCACCAGTGGCGCTTCAGTAGTTAACAGAGGGACGGCTTGCCGTTGCATATTGGAACCCATCAACGCCCGGTTGGCGTCGTCATGTTCCAGGAAAGGAATAAGCGCTGTCGCCACGCTCACTAATTGTTTTGGCGAAACATCCATAAAGTGGACCTCTTCCCGGGGGACAACCAAAATCGCCTCTTTAAAACGGGCGGAAACTTTCTTGTTATCAAAGAGCCGGGTTTCCGGATCGAAAGTCTCATTCGCTTGCGCGATAATATATCTATCTTCCTCATCCGCAGTTAAATACACAATCTCATCGGTGACTTTCCCATCGACCACCCGGCGGTAAGGAGTATCGATAAACCCGTATTCATTGATCCGGGCGTAAGTGGTTAACGAACCAATCAGCCCGATGTTCGGGCCTTCCGGCGTCTCAATCGGACACATCCTGCCGTAGTGGGAATGATGAACGTCACGCACCTCAAAACCGGCCCGTTCCCGGGAGAGCCCGCCGGGCCCCAGAGCAGACAACCGCCGTTTGTGGGTCAATTCGGCCAGCGGATTGGTCTGGTCCATAAACTGGGAAAGCTGACTGGAACCGAAAAATTCTTTAATCGCGGCCACCACGGGACGGATATTAATCAGCGCCTGGGGAGTAATCACATCCAAGTCCTGAATGGTCATCCGTTCGCGGACCACCCGTTCCAAGCGGGAAAGCCCAATCCGGAACTGGTTTTGCAGAAGTTCACCGACCCTTTTCAGACGCCGGTTCCCTAAATGATCGATATCATCAACTTCTCCTTTCCCGTCGAACAGATCAAGGAGATAGCGGACGACCGCATCAATATCTTCCTGGGTTAAAGTCTTAACCGCTTCCACCGCCGGGACTTCATTCCCGTCTTCATCGGTATGGGCTGGAATGGAGCGGGGCGGAAAATCCAAATTCAACTTTTTGTTCATTTTATAACGGCCGACGGCAGCCAGATCATAACGGCGAGGATCGAAAAAGAGGGTCTCAAACAGGGTACGGGCACTGTCCACGGTAGGTGGTTCGCCCGGCCGCAAACGTTTGTAAATTTCAACCAAGGCTTCCTCTTGGTTTTGGGTGCTATCCCGTTCCAAAGTGTTTTGGATCACTTCATGGTTATCATAGCGTTCCAACAGTTGAACATTATTACCCAACCCCACGGCTTTCAGAAAGACGGTAACCGGAATCTTTCTGGTGTGATCGATCCGGATATAGAGCACGTTGTTGACGTCATACTCCATCTCCAGCCAGGCGCCGCGGTTCGGAATAATACTGGCCGAATAGACTGTTTTTCCGCTGGTATCAACGGATTTACCAAAATAAACGCCGGGGGAGCGAACCAGTTGGCTAACGATCACCCGTTCGGCCCCGTTGATAATAAAGGTTCCCTTCTCCGTCATTAACGGAAAATCACCCATAAAAACTTCCTGTTCTTTAACTTCACCGGTTTCTTTATTAATCAACCGGACTTTTACCCGTAAAGGCGCAGCATAATTAGTATCCCGTTCTTTGCATTCCTCCACTTCGTATTTGGGTTCTCCTAAGGAATAATCAACAAATTGAAGAACAAGGTTTCCCGTAAAGTCCTGAATTGGTGAGATCTCACGAAAGACCTCATGCAGTCCCTCGTTTAAAAACCATTGATAGGATTTTTGTTGGATCTCAATAAGGTTGGGTATCTCTAGTATTTCATCATTTTTCCCAAAACTAACTCTGCGTCGCTTGACCCCATTCCTTTCTCCCGGCAAAATCCTCACCTCTTCTCCTTATTTCCTTTTGGGTTTGCTTTTTTCCGAAAGCGGGTATAAAATAGAGTAAATAAATTTATGCGAAAAAAAAACCGGAGCGCGGGACCTTTAACCATTCTCATTAATAAAATGGCAAAAGCAAGGCTAACCCCAGTTATCCCTGCCTAACGCGGTTTAAAGTGAAGATAGATGATGTATGTAAAGATAAAATTAAGGAGAAAATCAAAATCACCTACAAACAAAAAGGTGATGACGGGAATTCACATTCTGTAAAGACTTTAGCATTTTAGGATTATATCATTGTTATTTTTTTTTGTCAATAACAAATTCTAAAGAAAAAGGTTGTCCGGTATGGACAACCTTTTTTCTTCATTAAGCCAAAATTTAAACTTGCTTATTTAAGTTCTACAGAAGCGCCGGCCTCTTCCAGTTTGGCTTTGATTTCTTCCGCGTCTTGCTTGCCAATACCCTCTTTGACCGGTTTGGGCGCATTGTCCACTAACTCTTTCGCTTCTTTCAGACCAAGCCCGGTCAGTTCCCGAACGACTTTGATCACATTAATCTTTTTGTCCCCAGCAGAAGTCAGGATCACATCAAACTCGGTTTTCTCTTCGGCCGGAGCCGCAGCGGCGCCAGCGGCAGGGGCAGCAAAGGCTACCGGGGCAGCGGCGGAAACGCCGAACTCCTCTTCAAAAGCCTTCACCAAATCATTTAACTCCAACACGGACATTCCCTTGACGATTTCTAAGATTTCATCAATTTTTGACATTTAACTTCCTCCTTAAATTTAAATTGCCGGTCGCAATCGGCCTAGGCCACCTCGGCTTTTTTCTGCCGGATCGCCTCCAAGACATAAACGGTATTCCGCAGCGGCGCGGAGAGCACATTGGCCAGGTTCCTGATGGGCGCCTGGAACAAGCCGACCAACTGCCCAAGGAGAACCTCCCGCGAGGGCAATTCAGCCAAGGCCGTAACCATCGCCTGGTCAATCACTTTCCCTTCCAATACGCCGCCTTTTAACTCTAGTTTCTTATGGTCCTTCGCAAACTCCGACAAAATCTTTGCCGGAGAAACCGGATCGTCATACCCGAAAGCAATCGCCGTCGGCCCTTCGAGATAGACGGATAAATCGCTCAGATCGGCTTTTTCGGCGGCAAAGCGGATTAAGGTGTTTTTGATCACCCGGAATTCGACGCCCGCTTCTCTTAGTTTCTTCCGCAACTCGGTTGCTTCTTGCACCGTCAGCCCCCGGAAGTCAACCAGCACCACCGCTTGGGATCTAGTCAGTTTCTCATGAACTTCCTTTACAACCGCTTCCTTTTCCGGTCTCGCCATTCTTTCACCTCCTATCCATTGGCTTTAAATAGATGAACACCGGTCACCAACAACAAAAAAGAGCCCCATAGACAGAAAGAAGTAGGGCTCGCAATTGACTGACGAATCACCCAACCTCGGCAGGCAAAGCATTAAATCCGGCGTTTTCCGCGGATACCTGCTGTCTACGGTCAGAGTCGTTATGAAATTTATGGTTTATTCGCCCGCAGCGACTAAAGCCGTCGCTTGCGTGGAAACTCTAATCCCCGGGCTGTGGGAAGACGAGAGGGTAATACTCTTTAAATACGTTCCTTTCGCCCCGGACGGTTTAGCTTTAATCACCGCGCCCATTAACCGTTTAAAGTTAGCGAATAATTGATCGGTGGTAAAGGATAGTTTACCAATGGGCACATGGATGATTCCGGTTTTATCCACCCGGTATTCTACTTTACCGGCTTTAATCTCTTGCACCGCCTTGGCCACATCCATGGTGACCGTGCCCGTTTTCGGGTTAGGCATTAAACCTTTGGGACCAAGAATTTTACCAAGCCGGCCGACCATGCCCATCATATCCGGAGTGGCCACGGCCACATCAAAATCCAGCCAGCCTTTCTGGATCTCCTCAACCACATCTTCGGCCCCAACCCGATCGGCGCCCGCCTCCTCCGCTTCCTTCGCCTTGTCCCCTTTGGCAATGACCAAGACCCGAAGGGTTTTTCCGGTCCCGTGGGGTAAGACAACGGTTCCCCGCACCTGTTGGTCGGCATGGCGGGGGTCAACGCCTAAACGGACGGCTACTTCTACCGTGTGGTCATAATTGGCTTTCACAATCTTCTTCAACAACTCAATGGCTTCTTGCGGCTCGTATAAGTTGGTTCGGTCGACCGCTTTAGCCATCTCCTGATACTTCTTGCCATGTTTCGGCATTATTATTAATCCTCCTTGTTTTGTGGTGCAAACGGATGTTCCTGCTTAACGCGCATCCTCCCACCTAGGGGGAAGGGCTTACTTTTGCACGACAATTCCCATACTCCGCGCAGTGCCTTCAACCATGCGCATGGCTGCCTCGACGTTGGCCGCATTCAAATCCACCATTTTAAGTTCGGCAATCTCACGAACTTTATCCGCGGAGATTTTCCCGACTTTTTCTTTGTTCGGAACCCCGGAGCCTTTCTCCAAATTGATCGCTTTCTTCAACAAGACCGGCACCGGCGGGGTTTTCGTAATAAAAGTAAAGGAACGGTCCTCGTAAACGGTGATCACCACCGGGATAATCATTCCGGCTTGTGCCGCGGTCCGCTCGTTAAAAGCCTTGGTAAACTCCATAATATTAACCGCATGTTGTCCAAGGGCGGGCCCGACCGGCGGAGCGGGAGTAGCTTTCCCTGCTGGAATCTGTAACTTAATTAATGCCGCAACCTTTTTGGCCATCGTCCTGACACCTCCTTCTTGTTTAAAATCTCAATACTTCTCCACCTGGTTATATTCTAATTCCACCGGAGTTTCCCGTCCGAACATGGAAACCAATACCTTCAGTTTTCCCCGTTCCGGGTTGATCTCTTCAATCACTCCGGAGAAATTTTCAAAGGGGCCGCGAATCACCCTCACCGGCTCACCAACGGAAAAATCCAATTTTGGCCGGGGTTCATCGACACCCATTTGTCTGAGGATCAGATCAATCTCTTTCTGTTGCAGCGGAATGGGCTTGGATCCGGGTCCGACAAAACCGGTCACACCGGGAGTGTTTCTAACCACATACCAGGAATCATCGGTCATTATCATTTCCACCAACACATATCCCGGATAAACCTTTTTCTTGGTTAGCTTCCTTTTGCCGTCTTTATATTCATACTCTTCTTCCATGGGAACCAGGACCCGGAAGATCCGGTCCTCCATGGCCATGGAAGCCACTCTCCGCTCCAAGTTGGCTTTAACTTTATTCTCATACCCCGAATAGGTATGGACAACGTACCAAGCTTTCTCCACAGCTATCACACTCATTACCTAATAAAGCTTAAGGGCTCGGCTGAAAAGCAAACTTAATACCGAGTCAAAAACACTAATGAACAAAGCCACCGCAAGCACTGTAACCAACACAACGGCAGTATAAGTAGTTACTTCCTTCCGGTTCGGCCAAGCCACCTTTTTCAGTTCGGCTATCACGCTTCGAAAATAATTGGTAATTTTCTTTTTTCCTTTTTTTGCAGCCATCGCTTATTCCCACCTTTAACGGGTTTCTCGATGAGTAGTTTCCTGGCGGCAGAATTTACAGTACTTTCTCAGTTCCAACCGCTCCGGAGTATTCTTCTTATTTTTGTTGGTGCGGTAATTCCTGTTTTTGCACTCAGTACAAGCTAACGTAATTCCTTCGCGCACCGTCCCCACCTCCAGCTAAAAATAGACGAAAAAAATAAGCCCATCGACATCACATCACTCAATAGAGAGTATCACAGGGTAATAGTCTTGTCAAGAGTTTCTCGTTATTTCTTCCCATCACTACGGGATATTCGTTGATAGAAAGGACAGAAGCCGGAATACCGCGCCCTGGGTCTCCGGCTTCCTGTTCTTACCTAATCTAATCTTACTCAATAATCTTCGTCACGACTCCGGCGCCGACGGTCCGGCCACCTTCCCGGATGGCGAAACGTAACCCTTCTTCCATCGCAATCGGGGTAATCAGTTCAATCGACATGGTGATGTTATCACC
>DUQR01000021.1 GCA_012837715.1 Bacillota bacterium | reverse complement strand
TTTCGACAGGACCAGGGTAATCGCCGCCGTCGTTGTGGTTTTACCGTGGTCCACGTGACCGATGGTACCAATGTTCGCGTGCGGTTTTGTCCGCTCAAATTTTTGTTTTGCCATTTCTAATCCTCCTTTATCAACCTTATGGGTATCGCAAATATGTCTATATTCTCCCAAAAATATAAAATTCCTTCATTACTTATCCTGATGGAATCAGATCAAAGAAAAAAGACTATCCAGTGAACGATAGTCTTTAAAATACTAAAAAATGGAGCCCTCAATCAGAATCGAACTGATGACCTCATCCTTACCATGGATGCGCTCTACCTACTGAGCTATGAGGGCATTTGGTTGCGGGGGGAGGATTTGAACCTCCGACCTCCGGGTTATGAGCCCGACGAGCTACCAGCTGCTCCACCCCGCGGTTTGGTATTTTGTTTTGAATTGGTGGAGGGGGAAGGATTTGAACCTTCGAAGCGTTCACGCAACAGATTTACAGTCTGCCCCCTTTGGCCACTCGGGAACCCCTCCGTCAATCGCAAAAACTATTATACTATAGCTTGATTATGCTGTCAACATTAATTTTTCGGAATTCTACTGGATAATAATGGGTTAACCTTTAAAATTGGTCTCTTCCCGTTTTTCCAAGTAACGCTCGAGCTTTCTTTTCACCCGTTGCAACGCGTTATCTATGGATTTGACATGCCGGTGCAAGTCTTTGGCGATCTCCTGGTAAGAACGGCCATCAAGATAAGAAACCAAAACCCGCCATTCCAAATCACTTAAAAATTCACCCATTTTATTCTCAATGTCCACGTATTCTTCCCGGCTAATCACGAGTTCTTCCGGATCGGTCACTTTGTTACCGGAGATTACATCCATCAACGTCCGGTCGGATTCTTCGTCATAAATCGGTTTGTTTAATGAGACATATGAGTTTAAGGGGATGTGTTTCTGCCGGGTGGCGGTTTTAATCGCGGTAATAATCTGACGGGTGATACAAAGTTCGGCAAAAGCACGGAAGGAAGCCAGCTTATCATGGCGAAAATCCCGAATCGCCTTATAAAGACCGATCATCCCTTCCTGAATGATATCTTCCCGGTCGGCGCCGATCAAAAAATAAGAACGGGCCTTAGCTCGTACAAAATTCTTGTATTTATTTATTAGATATTCCTGGGCGCCAATATTACCTTGCCTAGCGGCCTCGACAATTGCTTCATCCATCATATTATCATAGACTTCATATTTTTTTTGCGCATTGGCCCCCACTAACATCGCCTCCAGACAAATAAAGATATAACCAATCTTATTTATTAAACATTATACAACAGGCGATCACAACCGTCAAGGCAATTAAGTTATCTGCGCCGCGGATAGCTGGATTAATTACATAATATCGGTTACAAGTAACCGGACTTGCCTTTTTACGCTGTGCATCGCTTAACAATCCCTATCTAATCAATTGATCACCTAATTCAAGGTAAACCCGATCTACTGTCTGACTCCTGCGCATGGGACAACGGAAAAAGCCTGATTAAGGCCAGCTTTACTGTTTCAGCCCTGCAACCGTACTTGACGGCGGCGCCTAACTTCATAAAGGAGGATCCCGGCGGCAACCGAAACATTGAGGGAGGAGACCCGCCCCCACATGGGAATGCGGAGAAGGAGATCACATTTTTCCTTCGCTAAACGGGATATTCCCTTTCCCTCGCTCCCCAGCACCAAACATAGGGGTAGGGTTAGATCGAAAGTGGTCGTCCATAAATCGGCGCCGTTTTGGTCGGCCCCAATCACCCAGCAACCTTTTGTTTTCAGCTCTTCAATCCCCCGGACGGTATTTTTGACCATGGCCACCGGCAAGTAATTACCGGCGCCGGCGGAGGCTTTCAAAACAGTAGCGTTCAACCCGGCCGACCGTCGCTCCGGCAACAACAGACCATGGGCGCCGCCCACTTCCGCCGTACGGATGATACTGCCTAAATTATGCGGATCTTCCACCCCATCCAACAAGAAAAGCAGGGGGGTTTCTTCTTGCCTCCGGGCCCGGGCCAAAAGATCATCCGTCGTTACCGTGGAGAGGGGTTCCGCCAGCGCCAGGACCCCTTGGTGTTTCGGAATGGCCGAGAAACGATCCACCTCTCGGCGCGCCCAATACTCCACAGGAATCCCCTGTTTGCGCAGGAGGTCTTCCAGGGCTTTCACTTGTGAACCACGGGTCTCTTCGGCAATGATGACCTTTTTCAGCCGCCGACCCGCCTTGATCGCTTCCATTACCGGGTTTCTTCCGGCCAGGATCTCTTCCCGTTCGTGCCGCCCCATAACCTTTTCCACCTCTTTGCTCGCGCGTTGTTCAATCCTCGTCACTCATCACCCGTCACTCGCTGGCTGATTGCCTTTGAGGGTAGTCTTTCTCAACAGCTTCTTTGGTATAAGGCGCGCCGCAACCCATCGCCCCTTCCGCGCACTCCCCCCGGACCAGACACAAGGGACCGGCGGCCCGGAAGAGGAGGGGGGCCACCTTAATCACTTCCGCCCGTACTTTCCAAGCTAATTCCCGAATCTCCCACTGGGCCCGGCGGCAACATCGCAAAGCAAAAAAATGCAAAAGACTGCGGGCATTCATCGACATAATCAGTTGCGTCTGGCAGCCATTGGGCAATACATAGCGGGCATCTTCCTTCGGAATCCCCAAAGCGGTAAGGCGCTGGTACCCTTCGCGAATCGCCCCAATGATCTTTTCGTACTCTTCCTTGGCCGCCGGATTGGCTTCCACCGTCGGGGGGAGCACCACCGCAAAGGATGATTCGTTAATATAACGTTGGGAGCGCTGGGAATAAGAAGCAATCCGGTGACGTACCAACTGATGACTTAACGCCCGGCTTACCCCGGAGATGGCAAAGGTAAAACTGGCATGCTCAAAAGGGGAAAGATGGCCGTAAGCCACCAGTTTATCGAGGAACTCCCCTTGTTTTTCCGGGGTTAAATCCGCCCACACCGCTTCCGCCGACCGGGGCGAATAACAAAGCCGCGCCGCCGTCGCCACCGTCCGGTCCGGTTCCGGCGTATAGGTTAATAACTGTACTTTCACTCTTTTTCCTCCTTTTGCTCCGGTCCACCCTTTCTGCCCTCCGCTCCGGCCTCCCCCCTCAGCTCTGCTTGTAAAAAATTAAAACCGACGGCGATTAATTCCTTCATCCTTTCCTCCCGTCCGGTTAAGTACAGGTAGCCGAGGAGGCTTTCCCAGGCTGTGCTGTAGCGGTAGGTTATCGCATTGGTATGGGTGGGAATATGCCCGCTCTTTTGGTTCCGTCCTTTGCGGATCAGTTCTTTCTCCTCCGCCGTCAGACGGGGGGTAATAAACTTAACTATGCGGGCTTGCGCCTCGGCGCGGACATATTTGATTGCTTCCCGGTGCAATTCCCCGGTATTATGATAAGCCGGATCCTGGATCAATTGTTCGCGAACATAAACTTCATAGAGGGCATCCCCCAAATAGGCCCGGAGGGCCGGGGATAAGCTATCCGCCTTTGACAAAAAACCAACTTCCTTCCTACAGGGCTTTCCGCGTTGTCCTTTGCTTTCACACTCCAATTACCAATTGTCCTCTTTTTACTGGTCACAACGGCAAAAGCTTCTCTACTTTTCGGCTGGAAAGATCTGTACTGTACCATAAACGCCGTCATAGCCGGGGGTAACTTTAAGCAAACCCTGCCGGACCCGGCGCACCCCTTCAGCCAATTTCTCCCCGGCGGTTCCAGCCAGCGCCGGCAGAGGAGTTTCCCGCAGGATCCTTAATTCCGGACCATGGGTGGCCAGGAGCTGCTGATAGATGCGTTGGACCCGTTTAGACCCGGCGCCCACTCCCTCGGCGGCGGCAATAATGGCGGTGAGGGGTAAAAGCCGCTGGGCCGGGCGGGCGGAAGGGGGTTGTCCTTCCTCTTCCCGGTCGGCTAAGCATTCCACCCGGTGAAGAACACCAACGGTCACCCGACGCCCACAGACCGGGCATTTTCCCCCGGCCCGGATGGTTTCCCGGGGTGACCACCGCACTCCGCAGGCCCGGTGCCCATCCCAATGGTATTTCCCCTCCTCCGGAAAGAATTCGATGGTCCCCGCTAAGCCGGAAAAGGGTTTTTTTAGGGCTTTCCGCAACGCGGAATAGGAGAGTTCGATCGCAAAAAGGGTTGCTTCCCGCCCTAGTTTGGCGGGGGAATGAGCATCGGAGTTAGAAACCAAGGCGTAATCATCAAGAATACTTAACCGGCGGTTCATCTCCGGATCCGATGACAATCCGGTCTCGACGGCTTGGACCTCGCCGGTCAAATCGGCGTAACATTCCTGAAGGTTAGTAAAAGCCGATCCCATACCCAAGACCGAATAGTGGGGGGTCCAGATATGGGCGGGAATTAGAACCGCTTCGGGGGCTACCTCCAAAGTGATGGCTAACAGATCCCTACTGTCCAGTTTTAAAATCGGCCGCCCGTTACTGGCCAGTTGACCGTAGGGTGCGAACCGGGCGGAAAGCTCTTCGGCCGCCGCCAAATGCGGTAAGAGGATTAAATGATGGACTTTCCGGGTTTTACCCGCCTTCCGGTAGATCGTGCAGACTTCCCCGCTGATCACAAAACGGACCGGCCGGACCGCCGGCAAGTCCGGCTCCGGCCTGCGGGCTGCTTCGGGTTTCAAACGCCAGAGACCGTCTTCGGCCTCTTCCAGTTTGGCGTGGAGTTCCGCCCGCCACCCCGGGTGGGTAAAATCTCCGGTGCCAATCAAGGTCAACCCTTTCTGTCGGGCCCAAAAGGCCAGCTCTTCCGGATGAGCATCTTTGCTGGCGGCCATCGCGTAATGGGAATGGAGATGAAGATCGGCCCAATATTGCATCGGCGGCAACTCCTTATTTGGTCGCATTGCGCAATTAACTCTTTTCTGATCTTATAACAGATTTGCCCGGCCGACAAGGCCAAATTAAAAAAGCCCCCTTCCGGGAGCTGGTCGAAACAGGGCCTTACTCGGACCTTTAGCCTTTCTTTGCTTAAACGCTTCCCATAATTAACTGTTAGCACGGATCAAGCTTTTACTCCTTTTCCGTTAATCTGGTTCCGCGGCGGAATCAACAACCGGTGCTTGGTCTTGTCCGACAACTTCCTCCGCCACGCTCCGGAGAGGAACCAGCGCCGTCTTTTTCTGAAGATACTCCTGACAAAGCTCCTCCGCGATCCGGACCAGTTGGTTTACCCTTTCATGGCGTGGTCCTTCCGGGGGGAGAGCTAAATCTTCCTCCAGCGCCCCGTCGACCGATATTGCTTGTAAGGCCGTGTTTTCCCGGGCTAAATGATCACCAACGGTCTCCACCAGTTCCTCACCCCACTGCACATACTCCCGACCGGAATGGGGCCGACCGTGGCGTAACTCTTTCATCGTGGCCTCCAATTTGGCCAAGGCTATTCTGATCCGTTCGTGTTCTCCTTGCAAACGCTCGGGTAAGGAATGGTTAAGTTTACGAAAGGCGGCAAAAGCGAATTCTTCTTCCCAACTCATATGTTCCTGCTCGAGAAAGTCCCGCCAAAAAGCGAGTAAATTATTGAGATGCACAATATTAACCCCCTTGGCCTTTTTCAACCGTTCTAAAAGTTCCCTTTGCACCTTGAGCAATTCTTGAATCCCCTGGTGCTCCAGGGCTATCCGTGCAAAGTATTCCATATTTTCACCTCCCTTATAGGGCTTTTCCCGTTGTTTTTTGAGTTAACAACTTCACCCCAATATATTGATCGCTTGGTCTAAGCCACACTATCTATTGGCTTGAAAACTTTTTCTGTGGTTGCCCTCGCCGAAAGCTCTGGTCAGCCCTTGTTTTGGCAACTCCCTCTTGTCAAAAGCAATTACCGGTCCAAAGAATTGTCCTCCCCTAAGAATTACTATAGCGCTCGCCCGCGTTTTATGCTTAAAACTTCCTGGAACCGCCAAAAGCTTATTCCGGTGGAACTACGAAAAAGATGCCAAGGGCATAACAATGGGTTAACTGAGATTAGGTGAACAATTATTAATGCACCCAGAAAAAAAAAGACCTGTTTTAGGTCTTTTTCACTTCCTTCTGGTCCGGCCCTGGGGTTTAATCCTCCTTCCCGACCGTGACCGGCTCCCCCCAAAGGCCAAAATCTTCCCGGTGGGAAAGAAGGATAATCTGACGTTCTTTGGCCAGTAGCGCCAAGGAGGCGCGGATCTTAGCCAAACGCCCGGCATCACAATTAAGGAATGGATCATCAAAAATAAAGGGTAAGACCATCTCTGCCGCCAAAAAATGGGCGATTCCCAAACGTAAGGCGATAAATAGTTGGTCCCGGGCCCCGTAACTCAGCTGGGCCGGGGTCACCGGACGTCCATCGATCACGACCGCTACCTGGAAGGCTTGGTCCAACTCGATCCGCCGTTCCTGACTGCCCGTAAGTTCCCGGAAGTAACCGGTGGTGATCTCCGCCAACCGCAAGCGGTAATTGCTTTGGAAATCATTCAGCGCAGCCGTTAATTCCTGGTACGCTAAAGTAAGGGCGTCACACTCCCTTTCCAGCACGGCATAATCCGTTTGCAACCGGGCCAAATATTCCTCCGCCGCGGCAATATTCAACGGTTCCTGACCCTCCAACCGGGCCAACTCCATGGTCAGACTCCGCATTTCCTCATCGATCGACTGGAGCTCCGCTTGCCCACGGGCTACTTCTTCCTGCCGTCGCCGGTAGTCCGCTTCAATCCGTTCCGGATCGGCCGCCTCTTCCAGGGGCGCCAAACCGGGGTGGGCGGCTACCAGCTGCTGCCTTTCCCGGTAAAAACTTTGGGCTTTCAGGGCCGCATCGTCGCATTTTGCCTCCAACTCCTCCCACGTGCTGACTTTCTGAAGGGCCAGGATTTCTTCGAGCGCCGCGGTGGTTCTTTCCGCTTCCTGCTTCAGCCGCCGCCAAGTCGACCAGAGCTTACCAGCCTGTTGGTAATCATCCCCGGCGGCCTCCAGCAACGGGGCAATCTCGGTCCGTAAATTTTCGACAGTCCTGGTTAGGTCAACCGCTTTTTGCTGCTGTTTTGCCAAATATCTCCGGTTAGCTTCCTGTTGCGCCTTCAACCTGTCCAGTTCGGCCTTTTTCTCCCCAAAAGCAGCGGCTTCATTCAGCAACCGCTCCCACCAGCCGGGAGTCTTCGCAGCAAGCCAGGCCACCAAGGCACCTAAACAATCCAGCTCTTCCTTAGGGGCTACAAGCTGCGCAAAGGCATGCAACTCAGCCCAACGGGCATTCAGCTTCACCGTGGGTGCGTTCAGCGGACACTCCGCCGCCGGACCGGAATACCCCCCCAGTTCACGACGGCAAAACTCCTCCTGCTTCCGGTCCAGTTCTTTTCCTTCGGCTAATAAATGCTCCCACCGCCGGTAAGCTGCCGTTAGATCGGGAAAACAGGTGGCAAAGGGTTTGACCTGCTGTTCAAAGCCGCTTAAAGCTTGTGCATCCTTGTTTACCTGTTCTTGGGCGGCGGCTACCTGCCGCTCAAGAACAGCCAGCCCCTGGCCGGGCAGCAACCAGCGCCCCAACAAACAACCAAGACCGGCGCCGAGCAAGCCTCCGGCCAAAGGCCAAAGTAAACCCGGGGCTTTACCGATTGTCCAGAAAAGGGACGCCACACTCCCAAGCACCGTTGTTAAGAAGACCAGCACCCAGCGGCTTCTCCGGCGACTCCTAACCTGTTTTAACTCGGCTTTGGCTTGCTCCCACTTTAAAGTGGCGTTCTCCAAAGTTGAACGGAGGAAAGCCAACCGCGGTTCGTATACTTTAATCGTTTCGAGGATTGCCGGATCAGCCTGTTCAAAGAGGCTAAACTCTTCTTCCCGGAGCAAACGGTTTTCCGTTGCCAGCTTTGACAAATCCTGCCCTTCTTCCCAGCTGGCCAGTGCTTGAGAGGCTTGGGTCCGTCGCTTTTCGACCACGACCGCCGGTTCCGCCCCCAAAACCGCCCAATCTACCGTAAACTGGCCGTGGTCGCGGGCCCATTCCCTTTCACTCTGCTCCACGCGGGCCGCTTCCCTTTCCAACTCCGCCACCTCCCGGGCAAGAGTGGCTTTCTGCTCAGCCACAGCCTCCAACTGCTGGAGGAGCTCTCCGGTTTGGGCTGGCACAGCGGGACCCCAAGGATAAGTTGCTTTTTCTTCCTCGATCCGGGCTAACTCGGCCTGGAGTTCCTCCGCCCGCTCTTTACTCTTCCGGATCTGGCTGTAGACTACCCGTGCCGCTTCGTAGCTCTTGGTTAATTGTTGCCATTCTCCCCACAAGTCAAGTAACTGTTTTCGCCCGGCCAGAACCTGCGCTTGTTCGGTCCGCTCTTTCTTTTTCTCTTCCAGATGGCGGCGGCAAGCTTCTAGCCGATCAACCAGATCCCGGTCCTGCTCCATTCCGTCTTTGATCTTTTCCATCTCTGCCGCCAGCTTTTCTAAGGTTCTGGCTTCAATCGCATCCTTGGTGGTCACCCCCCGGCGTCCGGTAAAACGGGTAATTTGCCGTAGTTCCTGAACTAAATGAGCGGTCACCCGTTTAAAGCCGACCCCGGTTCCGGAAAGCAGTTCCTGAACCCGTTCATTCAGTTCCTCGGCTTCAGGCAAAGGCTGCGTCAGACAAAAAGTTGCTTCAAAGAGTTCCTGCGAACTTAGTCCCAACAAATTTTTGAGCGTTTCCTCATAGCGCAGATTACGCCGCTGGGCCCGGGGGTTATGGGTCCCGGCGATGATCTCCCGGTACTCCCCTTGCTCTTTCCGGGCCAATGAGACCAGGTTGTTTTGGAAATCCCGCCGCAGACGATAACTTTCCCCGTCAACGGTAAAGACCAGTTCACCTTCGAACGCCGGTGGATAATCCCAATTCCTGTAACGGGCTTGCCCGAATACCTTTTCGTCGGTCGTCTGCGGCAAACCAAAGAGGAGCGCATTCACCCCGGCCACCAAAGTTGATTTTCCCGTTTCGTTGGGCGCAACCAGAACGTTAAGTTGATCCGAAAAGGTGAAAGTGGTGGCTTCCCGGTAAGGGCCGAACCCGGTCAGCCGAACCCGGTCAAACTTAACTCTTCCCATCTTCTTTCCCCCTTTGTAAGGCCGTCAGCCCTTTCATCATCGCGAAAAAAGCAAGCTTTTCTTCCTGTGGATTGGCGGCTTCCGCCATCCGTTTCAACATCCGCTGGAGAAAGGCCCCCCGCAAAGTGGGTTCACCCGCCCACTTTTCGATCAAGGCCTGGTCCAAAAGGGCTGTTTCATCCCTCACTTCACAGTAGTAAAATTGCTGGCGTAGCCATGCGGCCAGATCAGACAAATTTGGCAAGAAGGAAAAAGCCCCGTGCAGACTTAGTTCGACCACCCCCTCCGGATCGGCCATTTTACCCAGTTCTTGCCGGAGCTCGGTTTCGGATAAACCTGTTACGTCCATCACCAACCGCCGGTAGGGACGGACCTCCGCCGGAAGCTTAGTGATTTGGGGTAAACCTTCGCCAAGTTCAACCTGGGTAAAGAAGCCGGTCCCCGGGTCGGAGAGGTTTTTCCCTTCCACCATCCCCGGATAGACGATCACCGTATTGCTCACTGTTTTTACCTGATGTTGATGGATATGGCCCAGGGCGACATAATCGTAACCGGCCGCGGCTAAACCCTGGGCGGAAAGGGGTAAACTACGCTCACCCGCCGCCCAATCCAGGGAACCGTGGAAGATCGCTAAATGCAACCCGGCTTCGGTCCCCCGGGGAAATTCCCTTAGCATCGCTTGCGCCCGGGTCAAACCGCCTGTGTAGGCCAGACTATAAAGATAGCAAGGGGTCTGATCAATCGTCAGGACACCGATCCGTTCCGGCATCGGATTGGTGACTAAAAGGCCTGGCCATTCTTTACTGTATCTTCGGTAAACCGAATCATGGTAAGTAAGCTCATCATGGTTGCCGGGAACAGTCACCACCGGAATCCCGGCCTTTACCAAACGGTTCAGTTCGGCCAGGACTGCCGCGACTAGATCCGCCGGCGGATGATGGGTTTCGAAAAGGTCACCGGCAATCAAAACCAACCGAATCTGAGCACTAGGATCAAGGGCTAGATTAACGGCTTTCTGTAAAAGGCGATCCCGTTCTTGTTGGCGTTCGTCCTCCCGTCCGCCCCAATCCCGAGGTTTCCAGCCTAAATGGAGATCGGCCAAATGAAGGCAACGAATACGTGCCATGAAAACCCCTCCGTTTTTGTCCGCATTTTCTAATATATATTTAGCGAACCGGTGACCAATCCCTCTTTTCCCAAACAAATGTTTGTCAATAAAAAAGCCCTACCATTTTGGTAGGGCTCGAGCAGTAAATTTAAGTTTATAGCAGGTCCAAACAAACCAGGATACCGTAGCCTGTTTTTTGACACCTATCTCTCGATAGGTGGGTGATCGCACAAACGTTTCTATCTTCCTCTGCTCGCAGGAGGCCTGATATCCACCGTTTAAATTTAGATCTCCCGTTTTCCAAATGTAGGTTCAAAAACCAGACCCTCGTATACCCCAGAAGGCTCAAAACCTCTTTTTACAGTTCCAAAAGGAACATGCTTATTCTACAAGAAAACTAACCGCTGAGCAACTGGTATTTTCCACCAGTCCATGATTTCTCTCTGCGACCCGGTCTTATTTCACTCTTGAACTGCACCCTCATCCCCGCTGGTGACGGCATAATCCTCTCTGCTCTGCAGGACATAGTCAACACCGCTAATCAGTGCCGCCATCAGTAAAGCGCTGACCGCCGGCGGCCGTTCGCGGACCAAAACCAAGGCGTAAAGATAGATGGTTACTGCGGAAACTACAAACAGGAGGATACTTTTTTTTTGACGGGTATCGGTCAAAAGCACGTTTTCACCGGCGGTCGCTAAGTACGCCAATAGGATACTGACGATCAGTAAATGGGGAACGGTAAAAACCGACAAGCCCGGAATAAGGTAACCGCCAAGAAACAGGGTAACAAAGGCGATTACCGTTCGCCAGATCCAACTCTTCCAGTTCAACTCATCACCCCTCTTACCATCCTTTTTCCCGGCAGGCGGTGAGCCCCTTCGGCCTGGGCAGAGCTTGTCACGCAGAGGTTAGAGGCCAAAGACATGCTTACCGATGCGGGTGATAATGCGCCGGGACCAAATCCACCGGCTGACTGGTTTAGACGGATTCCAAAAGAAGAGGGCGCCACCGGTAGGATCCCACCCGTTGATCGCATCCCCCGCCGCTTTAATCGAATCACTATTGGGGTTGGTATAAATGCGCCCATTGGCTACCGACTCAAAAGCTAACGGCTGATAAACAACACCAGCTAAGGTATTGGGAAATTTCGGATTCTCCACCCGGTTTAAGATCACCGCGGCAACCGCCACCTTCCCGCTATACGGTTCGGCTTCTGCTTCCGCATGGACCAACCGGGCTAATAAATAACGGTCCACCCCTGCCCGGGAGCCGCCCCGTCCGGCCGCGCCTGTGCTCTGGCTGGGAATGGTGAGGCGTTGGCCCACCCGTAGATGGTCTGTCCACAGCCCGTTCCAACTGCGTAACTGGGAAAGGCTAACCCCAACCCGCCTTGCCACCCGATACAGGGTATCCCCGCGTTTCACCGTATAGGTCCAATTGGCGCTGGTGACAGTGACCAATAAGAGGGTCAAAAGGAAAACGCACAGTATAATCAGGTATTTTTTACGCATGCAAATTCCCTCCGTTTCCCTATTATCCTTACCCGGAAGAAATTGAAGTATGTATGCAAATTGGGTATAAAAATGACCCGCCTTAGAAAAGCGGGTCATTCTCCAAACCATCCTTCATCTGCTAAAGAACGGGTTTTTTCGGTTTCGGTTTTCCTAAGCCTGAATCCGGGGGTCCATAATATCCCGGAAGGCATCCCCGATTAGGTTCCAGGAAAGGACAAAAAGAACCATGGCTAACCCGGGATAAACCACAGTAAACCAGTACTTAAGAACATTACCCTGTTCCCCTAACATCCAATTGCGGGCAAAACTCAACATTTGTCCCCAGTCGGCATAGCCTTCGGGCGCGCCCAACCCTAAAAAACTTAAGCCGGAGACACTAATCACAATCGAGCCGATCTGCATCGAGGCCTGGATCAGCACGGGAAAAATGGAATTGGGAAGAATATGACGGGTAATAATCTTAAAATCACTAACCCCAATCGCCCGGGCGGCTAAGACATACTCCTCTTGTTTAATCGCCAGGATGTTACCACGAATCATTCGGGCATAGGGCATCCAACCCAAGGCAATTAAGGGGACCATCACATTGTTTAAACCTGGCCCGAAGATCGAGACAAAGACCACTACCCCGATTAAATAGGGAAAACTCATAAAAATATCGGTAAACCGCATCAAGATTTCATCCAACACACCGCCGTAGTATGCGGAGATCGAGCCAAGAATGATGCCGATTAAAGCACGGAAAGTGATTACGATAATACCGACCCGAAAAGCAGTGCGCGTGCCCCAGACAATCCCGTAATAGATATCATACTGGCCTTGAGTTAACCCCAAGGGATACTTAGCCGAGGGGGGGGTTGGTTCTAAAGTCCAACCGCGCCTCGGGATCCGGTAGGGATCGCTCCCTTCTTTCGGCGGCGCCAGCAAAGGGGCAAAAACGGCAATGAGGACAAAAAACAACAACAAGATCAGGCCAAACAAGGAAATTCGGTTTTTTACTAGTCGTCTGAATATTTCCATTTTCCACCTACTCCAATCGTACTCTGGGGTCGATCACCGAATACAACAGATCCACCACCAAGTTGACCAAAACTAAGATGATGGCGTAAAAAAGCGCCACTCCGACGACACACGGAACATCCAAACGGGTTGCGGCGGTTGACGTTAATAAACCCAAGCCGGGATAATTGAAGACGGTTTCCACGATCATTACCCCGCCCAACAAGCCCAGTAACATATTACCCGCAACCGTGGTGACCGGAATTAAAGCATTCCCCAAGGCGTGTTTTTTGATCACAACATTTTCGGCCAAACCTTTTGCCCGCGCGGTCCGGACATAGTCCTGGTTTAAGACATCCAACATACTGGAACGGGTGATCCGGAGCATAAACGCCCACCACAAACAAGCCAAGGTGAAAACCGGCGCAATAATGTGCCGCAGAGCGTCCCAGAAAATATCAAAACGTAGGTTCAAAAGGGAATCGATGGTGTGCATCCCGGTAAACGACCGGAACGACTCCTTCAGGACTTCCAGTTCCGCCCACGCGCTCAAACGACCGGGAGGGAACCAACCCAGGACGCCATAACCGACCATCAGAACGGCCAAACCCAGCACAAAGTCGGGCATGGACCAGAGGGTAATCGCCATAATCCGGGTGGTATGGTCAATGGGCTTATTATGATAAACTGAAGATATTACTCCTAAAAGAATACCACCGATGATCACGGGGATCACTGCAAAGAGGGTCAATTCCAAGGTGGCGGGGAAACGCCGTTTGATCGCTTCCATGACTGTCATATGACTAGACTGGGACCAACCCAAGTTCCCATGGAGGAGATTATTCACCCAACGGGTATACATTTTTAACGGTGGATCATCCAGGTTATATTTACGGATGATCGCTTCCAGATCAACATGGCGTTCCGCATCGGGAGACGGAATAAAGGTCGCCACCCGCGTCCATGGTCCCAAGGTACTGATCAGGGCAAAGATTAAGACCGTAATCCCGAAAAGCACCACCGGCAAAAACATTAAGCGGCGCACAATATAAGAAAGCATTTGCTACACCTACCGATTTGTATTTACGGAATTGCATAGGTTGCATCCATTCACGCCGGCGCCTCCTTGAACCTTACGGCATCAATTTACGGACAAACCCGGCGCATGAGCACTGGTGCGGACATCTTTCATGTCATGATCACTTTTCATACTTTACAATTCCCGTAGAGAGCAGAAGAGTGAGAAGAGAAGCGGGAGCCAAGGGTCCCCCGGCCCCCACTCCTCTTCATCAAAGCGTTTCCCGGTTAAATCCTTAATCTAGACTCTTGGAAAGGGCATAGAAGTCGTACTGAGCCGGACAAATCGGATCAAAGACAAACCCTTTCACCCAATCTCTGTGCACTCTGCGATCATAGGCATCATAAAGCATCAGATGGGGCGCCTGATCAAGAGATTTCTTCTGGAGCTCGGTATAAATTTGAATCCGCTTCTTTTGATCGGTTTCATTAATCCCCGCGTTAATCAAAGCATCAAACTGGGCAGCGGCAAAGGCGCGTCCCTTATCGCCGGTGAAGCTCATGAAATCGCCCTTACTGTGGAGATAGGGATAGACAAAGTTATGCGGATCGGCGTAGTCGGCCAGCCAGCCGATGAAGACCATCGGTAAGCGTCCCTCACGGCGCCGCGGTAGCATCGTTGCCCATTCCATTCCTTGGACTTCCACCTGGAATTTGGGGTTAATCGCTTCAATCCCGTGTTCCAAGATCTCACAGGCGGTTTTTCTGGTGGTATTCGGAATATTCCAGACTAAGGTAACCTTAAATCCTTTCTCCCAAACCTCACCATTAAAGGCTTTCTTAAAGTATTCCTCGGCCTTTTTCAGATCGTAGTTATATCGGGGACTGTTGGTATCAAAGAAATCGCTGAGTCCCTGCGGAATCACGCCGTACGGAACAGAGGCTTCACCCAGCACCACTTCTTTAATGAAGGAATCGTAGTCAAAGGCATAGCAGAAAGCTTTCCGGATATTGAGGTCAGAGAAGAAATCGGCGGGAATCCCGTTCCCATCAAGCTTACCACTGCCGACAAACTCGTTGTCAACAGCATTGATTTCTTGGTTAAAGATGGCGCAAACATTATTCAGCCGCGGTAGATTACGGATGAGCGTCACGCCTTCCATCCCTTCAATCTGCGGAGAATTCTCCACGGGAACATAAATAGCGTCGGCTTCGCCTTTTTGTAACATCAGTTTTCTGGTGTTAAACTCGGTCACGCCATTGTTGACGATCACGGTTTTGATCGCCGCCGGGCCTTGCCAGTAGTCGGCATGGGCTTCCATGGTATGCCGGCTATTGCTGCGGTCCCATTCCACCTGTTTGTACGGGCCGGTCCCCATCGCTTTCTCAAAGAGGACCTGTTTTTCCGTATCCAGGTTGTGCCATTGCGTCCAGGTCTCCGCTTTTCCATCCCAGGCGCCATTCTCGATCATCCATTTTTTGTTAATAATCGAAGACCAGCTGGAATTACGCGCCAGAATCGACAGGAAGGGCGGATAGGCTGTGTTTAAATTGAAGACGACCTTATCGCCGTCAACTTCAATGGCATCCATGACCCGCCGGGCTGTCTTCAGCAGAGCAGCCTCATCCACTTGGTCAAAGGAATCAACCCCGGCAATCTCGCATGCTAAATCTTCAATACTGGCTTTCCCGAATAAGGGTTCGATCAACATCCACATCGGACCACCGACCGGATCGGCAAAGATATTCCGTTCAAAGGAATACTCCACATCTTCCGGGGTTAATTCGGCGCCGTTATGGAACTTAACCCCTTTCCGGATCGGAAAACTGTAACGCTTTCCGTCGGCGGAAATCAACCCGTTCTCCACCGAAGGAACCTCGGTGGCCAGCATCGGCACGAATTCTTCTAAACTGCCCTCTTTGTAGGCGATTAAATTCTCATAGTACTGGAACATAATTTCGGAACTGGCCGTATCGTAAGCGCGCGACGGATCTAGCGTTTCCGCATCACCAGCGCCAACATAGACAAATAGATTCGGATTAAAGCTGGCGCCGTCCACAGTTTTCGCCACTTCTACTTCTTTCGCGGGTTTTTGGCCGGTCCAAATCAAAACGGCGGCCCCGACCACGACGATGGCAAGGATAACCCATAACCAAACTTTCGACTTCATAATCCTTTCACACCTCCATAATTTAAGCAACTAGCATGGTAAGGTAAAACCTTTTCGAAACCCTCTTTTCACCTCCCTAGCTCAACTTCCACCATATAAACACCCTTTGCTACGCAATTTTTATCCCCCGTAGCGAAAGCTCTTCCGCAAAATGACAAGCCACCAGATGGTGAGTATTTTCTTTCGTTGCCACCAGTCGCGGTAGCTCCTGACGACAAATGGATTGGGCATAGCGGCAACGGGGATGGAAATTACATCCACTAGGCGGATCGGAAGGACTAGGAACATCCCCTTCCAAAATTATCTGTTCCAACTGGTTATCCGGGTCCGGAATGGGAATCGCGGAAAAAAGCGCTTCGGTATAAGGGTGTTTCGGGTTGGCAAAAAGTTCATCCACATCAGTAAGTTCGACAATCCGTCCGAGATACATCACCGCTACCCGGTTACAGACATGATAGACCACACTCAGATCATGAGCGACAAAAAGGTAGGTAAGTCCGTATTGTTCCTGGAGATCTTGCAATAAATTAATCACTTGCGCTTGGACCGAGACGTCCAGCGCCGAGACGGGTTCATCACAGATGACTAATTTCGGGTTTAAAGCTAAAGCCCGGGCAATGCCCACCCTTTGCCGTTGGCCACCACTAAATTCATGGGGAAACCGGGAAAGATGATCCCCCGACAAACCAACGGCGGATAAAAGTTCAACCACCCGCTCACGCAGCTCTGTTTTATTCTTGACCCCATGGGTGACTAAAGGTTCGGCCACAATCCGCTCCACCGTCATCCGCGGGTTCAAGGAAGAATAGGGGTCTTGAAAGATAAACTGCATATCCCGGCGGAGGCTCTTTATGGTACTGGCGGTCACTGGCATTTTGTCGCCGTCTTTATTAAAAAAGATCTGCCCGCCTGTAGGCTTTTCCAACTGAATGATACAGCGACCGGTGGTTGTTTTTCCACAACCACTCTCGCCAACTAAACCAAGGGTCTCACCGGTTTTAACTTTAAAACTTACGCCGTCTACCGCCCGGACATAGCCGACGGTCGACCGGAAAACTCCCCGCTGGATCGGGTAGTATTTTTGCAGATCGCTTACTTCCAGTAAATATTCGTCCCCTTTTGGCTTTGTCTGCTTAAGCGTCATATAACCAACACCTCACCTGATGTCCATTCTCCTCCACCAAAGGAGGCTCGTCATGGCATTTTTTCATCCTCTGATCGCAGCGATCCTGGAACGGACATCCCGGTAAAGCATCGGTTGGGTTCGGCACCGAACCACGAATCGGCGTCAACCGGCGTTCGCTGCGTGGCCCGATCATCGGAATCGAGCGCACTAGACCTTTGGTATAGGGATGTAATGATTCCTTTAAAATCTGGCGCACCGTGCCCCGCTCGACCACTTTCCCCAGGTACATTACAACCACTTCGTCACAGATCTTGGTCACAACCCCCAGATTGTGGGTGATCATCATAATCGCCATCTGGTACTCCCTTTGAAGCCGTTGCATTAAATCGAGGATCTGGGCTTGAATGGTGACATCCAAAGCAGTCGTCGGTTCATCGGCAATCAACAAGCGGGGATTACAGGATAAGGCCATGGCAATCATCGCCCGCTGGCGCATGCCGCCGCTGAGTTGGTGGGGGTATTCCCTAACCCGTTGCTCCGGACTGGGAATCCCGACTTTGCGAATCATATCAATGGCAATCTCCAAAGCTTCGTCCTTCGCTACCTGGCGGTGGAGTTCTACCACTTCCACAATCTGTTCGCCGATGGTCATGACCGGGTTTAGGGAAGTCATCGGCTCTTGGAAGATCATGGCGATCTCATTACCCCGAATGTTTCTCATGAGCGATCCCCGCGGATCAAGTTGGGCCAGATCAACAACCCCTTCTTCCCCCCGGTTATAAAGAATCTTTCCGGCGTGAATTTTCCCTTTGGGTTCAGGTAGAAGCTGCATCACCGAAAGCGCGGTCATACTTTTACCACAACCGCTTTCTCCGACTACTCCTAAAACTTGAGATTGGCGCAGTTCATAAGAGACACCGTTAACCGCCTTCACCAGTCCTTGTTCCGTTTGAAAATAGGTATGCAAATCTTCAATACGTAACAATTCATCTCCAACCAGGCGAGTAACGGATGATTCTTCGGAAAAAGGCCCGATCTCTTCTTGGCTTCTTTTTAGGTTTGTTTTCATCTTCCTTACCTACCTCCATATAACTCTATATATTTTTGATCGAAGCCAAAAATCCTCTATCTTTGTTTACCGATTATCCCTAGGAAAAGATGGATATTTATAAATATAAGAGCAGATAAAAAAGGCTTTCCAATCTTAACCAATCCGGTTGGCGCCAACCATTCCGTCAAAAAACAGGGGATCCTCACCGCCGGAATTCGGCCCGGTCTGGATCCCCATGTAATCTTTATAGAAACAAACCGATAATTTATGCGACAGAATTCTTTTTTTACCTTTGTTATTTTTTATTACATTTTTGTAAAATACGATCCCCGCGCCGGGCTAACTCGCTGTATATCTGCCCTTTTGTTCTTAGTCGTCACTAGCCACCGCCGCTGTCCCGGCTTTTTTTATCTTTGTTGTTCCTCCGTCCAGTCCCGGAGCAAGCTAAGGAATTCTTCTTCGCTTAGGATCGCCACTCCCAACTGCTGTGCTTTTTGGTATTTGGAGCCTGGATCCTGACCAACCACCACATAATCGGTTTGCCGACTGACCGCAGAACCGGCTTTACCTCCTAGCCGCCGGATGGCTTCTTCCGCCGCGCTCCGCGTCAACGCCGTCAGGGCGCCGGTCAAAACAAAAGTTTTCCCCGCCAAAGGTAAACCAGCCGCCGACGCCTCCGGAGCAACCGCCATCTGTAAACCGGCCTTGCTCAACTTCTCAACTAGCCTTTGGTTCTGTTTTTCTCCGGCGTAACGGATAACACTCTCCGCAATCGCTTCCCCCACATCAGCCACGGCCATCAATTCTTCCTTGGTTGCCTTTAAAAGCCGGTCGATACTGAGGAAGGATTGGGCCAAACGGCGGGCCATCTCCGCCCCCACATGCCTGATGCCTAAGGCGAAAAGCACCCGGGCGAAGGGGACCGTTTTACTCCGTTCGATCGCGGCCAAGAGGTTCCGGGCGGACTTCTCGCCAAAACGCTCCAAAGTTAGCAGTTCCTCGTATTTCAAGGTATATAAATCGGCCGGATCCCGAATCATCTCCTTCTCCAGCAGCAAATTGATGATGGACGGCCCCAAACCTTCAATATTCATTGCCGGCCGGGAAGCAAAATGGAGTATAAACTCTCTTAACTGAGCAGGACAAGAAGCTCCTTGGCAACGGGCGACCGCCTCTCCCTTTTCCCGGTAAACCGAAGACCCGCAAACCGGACAGACCGTAGGAAACTGGAACTCCCGTTCTTCACCGGTCCGCTTCTCCTTAACCACCCGCACGATCTCGGGAATGACATCACCTGCTTTCCGGAGTAGAACCGTATCCCCAATCCGGATCTCTTTCTCCCTGATATAGTCCTCATTATGTAAGGTGGCCCGGCTGACCAGGGAGCCACTAACCTGAACCGGAGTGAGCAACGCCAGGGGTGTAAGGGCCCCTGTCCGTCCCACATTAATCATAATCTCCTCAACTTTGGTCTCCACTTCCGCCGCAGGGAATTTAAAAGCCACCTTACTCCGGGGCGCTTTCGCCGTCGCCCCAAGCTCCGCCTGGGCGGCAAGGGAGTTCAGTTTAACCACAATCCCGTCGATCTCGTAGGGCAGACTATGACGTTCTTCCTGCCAACGGCGGCAAAAGGCAATTACCGCTTCGAAGGAATCACATAAAACCGACTCCGGGTTGACTTTAAAGCCCCACTCTTTGAGCTGGTTGATGGCCTCCCACTGGGTGCCGGGGGTAGCCTCTGTCCCTTCCCACCAGAGCAGATCGTAAAAAAAGGCATCCAACCGCCGGGCAGCCGTGATCTTCGGGTCTAACTGCCGGAGCGAACCGGCTGCCGCATTCCGGGGATTGGCAAAAAGCGCTTCCCCCTGTTCCTGCCTAATGCGGTTCAATTCGGCAAAATCAGCCTGCTTCATATAGACTTCACCGCGGACGATCACCTGCCCGGGGGGATTCCCCCGGAGCCGTAAGGGGATGGTCCGGATCGTTTTTATGTTGGCGGTAATATCTTCGCCCGTCACCCCATCACCCCGGGTTGCCCCCTGCACTAGCACCCCATCCTGGTAGGTAAGGGCAACAGTCAAACCGTCGATCTTCAACTCGGCCACATAATCCAGAGTCACGTTCGTTCTTTCGCTTGCACGCATGATCCGCTGGTTAAAGTCGCGTAGCTCCTGCTCACTAAAGGCATTGTTCAAGGATAAAAGCGGGACCCGGTGGGCGACAGTTTGAAACCCGGCGGCCGGCGCGCCTCCCACCCGTTGGGTGGGGCTATCCGCCGTAACCAACTGGGGATACTTTGCTTCCAGCTCCATCAATTCCCTGAGCATCCGGTCGTACTCGGCATCGCTGATCTCCGGTTGGTCTAAAACATAATAAAGATAATTATGGTGATTGAGTTCCCTTCGTAATTCACTGATTCTTTTTTCTGCTTCCGCTTTCGACACCTTGATCCCTCCTCGCCGCCTGTGCGGTAATCAACCATCGCGGCGCACTCTTTAGTTTCTCCCTGGTGGTCCCAATTACCCCGGATCTTCGTCATCCTTCTTCCGATCCCTGCCGTCCATTCTTCGCGCGTTCGGTCCGTCGCTTGGCGCCCGTTCCTTGCTGCCTGGCGCTGGTTATGTCTCGGCTGGTAAATGGGCAAAGTTATGAAATATGTAAAATTGAAAAGAGAGTGCGGAGTGCCAAAATCGGGTAGGAGGCTACCCATTATATGTCCTTCCGATACCAGGGCGTACACTTGAAAACTGTGCAAGAGCGCCTCCGTCACGCCGGCATCCGGACTACTGGGAATATCGATAGCCACGTCCTGCCGAAGATGCGAGAAGAAGCTAATAGAAAAATGGAGAAAGTTATGAATATTGACAAACTGGTAAAGGAACGGCAAAAAGAACGGGAAACCAAAAAAGCGACGCAGGGAAAACCGCGTCGCTTCTCTATTTCTTGATGGTGCGCCCGACAGGAATCGAACCTGTGCACCTGGCTCCGGAGGCCAGTGCTCTATCCCCTGAGCTACGGGCGCTTAAGAATCCTTAAATTATTTTACATGATTAAGACGGAAAATGCAACCTATAAATACTGGAAATTTAACTAAATCCGATCTTTTTTTATCCTTTCCCGGACTGGCCAGGCCCTCGCGCAATAAAGGCGTTGTTGACGCCGTTAAAAACTGCCGGCCGGTTGGATGTAGTACTGTTAAAGTTGGCAAGGAATTGAAGAGGCGCCGTATTCAACAATTGGACATTAACCAAAATAACCGTAGTCTCCCGGAGCTGGGTTGGACTGAGGAGCTCAAAATCGATGAACTCAATTGTTGCCGCCAGCTGACAAAATTGCCCGGGTTCAGCCGCGGGGATCTCGACAAATCCGGAGAAGGGAATATCCACGCCTTGGTGGACCACAACATTATCGGCATTGACAAAGAAAATTTGTTTATGGAGAATCCCCTGGAAGATTACCTTGCCGGGGATCACATGACAGCGGAGGTTTTGAACAACAGCCCTGATTTCATCGATTTTTTGGGCCGGAGTGAAAAGGTCGATGGTATCTTCTACCAAGACCTGGACCTGGGCTTCGGCAATTACCTCTACAGACATTTCTCTCCCCCTTTTCTCCCTTTGAGAAGGGTCTTTGTTCCAAGCGAATCGCATAAATGGGCCTTCCATGGCGCCGATCAATATTTTCCGTGTAAATCGGGAATAAATGAATTATGCAATTCAATAACATATTATGTTCGTCCTCTCTTCCCGGCTTACCGGCAAAACGCCCAATCTAAGGAAATAATCAGGCCAGCACCAACATCATGGCTTTTCCACGCTGGAGCCGGATCAACGATCACCGGAAAAATAAAAAGGACCTAGCGATGCAAAGGGGGATTTTCCATGAAAAAAAACCGGGAGATTGAAGAGATTATCCAGTTTGTGCGGGAACACCCGGAAAGTACGGTCAGCAGAAGGATCTACCGCGAGACCTTAGGTGAAGCCCCCGCCCAAATCAACCCCGTCATTCTAAGACAGCTCCAGGACAAACTGGAGATTGCCGATGAATTCACCATTGAAGGTTACAATTATCTCATCCGCTAACCGGATGCGCCCCGGATTGGTTCATTACGGAACGGGCTTATCCGCTGTTTTAAGCAGGCCAAGACAATAAAATTGTATTGGCTCCTTTTTAGTGCTTACAACGGGGAAAAAGCTTGTCCAAATACCGTTCCCCCAAGATTACGGCGGCGTAATCATCATAAGCCCGCCAGGGCGACTGCAACCCAAGGGGAACTAGGCGGCGCCAGCCCTTACGGTTCGCCGCCAAAAAGCGGCCCCGGCCTTCACGACTGGAGCCGTCTTCCTCGATCAGCGACAACTTAAGGCCTTGTTTCTCCAAGGCTGGCCTTAGTGTGGTAAAAAACTGGGTTCCACCCGTCCGGTCCCCTATGACCACTGTTTTCACGTTAAACAAAGTTACCATCCGGTCCACAACGGAGTAAAGGGAGCCAACTTCGACCGTTCCTTGCCTTAACACCTCTTTCTCCTTGCTCAACACCGCATAACCGAATTTGTGTTTACCCGGATCAATTGCTAAAATCGTCAACTTTATCACCTGTTGTCTCCTAATTAATCTGGATTAATCTTGACTTTAAGCTCTTCGTCGACAACCCAGAGGTCAGTCGCCGCCACAAGCCGGAAGACCCGCTTGCCCTTCCCCGCCTTCATCCGGGTAAGAGCCTCCGTAATTTCATCCGCAGGGAGGATCTGGCTTAGCGCTTGTCCTTCCACCCGCATCCCCTTGGTAATGGCGGTCTGTTTCACCTCCGCCAAACAAGTAACGATCTGATCCAAGAGATCCTCTTCCGCCGTCAAGGATGATACCTCCTTTTCGGCTATAATTTCCCCTGCACTAAACACCCGCCGGTTGGGAAAATAGGCAAAGGAAACCGGCACCTCCGTAAAGACCTCCGTATTCCGCGCCACCACCAACCTTAAAATCCCCGGCTTCGCGGCGGTACTCAAGGAGGCGGCATAATTCGCCAACGGAGCAAATTCGGTCGCTAGCACCAAAGCCTCATTAATCTTGCCGGGGAGACGGCCCCCACGGGCTAAAGCCAGCTGGTTGGCTGTTTGCAAAAGGGTTTCCAATTGCTTTTGGATCGTCGCCCGATCGGCTTCGGCCGCCACCACCGTAGTGGCCAGGATCTCTCCCTCCTTAAAAAGGTATCGGTCCCTTTGGTCCAAGTTCCCGTTGGCCCGAAGGAAAGAGGCTTCACCAGAATAGGCTTGGATCTCCTTGAGCAGGCGTTCCTTCTCCACCTCCAGCGCCAGCTGTTTTTCTTGAAGCTCCTTGGTCACCGCTTCCAACTCGGTTAAGCGTTCTTGTTCCAAAAGAAGTTCGGATTTAGTTACGGCCAGCTCCTGTTGGAGAGTTTTCATCCGGAAAAGCGCCGTCCGGACGTCTTTAGAAACTACCGCCAATAATAAAAGGGTGGTTCCGGCGATCATGATCCCGGTCACCACCGTAATGATCATCGATGTATATTTCGGCCGGAGCCCGCACAGGGACAACCGCTTTTTACCGACTCGCATACCGACCCTATCGCCCAGCAGGGCAATAATTCCGCCCAATAAAGCAATGGTTAAAATCAGGATTATACCGTACAATTTGCTCCCCCTTAGCTTAGATAGAGCGCTTTTTTCAGGAATAAATAAAGCCCATAACCGCCGATGACTATATTCTGTAACCAAGCACCCAACCAGGGAGGAGTCGCCCCCGATTGCCCCAAAAAGGTCCCTAAGGCCATGAATAAATAATAAAAGATGACATTAAGCAAACAGATCCCCAAACCCGCCGAAGAAGTCCGCCGCTGGGATTGTAAAGCCAAAGGCGTTCCAAGGAGGGCAAAGACAAAGCAGGCAAAGGGAAAGGCTGTTTTCAGGTGCAGCTGCACCTCGTAACGGCGGCGGTTTTTTGTGCTCATTTTGGTATTCTCCAGGTACCATTTAAGCTCCCACCAATTCATCTCCTCGGGGCGCCGGGTCAACCGGATGACCTCCGCCGGTGTTTTCGTAAAACCGGAAGGATTGCGCCCTGCTGTCACCCGGACCGGAATCACCGCGTCTTCCCGGTAGGTAAAGATTTCACCGTCTTTAAAATACCAGCCTTCATTCCCCCACAACAATTCCTTGCTTTTCAGAGTTCGAACTAATCTCCCCTGTTCGATCTCTTGGATCATCACATTGATAAACCTTTCCTCCGCCGCGTGGTATTCTTCAGCATAAACCAAACGTTTGCTCCCATTCTTCCCCCGTTCAGCGTAGAAATACTCTTCCACAATCCCTTTTGGTTTATCATGCCGTAAGAAGGCTTGTTCTTCCCGGTAGGCATGTTTCGCCAGGGGAGTGAGGGCTTCATTCAGAAAGAAGGTGCCCACGGTCAGAATGGCCCCGGTGAGGAGGACCGGCGTGGCAATCCGTAAAAAACTCATCCCTCCGGCCTGCATGGCTATGGTCTCGCTGTGGCTGGTCATCCGTCCTAACCCGAGAAGCGTCGCCAAGAGCATTCCGATGTAGATCCCATAGGCCATATTCTCCGGAAAACAATAAATCCAAAGTTTCAAGACGGTGAAGAGGGGAACCTGGTAGGCCTCAGCCCATTGAATGACATTAACCAAGGAAAACCCCAGAAACATGCCACTAAAGGCTAAAAAGCCAAAAAAGAAGGGTCCCAATAATTCTTTTAACAAATATTTTGTAATAATCCGCATGCTAATTACTCCCGCCTTTAACGCATTTAACCAGGCTTTTTAGGGTGCCATTCGCCTCCGCTAACGGCCTTTCTTGCCAAAGTATTCTACCGCCGCGGTGATTGGGGGACTAGATCCGCTTTTGTTACATATTAAAACGATCACCAAGATAAAATTTGCGTGCCTTTTCATCTTCGGCAATGGCCTGCGCTTCCCCGGAGACCAGAATCTTTCCGGAATACATGATATAGGCCCGATCGGTAATGGCTAAGGTTTCCCGGACACTGTGGTCGGTGATGAGCACGCCTAGACCCATCTCCTTTAATTCTCTGACGATATCCTGAAGATCCGCCACGGCAATGGGATCGACACCGGTAAAAGGTTCATCCAGCAAAATATAGCGGGGATTTTGCGCTAACGCCCGGGCGATTTCCACCCGCCGCCGCTCTCCCCCGGAGAGCATAAAACCCTTATGTTTCCTAACTTTATTCAGATGGAAATCATTCAACAACTGATCACACCGGTCGAACCGCTGTTTTTTATCTTTCATCACCAATTCTAAAATAGCCAGGATATTCTCTTCAACGGTTAGCTTACGAAAGACCGACGGTTCCTGGGCTAAATAAGAAACACCGCACCGGGCCCGTTTATGCATAGGTAAATGCGTCACGGTCTGCCCGTCGATTTTAATCCAGCCGGCGAGGGGTCGTTCCAAACCAACAATCATATAAAAGGTCGTGGTCTTCCCGGCGCCGTTCGGCCCTAAAAGACCCACCACTTCGCCAGGGTTCACTTCCAAACTAACCTGATCAACAACGCGCCGTTGGCCGTATTCTTTAACTAAACCATGCACTTCAATCGCCACTGGGATGCACTCCTCCATCTTGATAAAAACGGGTTTTGGTAGGCCCTTCCACCTTGGCTTGCCCACTGGCCAGGTCTAGACTGATCACCGTGTCTGTTTCGCCCTGGAGAAACCCTTCTTCCCACCGGACGAAGGGAGAACCGGTCAGAATAAGTCTGTCTTCCTGTTGGTAATAGGTGACTGTTTCCGCCTCCCCCCAGACATTCTGGGAAGAAAAATGGAGTTGACCATGGGCCATGAATTCTCCCTCTTGCCAACTACCGGCCAAACGCTCCCCTTCCAGCGTCCACTCGGGTCCCTGTAGCACGAATCCGCCTTTGCCCTCAAAAGATTGATCGGTAAATCGGTAGATGAATTCGCCATTCACCACTAATTTCTGGATTTCCGGTTCGTAGGCGGTAAGCTCGCCCCCGGCTGGTAACTGCGCCTGTTCGGAGGTGAAGACCATGGCGGGGCCAGTCGCCACCAGCTTTTCCGCTTCCAGTTTGACCGCTTCTTCTGCGGTTAACACCTCTTTTCCTTGGTCGTAAGTGACCTTCACGGCCCAGAGGCGCATCGGGGGTTCCTCTAGTAAAACTTCAATCGGCGCTTTAGGCGATCCCTGATAAAAACAGACTTCGTTCTTCAGGTTAAGCTCGGTCAAGCCTTGCGCCGGAACAATCACTTCAACTCCGCCGCCGACTGGTTCGGCCGCCCACCCCGGTAAAGGAAGGGTAAAAAACAAGAATAGCATTGCGCAAAGAAACTTAAAACATTTATGCCTCATTAACCTCTTTCCCCTCATCCTAAGCTTTCTTAGCGAAAAGACCAGCGGGACTCCCCGGGAAGGGTGATACCACCTTTGTCCGGATTAAAGATAAACTTTTCCGCGGAAATCCACACCTTTTCTCCGTCAATCCGTAATCCCCGGCCGGTAATCTCTTCCCCGGCTTCGGCTGTCCAACTCAACTCTTCGACCTGCATTTCAATTTCCCCCCCGGACACATTGACTTCCGGGGAAAGTCGCAACCAAGAGAAATCCTTCCCCATCTCCCCTGCGGGCGCCTGAACCCGATATTGGTCGCCACCAAGGGTATAATACTCCCCCTCAATGCCGGTCAGGAGACAGATTCCATCCTCTTCCACCACTCGCTCAACATAGAGTTTCCAGTTGAGACGCTGCGCCCGATCGACCAAAGCAATCTGGACCCCGACTAAACTTGGCTTTTCAACCGGATTGTTTTCCACCGGGACGGCTTCCTCTTCCCGGACTAAAGGCAACAACGGAACAGGTCGGCTTGGCGGCCACACCTTACCCCATAAAAAAAGGAAAAGAAGGGAGATGAGGCCAAGGCCGATAACAATGATCAGAATCATCCTGGTTTTCTTCATTTCCCTTCTGCTCCCCTTAAACAATAACAGTATTGGACTCAGCCGGCTCCAAATTTCCATCCCTGCGCTAAAGCTTGCGGTAGCCAGCGTGAGCGACACCCTAACTTAAGTTCCTCCTCAGTTTGATATTCGCGGAGGCTGAAAAAAAACCTTCTCTCAATAGTTGTCTTTAATGCCAAGTTCATCTAAGCTTTCCCGATAGATCGTGTTTAACTTGAATTAGGCGCCCACCTCATCTAAGGCAACCACGGTAATCCCGTGCGCTTCCGCCTCCGCCAGGAATTTTTCCCGGTCAAGGATAAAGGTGGCCCCCGCCTCTACCCCTAAAATCCGCGCCTTTACTGTGATCAAAGCCTGAAGGGTATTGAGCCCAATCGCCGGCACATCGAAACGGAAATCTTGCTGGGGTTTAGCCACTTTGACGACCACAACTCCGGAACCGCCATATTGTCCGCCCCGGAGGATGGTCTGGTCCGTCCCTTCCACCGCTTCAATGGCTAAGACCATCCCTTTTTTCACTACGACACTTTGGCCGATATCCAAGCGGCCAATTGCTTTGGCCATCCGAAACCCCAATTCCAGATCGGCCTTCTCTTCCGGACTTATAGCCGGGCCGGTGAGCACCCCCCGGTCGGGGATGAGGTGCTTTAAAAAACGAGTCTGGGTTTCAATCCGGATCCCGTGTTCCTCGAAATAATTGACAATCGCCAGTTGCAGGGTATCATCATTTTTCTTGGCAAGCTGCGCGAACAACCCCAATAGCTCCTGATCGACCGCGCCCGCTAATAAATTTTCCTTCCCCACCCTCCCGATCATGACCATTTGGTCGACCCGGTGTTCAATAAGCAGACGCCGTACCGAACCGAGCTGTCCTAACTGGGCTTCGCCAACGTTAAAACCGGCTTCCCTAAACTGAGCCGCGTTTTCCCCGAGACAGAGGACGAAGGGTTCAATTCCTTCCCTTTTCATTCCTTCCCCTACTTCCAGCGGAAGTAGTCCCTGTCCGGCCAAGATACCCCAACTCATCAATCCTTCCCCCCAACTCCTGTTTTAAAGTGGTGACTAAAACCAACTTAATCCAAGCTTTTCCCGTTGTAACCAAAAAGGATTCCAATACAATATATAGTGTATAACTTAAATCAGACTGCGATATATTGTATTGGAATGATCGAAGTAAAGGGCAACACAAAAAGCCCAATCCGGTTAATCGAAAAAGACTAGACCTTTTGTCTAGTCTCACAGTGTTTTTCCTTTGAAGTTAGCGGCAAATCCCCCGTTCCGCGCTACGCAAGAACCGGATAAAGTGGTCGATCTCTGCCGTCCCTTGCAATTCATGCTCCATCTTTTCGATGGCGTGCTCAATGGAAAGATTAGAGCGGTAGAGAATACGGTAAGCCCGTTTAATCTCATCCCGGACTTCCGGCAAGATATCATTTCTTCTGAGACCCACAATATTGATCCCGGCAACCCGGGCCGGATTTCCGTCGGCAATAATGAAAGGCGGCACATCTTTGACGACTTTGGTACAAGCCCCCACCATTGCCAGCTTACCCACTTTCGTAAACTGATGAATCCCGGACAATCCGCCGATGGTGACCCGGTCCTCCACCGTTACGTGGCCGGCTAAGGCCGAGCAGTTGGCGACCACAATATGGTTGCCCACCTGACAGTCGTGGGCCACGTGGGAATAGGCCATAAACAAATTATGGTTACCAATCCGGGTCTCGCCCCCGCCGCCTTCGGTACCGCGGCTCACCGTCACATTCTCCCGGAAAGTATTTTCATCACCAATAAACAGGAAACTCTTTTCGCCCTTGAATTTTAAATCTTGGGGTTCGACCCCAATGGAAGCGCCATGGTAAAACTTATTATTAATCCCAATCTTCGTCCACCCGTCAATCACCACATGAGGCCCCACCACACACCCATCGCCCAACTCCACATTCTCACCAATAACCGCATAGGGACCGATCACAACATTTTTCCCAAGTTCTGCCCCGGGATGAACCAAAGCCGTTTCATGAATCTCCCTTAAAGCCACCACTTTATTCTCTACTACTTTCATTCTGGGGACCTCCTAATCTCAAGCGTCTAATTTTTACGATTTAACTGAACTTCTTGGCACCCAAAATAAACATAAGTTGGGCTTCAGCTGCTATTTCCCCGTCCACCGTTGCTTTGCCTTGGGCCCGACAGACATTCCCTTTAACCCGCAGGAGCTCTACATCTAAATAAAGTTGATCCCCAGGGATGACCGGTCGCCGGAACCGGGCTTTATCAATCCCGGTGAAAAAGGGAATCTTCCCGCGATGTTCTTCTTCCACCAATAAGGTCAAACCGGCGGCTTGGGCCATACTTTCAATAATTAATACCCCCGGCATAACTGGTCTCCCCGGAAAATGTCCGGTAAAATACTCCTCATTGTTGGTCACATTTTTTAAAGCGGTAATTCTTTTCCTTGGCTCCATCGAAATGACCCGATCCACCAACAAGAACGGGTAGCGATGGGGTAGTAACTCCTTAATTCGGTTAATATCCACACTTAACCCCCCTACTCCAATTGGTCCTCCAGTTTTAAGGCCAATTCTAAATCGAGTTTATGCCCAGAACGGACCCCGATTATTTCCCCTGCCAAAGGACCAAGCAAATAAAGATCGCCCAAGAGATCAAGCACTTTATGACGGACAATCTCATCTTCAAACCGGAGCTGATTTAAATAACCTTCTTCGCCGACAACTACCGCGATCTCCATATTGCCGCCGAGCGCCAGTCCTTGTTGGCGTAAAGCTTCAAGTTCGCGCCAGAAAGCAATGGTCCGGGCGGGGGCTAGATTTTTAAGGAAACTCTCAGGAGTGATCAGATACTGGGCAAACTGATTACCGGTGACTTTATGGTCGGAAGTGAAGCAATAACTAAGCCGCAACTGGTCACCGGGTAAAGCAATTAAATAGGAACGGGGGTCATTACCGTCAGCTACCCAGACCGGTTCGGTGATTTTCCGCACTTTTCTCGGCTTTTCCTGTTCGAGCAGGCCGGTCTCGAGAATTTTTTGCACAAAAAAATGGGCGCTACCGTCACCCAACGGAATTTCCGGACCCTCCACCGCCACCAGAAGGTTGTCCACCCTCAGCCCGTGTAAAGCCGCCATTAGGTGCTCAATAGTATTGATCCGCCACTGGTCCGTACCAAGGGCGATATTACGCGTGGTGTCAATCACATTTTTTGGCGTTGCTGATAACACCGGCCGGTCCGGAAGATCCACCCGGCAGAATTGAATCCCGGTATCAACCGGTTGGGGAATTAGTTCCACCGCTACAATTTTCCCGGAATGAAGAGCTTGACCCTTAATAGCAATTTTATTCTGCAAAGTTTGCTGAAACCCTTTCAAAGACACACCCCCGAAACAAAAATATTATCTAGTTTAGTATACCATTTTTCCGCTAGGTTTTTAATAGTTTTTTATATTTTTCGCCAATTTCCGACGTTGGTGTAGTAAAGACGGTGGCTGGCGCTCCCTCTTCGACAATCATCCCTTGATCCATAAAGATGATCCGGTCGGCCGCCCGAGAAGCAAACCCCACTTCATGGGTGACCACCAACATTGTTGTGGCTTTACTCCGCACCAGCTCCTCCATAATTTCAATCACTTCACTCACCAAGATCGGATCCAGCGCCGCCGTCGGCTCATCCCAGAGCATCAACGGAGGCTCTAAAGCTAAAGCCCGGGCAATCCCAACCCGTTGCTGTTCTCCACCGCTTAGCTCCACCGGATAATTTAAGGCCCGCTCCCTTAAGCCAACCCGCGATAAAGCCTGAACCGCCTTTGCTTCGGCTTCCTCCTTCGGTAGTCCCTCGATCCGGAGGGCAAAAGCAACATTTTCCAACACATTTAAGCGGCGGACCAGATTAAATTGCTGAAAAACAAAACCAATCCGGCGGCGAAGCACGGATAATGGAGGAAGGGCAAGACCGGTCACTTCCACCCCCTCAAAATAGACCTGACCGGCATCGGGTTCGGTTAAACGGTTAATGCAACGGATTAAAGTAGACTTTCCACAACCGCTAGGACCCATAATTATTATCGTCTCCCCGGGAAAAAGATTAAGATTTATTCCTTTCAAAACCCGGCGTTTTCGGTAACTTTTTTCCAAGCCCTCTATCTTCAGGAGAGGTTCTCTTTCTGCGGTGTTCATTTCATCACCATCTTCCGTCGGTTAAGTTTCTGCATTAGTCCGGGACGGCCCGCCGGAATCACGATCTCCCGCATCACCGTGGTAAAATTAAACCCAAGAGCATATCCGGCAATCACTTCATCCAGATTTAGCCGGTGGAATTTCTCGGCCATCCGGTAGAAAAGAAGGCCGAAAAGGGCGCCGACCACCAAAAAATAGGGACTGGGGAAATAGGGAATATGGGCGCCCGACAGTTTAACCGTGGTCCATAACCAAGCTGCTCCCAAACCTGAAGCGTAAAGCCCGGGCCAGATCCGGTCCAGCACCAGCTCTTTCCCCTTTTTCCCTTTGCCTTTCCGGTAGGGAACCAATAAATCCAAATGGTGCAGCAAAGCAAGGATCGGCGCCTGGTCCTGGAGGAAAATCAAGACCGCTAAGATAATGACGGCCAACGCCGCAATTACCCCCTGCACCTCCCCGAGTAACCGGGTGACCTCGTTCCGCACATCCGGCTGAAGAATTCCCGCCGGTAAGACCTGAATCCGGACCTGGTCCGAATCGAAGAAATTATGAACTATGCGGGTCACTTCCGCCTCGTTATATCCGGCGTTGACAAAGAGTTCCACCTTCTCACCGGGGAGGGTTTCCCCTCCAAGATAACGGTCTAACAAGCCAATCGTCTTACTGATCTCTTCATCCTTGAGTTTCGGAAGGGAGGTTTTGATCTTCTCCATTTCACCGATGATCAGCATTAAATTATTGTTTTGCAATTCATCAAACCCGGCTTCGAGCGGTGCTAACCCCTCCCGCAGACCGGCAAAGTCAAATTCAGCAAATTGCCGCAAGCTGTGATCGGTCATCCCGGTCAACTCGGTCAAGGCCTGAAAGGCGCCACCATTGCCCCCCAATAAGGTTTCCATCTGGTCTAACTGACCAGCCAACTTAGTGGTCTTTTTTTCCCAATCCAATAAAGTCTGGACCAGGGGGTTAAATCGGTTAATAAAATCATCCAGGGTTTGTGCTTTGGCCCGTAAATCAGCCACCAGTTTTTGGAGTTCTTCGTCCAGACGGCCGACGGTCTGTCCCAAACCCCCCAAATAACCCAGATTCCGCGGGATAAAACCCAACCGGGTAATGACCTGAACCCCTTCCAAACCGCCGATGGCCTTCGCCAATTGGTCTTCTACCCAACGGAGCCGGGCCAAATGATCGGCCATCTTCTGCAACTCGTTACCGGTTCCGGCTAGTAAGGCGGAGAGGTTACCGAGCTTCTCCAGGTCGGCCTGGTCCGCTCCCAGCCCGTTAATGCTGTTTAACGCGGCTTGAATCGTCTCGGCGGCCGTAATCACTTGCCGGGCTTGGGACGGCAGCTCTTGAAAGGAATTAAACTGGCTCAGAAAATTAATGGTTTCGTCTAAGGCTTCCGCCAGTTGTTGCTTGGGACTATTGATCACAATATTGGCTACCACAGCCCCGGTTTTTTGGTTTTCATCCAACAACCGGCCGGCCGCCTTCGGCAAAGAGGCCGAATCTCCCTGGATAATCAGGCCAGCGAGCGCCCCATCCTGCTCTTCAGAGGTGATCTTCACGATTACATCTTCGGCATGGACCTTTTCACCGGCTTGGCGCGGATGCTCCTCGTCATCAAAGAGGACTAGCTGATCCCCCGGATGAAGCTTCGCGCCTTGCGCCGGAATCACTTTCACCTGCCCGGCGTAGGAAAGAAGAAACCGTTTCATCTCCGCCATGGTCAGCATGAGCGCTTCTTGATCATCGCTGCTCTTTCCGGAGGTAACATTCCGGATCAGCGAAACGCCGCCTTTACCGGCTAATAATTCACTCAAGTTACGTCCGACCTCAATCGTGTTCTCCACGTGATAACCGGAAGGAAACCGGATCTCCAGCAAAGAATAGCTAGCCAAGATTTCTTCCAGGGCGGTTTGGACCGTCTTCATTTTAACGGCCTTTTCCAGAATAACCGCAATGCTGCCTCCGTCACGAAAGGCAAAACGCACACCGGGAATCCGTTCCGCCTCCCGAATAAAGAGATCAACCACGTTAGCGGGAACCGCCGACAAAGTCAACCGGGGTTCAGTCATCAGGCTGAATCCGCCGCTTCCTGGGATATCACGAAAGTAAGAAGGCAGATTGGTATAAACCGCTTTCGTGCGGTATTTTGGCGCCAGGCCAACAAAGACCGCGGTTTTTCCGGCTACGCTAACCCCCACCTTCACGGTGGAACCGGGCACTTTCTCCTTAATAATCTCCCGGATCCGCGCCACCGCCGTTTCTTTCAAGTCGGTCCGGACTTGAAAAAGGAGATCATATTCACCCTGATCGCCAATCAAACCCTCAACGGTTTTGGCAAAATAGCGGTCGGCAACTAAGCCTACCCCGGCGGCAACCAGAGAAGCCAGCAACACACTGAGACAAAACCAGATTAGTAAATCCTTCATAAAGCCTTCGCGGAAGATACTTAACATAATATCTCCTCCATGGTTACGATTATAGCATACCTTCCGCGTTGAAGATAAAGGTAATTCCTGTTTAGACAGGTAGATAAAAGAGGTTATAAAAAACTACTCCGGAAGTTTCCGGAGTAGTTATCTAGTAAAGCCCTCGTGATAAGTGGAGCCGACCACTTCTTCGAGGATATCGATTAACCGTTGGGCTGCCCCCGGCTCACCCACAACTTTTTGGAGGCGTTGCCCAGCTTTCGCCAGCCCTGATTCATCCCGTAACATCTTAATCGCTACTTCCGCCACCTCGTCGGGGAAGATCTGCCCAATTAATTCCGGAACAATCTGCTCCCCAGCTAAGCGGTTGGGCCAAGCCGTAAACTTAATCTTGGCCTGAAACTTAGGCACCAATCTCCTTTTCAGCGCTTTACCCAAGAGGGGAATCCCGCCGACCAAACCGGCCAACCCTTCGAGGGGAATCTCTTCCGGGTGGTTTAAAGGGATCGAGACCAGCAACGGCACACCCAAGGCCGCTAGTTCCACCGTATTCGTTCCAGGAATCGTCAATGCCAGATCCGCCCAGTTCATTAAGGCATACTGCTGATGATGGAAGCAGGGAATCCCCACACCGGTCTCGGTTTTAATCTCACCTAACACCTTCAACGAACCAGCAGTGGTCGAAGTGTGTTCCCCCGCGGGATGATAAGTGGCGGACAGTCCCCATTCCTTAGCTCCCCAGCCGGAAAGGGCGGCCCTCAGTTGTTCTTCGGTCACAAAGGGAGAAATGCTCACCGCCGTCGCCAGCGTTGGCATTTGCGCTTTGATTTTTTCGACCGTTTTCACATAGAAAGCAAGCATATATTGGAAATGGGCCGGTCGACTCCCCGGAAGCAGCAGGAGCCCGGGAGCTTGCTCATTCCCCATGAGCCTTTTCATCTCTTCTTTTGAATACTCCGGTTTGATCGCATCTAACATTATATTGCCAATCACCGCCGTTTTCTTTTTCACCGCCGGATTCTTTCCTTTATCCACCATCCACGGGTAAGCCATGGCAAACCGGGCAAAAGAGCGCGCCCAGTTGGTCAGCCCTTCCGTATAGGCAACCGCCGGATACCGGAGTCTTTTCGCTAAGAAGGCGGCATAGGTCAGATCGCCCCCGAGAAAAAGGACAATCCCCTTTCCGGCTGGGGTGAATTTGGCCGGTAATCTCCCGCGCAGAATGAAACGGACCGTCTCCTGCGCACCGATTACTTGGTTGACTTGGGGTATTTCCTCCACCACCCGGCTTTCCGCCCCACTGGCAAAAGGACAAGGAGGAATAAAAACAAAGATCCGATACGGCCAGGCGAAAGTCGCTAAAGCCGCAACAACCGGTTTTAGCAATCCGGATACTTCGCCCGGACTATTGACGGTGATGATGATATCCAGCGGTTTTGTCATCTTCCCAACTCCATTCCTTTTTTGTTTGGCTTATTTTCCCGCGCTTTCCCCTTATTACAAGATATGCTATAATTGGTTTGTCTTTCAACGCTTGTCCACGTTCTTCAATATATTTTGAAGGGAAGAATGCCGATGTCCACTTCGACTTTGCCCCACACCGGAACCAAACTTCAGGACCGCATCGAAAAGATCGGTTGGTACTTAACTTTTGCCTTAATCCCCAGCGGCCAACCTTACTTTGGTCTTTTATTTCTACTCAGCGCTAAACTAATTACCCTTTTCCGACGGGGAAAAACGAAACCAATCCTGCCAACCCCTCCGGTGTTAGCCAGCCGAACCAGCCAGCTCTTTATTTATCTACTGGTCTACTTGGTTTTAAATAGTTTTTTCTCTAAGAAACCCATAAACTCTTTCCTACTAACCTTGGCCTTGATTTTAGTCTTTTATTTTTATTTCTTCGGCGGCCAGCGCCTGGCTGGTTATGACCGGAATTTTTTAACCAATTGTTTCTTCCTCTTCTGTCTTGGCGGGATAATTGTCTCTGTGGTAACCCTGATCCGTTATTTCAGCCTAAACCTGCCCCGTGCCACCCTCTTCGGCGGACCCAACAGCCTCGGAACCTTGATCATCCTGTACACCGGAGTTAGCATGGGTTTCCTCTTATTTAAAGAAAAACCCTACTCCTATTTTGCTTTTCCCTTTTTGGCAGCCTCCGCCTTCGCGCTCTTGGTTACTCAATCCCGCGGGGCTTGGCTTGGTTTTGCCGGTATGTCATTCGTCTTCATCCTTTTTAATTATAAAAAGAAAATAACCCTTTTATTTCTGGTGATCATCCTCATTGCCGGTAGTTTCCTCCTGACCAACCCGAAACTGAACGACCGCTTTTTGTCCATTTTTTCGTTGGAAAAAGAGGGGAATAGAACCAGAATCCATATCTGGCAAGCCAGTTTAAACATGATTAAGGATAAACCCCTTCTCGGAATAGGACTAGGAGTTTTCCCTTCCGTTTATCTGGATTACACCCCTCCAGCCGCGGACAAGGATGATATCTTTGCTTTTGCCCATAATATTTTCCTGCAAATCGCCGCCGAATTTGGCTTAATCGGTCTCCTCCTCTTTTTATTAGCCTTTGCCCTCACTTACTTTCTGGCTTATAAGTTGGCTAAAACCGGGAACCCTTTTTATCAGGGGATCTTTGCGACCCTCGTCGGAATCCTCATTCACCAACAAGTTGATCTACCGATTTGGAAAACCAATATTGGCATTGGTTTTTGGCTCCTCCTTGGTTTGGTTGTCGGCCTCTACACGCTGGAGATTAGTAAAAACGACTGCGCGAATGCTGAACCCACGGTTGATGGGACAAGCATGTCCTCGCCAAACTAAGCAAAGCTTTTTACGTTGCAACCGTAAACAAGATTCCGTTACAATATACCGTTTTAACATGCATTATCTAAAGACGATGCCAAAAGCCCGATCGGGTATTAAACGCAAAAGGAGTTTTGAAAGTGGGCTTAAAAGCCAGTGTGGTCATCCCTGCTTATAATTCCGGGAAGCTCCTTCCTCACTGCTTAGGGGCGCTCTTTAACCAAACGGCTCCCCCCGGGTCCTACGAAATTATTGTCGTGGATGATGGTTCCACCGATCAGACCCCGGAAATTATCGCCGACCTTCAGCAACAAGCTCCCGGCGAGCTCCGGTATATCCGGCTGGAACGTTCCGGCCGGGCCAAAGCCCGTAATACCGGGGCCTTAGCCGCCAAGGCCCCGCTCGTCATCTACTTGGATAGTGATATGATTGTCCGCCGCGAATTCGTAGCCAGTCATTTAGCGGCCCATACCCGTCCAGGCCTCATCGTCAACGGTTCTGTGCTGAACACGCCCGTCCCGGCCGATCCCAACACAAAAGCGCCCCAATACAATGACTTTTCCCGAGCCTTTTTTGCCACCGGTAATGTCTCTGTTGAACGGGAAAAGCTGATCGCCGCCGGTCTCTTCGATGAGAGCTTTGTCGAATACGGCTGGGAAGATTTGGAGCTCGGCCACCGTCTGCGCCTCCTCGGCTTGAAGCGGGTGAAAAGTCTTAGCGCCTGGAGTTACCATGTGCAAGCTCCGGTCAGGCTGGAAAATATTCCGGCCCTCCTCAACAAAGAGAAAGAGCGGGGACACACAGCCGTCCTCTTCTACCGGAAACATCCTTCCTTTAGTGTGCGTATGACGACCCTCATTACACCCGTCTTCTTTGCCTGGATCAAACTCTTAACCCCTTTTCGCTGGCCGGAACGGCCGGGGGCGACCAAACTCCTGGCTTTTTTCGAAAGACGGGGCTGTAAAGGCGCTTTCAACTTGCTCCTCAGCATCATGCGGAGCTATGCTTACGTCCAAGGTCTGAAGGAAGCATTAGGAAACAACGGTTAATTGATTGACCCATTACTTTCATCCGATTCTTCTTCGTCATTTTTGAACATTCTACCATCACCATGCATTTTCGCATATAAACCATTGGCTTGGAGTAATGCCTCATGGGTGCCAACCTCGACGATTTTACCCCGGGAAAGAACGACAATCTTGTCCGCCCCTTGCACCGTCGAAAGGCGATGGGCAATAATAAAGGTAGTTCTCCCTTTTAATAACCGCTCCAACGCTTCTTGGACTAGACGCTCCGCCTCCGTATCCAAAGCCGATGTGGCTTCGTCTAAAATGAGAATACGCGGGTTCCGTAACAAAGCCCGGGCGATGGCAATCCGCTGTTTCTGCCCACCGGACAATTTGGAGCCCCGTTCCCCCGCTAACGTGTCATACCCCTCGGGCAAAGCAGAGATAAACTCATGCGCATTGGCCATCATAGCCGCGGTAATAATCTCCTCCTCCGTCGCCTCCGGCTTTCCATAGGCAATATTCTCCCGGATTGAAACCCCGAATAAAATCGTCTCCTGGGGCACCAGCCCAATCTGCCGACGAAGGGAAGAAACCTTTACCTCTCTGAGATCATAACCATCAACCAGCACCGCTCCGCTGGTCGGCACGTAAAAACGGGGGATTAAATTAACCAGACTGGTCTTCCCCGCCCCGCTTGGCCCCACCAAAGCCACAATTTCACCGGGAGCGACCCTTAAATTAATCCCGGAAAGAATCTCTTGACCCGGACGGTACCCAAAACTGACCTTCTGAAATTCCACTTCCCCCCTGATCTCAGGTAAGGCAATGGCTTTGGGTTTATCCTTCAAATCTTCCTCGTGATCCAAGATCTGAAAAAGCCGATCGGCGCCAGCCAAAGCCTGTTGGAAAGAGTTGATGGTATTGGTCAGGCTGGTAATAGGGGTGCCCAGCATCCCAATATAAGTAAAGAAAGTCACCAGACGCCCGGTGGTCAAGCGCCCGCGTAGAACTTCCATCCCCCCAAACCAGAGGACAAGGGCTAAACCCACCACGTAAAGGATATCAACGATGGGGGTTAAAAAAGCCAAAGCCTGCGCCGACTTCATATTGGCGTTAAAACTGGCTTCATTTTCCCGGGCAAACCTTTTGGCTTCATGTTTTTCCATGGTGAAAGCTTTTACCACTCGAATTCCGGTGAAGGTCTCTTGGAGGACCGCCGTCAAATCGGCGATTTTTTCCTGCACCCGGTGGCTGATCCCCCGGATCCGATGGCCCGCTTTGGAGACCACATAAACAATGAGCGGTAAAACCGTGAGTGTAATTAAGGCTAAACGCCAGTTAATCACTAAAACTGCGGTAATAATCCCCACCAGCATAAAAGAGTTGGAAAATACGGAGATGGCGCCAGAGGAAACAACAGTCTGAATCTGCTCCACATCACTGGTGATCCTGGCGATCAACTCCCCAATCCGTTGGGCCTCCAAAAAACCCACCGACATGCGTTGGAGATGCTGAAAAACCTCTTCCCTGATGTTAGTAACGACCCGTTGCCCTATATAGCTGGTAAGGTAGCGTTGGAAATAAGAAAAGATCCCTTTGAAAAACGCCAGAAAAAGCACCCCGATCACGATCGTATTTAAGAGCCTTAAATTACCGCTTACATTTAAAACTTGGTCAATTAAATAATTACCGAAAAGGTAAGGAAAGGCTAGATTGACGAGGGAGACGAGGATCATCGCCACCAGCGCCGCCAGCAGTTCCTTCCAGTAGGGTCTGACGTAGCAGAAAAGCCGAAAACCGGTCCGCAACTGTTTACGATCGTCTTTTTTTATCTTCCCGAGTTCCCCGGTTTTAGTCTCTATCGTTGTCAACAGCTTTGCGCCTTCCTTTCCTTCTTTTCTCCACAAAATTACGGATCGCTTCCGCCGCCCGTTCGGCGGCCCGGCCATCAGGTTGATAAAAGACCTCATCCCGGGCGCTCCGGCGTTTTTCCGCATAGGCTTCCGGATGAACCAAAGCCGCCTTCACTTCCGACCAAACTTGGCCTTTCTCCTTAACAACAGGTCCGCATTGCCAAACCCAGGTCTTCCGTTTCCCAAAGGGGAAAGGGAAAGGCCGTGGATCAAGAAAAACAAAGGGCCGGTCGAAACAGAGAAATTCATGGGCGACCGAAGAAATATCGGCAATTAAAAGATCAGCCCCAGCCATAATTGGAATCACATCGTATTCATAACCAAGCAATTTGATCCTGGGGTTCTGCTTGGCCAGGGATTCCACCATCCGGTAATTTTTCCGGTCGTACCGTTTTGTGTTCGGGTGTAGCTTAACGATTAGGTTATAACCGGCCGGCAGTTGGGAAAGGACCTCGGCGCCAAACTTAGGCAGACTGGTGTTAAATTTACTATCTTGCCAGGTGGGGGCGTATAAAACCGTAGGCAGGGCTGGATCCAAGCCCAACTTCTGCACGGTCCCGTCCCGGCTAAACTCGCCGTTAAAAACCCGGTCTGCCTTAGGATAACCGATGATCGCGTAATTGTCTTGCTTTAACAAAGAAACCGCCGCCATAGTCCGGTACGCCCGCTCTCCCGGCAGTAAAAGAAGATCATACTCCCGAACTTGGGAACTATAACCATAAGTTTTGTCGGAAGTTCCATGAAACACCTGAATATGGGCGGTATCAAACTTCACATTCAAAAAGGCTTTCGAATAATCCGTTTGAATAATTGCTTCCGGCTGCAACTCTGCGAGGCGCTGTTGCAATTCGGCACGCGTCGCATAAAACTCGGCGGCGACGTCCGGGAAATCTTGGCGCAAGATCTTAATGGCATCGGGGCCGTCGGTAAGGACCGTCCCCCCCAAAACCTTGGCAATATAAATAAACGAAGGGATCTGATGAATCGAATTGTCTACATAATACGCAAACAACAATAACGCCTTCCTTCTTTCACTTTACTCTTCTCGGTCAGCCATACTGACTTTAGTTTGCCTCAACCCGCGGTGCAGTCCCCATTGAATCTGAGGCTGTTTCATATTTAGTTTTCGGGGCAGACTAACAGTAATCCTTCCCACCATGCTAGTTTTTATTGTTACCGTTCCGCGAAAGGAGGTTGCCATGTCGACCCAAGACAAACCGAGCATCTGTATCATTTTGTTCAGCGGGGATCTGGATAAAGCCCTTTCCGCGTTGGCTCTGGCCTGGACCGCGGCAGGAGAAGGTTTTTCGGCCCACATCTTCTTTACCTTCTGGGGCCTTGCCCTCCTGCGTAAAGAAAGAGGCCGGGACCGCAATCCTTTAGCCCACCTCTTTAAACTCCTTTTACCCGTCGGCCCGGAAAAACTAGGCCTCTCCAGGATGAACTTTGGCGGTCTTGGCGCCCGGATGATGAATAAACTAATCCGTTTCCGTCGGACCGAAACCGTCGGCCAGCTCCTCAAAATGGCAATGGAGCGGCATGTTCACTTCATTGCCTGCCAAGGCACGATGGAGATTATTGGCCTGAAAAAAACTGAACTAATCAGCTATGAAAACCTAACCGTCGGCGACGTCACCACCTTTTTGCAGTTGGCCAAGGAAGCCCAGATCCAACTATTTATCTGAACTAATCAGACCTCTTCTTCCGCGCCCCGCTTTCCATTCCGCTGCGCACAGGTTTTTAAAACAACAAGCGGCGCCACCCCGGTTACCCGCCATAATTCCTACCCTTTACCGGCCTCACCCTTGACCAGCTTTTTTGTGAAAAGCCGGGGTTTTTCCCTTCATTTTGGCGGGTTTTTTCCGTCTTTGCCTTGCCTCTGACTAAAAAATGGAGTAAGATAAATATTATGCTGGGATTTACCTTTTTTTGGTCCCTTTTTCTTTTCATCCCATTTAAGCATTAGGAGGAGATAAAAATTAAGTACACCGAAAAAAGCCTTAGTGATTTTATCGACCTTCCCCATCCGGATATACTGGCAAAAAGCCATCCCTTTTATGAATTCACCCAGGAACTGGCGACCCACCAATTTCATCACTGGTCACGGGTATTGACCAGTCCTTCCGAACACCGGGTGAAAATCCGCGACCCTTACACCAATACCATCCGGGAGATGGTGATGATGGCCTCCAACAACTATTTAGGGTTAACCACCCATCCTGCGGTGGTCGAAGCCGCCCGGAAAGCTCTGGAAAAATACGGTGTCGGGGCAGGCAGTGTCCCACTCCTCGGCGGCACCCTTGATCTTCATCGCGAACTTGAACATAAACTGGCGCAAATGAAAGGGTGTGAAGACGCCGTAATTTTTTCTTCCGGTTATGCCTCTAACGTCGGTTGCGTTTCGGCCTTGGTCCGGAAGAACGATGTGGCCATTAACGACCGGCTCAATCACGCCAGTATTATTGACGGTTGTCGCCTTTCCGGCGGCACCTTCCGGACCTTCAGACATAATGACCTGACCCATCTGGAGAAAGTCCTCCGTTCCACCGAAGACCAAGGTTTTCTGGGCAAATTGGTCATCGTCGACGGGGTCTTTAGTATGGATGGCGACATTAGTAACTTACCGGGCATCAAAGCCATTACCGATCGTTATGGCGCCCGTCTGATGATCGATGAAGCCCACGCCACCGGTGTAATTGGCGCAAATGGGCGGGGCACCCCCGAACACTTTAAGATGGAAGGCCAAATTGATCTGGTGGCCGGAACCCTCAGTAAAGCCCTAGGCAGTGTCGGCGGTTTTGTCGCCTCCAGCAAAGAAGTCGTCAATTACTTGCGCTTTTACGCCCGTTCCCATATGTTCTCCACGGCCTTACCCCCGACAACGGCCGCAGCCTTATGCGCCGCCGTCGATGTGATTCAAACGGAACCCGCCCTCCGGGAAAAGCTCTGGTCCAACATTAACTATATGATCACCAACCTGAAACGGCTTGGTTTTAACCTGGGTAATGCCGAGACAGCGATTATCCCTATTATCATCGGGGACGACCGCACTTTAAAGGAGGTCAGCAAGGAAGTCCACGAGGCCGGGATCTTTGTAAACTCCGTTTATTATCCGGCTGTCCCCAAGAAACTATCCCGTTTACGCCTTTCCCTCATGGCCACCCATACCCAAGAAGATTTGGACGACACCTTAGCCGTCATGGAACGGGTTGGCAAAAAGTACGGGTTGATTTAAGAGCCTTTGATCGCCTCGACTTATGCCAAAATTGAAAGAAGAGGCAGTCCTTCCGGACCGCCTCTTTCCAAGCTAAGCTATGTTCCTGCGTAGTGCGTTTCGCGTTGTCCTTTGCTGGAATTCTCCCCATTCACGATCGAGATCGCCGCATGTAAACCAAACACCATCTCTTGTCTTGGACTCTTTTTTAAATGGTGACAACGCAAACAGCTTTAGTAGTATTGATCTATCGTGTTCAGATTTAAGTTCGGATTGGTCGGATTTTTGGCGGACGCCTGGGAAGATGCCTGCTGCTGATTTGCCAACCCGGAGCGGAACCCAGCCTGTACATTAGCCACTGCCTGTTGGGAAAGGGTTCTTTCCGCCGCTTCGATCATCCGCTTCACCATATGACCTCCAACCGCGCCACAATCACGGGCAGTCATATATCCCCAGTAGTCACCTTGAATCGGCGAAGTATCGATATTCAATTCCTTAGAGATCTCATACTTCATTTGGTCCAGCGCCTTCTTCGCCTGGGCATAAACAAGGGTATTCCGTTTTTGACCGGCAGCCATCATTTGAACCTCCTTTCTAAATGGTCTATTTGTAATCTTCCCAGCTAAATCGGGGAATAAACGGCGTTTTAGTTGGAAAAAACGGCGTAAGATCCCGCCACTGGCAAAGCCTTCACAACCCCTTCCCCAAAGGCATAGAATATTTGGAGAAAAAGGGCAGGAGGCTTCCGCATGGAGAAAAAATGGCATAACCGGATCCGAAAGGATATTCTCGGCATTGACCTTAAAGTCCCCTTAGTCGACGGCGCCCAACGACCCTACATCAACTTGGATAATGCGGCGACCACACCACCGCTCCTTCCGGTGGTCCAAACCGTCCAGGCTTTTCTTCCCTGGTACTCCAGCGTCCACCGGGGATTCGGCTATAAATCCCAACTCTCCACCGAAGTTTACCATGAAGCCCGCCGCCAAATCATGACTTTTTTCGGCGCGCCCGGCCAAGAATATATCGCCCTCTTTGTGAAAAACACCAGCGAAGGCCTTAATAAACTAGCCGCCCGCTTGCCCGCCGTGGGAAACGGAGAAGTCATCTCCACCTGGATGGAACACCATTCCAACGATCTGCCCTGGCGTTTGCGGAAAGAGGCGGAGTTTATCGAACTAACGGGGGAGGGTTGCCTTGATCTGGCCGATCTGGAATCCAAACTAAAAAAGGGAAGACGCCGCTATAAACTGGTTACTGTCTGCGGCGCCTCGAATGTCACGGGGATCATTAACCCACTGCAAACCATCGCCGAACTGGCCCACCATTACGGAGCCCAAATCGCCGTTGATGCGGCCCAATTGGCGCCCCATTATCCAATCCGCCTCCGGACGGCCGGCGCAGAACCGATCGACTATATATCCCTCTCCGGACATAAAATCTACGCGCCCTTCGGTACCGGCGTTCTCTTCGGTCCGGTGGAGACTTTCCGGGCCGGAACTCCGGATCAAGTGGGTGGAGGCGGCGTAATTGCTGTTTCCCGGGAAGAAGTGGTCTTTGCCCCCCTCCCGGACCGGGAAGAAGTCGGCACCCCTAATCTGATTGGCGCCCTCGCCCTTGCTACCGCCCTGCGCTGGCTGGCCAAGAATGGTTTTGAGCGCATTGCCGCTTACGAGCGAAAGCTGACCAAATATGCTTATGACGGCCTAAAAACTGTGCCTGGCCTCATCCTTTATGGCCCGCCACCTGAGCGCTATCCGCGCATCGGTGTGATCTCCTTTAATCTGGAAGGTATTCCCCACGGCTTAGTCGCCGCCTATCTAGCTTTTGAAGCCGGGATTGGTGTCCGCCACGGTTGTTTCTGTGCGCGACCTTATGTCCATCATCTCTTAGGATTAACTAAAGACCAGATTCTTTCCTACGAAAATCTGGCCAAAGCCGGAAGAAAGTGTTTACTTCCAGGGATGGTTCGGGTCAGCTTCGGGTTTTACAATACCGAAGCCGAAATTGACCTTCTGGTCGCGGCTTTAAAAAACCTCCGGGAAGAAGAAGGGAAAATAAAAAACCGGTACCAGATTGACCCGGCGACCGGCGAATACTTGCCCAAAATCGGTGATTTCAAAGGGGCGCTCCTGCGTCACACCAAAACCTTTTTTCATCTTTAGTAAACTTTAATCGTGGGCGTTAGTTTTCTTGGGAAAAAGGGCCCCCCGCCATTTGATCAAATAATCCACTCCGGAAAAGACGGTAAAAAAGACGGCGATATAGAGGACGGTTTGGGCGCCGGCAACAGAAAGAATAGTCATAATAATCGCCACAATTTGGGTGAAGGTTTTGAGTTTACCCCAAATCCCGGCTGCCACCGATAAACCTTTCTTCTTCGCTTTGCTGCGGAGGATGGTAATTAATACTTCCCGCGCCAAAATAACCGCCACCACCCACCAACTCACCTTACCCAACATAAAGAGGCTATACAAGGCACTGCCAATTAATATTTTATCTGCAATCGGATCGAAAGACTTACCAAAAGCGGTGGTCTCCTTCCGAATACGCGCCACATAGCCATCCAAACCATCGGTTAACGCCGCCACGATGAAGACGGCGGCGGCATAAATCTCCTTATGTTCCATGGGAACAAATAAAAAATAAATACAGACCGGAGTTAGGACAATTCGTAAAAGCGTTAGATAATCAGCTAATTTCATCATTTCACCACAATATCTTTATAATAACTGGATTAAAAGTACTTCGCCATTCCAACCAGGATATCCTCTACTTCCCGCTTTTTATTTTTCCCCCAAGCTCATAAGCGGAAGCATCCTTGATCTGGACCGGCACAAAAATTCCCGGTTTCAGCCCGGAAAGGTTTTGACCAACAACCTCCACTTTGACCAAGCCATCGATCTCCGGTGCTTCCCGGTATGAACGCCCGTGCCAATGACCGGGCTCCTTTTCCTCTTCCAGTAAAACTAGGAGTTCCCGACCGATCCATGCTTTATTCCGGGCTAAAGAAAAGGCTTGTTGTTGCTCTAAGACCGTACGGGCCCGTCTTTTTTTCGTAGCCGGATGGACCTGGTCCGGTAAACGGGCGGCCGCGGTCCCTGCTTCCCGGTAATAGGGGAAGACCCCAACCCAATCCAGCTTCACTTCGGCCAAAAAGGCCAGTAATTCCCGGAAATCCTCTTCCGTTTCCCCCGGATAGCCTAAGATAAAGGTGGATCGAAGCGCCACTCCCGGCAAGAACCGGCGAACCCGGGCGATCAGTTCCCGGATCTCCCTTTGAGCACTCCGTCGCCCCATCCTTTTTAGAACCCGGTCACTAATATGCTGAAGAGGGATGTCTAAGTAGCGGCAGACATGTTCCGCCCCGCTCATCGTCGCCAAGAGTTCATCGGTGATCAGCGTGGGATAGGTATATAACAAACGAATCCAAAAATCCCCCTCCAACCGATCCAAACGGCGGAGCAGCGCAGCCAGGTTATAGGCCCCCGCGCTGTCTTTCCCGTAGGCGGTGGTATCCTGGGCAACTAGATTAATCTCCTTGACCCCCCGTTGCAGCAGATTTTTTACTTCCGCTTCAATCTGCTCCGGCTCCCTACTGCGGTACCTTCCCTTTAATTGGGGGATAATGCAGTAAAGGCAGTTGTGATCGCAACCTTCGGCGATCTTAACATAGGCATAAGGCCCCGGTGTGGTGACCGGCCGTTCCGCCAAAGCCGGAGGTAACCAACCAGCCGGCGCCGCCGCAAAATACTTCTCGCCTTGCTTTCGGGTCAAGGCCGCCTGGATCAATTCGGCCAGTCGCCCATACTCACCCGTCCCCAACCAGAGGTCCACTTCAGGCAGGGCCTTTTCCAGTTTCCGCCCGTACCGCTGGGGAAGACAACCCACCACCACCAAGAGGCGGCAGCGGCCTTTTTTGAATGCGGCGAACTCCAAAATCGTATCGATCGACTCTTGTGTCGCCGATTCGATAAAGGAGCAAGTATTAATCACCAAAATATCGGCCTCTTCCGGTTGGGCGGTCATCGTAAAGCCAGCTTGTTCCATAAAGCCGATCATATAATCGGTGTCAACTTGATTTTTCGGGCAACCTAAGGAGATCCAGCCCATCTTCATGTTTTTACCACCCTGCTTGTCCATCTTTCACCTTCGCGCATGCAATATTGCCCTTTTGCTTTAGTATAAATAATGGTATATATAGTAAGTCCGCATGGTCTTTGCCACGTATTGCCTGGTTTCCCGGTAAGGAATCCGGTGCAGATCCGTGACTTTTCCGGCCCAAACCCCCGTACTAAGCCAGGTTTTAACCTTCTCAAGACCGGCATTATACGCCGCCAAGGACAGGACCCGGTCGCCATTGAATTCCCGGAACAAATAACCCAAATACCAGATGCCAATCTGCAAATTAACCTCCGGTCGGTCCAAATCCTCTGCGGTCAAAACCAGCCCTTTTTGTTCTCCAACCCAGGCGGCGGTCTCCGGCATAATCTGCATTAAACCCCGGGCTCCTTTCCTTGACCGGGCCTGCGGGTTAAACTTGCTCTCCACATAGATTAAAGCCGCTACCAATTCCGGATCGACCCCTGCATACTCCGCGCCCAGTTCAATCTCGGCCCGGAAGGGATAGGGAAAAACCAGACGGGCCACAGCTTTATGCAGAAAAATCCCCACCAGGAAGAGGAGGAAAAAAAGGAAGAGCTTAAGATGGCTTTTTTTCAGTAGTAAAAAGATCACTCTCACCACCACTCCATGCGATCCGGAATTGTAGTTCATCCTATGCCCCAAATCGGGAAATATGCGCCTGCTTCCGCGCCACCCAATGGGTCACCACTTTCTCCTTTAATTCCGCCTCCGTCCCATCATTATAAATAACCAGATCCGCCCGGTCAATCTTCTCCCTAAGCGGCATCTGGGCGTCGATCCGCCGTTCGGCTTCTTTTTCCGCCAACCCATTACGCGCCATCACCCGGGCCAGCTGGACCGCGGGAGCCGCCGCCACCACCCAGATCTCATCCAGACTAAGCGCGGCCTTGTTCTCCAAACCGGCCTCAAAAAGAAGGGGAATTTCCACAACCCCATCCGCACCGTTGGCCTTTAACTCGCCGATCGCTGCTTCAATCTGTGCAATAATCGCCGGGTGCATCAGTTGATTCAAACGGCGCCTTGCTTCGGGATGGGCAAAAACAATCTTCCCTAAAGCCGACCGGTCGATCCACCCGTCCGGACCGACCACCGTTGCGCCGAACTCCGCCCGTACCTTCCGGTACACTTCGGTCCCGGGTGTCAGCAACTGATGACCGATCTGGTCCGCATCAATTATTGTACAGCCTAAACCGGCTAAAATCCGGGCCACCGTCGTTTTTCCGGTCCCCATCCCGCCCGTCAAACCGATCACAAAACCTGGCGCCATTGATCCGACCCCTTCCGTTTGATCCGTCCGTCCCCTTCCGTTTAACCCGTCCGCGCCGGGCCTTTCTAAGCTGGGGCTTTTTGGGTTGTTCTATCTTAATGCCAATGCAAGAGCAAAAAACTTAAGGTTGGCAAACGGGGCAATAATGGGTGCCGCGACCAGCGACCCGGGTATACACCAACGGGTTGCCACAATGGGCGCAAGGCTCCTTTTTGCGGCCGTAAACCCGCAGGTAATTCTGGAAAGCGCCTGGTTCACCCCGGCCATCCACATAATCCCGTTGGGAAGTCCCCCGGTGCCGCAGGGATTGATTTAAAATCTCAACTATACTGCAGTAGATCCGCTCCCATTCGGCGGTCGTTACCTCCCGGGCGGGACGCAAGGGAGAAACCCCCGCCGCAAACAAAACCTCATCGGCGTAAATATTCCCCAACCCGGCCAGCACCCTTTGGTCCAAAAGCAAGCCCTTGACCGGTCCCGACCGGCGGGCCGCCGCTTTTTTTACCGCCGTCAACAGCTGCTCTTTCTCCGTTGTTAACGGTTCGAGACCAAGCCCGGTCAAGCCCGTCGGCGGCTCCGCCGGGGGAACCAAGGCCGCGGTCCCAAATTTACGGGGGTCCACAAAATGGAGACTATTCGCGTCCAGAAAATCCAGAACCAAAGTCGTATGTTTGGCCAGCGGCTCCTCCTTGTTTTGCCAAACCAAACGGCCGGACATGCGTAAATGAAGAACAAGGTTTTGCCCGGTATCCAGAACCACCAGGAGATACTTACCCCTTCTTTGCAGGTCGGTAATGCGTTTTCCCTTAAGCTCGGCCGCGAATTGCTCCGGGCCCGGTTTTACTGCCTTCGCCAGGAAAACCCGGACCTGGCCGATGACTTTCTCCTTCACCAACGGTAAGAGGGACCGCCGGATGGTCTCTACTTCAGGTAATTCCGGCATTAGCCTAAATCCCCCCAATTCTCTCCGCTCTTGAGATCAACCTCTAAAGGAACCTTTAACGCAAATGCCCCTTCCATCTCTTCCCGCAGAATCCGGGCGGCCTCCGGCAAGGCGGCCCGCTCCACTTCCAGCAACAATTCGTCATGGACCTGTAAAAGGAGAGTAGCTGGCAATTTTTCCCGACGCAAACGGGCATCCACCCGAACCATCGCCAGTTTAATCAGGTCGGCGGCCGAACCCTGGATCGGCGTATTCCGGGCCATCCGTTCGGCGAAAGCGCGCCGCTGAAAATTACGGGCCTTTAAATCCGGCAAGTAACGCCGGCGGTTCATGATCGTCGTCACGTAGCCCGCGGCGCGGGCTTGGACGATCGCCTGTTCTAAATAGGATTTCACCCCTTGATACCGGGAGAAATAAGCATCGATAAAGGCTTCCGCCTCTTTCCGGGAAACACCAACCCCTCGGGCCAGACCAAACCCGCTAATCCCATAGATGATGCCAAAATTGACCGCTTTGGCCCGCGCCCGTAACTCGGCGCTGACTTCTGCGGGCGCCAGATTAAAAATCTCCGCCGCTGTGCGCCGGTGCACATCCTGGTCGCTTTGGAAAGCGGCCACCAGCTTTTCATCCTCGGCGAAATGGGCTAAGAGCCGTAGTTCAATCTGGGAATAATCGGCCGCAAGCAAGAGGGTATCCCCATCCTTCGGGATAAAACAGCGACGGATCGCCCGTCCCTCTTCACTACGGACCGGGATGTTTTGGAGATTCGGATCGGTGCTGCTCAAACGACCGGTCGCCGTGACCGCTTGGTTAAAGGTGGTATGAATCCGGTAATCGGGCGGCGCCGCCAACCCGAGCAAGGATTCGACGTAAGTGGATTCTAACTTAACCAACCCCCGGTAATCGAGAACCTTCCCGACTAACGGATGGCGGTCCGCCAGTTCCTCCAGGACTTCCGCATCGGTGGAGTAACCGGTCTTCGTCCTTTTCACCACCGGCAGACCCAGCCGCTCAAAGAGAATCACCCCCAATTGTTTGGGCGAAGCAATATTAAACTCTTCCCCAGCCAACTGGTAAATCTCGGTCTCCAGTTCCTTAATCCGCCGGGTAAATTTCTCCTGTAAACGGCCGAGATGGTCCGGGGAAACCTTCACCCCCGCTTTTTCCATGGCAAACAAGATCCGGACCAGCGGCATCTCCACTTCATAGAAGAGATCACTAAGCCCTTCTTCCCGGATCCGCTCCGTCAGTACCGGATGGAGTTTTAAGATGGCGGCCGTCCGGCGTCCTCCGGCGGTGGCTAAATCCGCTTCCGTCCACCCGGTCGGTAAGGCGAAGATCTCCCGTTTTTTACCCTTCTCGTCCTGCAGAACGGGAACCTCCACCCCCAGTAAGGTGTGGGCCGTATTCTCCAGGCTCAGATTCCACCGGCCCCCACTCACCAAATAAGCGGCAATTAACGTATCAAAAACCAGCCCGTCCAAGGCCAGCCCATAAAGATCGGCCAAGACCATCTGGGTTTTTCCGTCGTGAGCCAGCTTTTTCGTCTCTCCATCGGTCAACCAACGGACCAACGGTTCCGGCCAGGAATCCTTCCCTCCGGTAAGCGGAAGGTAAACGATGTTATCCTGGCCTTTAGCCAAAGACACCCCTAGGACTTCCCCTTTTTGCCAAGAGGCGGCACTGGCTAGAAATTGGACCGCGACCGGTTGACCTTGGTCCCCTTCCAAAAAATCCGGCAGTTCCTCGCCGGTTAAGAGCTTGGTTTCAGGGGTTAAAACCGCCCCCACCGTTACCGCCGGCGCGCTCTCCTGCTTAAACTTACCGAGGAGGCTCCTGAATTCCAACTTCCGGAAGAAAGCGGTTAAACTCTCCTGGTCCAGGTTAAACCGGCAAGCCGCTGGCCCAATGGGGAGAGGGACATCCTGTCTAATCGTGACCAATTCCTGCCATCGCCGGGCTTCTTCCGTATGGCTGAGAATCACCTTTTTCAACTTTTCATTCTTGATCGCTTCCGCCTGGTCCAGTAAAGCCTCTAAACTATCAAACTCTTTCAGTAATTTGGTGGCTGTTTTCTCCCCGATCCCGGGGACACCGGGGATATTATCCGACGGATCACCCCGCAAAGCTTTATAATCAGCCCACTGGGCAGGGGTCAAACCATATTTCTGTTGGAGATAATCAGCGGTGACCTGTACCAGATTGGTGATTCCCCGATGGGTATAGTAAACACAAATGCCGTCGGCGGCCAACTGAAAGGCATCCTTATCCCCGGTGACGATACAGACATGGAGGCCTTCTTCCTGGGCCTGACGGGCCATCGTCCCAATCACATCATCGGCCTCGAAGCCAGGAACCCCAATCACCGGCGCCCCCAAACTTTCATAAAACTCCTTAATGTAGGGTAATTGCACACGGAGATCGTCATCCATCTCTTTCCGGGTCCCTTTATAAGCGGCATAGGCTTCATGACGGAAAGTCTTCCCTACATCTTCGGCCACCACCAGATAATCGGGGTGTTCATTTTCCAAGAGACGGAGGATCATATTGGCAACCCCATATACGGCGCTGGTCGGAAGTCCTTCCGAAGTCCGCAACTGATGGTCCTTTAAAGCATGAAAGGCGCGGTGCGCCAGACTATGCCCATCAATAATCAACATCTTATTCCCCACGGTTTGTTCCTCCTTCCCCGGCCCCGACCGTCAAGGCATCACGGGCCAATAAAGCCAAACCGACGGCGTTATCCGCTGACAGCTCCTTTGCGCCAAAATACAACTTAAGCTTTGAAGATAACCTGGCGGTCCTGAGCGTTAACTCCCGGCGCAGATAGGCATTGCTGGCCACCCCGCCAAAGAGCAAAACTTCATCGGCTCCGGGCTCCCCGGTGGCCACCGCAGCCTTGAGCAAAAGAAAAACCGATTCTACCAGACAATCCAAGACCGCCCGGGCGAGCGCGGAAGGATCCGGCTTTTTCGCCCACAAACGCAACGCCGCCGAAGTCGGCCCGGAAAAACTGACGGATAAACCCTGCACCGCCACAGGCAACCGGTACTTCGCTTCTCCTTTTTCCGCCAAGGCCTCAAGATGGGGCCCGGCAGGGAAAGGAAGACCCAGTGCCACACCGATCCGGTCCACCATCTGACCGGCATGGAGATCGGAAGTCCCTCCCAACAGCTTAAGGTTAAACCCGCCCGGTTTCCTTTGGACCGCCAATAGTTCGGTGGTCCCTCCGGAAAGGTGCAAACCAAGAAAGGCCTTACTGGTCAGTCCCGCTCCGGCCAAAGCCGCCCGGATGTGCCCTTCCTGATGGGAAGAGGCCAACAAAGGAATACCGGCGGTCGCCGCAATCACCCGGGCAAAATTGGTTCCGGCTAAAAAGACCGGCATATAGGAACCGGCCATTGGCCGCGGCCGCGCGGAATAAGCCACTGCTTTGAGCGGGCGAAAACCGGCGCTTGCTTCCACCAGCTCCGGAAGATTCTTTAGATGCTGGAAAAGGGCTTCCGATTGTCGAAGCCCTCTTCCCCCCGTTTCCACCGTTAGCATCCGGCGGCAATCCTGAACGATACACCCCTCCGGATCGGTTAACGCCAATGAAGTTGTATAGCAACTGGTGTCCAGACCAAGATAGTAGCCGGAGGAAAGGGATGATTTTGCTTTCTGCCCCATGCTTCCCCTCCTAATTCTCCGGCTTCCCGTCGGCCTGCACGGGTACCTCCACTACTCTTTGAATTCCCCGGATCACACTACCTAAGACCCCGTTCACAAACTTCCCGGAATTCTCGTCTCCATATTTCTTGGCCAGTTCCACCGCTTCGTTCACCGTCACTTCCACCGGAATATCACCCCGGTAGAGCAATTCATAGACGGCCACCCGTAAAATGTTCCGGTCCGTACTGGCCATTCGGGATAAAGGCCAATCCTGGGAGAAATGGACCAGCAAACCATCGACTTCTTCCTGTTTCGCGACGGCGCCGGCCACCATCTCCTCAAGAAAAGTAACCGCTTCCGGGGAAAGCTCATTTTCCGCCAATAAGCGTTGGAGCGCGTCCTGCCAAGGAGTCCGCCCCAAGTCATATTGGAATAAAACAAAAAATGCTAGTTCCCTTGCCAAACGTCTGCTCATTAATGTCCTACCTCAGTTATCGAAATCGTCTTCTCTGCAAGAATCTGGTCAACTTAGGCAGCCTTAGCTCGCTACCACTGTCGAATTTCCTACCCACGTAATACCCAACTAAGACACAGAAGAGAAAGGACAAAGCCTTGATCCAACCAAGACAAAGCACCAAAATTCCGGTGACGATTCCCAGGATCGACGAGAAGATCCGTCCTTTATAGGTCATCAGCAGCTTTAAAAGTTGGTGGTTACCATGCTCATCCATCTTCCCACCCTCCTTATTCGACCCTGGCCCGCGGCTCGGTTGATACTCTGGTCACGGTCACTTCCGTGTTACTCACTGGGATCCCGATCGTCGCCTGGATATACTGACGCAGTTCATCCCGGATCTCATAGATCAACTGGGGAATATTGACATCGGGAGAACTGACGATACCCACCTGAAAACTTAGGCATTCGTTATCAGTTAAAACCCGGATTTCGGCTTCTTTCACACCCCGGATTTTTTTCACCGCCCGGAGGGCCAATGATTCCACGGCCGGTGAAGAAATGCGAACCTCACCCAACTCCGTTACATGAATAATGGTTCTGAACTCCTTTTTCGTATGTAAACCAGCCAACCAGAGGAGCACGAAGAGGACGAAGAAAAAGAGAAAAGCAAGGAGTTTAAAGATCTTACCCTCTTCACCAGTGGTGAACACACCAAGAACCCGGAACAGATCTTCCCCTAGCAACAGGCCGAAAAAGAAGACCGAAAGCACAAACATGACCAAGGAACTAAATATGATTACCAAACGGTAAGAAATCTTCATTCCATTCTTTCCCCCTTGCCCCCGTTTATTTTACCCGCTTTTCTTCCGGCGGCTGCTCCTCCTGGCGAAATTCAACCCCTTGGATATGGACATTAACCTCCACCACCGTTAATCCGGTCATACTCTCGATCGCCCTTTTTACGTTCTCTTGCACGCCAACGGCAACCTCGGGTATTTTCGAACCGTACTCGACGATGATCGAAAGATCAATGGCGGCTTCTTTCTCCCCGACTTCCACCCGCACTCCTTTCGACAGGTTCTTCTTCTTTAAAAGCTCGGTGATGCCGTCAACCATACCGCCGCTCATGCCATAAACACCTTTCACTTCCATCGCCGCCAATCCGGCGATCACACCCACCACTTCATTGGCAATCCGAATCGACCCGTTCTTTTCGTCCCACTCATGTTGAGGATTAAAATCTCTGGCCACGCCTGCCACCTCCACTATAATAATCTTCTAGTGCAACCCTATCGGATCAAAGGCAATCCAAAAAGCCCTGATCAATTCTATTCGGGTTGTAACTCCTTTAGCAAATTATTGATAAAATCCGTCGTAAATTCCCCTTTAAGAAAATCGGGATGGTAAAGGATCTCCAGATGGAACAGGACTGTCGAAGGAATTCCGGCAATCTCACACTCTTCCAAAGCCCTCACCATCCGGGCGATGGCTTCCTCGCGGGTCTCGCCCCAGGCAATCAACTTGGACACCAACGAATCATAGTAAGGAGTAATCACACATCCGGAATAGGCTGCGCTATCAACCCGGATCCCCGGTCCGCCGGGCGCATGGTAAAATTCGATCTGCCCCGGTTGGGGCATAAAATTCTTTTCCGGATCTTCCGCATTAATCCGGCATTCCAGAGCATGACCTTTAATCGTAATCTCTTCCTGCCGCCAAGGCAATTTTTCTCCGGCGGCAATCTGAATCTGTTGTTTGACCAGATCGATCCCAGTCACCATCTCTGTCACCGGATGCTCCACCTGAATTCTGGTATTCATCTCCATAAAGTAAAAACGATCATCTTTATCAACCAAAAACTCAATGGTCCCCGCATTGGTATACCCGACCGCCCGTGCCCCTTTCAGCGCGGCTTCGCCTAAAGCCTTCCGCAACTCCGGGCTAACCCGTGGGGACGGGGACTCCTCTAAGATTTTTTGGTGGCGACGTTGAAGGGAACAATCCCGTTCGCCCAGATAAACTCCATTTCCATGCTCGTCAAAAAGCACCTGGATCTCAATATGCCGCGGCTCCTCGATGTACTTTTCCATATAAACCTCGGGTTGTCCAAAGGCGGCCTCCGCTTCCATCTGGGCGGTTTGCACCGCTTGCTTCAGTTCCGCCGGCGAAGTCACCACCCGCATCCCCCGGCCGCCACCACCGGCCGAAGCCTTAATGATCACCGGATAACCGATGGCCGCCGCCACTTCTTCGGCTTCCTCAACAGAGGCCAACGGTCCTTCCGAACCGGGAATCACCGGCACGCCCTGTTCACGCATGATCCGTTTGGCCCGCGATTTATCACCCATCTTCTCCATCACTTGGGCGGAAGGCCCGATAAACTTAATGTTATGGGTCTCACAAATTTCAACAAAGCGCGGATTCTCAGCCAAGAAACCGTATCCCGGATGAATGGCATCCACGCCGGTAAGCGTTGCGGTACTAATAATATTAATGATATTAAGATAACTTTTCCCCGGCGCCGCCGGTCCAACACAGATCGCTTCATCGGCAAAACGCACATGGAGCGCATCTTGATCCGCTTCGGAATAAATCGCCACCGTTTCGATGCCCAGCTCTTTACAAGCCCGGATTACACGTAAAGCAATTTCTCCCCGGTTGGCCACTAAGATCCTGCCAAACACCCCCACCACACCTCCGGCCTCTTGTTAGATTCTTTCAATGATAAATAAGGGTTGTCCAAATTCAACCGGTTCGGCGTCATCGGCTAAAACCTCGACCACCTTACCCCGGAGCGGACATTCAATCTCATTCATCACTTTCATCGCTTCAATAATACATAAGGTTTCCCCGGGTTCCACCGTCGCTCCGACTTGAACAAAAGGGGCTTCCCCGGGACTGGGCGCCCGGTAAAAAGTACCCACGATCTCGGCGCGGACATACTCTTGGTTGGCGGCCAATTTGTTGTCCCCTTTTTCTTCCGGTGGGTTCAACGGCGGCGGGGTAACGTTTCCTGCTGCCGGGGCCACCGGAGCTGCCGTCGGCGTGACCGTAACCACCGGTTGAACCACCCCGGAAACTCCCTTTTTGATCACAATTTTTGTGCCGTCGCTTTCCAGGTTAAGCTCGGTAATATCGGTCTCAACCAACATTTGCATTAGTTCTTTTATTTCCTTTATATTCATGGTTCCACTCTCCTTAGCTTGCCATATAGAAACGTTATTTCTATTCCGCACCGCCCTATAAATTTCCTCTTTTTTCTTTTCTTTTTCCCGAGACTAGCCCAGCGAACCTACTCCATAATCCGTACCTGCTCCGCCCGGTATCCGGTGATCCTGGTCACCAGCTCCCCAATTTCAGCTACTAAAACCGGGTTCAGCGTTTCCTGCTTTATAATGACCGTCACCGCTTCCGGATAAACAGCCACCGCATTAAGGAGATAACCCTTCGCCGCCAATAGGTTCTCCAACTCCCGCTCCAGGGTTTGGCGTTTCAGCAAAACTAACAGTTCATCCTGGACCTTAGTAATTTGTTCCCCTTCGGCGGTCCGGAGCATTTTTTCCAAAGTCTCCTGGAGGCGACTTCTTTCCCGGTCCCGGTTCCAACGGAACTCGGCCAGGACCGCCTGGTCATTACTATTACTCGCCACGGCCAAAGCAGCGCCAGCCGTCTCTTGTTGGGGCGGCGTTTTTAAAGGGGTGCCGGAAAAAAGCCGGCTGTAAAACCCGACCCCCAGGCAAAGGAGAAAACCAGCCCCGATGAGAAGCACGGCCAAAACCGGTTCGCCTTTTTTCAACCCCAATCTTTACCCTCCTTTTAAGTTTCTCCACTTCTCGTTTTTTACCTATAAACTTTTTAAATATTAACCCCACGGTAATACAACTACCCGGTGGAGCGCGACCCCTAACAAAACCGCCGCCGCCTCGCCCAGTTGCCTTTGGAGGGCCGGATCGGTCGCCCCTTCCGCCACCACCAGAACACCACCGATTACCGGCGCCTTTTTCCCACTGTGGACCGGGGCTTCTTCACCACCGCTTTTCCGCCGCAAGACCGGTTCCCGTCGGATCGTCAGCTCACGGCTTTCACCGCCTTGTTCGGAAGGGTTAACCCGTTCTTGCCGCTCCTCCCGGTATAACCAGATCGTCTCCTCCGTCGTCGCCAGATGGAGATCAACCACCACCCGCCCGACGCCTTCGATCTGGCTTAACACCGCCGCGACTTCCCGTTCCAGCCGGCTTTCGGACCAGTGTTCTTCAGCGGATTCCAAAAGGGTTAACCCTTTGACCGGCAGTTCCGGACTGGGCGTGGGGGGCGAGGATTGGAGAATTCCTCCCCACAACATAAACCCGATGCCCACCCCGACCAGTAAAAGCGCACTCAAAATCTGCTTCCGCTCTTTAATCGGAAGCTTCTGCCAACCCAGGGCCTCCTTGATCTGCCCCCAACTAAACAGTCCCTTAGCTTTCCCCTTCATCTTCACCTTCCACCTCCACCTGATCGAGACGGATCGATAATAAAGCAGCCACCGTCCGCTTTAGGAAATCCACCGGCACCCCGTTCCGGTCCGGTATAATCACCCGCGCCGACCAACCTGCCTTTTCCGCCGTCGGTCGGAGCTGGACCCGGACTTCCTTGCTCCCGGTGATCTGCTGCAAGAATTCCTCCACTCCGGCCTGGACCGCCGGCGTGTTCAGTTGGGCGGCTTCTTCCTCCCCCCGGCGGCGGAGCTCAAGCCCGTCCGTTACCAAAGTCTCTGCGCCCGCAGCGGCTAATCCGTCTTCCTCCGGCCACTTGAAGGAAAAATCCCGGCCGATCTGACCCAACATATTAATTAAGGAAAACAAAACAATTAAGCCCACTACCATCTGGCCATACTTCCGCATTTGGTCATCGGGCAGGAGGAGTTCTAAAAATCCGGCTAACAAGATCAAAGCCACCAACCCTTTGAGCGCTTCTTTAATCAGGACCAACCCCTTGCTTCTTCTCTTCTTCTCCCGTTACCGTTAGCGCATGATCGCGGTCATGTTGCCGAGGCCAACCAGAATGGTCAAACAGAAAAAGAACATCAGACTGACCACCGCCAGGGTGGCAAAGATCACCATCACCGTTTTTCCGATCTCCTGCAGGGATTCGGCCAACCGGTTCTGCCCCAGCGGCTGCACAAAAACCGCCGCCCAGCGGTAAATAAAAGCCACGACCAAAATTTTTAAGGCCGGATAAACGCAGAGTAAGACCACGCCTAAAGCGGCAAAGGCGCCAAGAGCGTTTTTGATTAATAAAGAGCACCCGGCCGCCAACTCCAAGCTGTCGGCGACAACCCCGCCGACCAGAGGCACCAGATTCCCCGTTAAGAATTTAGCCGTTTGCAGACCAAGGCCGTCGGCAGCAGCGACCGTCACCCCTTGCAAAGAAATGATTCCTAAAAAGATGGTGACCAGAAAAGTAAGGATGATCACCGCGCCCTGCCGGGAAACCTCGGCCAATTTACTTACCGCAAAACCTTGCGCCAGACGGGAGACCAACCCGATCATCCCGGCCAATAAAATTAGGGGCAGCACCAAGTTTTTAACCAGACTGATCACGATCCCGGTTCCACCCCAAACCACCGGATGACAGACAGTGGTCAGCGTGATTCCGCCGGCGGCGGCAAGCAAGGTAAAGATCGAGGGTAAAATAGCCAGTACAAAATCGTTCACCCGTTCCAGCGTCGTATAGGCCAACCGCATGGTAGTGGTGAAGCTTTGGACCGCGAAACCCATCAGAATTAGATAGATAATATTGGCCACCAGATCCCCAATCCTCTCCCCGGCCCAAGCCTGCTGGAAATGGCTCAAGATCCCGCCGATCACCGCCAGTAAAACCAGTCTCCCTAACAAATGAAGATTGACCACAACCTCCCGGCCTAAAAAGTTGGTAAACTTCCTTAACAGTTGGGCCAGATCCAGCTTCATCCCCCCCTGCACCCAACTTTTCAGATCAAACTGGGGTAAAAGCTCCTGAGTCTCCCCGTCCAAACGGGCGAGGAAGGAAGTGAGCGCGCCCAGATCCAAGGCCGCCAATTCCTGATCCAAAACCGCAGCCACCGGATTAAGCTCCTGCCCCTGCGCGGGGCAAGCCAGCACAAACAAGAGACCAATACACCCCGCCAGCCACCGGGATCGGCCTTTCCTGCCCACCATACCAATCCTCCTTTTAGCGGGGCTTATTACGTTGTCCTTTACCAAGAAAACAGCGCTGGTTTTTCGCCCGCCTTTGCTTGAACATTGTCATGGTCCATCCCAACTCATGACTGAATTTCTTTTCATGGTTACAACGGAAAAATTTAATTAGACCTTAAAAGATCCGGAGGACCATTTCCAAAATCGCCACCATCACCGGGACCGCCATAAAGAGAATGATGATCTTCCCCGCCAGTTCCAATTTGAGCGCCAGCGCATTTTCATCGGCATCCCGGCAGATCTGCCCGCCAAACCCGGCCACATAAGCTACTCCCATCACCTTAAAAATTACCGCGAGGTATTCCGAATTAATCTGGGCTTTTTCTGCTAAGTAATTAAAAGCGCCGATCAACTCCGTTAAACGGCCGACCAAACGCAGCATAATCACCGCCCCCACCATGGTGGAGAGTAAAACCGCAAACTCTTCGTAATCCCGGCGCAAAATAAGAATCAAAACCAAGGACACCAGCGTGATGCCGAGAAAGAGGAGAATATCCACTGACCCTCACCCCTGTTATAAACCAAAGACCGCCCGGACCTCCTGGAAAAATCTTTGGATCATCTGAATCGCGACAATAAAGACCACAACCACCCCGACCAAAGTGAGTATATAGGCATATTCATCTTTTCCCGCCTGTTTAAAGAGGATATTGAGTAAAAGGACTAAAACCCCCACGCCAGCGATTTTGAAAATCAAGTCCACCTCAGGCATCATCTCTTTCTTCCCTCCCCTTTCCGGCCCGCTTCCGGTTGACAACACCGCTGGATCATGCCAGTCAATAAAAGATCAGAACCACCAACGCGCCACCGGCAATCCCCAGATAACGGTAGAGACGTTCGTTCTTCTTATACTCTTCCTCCGCCCCGGCTGCTTGGTGTTTTAGCCGCTCATACGTCCGGCGAATCGCGGTGACCTGATGTTCCCGGTCGGTCGTGCCCAAGGTACGGCCAAAATCGGCCAGGATCGCCCAATCTTCCGCTATAAGGGGCAATGCTTCCCGGTTTTGCTCTAAACTCAGCTGCCAGGCCTCATCGGCGGTTAACCCCGCCCGGCTATTCAACCCGGCGGTAAACGCCCCGAAGATCGGTTTCACCTTCTCCTGCGCGCGACCGCTGATCGTTGTAAAGGCCTCGCCCAACGGCACACTGGCGTAACCAATCTCCGTCTCCAACCACTGGAAAGCCTGGATCAAAGCTTCCAGCAAAGTTAGTCTTTTTTTCAAGAGGGTACTATAAACCCACCCGGCCAACCCGCCGCCAGCGATCACTAACAGGGCGCCGATCATCTTCATCTCCTGACCTCCAAACGTTGAACTTGGGAAAAGATTGGTTCCTTCGCGCGTCCGTCCCAGACCCCCTCCAACGTTCCCGGGCCTAGACGCCGACTTAAGATCACCACCCGTTCCACCAGACCCCGAACCCAGAGCCGCTGTAAAGAGGGGCGGAGGGCAAAATCCTTCGTATCCCAGGCGTGCGCCGTGGTGATAAAGCCCACTCCCGTATTGAGAATTTCCTCGAGCAAATCCAAGTCCCCGGGACGGCCGATCTCATCAGTGGCAATCATTTGCGGACCCATCGAACGTAATAAAAGAAAAACCCCCACCCTTTTCGGACAGCCGGTCAGCACATCGGTACGGATCCCTACATCTAACTGGGGCACCCCCCGGAAACTGCCCGCCACTTCCCCCCGTTCATCCACCAGGCCAACCTTGACCGGAGCCGACAGTTCTTCCCCGTTACTGAAACAACGGATCAGATCCCGTAAAAGAGTGGTCTTTCCGGCTTGGGGCGGCGAAATAATGATTGTCCGCAGCGGCCGCCCGGCCCGGGTTAACCACGGGAGCAGAACGCGGCTAATCCCCTTCAATTCCCGGGCAATCCGTATATTCAAACTGGTCACCCGCTTCAGCCGACAAAGCCTGCCGCCTTCCACCAGGCACTCACCGGCCAGGCCGACCCGGTGTCCTCCCGCCAAGGTTATAAAACCAGCTTTAAACTCTTCCTCCAGCGTATAAAAGGAATTTTCCCCCATTAACTGTAAAGTCCGCTGCACATCTTCGGTCTTGATGATTAAAGCCTTCTCCGGTTCTGCCGTCAGTTCGCCGCTGGCAGTGACCAACCAGGACGCGCCCATCTCCACCTGGAGGGGCTTTTCGGCCCGCAGACGGATCTCTTCCAACTTCACCCATTGCCCCGGGACCACCCGGCGTAAGTTTTCTAGCGCCCGCCGGAGTCTAAGCGTCAAAAACGGAAAGACCTGTTCTTCAAAGCCCAATTAAACCCCGCCTTTTCCCCAAAAAAAAGCCCGTCCCCTACTGTACATAAATATGGGGACGGGTTTTAAATTATGCTATTTATTAGGCTTGACCACGGGCTTTAATCCTCAATCACCTGTTCGTTCTCGCCAATCTCTTCCTCTTCCAGCGGAAAGTACTGTTCTTCTAAATAACCTAGATCCTCATCAATGGCCTCGACATACTCATTTAACTCCTCTTGGTCATCGTGAAGATCTTCAATTTCCATAGCAATGAGGTCACAGATATTCAGCAGTTGGGTCCAGAGGACCGCTTCCTTTTCACCCTGAAACTGCTGACCTTGAATTAACCCGCGTAAATACGCAACCTGTTCTTTCAGTTCCATTTCTCAACCTCCCATTCTGGTTCTAACCCTAGTATGACTAGAGGTGAGAAAGGCTATCCATTGATTCCTATTTTGACCGCCTTAAATACTCGCCGGTTCTGGTATCAATTTGGAGGATATCCCCTTCCTCAATAAAGAGGGGCACATTTACCACCACACCGGTCTCCATGGTCGCCGGCTTGGTTCCGCCGGTCGCCGTATCCCCTTTAAAACCGGGTTCCGTCTGGACCACCGTCAACTCCACCGTATTCGGCAGGTTAACACCGATCGCTTCGTTATTATACATCTGAATCAACACGTTCATGTTTTCTTTTAAGTATTTGACCCCGTCGCCAATGAAATCTTCCCGTAGGGTCATCTGTTCAAAGGTGGCATTGTCCATAAAAACGTAATCTTCGTCGCTTTTATACAAAAACATCATCTCTTTGGTTTCGATCCGCGCCGGCGCCACTTTTTCCCCGGCATTAAAAGTCCGTTCCACCGTGAACCCGGTCCGGAGGTTCTTTAATTTCGAACGGACAAAAGCCGATCCTTTGCCTGGTTTGACATGCATAAACTCGACCACGGTATATAGTTGACCTTCAAGCTCAATCGTCAGTCCGGTTTTAAAATCATTAACTGAAATCATCTTCGTACCTCCTTAGTCCTAGCGTGCCCAGAAGCGCCATCCTGACTACTTCTTTCCACAATTTTAACTTTTTTAATTTTATCATATGCCGATTCCACTGTCGAGAGGAATCTAGGGAGAAAGACCATCCGCGCTTAAATGATCAACCGCTTCGGGCTGGCGGTCAGATTTTCAATCCCCTCTGTGGTCACCACTACCACGTCTTCGATGCGGATTCCGCCCCAACCGGTCAAGTAAATACCAGGTTCCACCGTATAAACGACCCCCGGTTCCAGCACCGTTTCATCGGTGAGCGCTAACCGCGGCGCCTCATGAATCTCCAAACCCAGACTATGGCCTAAACCATGCCCAAAACGATCCCCGTAACCGGCTTTCGCAATGATCTCCCGGGCCAACGCATCCACTTCCTTCCCGGTCATCCCCGGCCGCATCTGAGCAAGCACCGTTTCTTGCGCCTTCAAAACCAGATCATACAGGGCTTGTTGCTGAGTGGTGGGCGTGGCCCCCACGACAACAGTACGGGTAAAATCGCTGCAATAGCCATTATAACGTGCGCCTCCGTCCAAAGTCAGCAGATCACCGGCTTCAATTCGGCGGTCGGTTGGTTCGGCGTGGGGCAGAGCGCTCCGCGGCCCGGAAGCAATGATCGTCGGAAAGGAAGTACCTTCCGCTCCCGATTCCCGCTGGAAAAACTCAAAAAGAGCGGCAATTTCCTTCTCGGTCCGTCCCGGCTTCAGTTCCGGCAACAACCGCGCCCAAGCCTGATCGGTAATTTCCACCGCTTTTCTGATCGCCGCCAATTCGGCTTGGGTTTTTTTCCGCCGCAAGGGGCTAACCAAACCTTCCGTCGGCACTAAGACGCAACAACAATCCAGTTGCTCATTGAGGATCCGGTAATTTTTCTCCACCAAATGGTCGCTTTCAAAGCCCCACCGGGCACGGCCTCCCGCGCAGCAGTTTCTGACCTCGGCGGCTACCGTCTCCCAAAGCTCCGGACGGTGTTTTTTGACCTGGAATCCGTAATCCTTCACCTGTTCCGCCGCCTGGTCCAGATAGCGAAAGTCCGTCAGTAAAATTGCTTCCTTCCGGCTAATCACCAAAACTCCGGAAGAACCGGTAAAGCCACTTAAATAACGGCGGTTGGCCCGCGCAGTAACGATAAACCCATCCAAGTTCTCGGCAACCATTAATTGGCGAAACGCTGTTAATCTTTCCATCAAGAACTCCCTTCTTCCCTGTCTTTCTCGCTTTCCCTCTTTATTTATTTCCATAAACAAAACCGGCTTACGCCGGTATTGCTACCTACTTAGAAAATAAGAGATGTCGATTCCAGCTAGTGACGCCGCTGCCAACGACCGGCTGCTGTACGCCTCCGATCCTTCTCCACTCACCTGCTTTCTAATTTTTACCACTACGTGGTGCGGACGGTAGCCAAAGTGGGCGACCACCTATATAATCCATCTCGTCGCCCGTGTTTCAATACCTAATAATTCACCCGCAGGCCAACAGTGTAAGCGGTTAACTCTGCTCCCCCCCGCGGGGACAAGCCTACCCGGCCGCAAAAGGAGAGCGCAGAATAATTCACTCCGGCCTCGCCAACCACGTACGGTCCCAGCTGATCAGAAAAATACAATTCCCCGCCGACAAAAAACGGTTTGGTATCATAGCGGGCGGCCAGTTGATATGTACTCGTCGGCGCAAATTCGGAAACAACTAAATTCCCAAAAAACACTTTAAGCATTCCACCATACACGCGCAAATTTGGCAGGAGAAATACTTCCACTCCAAGCTCAAGCTTTCCCCCGTTTACTACAATCAGAGTATAGAAATCCGCATCCAAGACCAGCTTAACAAAGTCCGGCCCGAATTTACCACCTAAATTGAGGCGGGGGAAAAACAAGAACTGCTTTCCAGCAGTGAAGATCATTCCGCCGAATCCGTAATAAAGATCGGGATTGCCCAGTTTGGCGGTGGCATTAAGCAAAAACACCTCGTCCAGACCAAGATTCCCACTGAGCGCAAAAACATCGCCGTTACCCGTTGCTTGCCGCACCGCAAAATGGTAACTGTTGCCCGTTTGTTTTTGTGCGGGAAAACCCAGGGTGAAAAGTTCGATCTCTCCCCGCTGAGCGTCCTCCGCCCACCACTCCGAAGTAAAAAACATCTCATCCAACAGACCGGAAGCCAGAACAGGCGCCTCCACTAGACAAAGGAAAAAACATAAGATGCCCAAAATGATAACCTTTCGCATTCCGCTCCACTTCCCTTCAATTTTAGTGTTTTATAAGGATCACATATATAAGGCTTGCGCTATTTACATTGTCACCGCCTAACGGTCCGTCCCGACCGTGGACCGCTGCTGGGCAAAGAACCCATTATGTATTGGCGCGCCCCCCAATAATCAGGTGACAACATAATTAGCTTGGATCCGAACAAAGGGAAGCACCCAGCATTAAGTAATTCCATCTTGTCCGCGCCTACTTCGATTATACCAAACTTTAGCACAAAGACCACTATTAGTTTGGATATTTCCAAGACTTCCCGATCCGGAACCAATCCGGGTCGGAGCTCATAAAATACCATACCGCCTTTTTCTTGATTTTAATAAAGGGAAGACTGGAAAGGAGCCCCGCCATGAGTATTTCCTATGAACAACTAAAATCCGGCCTGTTTTCCGATCATGACCTTGTCGACCTGATTCAAAACTTTAATCTGGAGAACACAGAAACCGGTTGGACCATCGTCAAGTATGTGGTCCGGAACGGTGATACGGTTAAAGCCTTAAGTCAACGCTTTCAGATTCCCACCATGCTAATCTTAAGGCTCAATGCCCTCTCTCCCGGGGCCACCCTGAAACAGGGCCAAGTTATCCTCCTCCCCGAACCCTGCGTTTAATTTAATCACTGCGCTTAAGCAACTCTAACAACTCATAATCGGCCAGCCGCTGGACAAACCATGCGGTATGCACGTCTTCGTCCACCAAATTATGTTGGAGGATAGTTTGCAGTTCCGGACCGAACTCGGCGCCTACCCGCTGAAGCAAAGCCACATAATCAGTCATGGCCTTGTTTTCAATGGTGATATTCCCCTGTAAAGTGTTTTTCAAACCTGTGAAAGCCAGTGTTTTACCAAGCAGACCGCCAAAAAGCGGGGAAATCACGTCACCGATTTGATGCGGTTCTCCTCCCAACTCACGGATGATCACCGCAAGCTTCTCGACGTGTTGCTGCTCAACGGCGGCGGTCCGCGCAAAGACGATGCTTTCATAGGTCCCTTTGAATCGCTTACTCTGGGCAAGGTAGAGGTCGACCTGGCTTACCTCCAAACTATAGAACCAGTTTAATTTGAAAAGTAAATCTTCCCGTTCCATCAAAGTCCCCTTCACCCTTCTGCTTTATGAGCAAGCGCTTTAACCTTCCACTCCAGCGGATCCTTCTTTTCTCTAGCTTTCCCGGTAACCATCACCTCCTTTCCCACATATAATGGGGAAAAACAGGAGGCAAGCATTGTGGAAGCGCTTTCCGGGCGAATCAACCCATTCAGCGGAGAAAAGATAAACACCCCCCTTCTACCCAAGGACATAACTAGACTCGATTTTAGCCTTGGTGATAATAGCGTGGTTGGTTATGCCCAGCTTCAAGAGAGAAAAGGGAGCGAATGGGAAGCGGTTCCACACCAAGCCTTAATCTTAGGTAAAGCCCCGGGTCTCGTCGAGGCCGCGGACGCCCCTGGACTAAACCATCAGGAAGAAACAGAAAGTGGTCTGCCAAAAATTCTTCGCGCTTTGACCAAGGCAGAATGTGGTTCTGCTTTTGTCTATTGGCAACAGGAAAAGGGCCTTTTGTGGCTGGGCGGTGACCGCTACGGACTCAAACCTTTTTATTATTTATTATCACCACAAGGGCGAATTTGCCTTTTCCACTAACCTCCAGTGGTTAGTCAAAACCTCCAAACGCAAGTTTTCCGTGAATTACAGTGCCGTTAGCCAATTCCTTTGCCTCCGTCATCTGTTTGGCGATGAGACCCTCTTCCGGGGCATTCGCCGGGTCCCCCAAGGCGAGCTCCTCCGTTTTTTCGCTGCCGAGGGCAAGCTCCACTTTATCCCTTTTTTTAATTATCTTTCTTTGCAACCGGATCCTCGGGTCACCTTCGAACAGGTTTTGGTTGAAGGACCCGACCGGTTCACTGCTGCCCTGGAGCGCCAGCTTAACGGCGCCTCAAAGGTTGTTCTCCCGTTAAGCGGTGGTTATGATTCCCGGATGATCGCCTGCGGTTTACACCGGCTGGGCGTAGACCTTTTAACCTACACCACCCATAAAGATTACGGTTTAACCACGGATACCGTAGCTGCCGCCGCTGTTGCCGCGCTACTGGGCGCCACTCATCACAACATACCCCTGCCAACCAACTATTTCGCCCGTTTTCACCAACGAAAATGTCGGCTGGTTCAATTCGAAACCAGTTACCATCCGTGGATCGTTAATCTTTTATCCAGCATGCCGGAAGAACCCTTCCCCTGCTTTGATGGGTTAGGTGGCGACGCTTGCCTGGGTGGCTCGGAGATCACCGCCCAATTCTGGGAGCTGTGGCCAAAAGAACGGTATAAACAGTTTGAAAAGATCTATTTCCGGTGGTATAAGACCGGATTCGAATCCCTAGTCTGCCCTAAATACCATCGCGAGATCAATGTATTAGCCCGCAAAAAAGTTGTCGCCGAGATCGACCGGATCAAAGGTAACCCCAACGGCCTGATCTACCTTGGGCTGAGGAATTTTACCCGCCGGGCCATCTCCCTTTCTACTTTTGGGATTCTCGGCCATAATCGGCCGGTCCGCACCCCCTTTCTTGATTATGCGTTTTTTGAGTGGAGCCTGACCATTCCCGTACCGTTGAAAATCCAAGACAAAGTCTACAGCCATCTTTTTCAAAACTATACAAAGGAAACCTCCGCCATCCCCACCACCCATCAACCTTCGGACGGCAGCCACTATTTTCAGAAATCACCTCAACTTTGGCGCAAACACCCCAACCGTGTTTACATGGCAAAAATGATTAAACGGCTTGCTTCTTTTCTCCCCAAATTCGTAGCGCCAGATTTAACAGACCGCTTAAAAAAGGGAAAGGTTCACGGGGTCCAACGGGATGCGTTTTTTGCCTTAACGGATCTGGCTTATTGGTTTACCACCTATCAAGATTATTTAAAAATAAAGGAATGGATGAAATGAAAAAGACTTTTCACTTAATCAAATCCCGGTTTTACCAGGATTTTTTCGCAAACTTCCAGGGAGATACCAGTGAGACTCTTTGTCTTGGTTGTGATGGTTTATGTGAAACTAGCCGCGGGTTTTCCACCACCGTCTTCCTCCTCCCTGGCGAACTGACCTTTTTGCAGGAGGCCGGTATTCATCCGGAACATCTCCTGGATCCGATTATCACCGCCCATGGACTCATCTACTGTTGGAGCCCGGCAGCCACTTGCGCCTATTTACAACAAAACCGCTGCCTATTGGGAAAAGCCCCCGGGATTAAACCGGTGGAATGCGCCATTTATCCGCTGATCTTCAAACGTAACAAAGAAGAGGAATTCGGCATTTGTCCCATCTGCCAACACCGCACCGCCTTTATTAATGATGGTTTTATTTCCCGCGCAAAAAAGGCGGTTGCCACCTACCTGCTTCCCCACTTGGACGAAGTCTGGCTGCGGTATCGTAATGATTTGAACTTTACCATCAACGAAGACTGTTACCACCAGCTGAAAAAGGAGAAAGCGGGCAGGCCGATGACGATCGCGGAATTCAAAACTTGTGCCACCTCCATCCAACCTTAATTTAGACGGGGGCTTCTCGACTCACTTGGTTTCGAATTTCCACCCCTTCGCTAAAGCGGGCGGTGGCCGGCGTCATCGACTACCTTCCCTTTGTATGAACCTCTCCAACTTAGGTTAGGATTATGGGAGAAGCTGTTGCTGAAGGAACAACATCCAATGGATGGTGGCGGAAAGGTTAAAGATGGCAGAAGAACGCAAATCACCCATAGGGTTTAGCGGAGGGGAATCCGGTGAGTCAAACCATTTTAGTCGTCGAAGATGAAGTCGGCATTTCCCGCCGTTTAACGGCCGACCTGGTAAAAGCCGGTTTTCAAGTGGAACAGGCTTTTGACGGAGAAGAGGCCCTCCGCAAATTCACCGCTTTCGCGCCGGACCTTGTCCTCCTTGACCTAATGCTACCCAAAAGGGACGGTTGGAGTATCTTAAAGGAAATCCGGAAGCATAGTTCCTGCCCGGTCATTATCTTGACCGCCTTAAGCCAACCCCAACAGAGAGTAACTGGACTTAACCGGGGAGCCGACGACTATATTACCAAGCCGTTTTACGGGGAAGAAGTGGTCGCCCGGGTCAAGGCCGTTTTACGCCGTTCACCCCGGATTTTAGAAAACCCCGGAACCCGGCAGTATGGAAGCCTGAAGATTGATTTTCAAGCCCATGCCGTCTTCTTAAAAGGTGTTCCCCTCTCCTTTATCCCCCGCGACCTCTCTCTTTTCCTTTTCTTAGCCCGCCATCCTAACCAGACTTTCAGCCGGGAACAGTTGATTACGGAGGTTTGGGGCCTTGACTATAAGGGGAGTGAGCGGGCGGTCGACCTGGCGGTCAAGCGCATCCGGAAAACCCTCCGCGCTTGGCCAAAGACCGAAGGTGAAGTAAAAACTCTCCGCGGACTGGGCTACCAATTCTGTGTCTATCAGGAATAATGAACCCTGGTCCGCGTTAAAAAGGAAGGCCCGTCAAGATTTAGCCTCCTGGCCAGGATTTGCTTTTTTATTTGACATAATACCGACATCTTTGTATGTTAAAATTACAACATTACTTGAAAGAGTGGGGGAGGCAGATGAAACTGAAAATGTTGAAGATAAAGCCAAAAGTGGTCATTGTGATCCTGATTATCGCCTTGCTCGTCTCCGGTCTGGCCATCGGGACCCGTTATTGGACGGCCGGCCCCAATTCGACAGTGGTGGCCAAAGTGAACGGGGAAGCAATCACCAAAGATGAACTTTACGCGCTCTTACTGGAACAAGCCGGTCAGCAAGGTTTAAACCTATTGCTCGCCCAAAAGATTGTGGATTTGGAAGCAAAAAAAGAAAAAATCAGCATCTCCGAACAGGAGATCCAAACCGCACTGGAAGAGTATTATGCCAACTATGGCGGCGAGGAGAACTTTAAGGAAATCTTGGCGCTGAGCGGTTCTTCCTTGACCAAGGTCAAAGAGAATTTGGCGCATACCCTTAAACTTAAAAAGTTACTGGAACCAAGAATCACCGTCACCGAAGCCGAGGTCAAGGACTTTTTTGAAGCGAACAAAAAGGATTTTGCCCAGGAAGAACAGGTGAAGGCCAGTCACATTCTGGTTGAAACCGAAAAAGAAGCCAAAGCACTTAAGGCCCGCCTGGAAAAAGGGGAAGACTTCGCCAAATTAGCCCGGGAATTTTCCAAAGACACCGGTACAAAGGATAAAGGCGGCGCCCTTGGTTTCTTTGGCCGTAAAGTCATGGCCGCCGAGTTTGAAAAAGCCGCTTTCGCCCTTAAAGCCGGCGAAATCAGCGCTCCCGTCCAAACCGAATATGGTTATCACCTGATTAAAGTCGAAGAAAAGCGGGCAGCCGCAGAGCCGAATTTCGAAAAGAGTAAGGAAGAGATTGAGGAGTATTTATTTAACCAAAAACTCCAACAGGAATACAATCCCTGGTTACAAGAGGTTTCCGGTAACTATCAGATTGAGACCTTTCTTAATACCGCCAGCTAAAGCGGAGAAACATGGTATACAGTTGGGGAAGGCGCCAGCCGACCCCAACTTTTTTTGTCATATTTATGCGAGCCCAAGCGGCTTTGATCCGTCCTTAGCTCGTCTTTAAACCTGTCTGGATGCTAGTCCGGCAACGACCGGGTTTCTTCACGTAAACTAATCTTAACATATTTATACATGCCAATTGTATTTTTATTATTGCCAATCCGTACCAAGTCGGATATAATTATGGAAAATAACGACCAGGAATTAGTGGGGAGGAGATTTGCATGATCAAAGTAGGGATAATCGGCGTCAATGGTTACACCGGTGGCGAGCTGTTACGTCTCCTCGCTAAACATCCGGAAGTAATAATCCATGCCCTCGCTTCCCGCTCCCAGGCGGGCCGTTATGGGTGGGAGATCTTTCCCTCTCTCCATGGTACCGGCTTAGGAGCCGAGAAAATACTGACCATCGGAGACCCTCGCCTCTACCAATGTGATCTGGTCTTTCTGGCGGTACCCCACGGTGTCGCCGCCGAGTTGGCGCCATCCTTTTTAGACGCAGGAGTAAAAGTCATTGATCTGGGCGCTGATTTTCGTTTCAAAGACCCGGCCCTTTACGAAGCTTGGTATAAAATACCCCATCCGACGCCGGATTTATTGGCGGAAGCCGTTTATGGCCTCCCGGAACTAAACCGGGACGCCATCCCCGGCGCCCGCATCGTCGGTAACCCCGGTTGTTATCCGACCGGAATCTTACTGGGTGTGGCCCCCCTCCTCGTTAATGATCTCTTGGCCGCTAATCTAATCATCGCTGATGCCAAATCAGGGGTCTCCGGCGCTGGCCGCTCCCCCAAACTGGATTTACACTTTCCGGAGGTAGCCGGGGATTTTCGGGCCTATGGCCTTCCGGCCCACCGGCATATTCCGGAGATCGAAGCCTTCGCTGAACAGTTAGGGGAGAAACCGGTCAAAGTTTCTTTTACCCCCCATCTTCTGCCTATCCCACGGGGGATCTTTATCACCCTTCATCTGACGGGCAAGGCCGGACTGACCACCGAGATGTTAACCCAAATTTACCAGGATTTCTATGCCGCCGAACCGATGGTGACCGTGCTCCCTGCAACCACGCTGCCACGGCTCAAAGCGGTCCTGGGGTCCAACCGCTGTCACCTTGGGGTCCGGATGGATGACCGCACCGGACAGATTATTGTCCTGTCCGTCCTGGACAATTTGGTCAAAGGCGCGGCCGGACAGGGGATTCAAAACATGAACCTCCTCTGTGGGTTCGCGGAAACAACCGGCCTGACCGAACTGGGGGTCTGGCCGTAATCGGCTTGCAATCTATTGTATTGGATTGATAAATTCAAAAACAACGCAGAAAGCCCGAAAAAAATCAATAATGAGGTGAAAGGATGAAGACTTTCCATTACATAGCTGGTGGCGTCACCGCGCCCCAAGGTTTTCTTGCCTCCGGACTGGCTTGCGGACTTAAAAAATCAGGCAAACCCGATTTAGCCCTGGTCTATAGCGAACATGTGGCCACGGGCGCCGCGGTCTTTACCACCAACAAAGTTAAAGCGGCCCCGGTTTTAATCAGTCAAGAGCACCTGGACCACCCCCACACCCGGGCGGTCCTGATCAACAGTGCCAATGCCAATGCCTGTGTCGGTCCCCAGGGAAGGCGAGACGCTATAACGATTGCCACTGCGGCCGCAGCTTTATTTGGGATTGAGCCGGACGCCTTCTTCCTCGGTTCCACCGGGGTGATCGGGGTCCCTTTACCGGTAGAGCCGATTTTATCCGCGCTCCCCACTTTAAAAACGGAACTTGCCCCGAACGGCGGGACAGCCGCCGCCCGCGCCATTATGACCACTGATACCTATACGAAAGAGTGGGCGGTTGCCTATAATTACGACGGCCGGGAGATCCGGATCGGCGGGATGGCCAAGGGATCCGGCATGATTCAACCACAGATGGCCACGATGCTGGCGGTGGTGACCACCGACGCGCCGGTGCCAAAGCCCCTCCTCCAACAAGCCCTTTCTTCCGTCGTCGGCCGGACCTTTAACCGGATTACCATCGACGGCGACACCAGTACCAATGATTCGGTCTTTCTCTTGGCGAACGGGGCCGCCGGTGGGGAGCCGGTTAAAGAGGGACCGGCATTAGAAGCCTTTACCCAGGCGTTGGAAGAAGTCTGTCGCCAATTGGCCTGGATGATCGTGAAAGACGGTGAAGGAGCCACCAAATTTATCAGCGTGCAAGTCACCGGCGCCCGGTCGGAAGAGGAAGCCGAAACCGCCGCGCGGGCGGTGGCCAACTCCCCCTTGGTGAAGACCGCTTTTTATGGTGAAGATGCCAATTGGGGGCGGATCTTGGCCGCCGTCGGTTACTCCGGAATTGATTTTTCCCCGGCCAAAACGGAGATCCGGCTCGGGGATCTATTGGTCTACGCCGGGCAGGGCCTTGCCTTTGATGAAACCGTGGCGAAATCAATCCTCCAGGCGAAAGAGGTTACAACCGAGATCAACCTGAACCAGGGGGAAGCGGCCGCCACGATCTGGACTTGTGATCTTTCCCAAGAATACGTCCGGATTAACGGCAGTTATCGGTCCTAGGGTTCCTGGGTAAAGAGAAGGAGGTATTATTTCATGGAAGAATTTTTCCAACGGGCACAAGTGCTGATCGAAGCCATCCCCTATATCCGGAAATTTTACGGCAAAACCTTCGTCATCAAGTACGGCGGGAACGCCATGATCAATACGGAGATCAAAAAGGCCGTCATCCTTGATATCATCCTCCTCAAATACCTTGGCCTTAACCCGGTGATCGTCCACGGCGGCGGCCCCGAGATCTCCGATTTTTTAAAGAAAATTGGGAAAAAAAGCGCTTTCCACCACGGACTGCGCATCACCGACGGCGAGACCATGGAAGTGGTCAATATGGTCCTCGCCGGAAAAATCAACAAAGAATTAGTGGCCTTAATTAACCAATACGGCGGAAAAGCGGTGGGCCTTTCCGGACAGGACGGACATCTGCTGACCGCCGGGAAAAAAGACCTTAACGACCAGGTGGATCTGGGTTTTGTCGGGGAAGTGGAGGCCATCTGTCCGGATTTACTCCAGCTCCTGATGGAGAAGAGTTACATCCCGATCGTGGCTTCTGTCGGGGTAGGTTCCGACGGCGCCATTTACAACATCAATGCCGATACGGTGGCCGGTGAGTTGGCGGCCGCCCTCCAGGCGGAAAAATTAATCATCCTCACCGATACGGAAGGGATCTACGCAGACCCGGAAGACCCGTCTTCTCTCTTATCAACCATCAACATTGAAAAAGCCCGGGCGATGATTGGCCATGGACAGATCGACGGCGGGATGGTCCCCAAAGTGGAAGCTTGTATCCACGCTCTCCAACAGGGAGTCAGCCGAACCCATATCATTGATGGTCGCCGTTTCCACACCCTGCTTTTAGAAGTCTTAACCGACCAGGGCATTGGCACGATGGTCGTGGAATGAGCTTGAGTATATAGGAGGTGGCAGCAAAATGACGATGGACGCTTGGGTGCGCCGCGCCGAAAAGGTACTGATGAATAATGTCCGCCGGTTACCGCTGGTCTTTAGCCGGGGCGCCGGCGCCAACTTATCCGATCTGGACGGCAAAGAGTATGTGGATTTTCTTAGTGGCATTGCCGTTCAGGCTTTAGGCCATTCCCACCCGGCAGTGGTGGAAGCCTTAAAAAAACAGGCCGCCAAGATCATCCATGTTTCCAACTACTTTTACCTGGAAGAACAGATTCTTTTGGCAGAAAAACTGACCGCCCTTTCCGGCCTGGAGCGGGTCTTCTTCGCCAACAGCGGAGCCGAAGCCAATGAAGCCGCCATTAAACTGGCGCGGAAATACGGGAAAACCCGGATGGGCGGGAAGTATGAGCTTATTACCGCGTACGATTCCTTTCATGGCCGGACCATGGGAGCGTTAGCCGCCACCGGACAGCCGAAATACCAGGAAGCCTTCCAGCCCTTACCGGAAGGATTCCGTTACGCCCGCTATAATGACCTTGCTTCCTGGGAAGCGGCCATCACCCCGCAAACCTGTGGCGTGCTCCTCGAATTAATACAGGGGGAAGGCGGCGTCAACCCGGTAGACCCAGCCTTTTTCCGGGGGCTGACGGAACTTTGCCAACGCCATGGTCTGCTGCTGATCATTGACGAAGTCCAGACCGGCCTCGGACGAACCGGGAAGTATTTTGCCTGGGAGCATTTGGGGGTCAAACCCCAGATCCTGACTGTGGCCAAAGCCTTGGGCGGCGGGCTCCCCATCGGCGGCATGCTCGCCCAGGAAGACGTAGCCGCTGCTTTTGAACCCGGCGACCACAGCTCCACTGTGGGCGGAGGCGGGATGGCCTTTGCCGCCGCTTTAGCTATTCTCCATATCATGGAGGAAGAAAAGCTCCCGGAGCGCGCCGCCCGTTTGGGAACGGAATTAAAAAACCTCTTCCAGACCTGGCAAAAAGAACTGCCGGTCATCAAAGAGGTCCGGGGCTGGGGATTGCTTTTAGCTCTTGAACTAAGGGTTCCCGCCCAACCGGTCATGCGTTCTTGCCTGGAGCAGGGGCTGATTGTGAATGCGGTCACGCCCACCGCCATCCGGCTGGTTCCCCCCTTAAACATCAGCGTACCCGACCTGGAACGGGGCTTGGCCATCCTGAAACGGGTTTTGGCCGCCGCCGCAGAGTAAAACAGCGAAAGTTGGGCCGCGTCAGGCCCAACTTTTTTTACGCCTATGCCCCATGCGCCGCCCCCACCAGCCAGTTGACAGCAGGGAATTTTCTGGGAGAAACGAATAAGAGTAATATTCAAACTCGTGCCCAGAAAAAGAACGAAAGGGGGACTTCAAATGGAAAAGAAAGGGGCCTTTTTCACCGGTCAGTACCGGAATCTCCTCCAGGAATACGGTTATCCCGCGGCGGAGATCAACAGGAAGATCCAGGAGACCTGGGAGCAGTTATTCTTTGGGGATGAAGAGATCCGCTTCTACCATCCGGTCGGCGCCGATATGGGCTTTATCACCGATACCGGTAATCATGATGTGCGGACCGAAGGGATGTCCTACGGGATGATGATGGCGGTCCAAATGGACAATCAGGAGATCTTTGACCGGCTCTGGAAATGGACGAAAACCTATATGTGGCATGAGCGCGGTGTCTATGAAGGATATTTTGCCTGGTCTTGTAATCTGGATGGCACAAGAAGGGCCCAGGGTCCAGCCCCGGACGGAGAAGAATACTTTGCCATGGCCCTCCTTTTTGCCGCCAACCGCTGGGGCGACCGGGAAGAACCTTTTAACTACAGTACACAGGCGAAAGCAATCTTACATGAGGTGGTCCATAAAGGGGAAAACGGCAAACCCGGCCATCCCATGTGGGATCCGCAGACGAAATTGATCAAATTTATTCCCGAGTGCAATTTTACCGATCCATCCTACCACGTACCCCATTTCTATGAATTATTTGCCCGTTGGGGCAACCCGGAAGATCGTGAATTCTGGGCCGCCGCCGCCCAGGCCAGCCGGGAATTTTTACACAAGACCTGCCATCCGGTGACGGGTCTGGCCCCCGAGAATGCCCATTATGATGGTCGTCCCGTATACAGCCATGGTCACGGCGATTTCTATAGTGATTCCTACCGGGTAGCGTTGAATATCGGCCTTGATTACGAATGGTTCCGGACCGATGAAGGCCAAAAGGAACTGGCCGGCAAAATCCAAACCTTCTTTATTAACAAAGAGAAGTTTGCCAAATATACCATTGATGGCAAGGAACTTGCGGAACCGGCGTACCTCCATGATGTGGGACTGATCGCCACCAATGCCGCTGCCGCCCTGGCGGCCGAAGGACCGGTCGCCAAAGCCAGTGTCGAAAGATTCTGGCGTACCCCATTACGCCGGGACCAGCGGCGTTATTACGATAACTGCCTCTACTTCTTCGCCCTTCTGGCTTTAAGCGGCAATTACCGGATCTACGGAGCATAGACGATCGCCAGCCGCCGAAGGATGTTTGCCCTCTTTTCTGCCCCTATATCCTGTAAAAAAATAAACACCGTCAGCAGTTACTGACGGTGTTTTTACTCTACCCTTCAGTCCCTCCTATTGGGTAAGGGAAACAGATCCCTTCTTCCCTTGGCTTAATTTAATGATATAGAGCACACCAAAGATCATCACCAGGGAGAGAGGAAGCACGATCCAAGCCGACTGGATGAAACCGGCAAGGATATAGCCGACAAAGGAGACCGCCGCCACCGTTAAGGCGTAAGGAAGCTGGGTCTCCACATGGTTAATGTGGTTACTCATCGCCCCCGTCGAGGACATGATCGTCGTGTCGGAGATCGGGGAGCAATGGTCACCACAGACCGCCCCGGCCAGACAGGCGGAGACCGAAATGATCAGCAATTCCCCCTCAAGACCCATGGCCACCACAATCGGCAGCAGGATCCCGAAGGTTCCCCAGGAAGTACCGGTGGCGAAGGACATCCCGACCGCCACCGCAAAGACCATCGCCGGCAGCAGCATCTTCAGGCCGGCCGCACTACCGGCAAAGATACCACTGACAAATTCTTTCGCCCCCAATATGCCGGTGATCCCACTCAAAGTCCAAGCAAAAGTCAGAATCAAAATCGCCGGGACCATCGCTTTAAAGCCCTCGGGGAAACAGGCCATACATTCGTTGAAAGTGAGCACTTTCCGGAGGATAAAATAGATGATCACAATAATGAGGGCCAGGGACGAACCTAGCGACAGACCGAGGGAAGCATCACAGTTGGCGAAGGCATTGATTATATTCTCCCCTTCAAGGATACCACCGGTATAAACCATCCCCAAAATACAGAGGACAATCAGGATCAGCACCGGAATAACCAGGTCCCTGACCTTTCCTTTTCCAACCGACACCTCGCCGTCTTGCCCTTCATAGGGGCGGTCGGGTGTAGTGTAGAGATCTCCTTTGTAGATCGCATTCTCCTCATGCTTCCGCATGGGTCCATATTCAATGCCCAATAAAGTGATGATGATGATCATGGCCATGGTCAAGAGGGAATACAGGTTATAAGGGATGGCTTGAATAAAGAGTTCGAAGCCGTTATAGCCCTCCACCACACCGACCACCGCCGCGGCCCAGGAAGAGATGGGCGCAATCATACAGATGGGAGCGGCGGTCGCATCCACCAAATAGGCGAGTTTAGCCCGGGAAATCTTGTGCTTATCCGTGATCGGCCGCATCACGTTGCCAACGGTCAGACAATTGAAGTAGTCATCCACAAAGATCAGGATACCCAGACCGAAGGTGGCGAGCATTGCCCCTTTCCGGGAGCGGATTTTTTCTTTGGCCCATTCGCCATAGGCGGCCGAACCGCCCGCCTTGTTCATCAGACAGACAATAGTGCCTAAAACCACTAGAAAGATGAGAATACCCACGTTCCAACTGTCCGCCAAGGCGGAAATAAAGCCTTCGGTAAACATGGTGTTATAGGCGCCAAGCAGATTGAAGTTGGCATGTAACAAAGCGCCACAAATGATACCGATAAAAAGGGAACTATACACCTCCTTGGTGATGAGGGCCAAGGCAATCGCAATAATAGGTGGTAAAAGCGACCAAAAGGTACCGTACACCCTGCTCTGTTCGCCGTCTGCTCCTTCCTGCGCGAAGGCCGGCAAAGCAACAGCCAAGATCATTACTGTGATAACAAAAAGCAGCGGGATCCATTTTCGACGATTCATCATTAACCTCCCATATTTATTTTTTTTACTAAAAAAGCATGAGACGTCGAGGGCCTCATGCTTAAATCACACGATAGCTCTCCACTTAAACAAGTGACAGTCTGCTACATCTTTTGCAGCAGCCCAGCTACGGCGCCTCCTGGCCGGCAACCGTAACTTCGGCGGCTATTCTTTTCATCTGTCACCAAGCCAGGCTGAAAACGAACAGACTACTCGTAATAAACCGCGCCTCTATCGGACTCATATTCATTTATTTTTAATAACCTTTAGTTAAGTATAGACAGCAGACAAATAAAAGTCAATATCAAAATGCTTTCTCCTTCCGCGAAGGGAAATGGAATCCGCCCCACCCTGGCGACCATATTCGACACTACAGTCAAAATTCTAAATTTTTGGATCTTTGCCTCCCTCCCAAAACCTGCTTATACGTTTTTTGTGTCAAACCTGACCTGCTCCAAATATTATTATAATATTTTTGGGATATTTGTCGATAAATAAGATATAGTTATCTTAAAATGATATTAATAATGATAACCCTAGAATTAGGCCACAAGGAGGCGGCGTCTTTGTCGAAGAAAAAATCCACTTCAGTATTCTTCAAGATTATGTTTTTATTAAATGCCTTTATTATTATCCCCGCAGCGTTCATATGTTGGATCGTGTATCACCAGTTCTCTCTGACCTTAACCAGTGAAATCCAGGAAAAGCTTCTGCAGATCAATGAAGAAAAAATGACCAAATTAAGTTTAGAGCTGACCAACCTCCAGAACCTAGCTGATACCTTAGCCCGGGATAATTTTGTAATGGATTCTTTTTCCCATCTGAGAGCCGGAGGAAGCATTGATAATGAAAAATTATACCGGATCAGTGCCAACTTGGAAAATATTTACCGACAGGGACAAGGGATCTATGAAAACATTGGCTACTATTTTGAGGGAAGGGTAATTGTAGACGGTATCGGCGGTAATTCCTCAACTGAAGTGCTTCGGGAAAATAACACCACCCTCAATCTGATTAAATTATCCCCCACTACCGGACGACCTGTCCTAGTAAACCGGATTAGTTATTATAAAGATTCTCCCTTGGCCAATACTTTTTTTATGGCAATCGAATTAAACAATATTACCGACAAAATCATTAACCACGGGGAAGACTCAGCGATGAAATCGATTATTTTAGACCAAAATGGCTTAATCATCGCCGCCGATAATAAAGAACGAATCATGAAAGTAAACATTCAAGAGGTTGTCAAAGATACCGCCCAGTTCTTTTCGAATATGGAAAAAAACGTTTCAGGGGTAGATTTTTTCACTTTGGAAGACGAAAAATACCTTGCCGCTTTTCATAAAGATCCCATCCATAACTTGTATACTGTTACCTTCATACCAATTGACCTATATAACCAAAAAATCTACAGTTTACTAAAGATGATCACCTCTTTAGTCTGCTTCTGCGTTGTCTTGGGATTAATCCTTTCATATTTGATAACTAAGAAAACCATTCTGAATTCCATACGTAAACTGACGAGGGGAATCCAACAGATGAGTAAGGGTGATTTCTCCACCCTCATTCAGATCGAGAGCACCGATGAGATCGGTCAGATGGGAGCAGACCTTAACAACATGAGCGACCAGGTTTCACAGATGATCAGTCTAGCGATGGACACAGCCGAACAAGTTGGGTTCGGCATGCAAGAAATAGCAGCTAGAAATCAAGATTTGTCTTCGCGAACACAAGAGCAAGCCTCAACCCTTGAAGAGATCTCCGCTTCCATCGAAGAAATTACTGCCTCGATCCAACAAACCGCCCACAATTCGGAACAAGCCGGTCAGCTCTCCACCTCTACCCTGGAAGTGGTGAAAGAAGGAGAAAGGTCGATCAAAGATTCGATTATTGCGATGGAACAAATCAACGAGAGTAGTAAGAAGATTGATGATATTATCAAAGTGGTGAGCGATATTGCTTTCCAAACCAACCTGTTAGCGCTAAACGCGGCGGTTGAAGCGGCCCGCGCCGGTGAACAAGGACGGGGCTTTGCCGTCGTTGCCGCAGAAGTACGAAATCTCGCCAGTCGGACCGCAGACTCGTCCAGAGAGATTGAAGAGCTGATTAAGGAGAGTGTCGCCCGGGTTAGTCGTGGTAACGAAGCTGTTCAACACTCCGCCACTGTTTTACAAAGGATCGTGGAGAACACGAAACATACTTCTGATGTGGTGACGGAGATCGCCGCCGTCATGCGGGAACAGTCTGCTTCATCAGAACAGATTAAAGCGGCAATCGAACAACTAAACTATGTTACCCAACAAAATTCCGCCCTGGTGGAAGAGATCACTTCCTCCAGTGAAGATTTGAATGCCCAAGCGACCGAGCTTGCCCAAATGTTGCAAGCCTTTACGATTAGGGGAAAACACTAAAGCAAGGAACTGACTAAACAACAACCCCATAAATAAACTTCCATCAAAAAGAACGTCCGTGCTGCTTCCGGCACGGACGTTCTTTTCACACCAATACCATTTATTTTCACATTTGCTAACCCAACGGCTTTATCGGAATATGCGGTCATCTTTTTTGCTTGCGGTGATACGGATTACCTATTTGATGGTGAGTTGGGTTTAGATCCTAATGAGGCTATTGTAGCCAATTTAAAAAATTTCGTTAATCAAGGCGGCAGTATCTATGCTTCAGATTGGGCCAGTGAAGTGGTTGAGGTGATGTACCCTGATAAGATCCAATTCCTGGGTCTTAAAGGGGAAAAGCAGACGATCACCGCATCTATTACAAATGGATCCGCGAGTTTCAATCCACGCTCCTACGTGAGGAGCGACACCCGCTGAAAATTCGAGTCTTTTTTCCCACCAGAAGTTTCAATCCACGCTCCTACGTGAGGAGCGACGAAGGGAAGGAATGGGTGATTTTATCCCGACGGGGGTTTCAATCCACGCTCCTACGTGAGGAGCGACCGATCGCCGCCCGGGCGGTGTTGATCGCGATCGAGTTTCAATCCACGCTCCTACGTGAGGAGCGACGGT
>DUQR01000020.1 GCA_012837715.1 Bacillota bacterium | reverse complement strand
TTTGGTAGTCCCAACGGGAATCGAACCCGTGTCTCCGCCGTGAGAGGGCGGTGTCCTAGGCCGCTAGACGATGGGACCATATGGCTGGGGGAGAAGGACTCGAACCCTCGCTAACGGGGCCAGAACCCGTCGTCCTACCACTAGACGATCCCCCAATGCAACAATCGCATTAAGTATTATAGCACCTAAACCAATCCGGGTCAAGGGTTTTCTCCTGTTGGGCTTCTTTGCTAAATTGCAAGATTAATTGCCTTACATTAAAAGTACTCTTTATTCAGAAATTCCGCCCAAACTTTCTCGAACCAAAATTGATCTTCGGGAATTTCCCGCACCGGAACCAAACGGGTACGGTGTTCGTTATTGACATACTCATACTCTAAGGAAAACTTTCTAAGCTCCGCCAACTCCGGTTTAAAACGCCATTTTCGATCTAGACGCGCGGAGATGGGCTCGCCATCTTCGGCCAGCACCAGATAGGAGCCTCTACTGCCGCCACCGGCTTCTAAATAGCGGATTAAGCTGCTTAACACCGCTAATTGAACTAAAGACAACTGACGGTTTTGGAAGTACATTAGCAACTCCGCTCGGTCTTTTAGTCTGATTTGGCAGGTATTGATCCGCTCGTACTGTTCTTTGGCTTCACAAAAGGCTTTTTCGATGTGCTCAACTTGGCGAATATGGGCCGCCACTCGGCTCATCCTTTGTTGCATCTCTTGGCGGTAGGATTCCATATCCTGTCCAGCCGCACCCACACGACTGAGAACCTTTTCGATCAAGGCAAGCTTGTTTTGTAAATCAGGCGTCGCGATCTGTAAAAACTCTTCTTTCGAGAGGGAATTTTTGTGATAAAAGTTCCCAATATACTGGGCCGCCCGGTAACCCCCGACTTGACCGGAGTTAAGAGCCGAACCGCCTGGTCGATATACACCATGAGTGCCGTTGACTTCTCCGATCGGAAACAAATGGCGTAAATTCGATTCCCACCAAATGTTACCTTTCAAACCACCATTATTATGTTGAGCACAGACGGCGATTTCCAGCGGTTCTGTACTTAGATCGATTCCGTTCTCCTGATATAGTTTTACCGCCATCGGATTCATCTTACGCAAACGGTCGATGGGTTTGCCAAATAAAACCCCACTGTTCTTTAGATAATTATAAGCATCGGGGCTTAAATCGGTAAAGTTAAATTCACCCAGCCCGTCACCGGGCAAAGGGTTATGGCGAAAATCCATAAACACCCGGCGGTTTTTGATCACGGTTTCCTGGTAAACTAGGAGGTCAATTAGGGAAGAACCATAGTTTGGTAATTTCCTTGGGTCAAATGGCCACTGATAACCCTTGAGGAAGATGGCTGTACCCAATCGCCCCATCGTATCAAAATACGGATTCAGAAAATCCCGTTCTCCAGTTCCGTCCTGCTCGGTGCTGAAGTAGCGCGGAATAACCTGCTGGTAACTGCCGGAGACATTCCAGCGGAACTTCGTGGAGGCCAGCCCGTATTGCCATTCGATCAGGTTGGCGGCGGCAGCACCTGCTTCCAAAGCAACACCGGTCGAACCCAGATGTCCTTCGGGGTATACGGAAGCAGCATATAACCCTCCCGGACCACCGGTCGCCATAACAATATTTTCCGCTTGAAATACGACAAGTGAACCGATACCATCCGCCGCTTTGTTTTTATCAATAGCAACCGCACCGACTACCCTTTTTTCCTCATCGTCGTAACCGTTAGTAGTTAAAAGGGAGATGACTTCATGCTGATCCAAAATCGGGATCCCTTTTTGTTCGACCTGAACCAGTAGTTTTTCAAACATTTGATGGGAAGTCCAAGGCCCTGCCGAAGTACCCCGCTGCTTAGGGTCATGATCAGTTTTGTATCCAATATAGCCGCCATATTTGTTGTGGGGAAAGGGGACTCCGATCTGTACCAAGTGAAAAAACTCCTGGGCGGAAAGGGCCGCCTCCACTAAAGCCAAATCGCCGTGCATCGAACCTCCGGAAAAAAGATTGCGCGCCATTTCATAGACGGAATCCTTTTCCTCCCCAAAGAGGGAGAGTTTATAATAAGTCTGTTTATCAGAACCCGAATTATTGGAAACTCCGCCCCCCAACCGTTCGGTAACAATGAGAACATCTTTAACCCCCATATTTACTAAATGGTCAGCACAGTTTAAGGCGGCCGCTCCTGAGCCGATCACCAAGGTATTACAGATGTATAAAGGCAGTTTATATCCATTGAGACTAACCTGTGTTTCCATCTCCACTTCTCCGTTCCCTAAAAATTATGGACCAAAATAGATCTGGAATATCCCGCCTTTACCACGATAGTCGTTCACGCCGACTTCAACCAGTTTAAGGAGGGGTAAAAGCCGGGTGAGTCGACAAGTACTGAAGGCCAGGCAGAGATATTCCAGAATACCCTAAACTAAAAAAGTTAACGGGAAAATTGGGGTAAAAGCTGAAAAACCTACTCTTTCTCCTCTGTTGATGCCGCTTTTTGGTTAACTACCCAGAAAACAATCAGCAGGAAGAGAATAATGGCATAACCAAGCACCAGAAACCGATTAATATTAAGTTGATGCATCCGGATCTTGCCGAAAAACATAATCACACCGACGATTAATGCCACCAACACCCATTCAATTGCCTTTTGCCTTTTTTTCGTGATCATCTTTTCACCCTCTTCCGTTATTTTAACAAACCCTTTCTTTCTTCTTCCCAATGATCGACAATATTGGCAGGTGAATAGACAAAGATCATAATTAAATCTTGATCGGAATTATTCGTCAAGCTATGGGCTTGTCCAGGGGGAATATAGACGGCCGATCCTGCTTCGAGAGTCTCTGTTTCTCCATTCACCATCATTTCGCCCCGGCCGGAAATAATGGTGTAAACTTCTTCATTGGCATGGCGATGCTCAGGCACCGAACCGCCGGGATAAATCGTCACATAACCCTGGACAAAATTCTCTGCTGTTACCTTCGAATTCGGACCGACAACGACTTTAGTAAGCCGTCCCGCTGGGAACTTTTCTCCCGCAATCTCTTTGTGAAAATTAACTGTTTGCACAGCTTCATCCCTTTCCAAGTATTATTTCGAAACAAATCACCGCGGCTAATTTATTCCAATCTCGCCCCTTTATTGGCCGGTCCACCCAACTTTTGATACAATCCGAGAATGCCCTTATGCTTTCGCTCCGCCCGTGGGTTTCGCGCTTTGGTTCTTTTTTCGAAGATGCTAGGGTCAAGAACCTCAAGGCGGCGGTTGGGGACATCAATCAAGATCTCATCGCCGTCTTCTAAATAAGCAAGGGGACCTCCAACCGCTGCTTCCGGAGTGATCTGACACACCCCAAAGCCCCGGGCAAAACCGGAGAAGCGCGCATCGGTAATTACCGCCACATCCTGATCAAGACCCATCCCGCAGATGGTTGCCTGGACCGCATAAATATCGGGCATCCCCGGTCCGCCCTGTGGCCCTTCAAAGCGCACAACCACCACGTCTTTGGGCTTTATTTCCCCGGCTTTTAAGGCAGCCAATGTTTCATTCTGACTATTAAACACCCTGGCCGGCCCGCGGTGAAGCAGATTGTCACGATAACGGGCCGACTGCCGCAAGATAGCTCCTCCCGGGGCAAGGTTACCAGATAAAACGACAATCCCACCATCTTCGGAGAGCGGCTGCGCCATACTATAAATTACCTGGCGGTTAACTTGAGTATCTGCTTGGGCGGCGAGGTTTTCGCCAACGGTCTTTCCCGTAACCGTCGAAATATCCAGGTGCAATTGGGCTTTGACTTCCTTCATTAACTGGGGCATGCCGCCAGACTTCTCAAAATCAGTAACATGATAGGGCCCATTGGGCTTTACATTTAATAAACATGGGGTTTTTCTACTGGTCTTGGCAATAAAATCAAGGTTAATCCGGTCGGCAAGATCCAGTTCTTCTGCAAGGGCCAGGATGTGGATGATCGAATTCGTGGAACCGCCGAGGACCATCAACATGGTAACCATGTTTTCCAAGGCCTGCTCCGTCATGATTTCACGGGCTGGAACCTTTTGTTTAATCAAGTCAACGATTCGATTCCCCGCTAACTTAGCCGCCCGGAGAATCGCCGCTGAAGTGGCGGGCAGGGTCGACGATCCAGGAAGAGCCATCCCTAAAGCTTCCGTTAAACATTGCATTGTATTAGCCGTACCGATTAAGGGGCAAGCCCCCCAGGTCGGACAGGCTTGATCTTCCATTCTTGCAATCTCCGCCGCGCTGATCTTTCCTACCGGGTATGCCCCCATCACCATTTCATCTAAGTCGGAGAGGGAAAAGTCAACCCCATCCAGGTGCCCGGTCTCCATTACTCCCCCGCAAACAACGATGGAAGGAATATTCAAGCGTGCCGCTGCTAATAACATGCCAGGGACAACTTTGTCGCAAGCGGTCATGAAAACAATTCCGTCAAACATCTGGGAATTGACGATGGTTTCAATGTCAAAGGCTACTAACTCCCGGGTTGGAAGATCATAGCGAATCCCGTCCAAACCAAGGGTCAAGGTACCACACTGCGAAATGGTATTAAATTCAACCGGTGTCGCTCCGTTCTGCCAGACGCCTTCCTTGACCTTCTTGGCCAATAGATCCAGTCCGTAGTGGCCCGGGCAGACTTCCCCCCAGCTGTTCACAACCGCAACCAACGGTCGGGAAAGATCCAAATCCGTGAACCCCATCGCTTTATAGACGGCTCTGCGGTGGGCACCTTCGGGACCGGTCATGTATTTTTTCGTGAAATAATCCAAGGGAACATCTCCTCCTAGTCCGTTTTAAGCTGGTGTTTCCGACCTTATGGTTCTAAAATAATTTTCAGCGGGGCTTCGCTTCCTTGTTTCTTAAGGGCCATCGCCTTCCCCACATCCGCCAACTTAAAGCGGTGTGTGACCAAAGGATCCAGCTTTATTCTCCCGTGCGAAACAAGGGAAAGTGCCCTTTGAAAATCCCAACAATAACTTGACGTCCCAATTACCTTAACCTCTCTGACCATTGCATCAACCAGCGTTTTCGCACTAAATTCCTCTTCAAAGATGCCAAAGATTACTGCGGTCCCGCCCTTCGCGACAATGGATAATGCTTGATTAAAGGTTTTCGGTAAGCCGACCGCCTCGAAAGAAACATCCACGCCCCGATGATCCGTTCGGCGTAATATTTCTTGAAACGCTTCTTCGGTGTTGGGCATGGCAACCGCACCGAATTCCCTTGCCAAGGCCAAGTTTCGCTCATCAAGCCCCAGAACATATAGATCGGTTGCGCCCGCCGCAAACGCCAACTGGGTTAGCATCAGGGCAATCGGGCCGTCTCCTAAAATACAAACCGAATCACCTACCTGAATTCCCGGTTTACGAACGGCATGAACAGCGCAGGCCAACGGCTCCATTAACGCCCCTTCATCAAAGGAGACATTTTCGGGTAGATGGTGAATCCACCGTTCCTCCGCATAGTAATATTCCGCATAACCGCTAAAACCAGAGCGATACTTTAGTTTTAATTCCAGGCAGTAATCATAGCGTCCGCGCTGGCAATAGTAGCATTTTCCGCAGGTGATTAATGGTTCGACGCAAACGCGGTCGCCTTCCTTCACCGTGGTCACTTCCGCCCCAACCGCCTCGACCACCCCGGCCAGTTCGTGCCCGATCGTCGTCGGCAATTGGACATAAGGATGTTTGCCGGAATAGATGTGCATATCGCTACCGCAGATGGCGGATGATTTAACCCGAATCAACACTTCATGGTTGTCCGGCTCTCTCTTTTCCACATCAGAGAAGGCAACTTCCCCGGGGGCAACAATCTCCGCCCGTTTAAATGTTTGCTTTTTACTCATGGATGTAACTCCCCAATTATATTTCTTCCGCTAACTGGTAAGCGCTGTCAAAGGCCTTCAACGCATTGCCGATCTTCGCGCAATCACCGACCCGGTAAAACTCAACGTCATAACCCTGCAACTGCTCTTCAATGGTATTCCTGCTTTCCATCCCGACGCTTAAAACAACGGTATCGGCATACACTAGAAACTCGATTCCCTCTTTTTCGCACAGGAGGTGTTCCGGTCGGATTTCTTTAACTTTCACACTGTTGGATACCTTGATCTCGGCCGGGAAAAACCGTTTAAACATATTACCGCGGTTGGTGTAGCCCATCCCCGGAACAAAGGCGTCTCTTCCGGTAATGATTGTCACCTTTTTCCCGCGGGCCGCCAGTTCCTCCGCCACATCCGCCGCGGCATGCCCCGCCGAGCAGGCATAAGATTCGGTGGTCTTCAAACCGACAACATCATCGGGAATCGGATTTGAAATTTGTCGGCAGGTCCAGGTACAGTTATAGCTACAGCTTACAATTGTAACGTATTGTCCCAATTCTTTTGAGCCATCCAGCGCTTCCAAGGGCGTAACAACGTGAGGCAAGTTGGCGCCTTTAATCGACGGCATTTTAAAGTCCGCTCCGGTCGCGTCGATCACTACTTCCGGTTTAAGTTCATCAAGTAGTCCGGGCGCAAACTCGGTATTGGTTCTGATCTGCACATTATGCTGACGCAAGGCATGGTCTAAATAGGTGAAGACATCTGCCACTTCTTTCTTTTTGGAAGTATATGCACAGTAACCATAGTTACCGCCCAACTTTTCGTCCTTTTCGATCAGGGTCACCTGATGTCCGATTTTGGCCGCTTCCAGTGCTACTTCGCAACCGGCCGGCCCGCCGCCGATGACGAGGACCTTTTTGTTTCCTTTGCGCTTACTCCGTTCCTGCTTGTACTGGACGCTCTTCCCTACCGCCGGATTGACCATACAGGTAACCGGTTTTTTCATCCAAAGCTCATCATAACAACCTTGGCAGCAAGAAGTGCAAGGAATTACATCCGCAAGGCGACCCGCTAGGACCTTGTTCGGGAAGTCAGGATCGGCAATCAGTTGTTTACCAAAAGCGATTAGATCCGCCTTCCCGGCTTGCAGGGTTTCTTCGGCCAACTCGGGACTGAACCGCTTAACCGCGATGACTGGTATATCAACCACCTTTTTTATCCGTTCGGCCAGATGGATCCATGCTCCCCGGGGCTGCCCTGAAGAATGGTCGTTAAAACTCAATTCCGAATCACGCATCCCCGCCGATACGCTGATCGCATCAACGCCTGCTTTCTGCAGTTCTTGGGCTAAAAGCTGCGCCTCAACCGGTGTGTTCCCGTTTTCTTTGATGTAGTCATCACCATTAATCCGGCAAATGATCGGGAAATCTTCCCCGCAAAGTTGTTTTATCTTTCGCACAATTTCAATTGAGAATCTAAGACCACCCTGTAGCCCACCATATTCATCAGTCCGTAAATTACTGGCGGGAGTCAAAAAGTTATTGGCAAGATAACCATGGCCCAAAATAAGCTCAACCCCGTCAAGCCCGGCTTTTTGGGCCCGTAACGCCGCATCGCCAAATTTCCCAATGATCTCCTCGATATCCTCAACGGAAAGGACATGAGGCGTATCCGGATAAAGCGCTGATTTACTCGCAATCGGCGATGGCGCGACCGGGTCCATTCCAGTCACACTTTTCCGCGTCTGCCGCCCGACATGGCTAAGCTGAACAAAGACTTTGCTGTTATAGGCATGGCAGCCCTCGGCAATTTTGACAAAGGCCGGAAGAAACTTATCATCATCGATCGCCGGGTTAAGCACCGACCGGCTTCGCGGATAATCGACGGAGGTCGCTTCAATGATTATTAAGCCGGCGCCGCCTCGCGCCCGGGAAACATAAAAGTCAATCGACTCCTCGGTCATAAACCCGGCCCGTGTGTAGTTATTATTAAGCGGCGGCAATACGATCCGGTTTTTCAGTTCCAAATTTCCGATTCGACATTTACTTGATAACATCTCAAAACGTTTCGGCATCCTGTTTCCTCCTTATAAATTTTCTGGACGCAGCGTAATAATAAATCTATTCCGCGCCGCTCGGTGGCAACGAGGGATTATTTCTCCGCAAACCCACTCTTTGCATAAAGATCACCAACGCTCCCAAGATCAAACCAACAATACTTGTTTTCAGTTCAGGAATGATCAGCAGTATTGCCGCGGCGAATAAAATAAGTCGCTCAACAATATTGCCTTTTTTAACGAACCAACCAACCACACTACCGGCGAGGAAAATTACACCGCATAACCCGGAGATAATACAGAATACGATCTCCGCAGTAGTACCCACCATCAACATACTCGGATTATACACAAACATAAACGGAATTAAATAAGTAGCCATTCCATATTGGAAAGCTTTAACACCCGTTTTCATCGGTGAAGCTCCGGCAATCGCTGCTCCGGCAAACGCCGCCACGCAAACCGGGGGAGTAATATTAGAGACCACCGCAAAATAGAAGGCAAAGAAGTGGGCCGCTACCGGCAAAACCCCCATTTCTAACAAAGTTGGAATTACCGTCACCACTAAAATTAGATACACCCCGACGGAAGGCATCCCCATTCCCAATATAATCGAAATTATTGCCGTGTAAAGTAGGGTCAGCCATAACTTCCCACCGGCTGCGCTAATGATGATATTGGATAATCTCATCCCTAGTCCGGAGGAAAACATACAACCCATGATGATCCCGGCGCAAGCACAGGCCACACCAACGGTAATCGCCGACTTGGCCGTGCCCTCAAAGGCGGCAATGATTTTTCGCGGTGTTAACATCGTCTCTTTTTTAAAGAAACTCAATAAAAACAGGATAAGAATACCCCAAAAGGCGGCCATAATCGCCGTATAACCTTTCACTAAAAAGTAAACAAGAATCACAACAGAGAGTAAAAGATGTCCCCCACTACGCAATGTTTTCCAGAAAGAAGGCAGCTCATCTTTTGCCAAAGGAGTAACATTGTTCGCTTTTGCTTCAAAATGAACCATTGCGATTAAGGCCGCATAAAACAGGAGCGCCGGAATAATCCCGTGGACGACAACGTTAATATAGGGCACCTTCAGGTATTGGGCCATCAAAAACGCCACTGCGCCCATAATCGGCGGCATATAGTTACCCCCAGTAGAGGCTACCGCCTCAATCGCGCCCGCAGACACCCCTTTATATCCGGTCCTTTTCATGAGGGGAATCGTAAAGGAACCAGTGGCTACCACGTTAGCGACAGCACTTCCGGAGATGCTTCCGAAAAAGGCGCTTGACATACATGCTGTTTTAGCGGGTCCGCCCGTCATTCTCCCGGCAATGGAATAAGCCAGATTGGTAAAGAAGGTACCGGCTCCGGTTTTGTCTAGTAAAGCTCCGAACAACAGGAAGAGAATAATATAGGAAGACATCGCTTGAATCGGCTGGGCAAATACGCCCTGATCGCTAAAGAGCACATCAATCAACCTCTTCCAGCTTGTCCCCACGGTATTTAAAACCCCCGGGAAGAATGAAGCAAATTTGGTGTGGAGAATAAAGAAGAGGGCAACAAAAAACATGGCCTTCCCGACTACCCTCCGTGTTGCTTCTAAGACCAAGAAGATCCCAATCGTCCCAAAGATGGTATCTCCAAGCGTCGGCCGGTAAAAGCGTAACTGCCATCCTTCCAAATCAGTCAGAAAATAAACGGCAACCGCCAAAGTACTTAAAACTAACAGCAGATCGATATAAAAATAGACATTTAGCGGATCCGACCATTTAGCTCTTTTCAATGGATGAAGGATAAAAGCAAGCATCAAGATAAAAAAGACGAAAAGAAAGCGATGCAAGATCCCAACCGGAGCGCCAAAGTAGGATGTCATCACATAATATAAGGTCATCAATACTGCCAGACTAACCACGAACAAAGCAAGAATGGTGTGCGGAGTGATCTTTTTACTGTTTATAAAATGGTCAAAAATACTTGGCCTTGCTGTATCTTGCGTATTAGTAGCTTCCACACTCTTTCCTCCTTATTTTCTGCTTTTTTAAAGCCCAGCTTGCTACGCTTGAATGCGCAGCAAGCTGGAACCATTTTTTTATTGATCATCGATCACAGATGACCAAAGATCAGCGCCACACCCCTATTTGACCAAACCCTTTTCTTGATAATACTTCATTGCGCCCGGATGGACCGGCAAATCTCCTTTCGCGGTCAGCGGCTCAAGCATCACATTGTCTTCCGCCATAATATACTTATTGATGCGTTCTCTGTTCTTGATCAAAACATCAACGATTTGGTACACTAAGTCAGCGTCGAGATCCTTATGACCGATGATCGAAGTAACCGAAACGACCGTATAGATATCTTCCGTCTGGTATTTATCAAAGCTACCAGCGGGGATCTTAACTTTGGCAAGGCCGGGGACCATTTCCATTAAGCGGTCAATCGCTTTTTCATCTAGACCAATCAACTTAATACCCGGGTTTATACTGAGACTCTGTAATTCGGAGTGGTTCAGCGGGAAAAGGCCGGAGGCCGCGTCAAGGTTCCGATCCCGTAGCATATTAAGGCGTTCAGAGTCGCCCAACAGACTGACGGTTCCACCTTTTTTCGTAATATCATCCATCTTAATACCATGGGCTTCGAGAGATTTCTCGGCAATGGTGAGTCCGGTTTGTCCGGTCCGGCCTGGGGAAATCCGTTTATCGGCAAGGTCGTAAACGGTATTGATCTCATTATCCCGTAAAGTCACCCATAAAAAGGGCATCGAGTATAGAGAGATAATATGTCTGAGGTCCGTATGGGGTTTCTTAAAAACTCCAGTTCCGGAATAAGCCTCTAAAGCCGTGCCGGTATAGGTCAGACCAAGCATGCCTTCCCGGTCCTGAATGATCCCCGGGTTAGCTGATCCGCCGCCGGGTGCCACCCGTGCAGTAAGACCTGGAATATTATTCTGCAAAATAATCGAAATCTCGGAACCAATCGAATACCAGCTCCCACCCATTGAACCGCTAAATACCTCTAAGAACATGTCTTTAGAACTTGCCGCCAATGTACTGCCCGCTACGACTAAAACAATAAGCATGATCCAGAGTGCTCGAAAATGTAACTTCATTTTTCATAATCCTCCTTTTAATAATTATAACAACGTCACCCGGCTAAAGTTTATTTATCCGTAA
>DUQR01000019.1 GCA_012837715.1 Bacillota bacterium | reverse complement strand
CTTATATACATCTGAATTGCGGACCAAAGCGGAGATGGATCGCTTTTGTGAGGAGGTTGAGAAGTGTCTCTCGTGAATAAGAAAACAAGACCAAAGATGCTAAATGAGGCCTCGCTAAAAGGGCGGCGGGGTTATTTACCGCCGCTCTCCGATGTCCCGCCTACCACTGCTGAGTCCTTAATTCCTTCCGCTTATCGGCGGCAGACTCCTTTAAATTTACCGGAACTCAGCGAGATGGAAGTTACCCGCCACTTTTCCGCTTTGGCGCAGCGGAGTTTTGGCGTTGACCAAGGATTCTATCCCTTAGGTTCTTGCACCATGAAGTATAACCCCAAGTTTTTAGAGACTTTACCTCGTCTGGCCGGATTGCAAGACCTTCACCCCTTGCAAGATGAATCCCAGTTACAAGGGGCGTTAGCTATAATCGACTTAGCAGAAAAGATCTTTACCGCCATCACAGGAATGGATGCCTTTACGTTACAACCAGCCGCCGGCGCTCATGGTGAGCTAACAGGAATGTTAATTCTAAAAGCAGCTCTAAAAGACCGGGGCGAAGCCGATCGGGATCTGATCCTGATTCCCGACTCGGCCCATGGCACTAACCCGGCCAGTGCGGCCTTAGCTGGCTTTCAAGTCCAAAAGATTCCTTCCACGGAGGCCGGGATCATTGAACCGGAAGCGCTCAAACCCTATCTTACCCCACGGGTGGCTGGCTTAATGCTGACCAACCCCAATACTTTAGGCTTGTTCGAAGAGCATATTCGCGAAATTACCCAGCTGGTTCACCAGATCGGAGGCGAGGTTTATTATGATGGAGCCAACCTCAACGCCATTATGGGGTGGGCCCGTCCGGGTGATATGGGGTTTGACCTCGTTCATCTCAATTTGCATAAAACTTTTGCCACCCCCCACGGAGGTGGCGGTCCGGGATCCGGTCCCCTTGGTGTCAAAGCTCATTTAGCGCCGTACCTGCCCATTCCCCGTGTGATAACAACCGGGGAAGGATATCGGTGGGACTATAATCGGCCCCGGTCCATTGGCAAAGTTAAAGGATTTTGGGGTCATTTTGCGGTTATTATAAAAGCCTTGGCTTATATTCTTCAGTTAGGATTCACCGGCCTCCAGCAAGTTTCGGCCGATGCCGTCCTAGCCGCTAATTACCTTCAAACCCTACTAAAAGAAGATTATCATCTTCCCTACGACCGCACCTGTATGCACGAATTCGTCTTAAGTGGCCTTAAAGATAATCCGGCGGGAGTCCGCACCTTGGATTTGGCTAAGGCCCTTCTCGATTACGGGGTCCATCCGCCAACAATTTATTTCCCGCTGATCGTCAACGAAGCCCTGATGATCGAACCCACCGAGTCCGTAACTTTAAATTTACTTGATTCCTTTGTGGTCACCATGAAAGAATTGGCCGCAAAGGCAAAAGCTGATCCGGAAAAACTGAAAGAGGCCCCTTATACCACACCTGTTCGCCGGCTGAATGAAACCGAAGCGGCTCGTCATCCTATCTTAAGATGGTAATCCGAACCACCTACGTTTGGTTGTTCTCTTCCGCCGCGGTTAGTTTCTTTTTAATGGCCGCCAGCTGTTCTTGCCACTGGGTAGGACCGGAAGCAACCTGTGCTCCTTTTTTTACTTGACGCTCTTGATTATTAATGACGTTTTTAATTTGGGCGAGGCAACTTTTCCAGTCCTGGTAAACCTGGGAATTGGTAAAACGTAAAACATGGTATCCTGCGGCTTGTAACCTTCGATCTTTGGCGAGATCCTTCTCTTGTTGCTTGGCACTCAAATGATAAAAGCCGTCAAGCTCAATGACTAAATAATACCGGGATAAAAAAAGGTCCACTTCCCAGCCTTCTAACCATTGATTTTCCGTAAAAGAGATTCCCTCCGCCCTTAGCTTTTCGGCTAGTAATCGTTGGGCGCCTGTTTTGGAAGGTTCAAACCGCAAACTACTCACCTTTTCTTTTTATACCATTGTATTTATTAACGTCCGCCACGACCCATCCTTTTGTCCGCTTATTACTAAAAACGCCCCTTTCGCGGGGCGTATTTTCTTGCCTTCTGTTTTAAAAGAGCTCTCGTCGCTCGTGTGAATGACTTGCCTTCACAATTAAAGCACAGCTAATTTCCATCTTTTCGCTTAGCCTTCAATTTTCATCACTTTGCTCAAGCCAGCGTCGGGGACTACCTCGACAAGCGTCTTTCTAATTCGGTCAGTACTTCGTTCGCATCCAACCCAGAGGCGTCAATAACCACGCCTGTGGTCATCATGTCAGTAATCCCCATGAGGTTTTCATCCATTCCGGTAATCACCACGGCATCCACGTTTGAACCAGACTCTTCCGGGTCGACCACCTGATACCCTTCCTGCCGCAAAGCGTCCTCAATTTGGGTAAGCCCATTTTCCACCGCAATGCGATATTTAGCCAACATTTCACCCCCTCGGCCCTATTATCTCAGAAGCCCAGGGGTTATATGCTCGTTTACTTTTTGTTCTGGCGGGACTCTCCTTCAAATTGGGCGCCTTCTTCCACAATCAGGATCGCCATTTCCGCTTGACCCCGTAATTTACCGGTCGCAAGAATCTCTAATTTACCGTTTACGATGGTTTCTCCTTCGAAACTACCGGCCAGCAAAAGACTTTCCGCCTGGATCTTACCCTGCACATTCCCTGTTTCGGAGATGACCACCCCACCTTTGGTGGTGATTTCTCCTTCTTGCTTTCCATCAATCTGGATGTTCTCCGCCGAACTAATGGTCCCCAAAAAAGTAGTGGCTTTACCTATTATGGTTTGGATCTGGTTTTTACCTCTTTTGTCTTCCATGCAATCGGCCCCTTTAATTAAGATATGGGACTGGGTTTACCGGAACATTGTTCACCCGTACCTCATAATGGACATGAGGGCCGGTGCTAACTCCAGTATTACCAGCATAGGCAATTACTTGTCCTTTCTTCACCCATTGCCCTACTTTCACCGCCAAGCGGCTATTATGTCCGTAACGGGTACGGTAACCATAACCATGGTCGATCTCTACCAACAGACCATAACCTCCCCGCGTTCCCGCAATCGTAACCTTGCCTTCGGCTGTCGCCCGTACTGGAGTGCCCACGCGGGTGGGGAGATCAATTCCTTGGTGTTTGATCAGGCGACGATAGACCGGATGCCGCCGATAACCAAAACCCGAGGAGATCCGCTTGTCCCGGGCCAGCGGCCAAATGGTGGGTGTAAAATCCATTTGTCGGTCATAGGCTTTATATTTGGACAATAGATTGTCCAGAGATTGACAGGTAAACTCTATTTCTTCTTCTAGGTAAGCTAAATTCCCATTTAAAATCTCCAGTTTGGACAGATCCTGATCAGCGCTGGATAAATGATACCCAGGCAAATGGACTTCTCGGAATCCCCCGTCTTCATTATTGCTCTTCCGGTTCCGAAGCCGATTATATTCTCCTTCCATTTCCACAAAGAACTCATTAGCTTGATTTAAACGGACGGCCAATTCCTGAGTTGTTTTCAAGCAGGGATCCAGCCGACGTAACTCTTTATTCTGTTGGGTGATGGTCTGATGTAAACTATAAATTCGGTATTCCAGGTTCCAAATTTCAGAAATCCGAAAAGGGTAACGAAAGAGAAAATAGAGATTGATTCCTAATACGATAAAGAAAGAGACAAAAATAAGATAAGGTATATTTACCGATCGAATCTTTCCCTTTGTGTTGGGGATGATCATCAACAAATAACCTTGCTTCTTTCGGTTGGTTCTACCTTTTCGTTTAGGCAAAATAGCCCGTATTACTTCGTCACTCATCTATGCCACCAACATTTATAAATACTAGGGGAATAGAACAATCCCCCTCTCCTTCTTACCCTAAGCTCCAATTCTCTGCTTTCACCGATCGCTGTGTTGAAGAAAAAACTAAGCCCATAATCGGGCTTGACGCATATTTACTTCTTACCGGCATTCATTTGCCCGGTTTTCTCCGGCGGAGTCTCAATCTGTAGGAACTTGCCCCTTTCTTTTCGGTCTTTACTAAATTGCTGGCAGTTTCCTTGGAAAACAGCACCTTCTTCCACCACCAGCAAAGTCATTTTCGCTTCACCTTGCAAATTACCGGTGGGAACCAGTTCTAATTTACCGGAGGCTTCTACTTCTCCTTGCACTTTCCCGGCGATTGTGATATTTTCGGCCTTAATCTTACCTTGGACTTGTCCGCTTTCGCCAATCACCAAATCTCCTTTGGTGATGATTTCACCTTCAAATTTCCCGTCAATGCGAATCGTACCGGTCGATTCAATATTACCTGTAAAGGCGGAATCTTTTCCGATTAAGGTGTCGATTTTTTTATTCCCGACTCTGTTGCTAATCTCTGGCGCGTTTTTTCTCATCAGTATCCTCCTTCAATTACGGTAGATAATTCTGGGGGTTTACCGGCTTACCATTGACAAGGACTTCATAGTGAAGATGGGGACCTGTACTTTTTCCCGTACTCCCCACGTAAGCGATGATATCTCCTTTCTTCACCTTTTGTCCTACTTTTACTAAGATTTTGCTGTTATGGGCGTACCTGGTCTTGTACCCATAAGATCCATGTTGAATTTCGACGAACAGTCCGTAAGTGCCATAAGAGCGGGCCATGGTCACCGTTCCGTCCGCCGTCGCCCGGACCGGTGTCCCCTTCCGGGCCGCAATATCTAAACCTTCATGGTAGACGCCAAGCCTTCCCGTAACCGGATCTCGCCGGTAACCAAAATAGGAAGTAATGTAGCCTTTAGTGACTAAGGGGTAGATGGTGGGGGTATAATCTAATTCCCGATCGTAAGCAGCATAACGAGTATAAAGATCTTGCAACTGCTTATTGGTCTTGTCCAGTTCTTCCCCAATAAACTCCAGATTGCTATTGAGTACGTTCAATTTGGTCATTTCCGAATCGGCACTAGATAGCTTATACTGGGGTAATTGAAAAGGACGGTAAGAACCTCCCCGACTGACCTTCGTCCGTGAGGTCGTCTTCGTTTTCAGCTCACTGTATTTTCCTTCAAATTCTAAGGCGATTTTATTATGTAAGTTAATTAATTCCCCTAATTCCTGTGTTGATGTTATCGCCGGGTTAATCCGTTTTAACTCTTTTTCTTGATTGGTAATGGTCTGTCGACAGAGGGCGATCTGCTGTTCCAAAGTGATGATTTGATGAATACGCAAAGGATAACGGAGAAGAAAATATAAATTCGCAACCATTAAGCAAACAAATGCGATAATCAGCGCAAAAGGAAGATAGACACTCCTTACCTTCCCTGGTTTGTTGGGGAGCATCATAAGCGTAAAGTCTTTTCTCCATTTCCTCCGCCGGGAGGACAAAAGCCTTAACCGCTTATTTTTCTTGACCCTTTGCATATCTATCTCCTTAAAAAATAATCATTAAACTTCAAAACTTACCCGCTTTTTTCTCTTGAATTGATTTATGGAGGGCTTCGATCTGTTTTAGGATTTCATTTTGCTCTTTAACGATTGTTTCAAACTCTTCCGTTTTTTTGATCGACGGATCAATGACCTTTAAATCATTATCGTTTCTGGTAATTACATCATTCAACTGATATACTTTTCGGTCTAAATTATCGATCTCCGAAAGACGTAAGGGATAACGGACTAAAAAGTAGACATTAGCCGCAAATAAGAACAGAAAAAACAGAATGACGAAGAAAGGAATGTTTATACTTTTCGTTACCCCCGCAGAACGGGGAACAAGCATAAAAGTATAACGCACTTCCTTTTTTTTGCGCCATAACTTTTTAATTTTATTCATAACCGATGAATGGTTGTCTACCACTATCATCACCGCTTACCAGTTGCCAGGTACCAAGATTTATTATTCCATTTTTCAATGGATTTATCTATACTATTACCTTTTGGCTTCGTTTAAATTTTAGGACTTATCTTTTATTCTCCTTTTTGTTAGAAACTCCTTCCTTTATTTCGCTTTTATCCTCAATTTCTTTTCTTGATCGCAGCAGCTAAGACTTCTTGTTCTTCGTCAGACAGGGGATAATTGGCCTTACCGGCACTGATCGATTTAGCATAAACCCGCGATTCATCCCGTCCGTGAATACTGCTAATCATTACGCCATCACCATTACGGTCTAGAAGCACAAAAGAGAAGCTTTGTTCTCCCCCGATGTTCGCAAAGGCTTTATACCGCTGAAGAGCCCATCTTTGCATGTATTGCGTAGCTTCCGCCTCCATCCGGGCGATTTTGGTCTCCATGTTCGCAATACTTGCTTCCGCATTCTTCATTCTTTCACCTAAACCAAGGAGTATCTCCTCTAAATTTTTCCCCTGGTTACCGGCAAGTAAGGACCGGTAGCGTTTGATTAATTTATGTAACCGTATACCATTGATGAGCAGTAAAAACAGGAAAAGCCCCTGTACAACCAGGATTATGAAGCCCATACTCTCCTCGGGGGAAAGCTTACTGAAGAATGTTGCTTCCACTTCGAACGCTCCTTCTTGTCCAATCTTTTTATACTCCTATAATTCTTGTTCGGCTTGCGACATCCTTTCTTAAAGCACTATTTTCTTGGGAATTTTTTCTTTCCATTTATGGTAAGTACTCGCTCACGCTGACTACCGCCCACGCGTGAATGATGAAAATTGGAAACCAGGTAAATCCACCGGCAGCCATCCTTTGTCAAGAAATCCAAGGCAGAGCATACACCATGGCGCCGCCGGGGCAAAGGTGATGCTAACAACGAGTGGCATTCACAAAGACCGAACGGCTGTTCGGTCTTTCGGTCGGCAAATCTGTCTTGTCCAAGCCGGTTCTTTATTCCCTTTTTTATAACTCCGTTTTGCCAGGTTTTTAACCCGATCGTTCCTGCCGCCCCAGACGCTCTATCTAATCCACCTTTTTCCGTTGTTCGATGCTTTCATAATTTCTCGCCCATCGATCTCTTGATCTTTCACCTTGAACACGGTTTGTTAAAGTCGGACCCGTTTGATCTGGTTATAACAAAAAATTTTTTAACCAATCCTTACCGGGCGGTTATAGACTTAGCAGAAGCTCTGTAATTCGTTCCAACTCCTCTTGGGAATAATATTCAATCTCAATTTTTCCCCGGTCTCCACTTTTTTTAATCCGCACCTTTGTCCCAAACAAACGAGTCATATCTTCCACGATCGCTTGCAGGTTAGGGTCAAGTTTCTGACCGGTCCGTGGCTCTCTCTTCTTTTCTTCTTTTTCCGTTGTTTCACGTGAAACAAGAGAAGCATGGGTCAAGCGGACGATCTCTTCCGTCTCCCGGACCGAAAGGTTTTCATTAATAATTTTTTCGCAGATAAACAGCTGTTGCTCCGGCTCTTCCAAGCTAAGTAAAGCCCGGGCGTGCCCCATGGATAGTTGCCCGTTAATAACCATTAGTTGAACCGGCTCCGGAAGGTGCAGCAGACGCATGGTGTTGGCGACTGCAGAACGACTCTTACCAACCGCTTTGGCTACTTCTTCCTGGGTTAGCTTAAAATCATCAGTGAGCCGCCGGTAGGCTTGAGCTTCTTCAATTGGATTTAAATCTTCCCTTTGCAAGTTTTCAACGAGGGCAATCTCCATTACCGCTCGGTCATCTAATTCCTTAATTACCACCGGGACCTTTTCTAATCCGGCAAGTTTGGCCGCTCTTAGTCTTCGTTCCCCGGCGACAAGTTGGTAGCCAAGGCCTTTTCTTCGCACCAAAAGAGGCTGGAGAACGCCATGAATTTTGATGGATTCGGTCAGTTCTTGCAAGCTCTCGGGATCGAAGTTTCGCCGGGGCTGATCCGGGTTAATAACTATTTCAACGATCGGTATTTCCTGTGTGTTTTGCAAATCCTCCTCTTCTATCTGGGGAATTAACGCCCCCAGTCCTTTGCCTAAAGCCCGAGCTTTACTCACGATTGATCACTTCCTTAGCCAATTCTAAATAAGATTCGGCCCCCTTTGAACGACTATCATAAAGGTTAATCGGTAACCCATGGCTAGGGGCTTCACTTAAACGAATGTTTCTGGGGATAACGGCATTATAGACCCGATCTTGAAAATAATTGCGAACCTCTTCCGCCACCTGTTGGGATAAGTTTGTCCGGTGGTCATACATGGTTAAAATAACCCCTTCTACCTTGAGGGCAGCATTAGAGTATTTTTGCACCAGCTGCAATGTCTTCATCAGCTGGCTAAGGCCCTCGAGAGCATAATATTCACACTGTATAGGGACAATTACCGCGTCAGCGGCCGCTAAGGCGTTTAAGGTTAAATTGCCAAGCGAAGGCGGACAGTCGATCAGAATGTAATCGTAAAGATTGCGAACAGGTTCTATGGAACGGCGTAACCGCTGATCCCGGGCCATCATCCCTACCAATTCAGCTTCGGCACCGGCGAGGCGAATAGTTGCGGGAACGGCGTCCAGCTTCGGCACTTGGGTAGGTAAAATTACCTCTTCAATAGGAAGCTCACTAATGAGGACATCATATATACATTTTTTGACCTCACTTTTTTTAATTCCCATTCCGCTAGTGGCATTTCCTTGCGGGTCATTATCCAGGACCAAAACTTTTTTTCTTAATACCGCCAAATAGGCGCCTAAATTAACAGCCGTTGTCGTTTTGCCAACGCCACCCTTTTGATTGGTGATGGCGAATACCTTTCCCATCTCAATCTCCCTCCTTAGAACTATGAACACTATGCGCTTTATTTATGTTCGCGACCGCCTCCGCTTCTTCCTGCCGTATCCGAAAAGGAAATAAATAAGGCCTGGCTAAAGCGGGCAATACTAATATTCTTCTGCACTTAAAAGGCTTTTTTGCTTTGCCTTTCCGACAACAACCATTATTTTTCTAGAGGTAAAGTTTAACTAATTTTTTCTTGATCTTTTATCAGATTCCTTATAACCGTTACAAGATAAAAGTTAAGCCCGCGCCGTTCTATACCGGCCGGGCGTTTTTGGTTAGACCGTTGTCTTCACTTCTGAGCGGCCTTCCCCAGTCCTCTGTAGGGAAATTGGGGTTGGCTTCTTTCCGGGTCTGTTTCACGTGAAACATTGTAACGGTTTCCTTCGCAAGGACAAAATTAAGCCTTTTTAAAGTGGCCTTTTTGCAGGAATACCGGGACGACGCGGATATTTGCTTGGGCTGTTTTGCCTTTTTTGGAAGGCCAATAGGGTGCGCTCGCCCAAAGCATTCGGGAGTTCATAGTGGATCTCATCGGTTAAAGCGGCGCCTAGAATTTGCATGGCGTTTTGAGCCCGGTCCATCTCTTCCTGATAGTTTCTTCCTTTGTAAGCGATAAAATAACCATACGGTTGACAAAGGGGAATCGCCAGTTCTAGAAGGACAGCCACCGTAGCAACGGCACGGGCGGTTACCACCTCAAACTGTTCCCGGTAAGTGCTTTGGTGGGCGATGGTTTCAGCCCGTTCGTTCAAAACAACTGTGTTGTTTAAGGACAAACGGTCTTTTACAAAGGTGAGAAAGGCGGCCTTTTTTTTACTGGCTTCAATTAAATAAAAAGACCGGTGGGGATAGAGAATGGCTAAAGGGAGCCCGGGAAAGCCGGCGCCCGCGCCAAGGTCCACAATTTTTGTGGCCTCCCGCCAATAGGGCCAACGGGTAATCGCTAAAGAATCATAAAAGTGTTTGACGACTGCTTCGTTCCAGTCGGTAATAGCGGTCAAATTAGTCTTCTGGTTTGCTGCCAGTACTAGCTTAAGGTAGCTATGGATCTGACTGCTTTTCTTGGCGTCAAGTTCCGAAAAGGGTTGTAAAATCGCTTCCAAATATTCCTTTTCTGTCTTCATCGCCTTCCGCTCCTGGTAAGCCAGATCAATAATGTGTTTAAATCGGCCGGACTAACCCCACTTATTCTTCCCGCCTGACCAATCGTGGCTGGGCGCAGTTTACTCAATTTTTCCCGGGCAATAAAGGATAAATTGGGTACAACGGTATAGTCGAAGTCTTCAGGAATTTTTTTCTCCTCCATCTTGGCTAAGCGGGCGGCCATTTTTGCTTCGCGTTCCAAATATCCTTCGTACTTAATATAGTTTTCCACGACTTCATCCTCTAAGGTAAAAATCTGTTCCGGGGCAAAAAGGGCCCAAAGGGCGGAAACCTTAACGGCTGGCATTTTAAGTAATTGTTTCAAACTCATCCTCTGTTGAACAGTGACGCCGACTGCGTCCTGCAGAGCCTGAGCAGCTTCTGAACCGGGTGTTATTTGGTTTTGCTCTAAATAACTTAATTTCTCGGCAATTCTTTGTCGTTTCGCTTGAAAACGGTCATATTCTTCATTGGAAATCAAATTGAAACGATGGCCATATTCGGTTAAGCGTAAATCCGCATTATCCTGTCGTAGAGAAAGACGAAATTCGGCACGGGAGGTCATGACCCGGTAAGGCTCGTTGTTCTCTTTAGTAATTAAATCATCGATTAGAACCCCGATATAGGCCTCATTCCGATGCAGAACAAAGGGCTGCTCCCCTTTTAGATACAAACCTGCATTGATCCCTGCCATTATACCCTGCGCAGCAGCTTCTTCATAGCCGGAGGTACCGTTGAGCTGTCCGGCACTAAAGACCCCCGGCCATCCGCGAATTTGGAGCGAGGTTGTAAGTTGTTCGGGGGCAATCACATCATATTCAATGGCATATCCCGGCCGGACAATCTCCACTTTTTCTAAGCCGGGAACCGTTCTTATAAATTGATCTTGGATTTCTTCCGGTAAACTGCTGGAAAGACCAGCAATATACATTTCATCAGTATTTAAACCCTCGGGCTCGATAAAGACTTGATGGCGCTCCCGCTGGGGAAAGTTAACCACCTTGTTTTCAATGGCTGGGCAATAGCGGGTTCCGACTCCGGTGATCGCGCCACAATACATAGGCGCTAAATGTAAATTTCTTCTAATAATTTCATGGGTCTTTTCATTGGTATAAGTCAGCCAACAAGAAACCGGTTCCCGCGGGTTCCACCGAAGCCAATAGGAAAAACCATGCTCCAGTTGATCGCCAGGTTGTTCAGCCATCACCGCGAAATTCAGAGAACGTTTGCGTACCCGGGCCGGAGTTCCGGTTTTGAACCGTTTAAACTTAATGCCCTGCGCTTCCAAAAATTCGCCAAAGGCAATCGCCGGATGTTGTCCTTGCGGTCCGGAGGGAAAGGATAACCCGCCGATGTGCACCTTGCCCCGAAGAAAGGTTCCGGTGGCAATTACTACTGCTAAAACTTCATATTTAAGCCCGGTGCTTAAGGTTATCCGCCAGTGGTTTTTAGCCGGATCAAGGGCAACAACTTCACCTTGGCGGATGGTGATTAACGGTTGTTGTTCCAAATAGTTTTGCATCAACTGCTGATATAAATGCTTATCGGCCTGCGCACGTAATGCCCGGACCGCCGGGCCTTTATTCGTGTTTAACGCGCGCATCTGTAGGTGTGCACGGTCGGTATTGCGTCCGATTAATCCGCCTAAGGCATCCACTTCCCGGACCAAGTTGCCTTTCCCGGGTCCGCCCACCGAGGGATTACAAGGCATAAACGCAATATTATTAAAATTAATGGTTAAAAGTAAGGTTTTAAAACCCATCTTCGCGGTGGCATTAGCGGCTTCACAACCGGCGTGGCCCGCTCCAATCACAGCCACATCATAGCACTGCTGCATTTTAGCTCACCTTATTTCCCAATACAAAACTGGGAAAAGATCTCCTCTATAATCTCTTCGGCCACCGATCGTCCGGTAATCCTTCCTAAGGCTTCCAAAGCTGCCCGTAAGTTAACAGCGATTAGGTCTTCGCTCCCCTGTTCCTCTATTCCCTGTTCAACCTGGATTAAAACTTCCACGGCTTCAGTTAACGCTTCTTTATGGCGGACCTTCGTCACGAGCACCGGTTGTTCTTCCCTTCCTCCGGCCCCGATCAGTTCAGCTCTAATTACTCCTTTTAATTCCTGAACCCCTTCGCCCTGCAAAGCAGAGATCGAACGGAGTTTGGACTGAGGAAAGGCGGCTTTTAACGTTTCCACCGATAGTTTTACCGGCAAATCGGTTTTGTTGAGGACAACTAAAGGATTCTTTTCCTGTAAAAATTTTATTAATGCATAGTCTTCTTGAGTCAACGGGGTGGCGGCGTCAAAAAGGGTTATGATTAAATCGGCTTCCTCCATTAAGTGCCGGGCTTTTTCCACTCCCACTTTTTCCACCGGATCTTCAATGGGGCGAATGCCCGCTGTATCAATCAAGCGGACGGGAACGCCCTCCAAATCAATGACCTCCGAGACAAAATCGCGGGTTGTTCCTGGAATTGGTGTGACAATCGCTCTCTCTTCCCCTAATAATTGATTAAGCAAGCTAGACTTGCCCACATTGGGTCGGCCGACGATCACTACCGTAGCGGCGTCCCGTAGAATGATTCCCTGGTCGGCTTGGGCCAAGATTTCCTCTAAAGTAAGGCGGACCTTTCTGACCTCCTCCAAAGCGCTCGCTCTTTCCGGCGTTGAGATCTCATCTTCGGGAAAATCCAGTGCCGCTTCGATCGGAACTAAGAGCGCCAATAAACGATTCTCCTGTTCTTTAATGACCGTGGAAAGAGTCCCTTGTAGCTGTTTCATCGCAACTTGTTGCGCCAGATCGGTCCGAGCCCGGATCAAATCGATCACGGCCTCGGCCTGGGCTAAATCCAACCGTCCATTTAGAAAGGCTCTTTTCGTGAATTCGCCCGGTTCAGCCAAACGGGCGCCAGCCTCAAAGATTATTGTCATAATTTTTTTAAGATTCTGGTATCCGCCGTGACCTTGAATCTCTAAGACGTCTTCCCCAGTATAACTACGGTTCTTCTTAAAATAGAAATAGATGACTTCATCCACAATTTCCCCAGCGGCAGTCACCACATAGCCTAAACGAACCTTCCTTTCCGGCCAAGAAGCAATCGGCTTTCCCGACAAATGACGGAGGACTTTCCTGCCCACCATCAAAGCTTCATCCCCACTGATTCGAATAATGCCAATCCCCCCTTCACCAGGAGGAGTGGCAATGGCCGCAATGGTCTCTGTTATTTTCATCGCTCTATCCTTTACCTGTTTTAAAAGAAAAGTCGACCTTATTTTCTTTCTTCCCTGAAAAATAATACGTGCCGGCAGGCACGTTAGTTAATGACACTATTACGGGGAGCGATAATCACCCGGCGGTAAGGGTCTTCTCCTTCGCTGTGCGTAACCACCTCTTTATTATTTTGGAGGGTCAAATGAATAATACGTCGTTCCTGGGGAGACATGGGGTTAAGTACCTCTTTCTTTCCTCTTCTCTTTACCCGTTCCGCGGTAGACAGGGCCAATCGTTTTAAATTTTCTTCGCGGCGCTTCCGGTAACCGGCCACATCAATAATGACCCGGTCTTCCTCATCAGTGTCTTTGTGTACCGCCAAATTAACTAAATACTGAAGGGCGTTAAGGGTCTGTCCATGGCGGCCAATTAATTTCCCAAGGTCATCCCCATTAATATTTAACATCACGTATCCCGGGCGTTTGAACATCTCCACTTGCGCGAAGATCCCCATATTCACCAGAATCTCCCGTAAAAAACGGACCGCCTTCTGGGCGATGTCTTCCTTGATGCTCACCCGAACTTTTACCCGATTCACACTTAATAAACCTAAAAACCCTTTACTCGAGGTTTCTTCTAACACCTCTACCTTAACCTTACTTTCATCCACATTTAGTTCCTTCAAAGCTAATTCCAGGGCTTCCTCTTTTGTTTTCGCCACAATTTCCACTGATTTCATTAAGATAAACCTCCTTGGAAGAGGGGAAATTAATTAATTCCCTTATTTTAGCTCAGTTTCTTCTTCTTTGATGAAAAAGCGGGTAATGACCCATTGTTGCACAATGCCAATTACCGTACTGGCCACCCAATACAAACCAACTCCTGCTTTCAAGGTGTAAGTGATATAACCCATAAAGAGCGGCATGATATATAAAAATGTGCTTTGGGAGGTATCCGTCGTCGAGACGGTAGTCATTTTCTGTTGTAAAAATGAAGTGCCGGCTGAGATTATCGCTAAGACATAATAACCACTTTTGGTTAGGTCCATCGTCAAAAATAAGGCATTCGTAAAATCAATATTGTATTTTTCGGGCGTATTTAAAAGTCCAAACAAAGCCCACAAAACAGGGAGCTGTAAAAGAAGGGGTAAACACCCGCCTAACGGGTTCACCTTATTTTTTTGGTAGAGTTCCATTATTCTCCGTTGTTGTTCTTCCGGATTGTTTTTGTATTTCGTTTGAATTTTTTGGAGTTCCGGTTGGATCTTTTTTATTCCTTCCGTCGACCGGATCTGGCTCAAGGTAAAGGGGAACAAAACAGTTTTCACCACAAGCGTCAATAAAATAATCGCCATTCCCCATCCCACCCCTAAGGAGTCATGGAAAAAGGTCATAATGGTGGCTAAGATCGAAGATATCATCGGTTAATATTCCACACCTTTCTCTTTTAGGTCCGGCTTTTTGCAACGCAAAAAGCTTAGGTCGTCACATACCCGAGATAATCACTACTTCGACATTATTCTCCTTCTGCCAAGGAAATCCTCTTCCGTATTTTTTCACTTCTTACGCAAATTATTACCTAAAGAAAGTTAGCTTCTGGCCTTTCCGTCGTTTCAGGAAGGGTGCTTCTTGTTGATCATGAGGCTTAAAGCACGAATCCCGTTTAGACCACGTAAAAAGAAAGGGGCCTTTTAGCCCCTCTTACGACCGAGTATACTTTTCCAGCCAGGCCATTCTTCAGGAATGGGCTGAATGCCCCCTTGGCCCCAGGGGTGGCAAGCAGCAAGCCGATAAAGACCCAGCACCACTCCCTTACCTAAACCGAAACGTTCAATTGCTTCTAAGACATACTGTGAGCAACTGGGGTAGAAGCGACATCGGTAGGCAGCCGGTTTTAACGGCGAAAGATATTTTTGGTAAAAACGGATTAACCCAACGGCTATTTTCTTTAACATCTAACTCCTGAGCAGGCCGGCCTGGTTTATAAGTTCTTGCAGTGAACGGCACAATCGGGCGTATTCCTGTTCTTCCACCCGTCCGCGGGCGATGATGATCAATTTATATCCGCTTTTCACCTGATCCTTAAGCGCCAGAAAAGCATGTTTCATCTTTCTTTTAATCCGGTTCCGCCGCACGGCGGTTCCTAATTTTTTCCCCACGCAGAAAGCCACCTTTAATTGGCTTGCTTGCTCGGGTAAAGGGCAAACATAAAGCACTAGCCAAGCATTATAATATGATTGCCCTTTCTTAAAAACCTCTTGAAACTCCCAGTTTTTTTTTAAACTTTGGAAAGCTTTCATTTTAGGCTGATAAAACCTTTCTTCCTTTCGCCCGTCGCCTTTTAATTAATTGTCGCCCACCGCGGGTAGACATTCTAACCAAAAAGCCAATCTTTCTTTTCCGCTTTAAATTATTAGGCTGAAAAGTTCTCTTCACCGATCTCACCTCGCTTTGGGCTTCTTTTATTTGTGTTTATTATAAATAGCTCGCTGCCGGTTGTCAACATTTCCGCGAGAAAGTTATCCACAAATCCTTCCTTGTTTGCGTATTTCGCGAAAACTCACCCTAAAACTCCAGTTTTTCTGCTCTTTCCGGTAAAAAGTAAGTTTGTCAAAGCCACAAGAATTTGGTATTATTATTCTCGCGTCTTAGTTTATCCACAAGCACCTTCTTTTTCCTGGGGATAATGTTGATAACTTATATTCTTTAAAAGCTCACTTCAGACCCGTTTTCGTAATTAGTGACTCCTTCCACAAGCGCTGGAAAACCCCGTCTTCACTCTTCTCCCCATTCTTATCCTCATTTTTACACACAGTTTATGCACAGGTTGTGGATAAGTTGTGGATTTTGACGCTGTTTAGCTGTTGATCTGTTTGAAAGGTGGGTTATCTTATGACCATTGAACAACTAGAAGACATTTGGAAGCAGGTTCAAGCAGAGATGGAACCGCAAATGACGAAACCAAGCTTTGAGACTTGGTTGAAGCCAACAAAACCCTGGAAAATCGAAGAAAATTATTTATATATTGAAGTACCCAATGAATTTGCCCGTGATCTGTTGGAAAGCAGGTATGCGGCAGCCATTAAAGAAATCTTACTACAGTATATTCCCGACGATTTCCAACTTAAATTCGTAATCCTCAAAAACGCAACGGAGGAAGGACAAGCCGTTTCGGTCCTGCCCGGAACCTTAGCGAACGAAGAAAATTTACTTAATCTCAATCCAAAATATACTTTTGAGTCTTTTGTGGTTGGCGATAGTAACCGTTTTGCTCATGCGGCTTCTCTCGCTGTGGCTGAAGCTCCGGCCCGTGCCTACAACCCTTTATTTATTTACGGTGGGGTTGGTCTGGGCAAAACCCATCTTATGCAGGCCATCGGCCACTTTGTAATTGAAAATAATCCCTACTTTAAAGTTGTCTACGTTTCCTCGGAGAAATTTACCAACGAATTGATCAATGCCATCCAAAAAAATAAAACTGCTAGTTTCAGGGGGAAATACCGGACGGTTGATCTTTTGTTGGTTGATGATATTCAGTTTCTGGCGGGAAAAGAAAGCACGCAGGAAGAATTTTTCCATACTTTTAATGCTTTACATGAAGCCAGTAAACAGATTGTTATCTCCAGTGACCGCCCGCCAAAAGAGATTCCTACCCTGGAAGATCGGCTCCGTTCCCGTTTTGAATGGGGGTTAATTACCGACATTCAAGCGCCGGATCTGGAAACGCGGATTGCAATTCTAAGAAAGAAGGCTGTAGCCGAAGATTGGAAACTCCCCAACGAAGTGATGGTTTATATCGCCAATTTAATTAATTCCAATATCCGAGAGTTAGAAGGAGCACTCATTCGGGTGATCGCCTACGCTTCCTTAACTAAACGGGACATTACAATCGAATTGGCGGAAGAAGTTTTGAAGGATATTATCCCTTCTCAACAGACCAGTAGAATAACCATCCCCCAAATCCAGCAGACGGTCGCCGAGTATTTTAACCTCACCATCGAAGATTTAAAATCGAAGCGGCGTACGCAAAATATTACTTTACCCCGGCAGATCGCCATGTATCTAGCCCGGGAAATTACTGATTCTTCCTTGCCAAAAATTGGTGAAGAATTTGGGGGGCGGGATCATACAACCGTTATTCACGCGTGTGACCGGATTAAAGAATTTATGATTAATGATCCCCAAGTTAATCAAGCAGTTAGAGATTTAACGCAACAACTCAAATAAAAAACTGTTCCTTTATGAAGGTGGGGGTAAAGGTGTAGACGGGCTGGGGAAAACCTGTGTCCTTTTTTATCCACAGTCCCCCTGTGCCTGTTGATATGTGAAAGCTGTGCATAACATTCTTTTCTATCCACAGCTTCTTCCTGCCCCAAAACCCGTCCCGAACAGGATAAGAAGGATTTATCCACATATTCTGGTATACTATTACTACGACTAATTAGATCTTTAATATATATATTTCTCTCTTACTTATTCGTTCTTGTTGATAACACTTAACCTATTTTTAGGAGGTTAAAAGAATGAAGCTAATCTGTTCCCAAGAAGAGCTGGCCAGATCCTTACAAATAGCCACTCGGGTTTTACCGGCTAAAACCAGTATTCCCGTGCTTAATGGCTTGGTTTTAGAAACAAGAAATGATCAATTATACTGTTTTGGAAGTGATTTGGAGAATGGGCTCGAAATTAAGGTTCCCGGTGTCACGATTATCACTCCTGGACGGGTTGTTCTCGGCGGACGGACGTTTTATGATGTCATCCGTCATTTACCACCGGGCCGCATCGAAATGGAGATCGCTGAAGACCGAAGAACGTTTGGCATAAAGACAGCGCATACCTTTTTTACACTGAATATTCTACCGGCGGAAGAATATCCAGCAGTCCCGGACGGGTTAAGGACCGTCTATCTTTACACGGAAGAACAGACGGAAGAGCCCGGGAAGGCTCCTCTCTTTACCCTTTCGGCTTCCGTGTTTGAAGAAGCGGTTCGTCAAAGTATTTATGCGACAGCGCCCAATGATTCCCGACCGTTTCTCTCCAGTGTTTTATGGGAATTAAAGCCGGAAGCTTTACGCTTAGTGGCGACGGATATTAACCGTTTAGTGATTAAAGACTTGAAGGTTGACGCCAATCGTGAAGAGAGTTTTTTAGTGCCTGTAAAAGCGCTCAAAGAAATGGCGACGATTTTTGGGAATGATCCAGAAAGGGAGTTGACTTTCTTCTTAATTAACCGGCAGCTATATGCGGCTGGAAGCGGGATAATCTATTATACGCGGCTAATCAATGCGCAATTTCCCCGTTACGAACAGGTGATTCCTGAAAGCTTTGATGGAGAAGCCCGCTTTGACCGGATGACAATTGTTAGCGCCTTAACAAGAAGTTTACTTATCGATAAAGCGGTAAAACTAAGTTTTGCGCCCGATCTACTGACGATCTTTGCTTCCGATCCCGAGTTGGGCCAATTTGTGGAAGAAGTCAGTTGCGCTTATGCGGGCGAACCTTTTGCGATTGGGTTTAACGCCCAATATATTACTGCTTTTTTACGGGCGATTGGTAGCGAGAAAGAGATTGTTTTTCAACTATCTAATGGCATGAAGGCTTCAGTGCTGCGGGTGAAAGACAATAATGATTATACCTACGTCTTAATGCCGTTACGTCTTAACTATTAAAGCTTTATCCGTTGCTGAAAGCCCCAGTAAAAACCGGAAGGAAAGGACAACGCAAAGAGCTGGTTTAGGGAGGAAGAATGGAAGACATTGTTGTGCAGGGGACGATCCGTCTGGATCAGTTTTTGAAATTAGCCGGGCTGGTGCTCTCCGGCGGGGAAGCTAAAACACTGATTCAAGCAGGCATGGTGAAAGTGAATGGCCGGACCGAACGGCGGCGGGGGTTTCAGCTCAAAGACGGGGATCGGGTGCTCATGCCCGACAGCACCTGCTGGCAGGTCCGGGTTAAAGGAGAGTAAAGTGTACCTAGAAAAGATCAGAATCGATAATTTTCGCAACTATACCTCTGCGGAAGTAGAACTTTCTCCCCGCCTCAATATTTTGTGGGGGAAGAACGGCCAAGGCAAAACCAATTTTTTGGAAGCGGTCGCTTTTCTGACATTAGGTCGATCTTTTCGGACGAGGCGGGACGAAGAACTGATTAAGGATGCCGCGGAGGGTTTTTATTTAAAAGGAGAGTTTACAGAGGACGGAGAAGATCTTACTCTTGAGGTTGGGAATGATCTAAACCGGGTGCTCGTGAAGATCAACGGTGTTGCTTATAAAAGTAAAAGGGAACTCTTCGGGCGGGTCCGGACGGTGATCTTTACCCCTGATGACTTACAGATCGTAAAGGGTGGCCCCGAAAAACGGCGGGAGTTTCTTGATCTATATCTGGCGCAGGCTTATCCCGCCTACCGCGAGGTTTACTTACGCTTTTATCGGGCGTTATACCAAAGAAACGCCTTGTTGAAAAGGTTGAAAGAAGGCGCCCGCAATTTAAACCAACTGGAGATCTGGTCGCAGCGGATCGTGGAAGAAGGAAGCCGCGTTATTCTTTACCGCCAGCAAGCCTTAGCGGAGATCAGCCCTTGGTTGAATCAGTATCACCGGGCGATGAGTAACCAACAGGAATCGCTGCGTTGTATCTACAGGTCGCCGGGGGAAGCGGCGCAGGAGCCGGATCTAAAACAGATTGAAGACGGATTTTGCCGGGCTTTGCATCGGCGGGCGGACGAAGAGTTAAGACGCGGATATACCTTGGTTGGTCCGCACCGGGACGAGATGCAAATCCTTCTTAATGACCGCTGGGAATTACGGGTCTACGGTTCGCAGGGCCAACAACGAACGGCAGCTTTAGCCCTGAAACTAGCCATGGTTGATTTAATTGAAAAGACGCAAGGGACAGCCCCGCTTTTACTGTTAGATGACGTCTTTTCCGAATTCGATGACAGCCGGAAACAAGAACTCCTTCAGTTGCTGACGGTCGGTACCCAGACCTTGATCAGTACCACCGAGTTAAAAGAGGAGATTGCTTTTGAGGGACCACGGAAAACTTTTAAGGTTGAAAAAGGAGTGATCAGTAGTGCGTAAAGTGACACCGTTAGCTCAGATTATTACGGGTTTTTTAACAAACTGGTCACAAAACTCTCCGATGCAAACCGGATTAGCCGCCTATTACTGGCCACAAGTGATTGGGGAGGCTTTAAAGGATAAAACCGAGGTCAGCCAGGTCAAAAACGGGATTTTATGGATTAAAACTCCGGATCCGGCCTTAGCTTACAACTTGACTTTTTTTAAAAAAGAGATTATTAATAAATACCGCCGCTATCTAGGGAAAAAAAACATCCGCGGGGTTAGAGTGACGGTAGGGGCCCTGTCGGCGGTTGATGTTGATGACCAAAAAGGGAAAACTAAGGGTAAACTTCTCCCCGCTTCGGATCTTACTCTACCGGCGGCGCTTACGGAAATAAAAGATTCCGATTTAAAAAAGGCCTTTACCAATTTTTACTATGCGCACGAAAGACGAAAAACTTTTGGTTAAGACCAAGTTTTAGGAAAGGTTTTTGCGTTGTGACCCCAAAAAGAGGCAAAAAGGGCGACGCAAAAAGCCCGGCAAAGGGGGAGGCGGATGTATTTACATTTAGGTGGTATGATGATCATTAATACGGCGGAGTTAATTGCGGTAGAAAATTTAGAGAAAACTCCATTGGAAGGCTGGCTCCGTCAACAAGAAAAAACAGGGAAAGAAGTTGTTGATATTGCGGAGGGAAGGCCGAAGTCGGCGATCTATACGGATCAAAAGATCATTTTATCCCCGATCTCTTCGTTAACATTGCGAAAAAGACTGAGGCAAAGGCCTATGATGTAGGGAAGCTAGGGAGGTATGTTGGTGAACGAACAAAAAAATACGGGTTATAACGCGGAACAAATCCAAATTCTGGAAGGACTAGAAGCGGTGCGGAAACGCCCCAGTATGTATATTGGGAGTACCGGTGAACGGGGGCTTCACCATCTGGTCTACGAGGTAGTGGATAACAGTATAGATGAAGCGATGGCTGGCTATTGTGATCAAATCGAGGTCATTATCCGGCAAGATGGCGCGGTTTCCATCGCCGATAACGGCACCGGGATTCCGGTGGATATTCATCCGAAGGAAAAAGTCTCCGCTTTACAGGTGGTAATGACAAAGTTGCATGCCGGTGGTAAATTCGGTGGCGAACACTACCAGGTTTCTGGGGGATTGCATGGGGTTGGCGTTTCGGTGGTGAACGCCCTTTCTCTCTGGTTGGAAGTGGAAGTTCGACGGGGCGGAAAGGTTTATCACCAAAGGTATGAACGGGGTAAGCCGCGGACGGAAGTAAAGGTCATTGGCGAAACCACGCGGACAGGAACGAAGGTTGTCTTTCAACCGGATCCGGAGATCTTCGAAAGTTGTGACTTTGATTTAGATACTCTTATGCACCGTCTCCGGGAATTAGCCTTCCTTACACGGGGGTTGAGAATCAACCTCCAGGATGACCGAGTCGGGATTAAGCATTCTTTCCATTATGAAGGCGGAATTATTTCTTTTGTGGAACACTTAAACCGGACAAAAACCCCTCTTTTCAAAGAGGTTATTTACATCCAAAAAAAAGTCGACACAAACCTGGTGGAAGTGGCGCTTCAATATAACGATGGTTATGTGGAGAATGTTTATTCTTTTGCTAATAATATCAATACCCAGGAAGGTGGCTCCCATCTCTCCGGTTTTCGTTCTGCCTTAACCCGCTCCATTAATGACTATGGACGGAAATATAATCTGATCAAAGAAAATGAGAGTAACCTGTCGGGTGAGGATGTGCGTGAAGGGTTAACGGCGATTATCAGTGTGAAACTTCGTTTCCCCCAATTTGAGGGTCAAACCAAGACAAAACTGGGAAACAGTGAGATGAAAGGGATCGTGGAATCGGTTGTTTACGAAGAACTTTCCGATTTCATGGAAGAGAATCCACCACTGGCCCGACAAATAATTGATAAATGCCTGATGGCTAGCCGCGCCCGGGAAGCGGCGCGCAAAGCCCGGGAGTTAACCCGGCGGAAAAATGCCTTAGAAATCTCTTCACTCCCAGGAAAACTGGCCGATTGTAGTTTTAAAGAACCCGAGTTATGTGAGTTATACTTGGTGGAGGGTGATTCCGCTGGTGGTTCGGCCAAACAAGCCCGGGACCGGAGGTTCCAGGCGATTCTTCCTTTACGCGGAAAAATCTTAAATGTGGAGAAAGCCCGTTTTGACCGGATCCTGAACAATAACGAAATTAAGGCGATGATTACGGCAATTGGTTCGGGGATTGGTGAAGATTTTGACCTTTCTAAACTCCGTTACCACAAGATTATTTCCATGACGGATGCGGACGTGGATGGTGCTCATATCCGGACTTTGCTCTTAACCTTCTTTTTCCGCTACATGACGCCCCTCATTGAAAAAGGCCATGTCTACATTGGGATGCCGCCCTTGTTTTTGGTAAAGAAAGGGAAGAAACAGCAGTATTGTTATTCCGAAGAGGAACTGCAGGCCTTTTTGGAAGCCAACGGGCGGCAGGGTGTGGTCATCCAAAGATATAAAGGACTCGGTGAAATGAATGCCGAACAACTGGCCGAGACAACCATGAACCCGGAGAGCCGGACGCTGTTGCGGGTCTCCCTGGAAGACGCGGTGAGGGCGGATGAGATCTTCTCCACCTTGATGGGGGATAAGGTTGAACCGCGGCGTGAGTTTATTCAGACCTATGCCAGGGAGGTCGTGGACTTAGATATTTAAAGACACAGAGGAGGGTAAACCCGAAGCCGGTTAAGGGGTCAAATAAAGACTTTGGTCTTATGCGATTCCCTCAGGAAAGAAGATGGAGCCAATGGAGGGATATTTTTGGCAGAACAAAGAGACGGAAAAGTAATTCCGATCAAGATTGAGCAGGAGATGAAACGCTCTTACCTGAGTTATGCAATGAGCGTTATTGTTGGCCGGGCCCTTCCGGATGTCCGGGATGGGCTGAAACCGGTGCACCGTCGTATTCTTTATGGAATGTATGAATCGGGGACGACCTCGGATAAACCTTATAAAAAATCGGCCCGGATTGTTGGGGATGTCATGGGGAGATATCATCCCCATGGTGACGCCGCGATTTATGATTCGATCGTGCGGATGGCACAAGATTTCTCTTACCGTTATCCGCTGGTCGACGGGCATGGAAACTTTGGCTCGGTGGATGGGGATCCACCGGCGGCGATGCGCTATACGGAAGTGCGCCTTTCCAAACTGGCCGTGGAGATGTTGTCGGATATTGAGAAGAAGACCGTTGATTTCGCTCCCAACTTTGATGGGAGTCTGGACGAGCCGGCGGTTTTACCTTCCCGCTTTCCTAATTTATTGGTGAACGGTTCCGCGGGGATTGCGGTCGGGATGGCCACGAATATCCCCCCCCATAATTTAGGAGAAATTATTGACGGGGCGATCTTATTGATCGATGATCCGGAGGCGGATACGGAAGCCTTGATGAAGATCGTGAAAGGGCCTGATTTTCCCACGGGCGGGATTATTTTAGGGCACGACGGGATCCGTGATGCCTACCTCACCGGCCGGGGAAGTATAAAGGTCCGGGCAAAGACCAGGATTGAAACCCTTAGTAATGGAAAAAGCCAGATTATCGTCACCGAACTTCCTTACCAGGTGAATAAGGCGCGGCTAATTGAGAAAATAGCCGACTTGGTGCGCGGGAAGGTAATCGAAGGAATTACCGATCTGCGGGATGAATCGGACCGTTCCGGGATGCGGATCGTGATCGAACTTAAAAGGGACACGAATGCGAATATCCTCCTGAATCAGCTGTATAAACATACTCAGCTTCAAGATACTTTCGGCGCCATTATGCTTGTCTTGGTCAACAATGAACCGCGCGTCTTGGGGTTGCGGGATTTGATCTATCATTACCTTGAGCACCAAAGGGAGATTATCACCCGCCGGACCCGTTTTGATCTGGATAAAGCGGAAGAACGAGCGCATATCGTCGAAGGTTTACGTATTGCCCTTGACCATATTGACGCTGTGATTAAGGTGATCCGTTCTTCCCGGACGGTAGAGATCGCCCGGGAGGGTTTGATCAAGAATTTTGGTTTAACGGAACGGCAAGCCCAGGCTATTTTGGACATGCGGCTCCAAAGTTTAACCGGCTTACAAAGGGAGAAGTTGGAAGAGGAATATGCCGAACTACAAAAGACCATTGGCTATTACCGGGAACTGCTGGGTGATCCGGCGAAGATCATGGGCGTCGTGAAAACGGAGTTGTTGGCGATTAAACAAAAATACGCCGATCCGCGCCGGACAGAGATTGCCCGCAATGAAGAGGAGATTTCGATCGAAGACCTGATCGCCGATGAAGATATCGTGGTCACGATTACCCATAATGGTTATATCAAAAGGCTTCCCATCAACACTTATAAGAGTCAACGGCGGGGTGGAAAAGGAATCACGGGGATTAATACGAAGGAAGAGGATTTTGTTGAACATCTCTTTATTACTTCCACCCATGATAATGTCTTATTCTTTACCAACCGCGGCCGGGTATACCAACTGCGGGGCTTTGATATTCCGGAAGCTTCCCGGCAGGCCCGGGGGATGGCCATCGTGAATTTGCTTCCATTGGAACCGGACGAAAGGATTAATACCTATATTCCGGTGAAGGAGTTCCGGGAAGATCAGTACCTCCTGATGTGCACGGAAAAGGGGGTAGTAAAAAAGACCGCCCTCTCCCAATTTGCCAATAACCGGAGAAGCGGTATAATCGGGATTGCCTTGGATGAGGGTGATGAGTTGATTGGCGTGCGTTTAACCGACGGTACCCGGGAGATTATCATGTTTACCCGGAAAGGTCAAGCGCTCCGCTGTCACGAGTCGGAGATCAGACCAATGGGCCGGAATACCCGGGGGGTAAGGGGGATTAACCTTCGGGCGAATGATCGAGTTGTGGGGATGGACGTAATTCGGAGCGATGCGGAGCTGTTGGTGATCACAGAGCAAGGTTACGGAAAAAGGACCCCCTTTGATCAATACCGGGCACAATCCCGCGGCGGGTTCGGGATCAAAACATTGAACCAAACGGCCAAAACCGGAGAGGTGATTGGTGGGGGTGTCGTTTACCCCGAACATGAACTGATGCTGATTAATGCCAGCGGCTTAGTGATCCGCGTTACGGTGAACGATATTTCTTCGATGGGCCGGAACACGCAAGGCGTTAAAATCATGCATTTGGAAAAGAAAGACCGGATCGTCGCGGTGGCGCGGGTAATCAGTAGGCACGAAGCAGGCGAAGACGGCGAATAGCGGGGTGAGGCTGTGCGCATAAAAAAACTGATCGTTAAAGGTTTTGGCGCCCTGCGCAACCGGGAATACGATTTCCGTCCCTTTTGGACGGAGATTCCTTTTCCTGAGGAAGAAGGGGAGGAAACGGTGAACGAAGTGATCATGGCGCTCTTGTTCGGGTTTTCTCCTCCGCAACGGCTAAAAAAAGAACGCTTTATTCCAGTACGGGGCAAAGACGAATACCAAGCGGCCATGATGGTGGAAACCGGCGAAGGCCAGTACTTGCTTGGTCGTCATTTTGCCCAGGAAACCTTGGAAATCTTTAAATTGGAAGATAAACGGTTGTCTTCTTTATCTCCGATGGTCTTAATGGATCTGCTCTATAAGGAGATGGGGATCTTGAATCCCTTGGATTTTCAGGTCATCGCCTTTTATCAAAAGGAGAAATTACTTTTAGACCAAAACGCGCCTCTGGTGCGGGACCATACCCGGCAAATAAGGCTGTATGAGGATTTTACCGAATTACTGATGGTCTCTACGGACGGAGAAGAAGAACAGCAACAAAAGATGGCCGCAGAACGAGTGGACATCGACGGACTAATTGCCGAATTGGACCGATACCAAGCAGAAGTCGAGCGGATCAAAGCGGAGGAAGCTCATTACCGGGATTATGAAAAGTTTCTTTCGCCCGAAGGAGAAGATTTATTGGCCTTAACCGCGCGGGAATATACCGCGGTGGCCTTGGAAAAGAGTTTTTACGAAGAACAACTGCGGGAAGAAGTAGAGACCAGGAGAATTTTGGAAACAGAAGTGGCAACTTTGCGTCAAAAGATTGCTTCTTTCGATCCCTTCCTTTATACGGCTGAAACGGAGCAAAAAGTTATCCGCTTGTTAAAATACCGGGCTGAACTGAATCAGCGTTTACAGAGGGAAGAGGAAGCCTTGGAACAATTTAGTCGGAAGAGTTATTGGCACCGCTTGGGGAGTAAAGAGAAGGAAGCTGAGATTAAACAACGCATGGGCCGGATCTTGGAAGATTTAGCGCGCCTCCGCGCAGAATTAAGGTTTTTGTTAAAAAACAAGAAGCCGGAAGATTTTTTAAAAGAAAAAACCCTCTTGGAACAGTACCAAAATGATTTATCGCGTCTAGAAACGCCTGCTCTGTTCAAGGGAAAGGACCAGTACTCGCTGGAGGAATTGGATCGGATTCGACAAAGGGAAGAAGAACTCCGCCAGAAAAGAGAGAAGCTCCTCGCCTTGGCCGGAACCGAAGATATAGAGACGGTGCAAGAAAACGTAAAGGCCTTGGCGGATTGGAAAGCCCGGAGAAGACAGGCCGAGGAAGAACTGGCCGCTTTCTTAAAAAAGGTAGGTGGAGCAACGCCGGAAGATGCACGCCGTCTTTTACTGGCCAAAAGAGAGCAGCAGGAAGAACAACTGAAAACCGAGGAAACGAAGGCTCAGGTATTAGTAAGTGGAGAAGCTTCCACCCTGGCGAAGGTATACCGGGATGCTGGACGTTATCTTTCCGCGTTGACCGCAGGAGACTATCAAAGCATAAAACCCCGTCTGGAAGGAAATACATTACATTTTATGGTAGGCTCCGGGACCGACTGGTGTACGGAGGAGGCTGTTTTTCCCCGGCGGCCATGGGCGCATCTGGCTTTTCGGCTGGCCCTGGCAAAGTCGGTTTGGGAAAAGGGAAAAAGCCGTCCCTTACTGTTATTCGATGACTTTTTCCCGTGGTTAATGCCCAAAGCCGAGCAAGCTTTACGCCAGTTGTTGGCCGAGGATTTCGCGGACGGACAAATTATCTCCCGGGTGAGGGAATTGGCTTATTCAACCCATTAACCCCAATGGCCCCGGCGGCGATTGGACCAGGGTAGTAAATAAACTTTTTCCGGGGAAAATAGGGAAAACGGTGGCAACCCCCTTTCGGAGGTGGAAAAGATGACGAAATACCGAGGGGAATATCCTTCCTCCCGGACAAGTCTTTTTATTTTACTGTTGAGCGCGGCTTTTATGGGTGGTCTGTTTATTTTATTGGCGGTGCGTTTTACCGGTTTAGGTCAAGCCCTAGTGGTACCCCCAACGGCGCCCCAGGAAGCGGTGGAAAAAGAACCGGCGCCCTTGCAGATTACCGATTATGAACATGCCACCATTGAAGTGGTGAACAAAGTAGGGCCTAGTGTGGTGATGATTACCACGACTAGTCTGGTTGAAGTGAAAGATTTTTTCTTCGGGTTAGTCGGTTACCAACCGGTGCAGGGCCTGGGTTCCGGAGTGATTTACCGCCAAGACGGGCATATTCTCACCAATTATCATGTCATCGAGAAGGCGGAAGAGATCATCGTGGTCTTAAATGATGGCCGGGAACTCCTGGCTAAATTGGTCGGGGCCGATCCCGACAATGATTTGGCTGTTTTAAAGATTGAAGGGGATAATTATCCTGCTGCTAAGCTCGGAACTTCTTCCAACCTTCGTGTGGGACAACTGGCGATCGCCATTGGCAATCCGATTGGGGAAGGATTAAAAAACACGGTTACGGCCGGGGTGGTTAGTGCCGTAAACCGTAGTATCGCGACGAGTGAAAGGTCAGCGCTGCGTGATTTGATCCAAACCGATGCTTCGATTAACCCCGGAAATTCCGGAGGTCCTTTACTGAACAGTAAAGGGGAAGTGATTGGGATCAACACGGCGATTATCAAGGAAGCCCAAGGCATTGGTTTTGCCATTCCCATCGACAAAGCCCGGGAAATTGCCGACCAGATCATTAAAGGGAAATTAAGGCGTCCCGGGGCAATTGGCATTAGTTATGTGCCCTTTGATGAAGCCAATAAGAAGCTGCTGGAAAAGAGATATCGGATCGATCTGCCGGTAGATCAGGGTTTCTTGGTCACCCGTGTCTTCTCCGGTCCGGCGGCCAAAGCCGGGCTGAAAGCCGGTGATGTCATTGTGGCCATTAATGGACAAAAGATCACGGAAGGCGCCAACTTTACCGGTCTCGATCTAAAGGTTGGTGACCGGGTAACCATGGAGCTATACCGAGGAAACCGCCAGTTTAAGGTAGAGATTACCGCTGGCCCGCTGGAGTAAGAGGGAAGAATGTTGCATCTGAAGCTTATCGCGGTTGGTAAAGTCAAAGAGGATTATCTGCGGAAAGGGATCGCCGAATACCAAAAAAGGCTGCGGGCATACACAAAACTGGAGATCATTGAAGTTCCCGATTTTCCTTTAGGACGGGACCCGGCTTGGACAATACAAGCAGAAGGAAAAAAAATAAGCGGTGTCCTGAAAACTTCTGCTTACGTGGCTGTCTGCGACCGACAAGGACAGGTCATAACCTCCGAAGAATTCGCCCAATGGCTGGCTACCCGGGAAAGAGAGGGAAAAACCGTTTGTTTTGTGATCGGCGGGGCGGCGGGACTTGATCCGGAAGTGATCGCCCGGGCTGATGACCGGCTTTCTTTTTCCGCGCTTACTTTCCCCCATCAGTTATTCCGTTTGCTTTTATTGGAACAGATCTACCGTGGCTTCAAAATTTTACGGGGTGAACCATACCATCTCTGACGGTCAAAAGCAACCTGCGCCGGAAAAGTTTTTCCGTTGTAATCATCAAAAAGACTGTAGTACAATATATAGTATTTAACCAAAATCCAGATGCCAATATATTGTATCGGTCTTTACAAGGCAAAGAACAACGGAAAAAACCCCAGCAGGGTTGCTTTTTTTGATGAGGCTTCGAAAACGTTTGTTATTTTCACTATATTGTAATAAAATATAAATACCCAAGGAAGGAGTGATCAGCCGATGCGAAAAGCGGACAAGAAAAAGAGCCTAGTGCTTACGGTTTTCTTTTTCATTCTTGTTTGTATAACGGTAAGGGGCGCTCAGCCGGCGGTTCCTATTTGTACCGTGGATTGGGAAGATGAACGGCAAGTCATTGAAGGGTTTGGAGGCTCCGGCGCTTTTCACCAAGCCGCCAATTTAATGACCTTTCCCGCACGGGATCAGGAACTCATTCTCGATCTGCTCTTTTCCCAGGAAAAGGGGGTCGGTTTGAGTATTGTTCGGAACATCATCGGAGATGGTGGGGACTGGGGCGAAAAAATCGACGGACCGACACCCAGTATTGAACCGGAAGAAGGAGTCTGGAATTGGTCGGGTGATGAAGATCAGATTTGGTTGATGCAAGAAGCTCGGCGGCGCGGGTGCACCCGGTTTATCAGTACGGCCTGGAGTCCTCCGGCCTGGATGAAGACGAACAATAGTGTGATTAACGGGGGAAAACTTCGTCCCGACAAATATCAAGCCTTTGCCGAGTATTTAGCCAAATACGTGAAGGGGTACAAGGAGCATCATGGCCTTGATCTTTACGCCATTTCACCGACGAATGAACCGGATTTAACCACAAGTTATTCTTCCTGCCGCTGGACTGGGGAAGAGTTGCGGGACTTCATCAAAAACAACCTAACGCCCACCCTGAAACGGGAAGGGGTCACGGTTAAAGTGATTATTCCGGAGGGGATGAACTTTGGTGAAGACTATGCCCTGGCCACTTTGTATGATGAGGAAGCACGGCAGGGGGTAGATATTATTGGCACCCATGCTTACGATTTTAAAGCGCAACCCTTTCCCGTAGCCAAAAGCCTAAATAAGTCCATCTGGCAGACGGAGGTCTCCAATATCGGTTTTAACGACGGCAGCATTGACGATGGCTTAAAATATGCCAAGTTACTGCATGATCACTTAACCATCACCGAAGTTAATGCCTGGTTGTTCTGGTGGTTAGCAGCGTATAAACCGGGGGAAGCCTTAATCCATATTGATCCTACACTCAAAACTTTCACTACCTTCAAGCGGTTGTATACCATTGGCAACTATAGCCGTTTTGTCCGTCCCGGCTACGTGCGGCTTAATACAGAAGCTTCTCCGGGGGCCGATCTTTCGGTAACGGCCTTTAAGGATGAGACCAGCGGCCAGTTCGCCTTGGTGGCAATTAACAGTGGCGAGCATGAGCAGAGGATCAAGTTTGCTTTAAAGCATTTTCCTCAACTCCAAGCGGTTATTCCCTATCGGACTTCAGGGACGGAAGATTTGGCTAAATTAGCGCCTGTTCCGGTGGCCCAAGGAGAGTTCACCGCGGTTTTAAAGGCCAAAAGCGTCACTACCTTTATTGCCGCCACCCATGAACTACCCGGCGAATTAAGTTTCCGGGAACTCCTTTCTCCGTTGACGGCAGCGAATTATGACGATCAAAACGGTATTGAGCTGGAGGAAAATGCCGGAGGAAACCGGGTGGTTGTCTTTAAAAACAAAGGCGCCTATACGGCTTATCATAATTATAACTTTGGCAACGGAACCGCCACCTGTGAATTACGGGTTGCCGCGCAAGGGCGGGGTAAATTAGAATTAGTCTTGCATGGTCCGGTCCTTGGTCTGCCCTTGGCCCGATATTCTATTTTAGCGGAAGAGGGTACGACCGGCGAAAGCTGGAAAACCGTTGTTTTACCTACGGAACAGATACGGGGCGTCAATGATTTCTATTTAGTCTATACCCCGTGGGATGAGGGCGCTTATTGCAAGGTGGAGTCGTTAGAGTTTAAGGCTCCGGTAAAACTACCCTCCGGAAAGATCAAAGTCCAAATGGAGACGGCTTCCCCAAACACGAACACTGATCAAATAAAACTGAAGTTCTCGATCGTTAACACCGGAGAAGTACCGGTTAACCTGGCTGAGGTAAAGCTTAGATACTATTACACTTTTGAGGGAACGGGAGGCCAGGAGTTTACGTGTAGCGGCGGTTCCCTTCCGGCTGCGGTAATTTCCGCTGCTTTGGTGCGGATGACCGGCGTGACTCCAGACGCCAACTATTATTTAGAGATCGGTTTTACCGAGGCGGCCGGAGACTTGAAACCCGGGGAAAAGCTAGCGGTTGGCGGAGTTATTACTAACTTAGGAGGCTTTTATCAACAGGATAATGATTTTTCTTTCCAACCACAAGCGGAGGGAATGGTCGACTGGGCGGCGACGCCCGGTTATGTTAAAGACCAGCTCTGCTGGGGCAATGAACCCTCGCTTCTCCAGAACCCCGGGTTCGAAAGGGGAACAACCGAAGGCTGGTTTAATTTTGGGGAGGATACCGCGATCATGGTTACCGATGAAACGGCCCAGACCGGAACCTACGCGGCGTTAGTCACGAACCGAAGCGAAACTTGGCAGGGAATTGCCCAGGATCTTACGGCGGTGATGGAGCCCGGTCGGACTTATGAGATATCCGGTTGGCTTAAACTAAAAAACAAAATGAATGATGCCGGCCGCTTTAGTATCAAAAAGACGGATGACCGGGGCGATAATTATTCCTGGGTGGATTCGAAGACCATCAATGATGAAGAATGGACCCTAATCAGTGGCACATATGAGCTCAATGTAGAAGGAACCTTACAAGCCTTGGAATTATATACGGAAGGACCAGGTGCGGGTGTTGATTACTACGTCGATAACGTGGTCGTCCGTGAAGTGCGTGTTAAAGAAGACACCGACTAAGGAACGTAAATAGGTTAAGCAATAAAGAAAAACCTTGATGTTAAACATCAAGGTTTTTTTTGTAGGGATGAGCTTGCCCATTCCTTGAAAGGCGTGGCTTGGATCAATGATTGCCTTGACCAACGTTCTGACCCGGGATTGGACCAATGACTCTCCGTTAAGCGGAATTATGCGGTAAAGGATGATTATTCGCACAGCGGATTTTGAAGATAAGCAAAGAATATGCTTTTAACCGTTAAAGAGAGAGGAAGGAGGTTCATATAATAGCTAGTATAGGAAATGGTCAGGAGCTGACCAAAACACAAGGAGGAACGGTGATGACGCCGGAAGCTTTTGTGGAAACCTTTAAACCCTATGCCAAAATAGTTTATGAGGTGTTCGGCCTACCCTGGCGGGCAGTCCTCGCGCAAGCGGCTTTGGAAACCGGATGGCTAAGGGCTCCCGTTACCGATCTGGAAACCGGCCGGAACTCCTACAATTTATTCAATATTAAAGGGCAAGGACCAGCGGGGAGTGTTAAAGCTTATGATCATCAATATATCAATGGCCGGCTAGTTAAGAGAGTCCATCAATTCCGGGCTTATCATAACTATGAAGAATCTTTTATCGATTACGCCCAATTAATTACGGAAAACCCCCGGTACCAACCGGCGTTGGCCGTAGCGGAAGATCCGGAAGCTTATGTCCGCCGGATTCAACAGGCCGGTTATGCCGAAGACCCCCGTTATGCGGAGAAACTTATTCAAATTATGCGTAAATATATCAGAGATGAAGCGGAGCCTATAGATTAGTATTAAGCATAGACTTCATTGGCAAAAAAGACCCCGATGCCGCCGATACCAATGTGGGCGCCGAGAACACTACCGATCATATTAATGATAAAGTCAGTAAAGCCAAAGCGCTCTTCGATTAAGGCTTTAAGTTTTAAGGCCATGTCCAGATCAGCGGCATGGGCAATGCCAATAATTTGCGATTTTGCCTGGGCGCATCGCTCTTCCATAAGATCCAAGATCTTTTCTAACGCCCGTTTTTTTCCGCGAACCATTCCTAATAAGCCAATCCGCCCGTTCTCCAAATGGAGAACGGGTTTTATATTGAGGATGTTCCCGATCAGAAGCCCGGTGCGATTAAGGCGCCCCCCCCGGTAAAGGGTTTCTAAACTATCCACGGTAAAGATATGTTCCATATGTCGGGTTTGTTGAGTAATGAAGCGGACAATTTCGTCCTTATCCTTTCCAGCCCGGGCCATTTGGGCTGCTTTTAAAATAACCAATCCGGAAGCGAGGGATCCGGCGCGGCTGTCAATAATTTCAATCTCGAAGTCCGGATATTCCTCTTTAACTTCGGCGGCCATCAAAAGACTGGTTTGGTACGTACCGGACATTGCTCCCGAAAAGGCAACATAGATACAGGCTTCGCCTTTACGCGCATGGTTAAGAAAGGATTCCTTCATCAGCATGGGGTTGACTTGGGCGGTCTTCGGGTGATGTCCTTCCTTCATCGCTTGGTAGAGCTCTTCGGTGGTAAGGTTGATCCCATCCAAATAATCAGTGTTATTAAAGGTAACGGTAAAGGGAAAGACTTCGATCTGATACTCCTGAAGATATTCACTGGGGAGATCGCAGGTACTATCGGCGATTATGGCAATCTTCATTTGTTAAGCTCCTTTGTTTCTCGTTTTTCAAAGAAAAGACTCGTTTCATTTAACCTAGCATAACTTGGGGAATTATTCAATGATCAGTTCTTATCCCTCTCCAGAAAAGGGTTTTTTAGCTTCAAGAGATTGTGTTTAGCCTATCTCGGGCGGTTAATAAATTGTATGGAAAAAACACAGAAAAGAACAATCCAAAGGAACAATGGGGTGTTCAGGCTTTGAGCGCGCTGTTTAGGTGATGGCTGGATTTATGGTTGATTATAT